>JAWUXZ010000028.1:0-21649 GCA_034111085.1 Dinoroseobacter sp.
TCGCGCTGTTTATGGCCGCGCCGCATATGCTGCTTGGCTCAGGCGCGTTTGTGGTGCCCGACGGTCCGCTGAACCTTGGCGGCGCTTTGGTGGCCTACGCAGCGGTGCGCATGGCCGATTCCGAGCGTCCGTCGCTGGCGCTCTGGGCGCTCGGCGGGCTGGGTTTGATGCTGGCGATGGGGTCGAAATATCAAGCCGGGCTGATCCCGTTCGGCGTGTTGTCTTTCATGTTTATGACGCGAGGACGCTGGCGTTGGATCTTGCAGCCGGGCTTCTGGCTGGTGGTCGCAATGGGGCTGGTTGGCGTGGCCCCGGTGATCATCTGGAACCTTGCCAATGATTGGGCTTCGTTCAGCTTCCACGGCAGCCGCACCGCGCGCGAGCTGCAACTTGGCAATTTCGCGGCGATGCTGGCCGGGCAACTGGTCTACCTGCTGCCCGCAACGCTTATCCTTGCGCTGATCGCCTTGAGGCGCGGGGTGACTGGGGCACGCGATGTCCGCGTCCTCGCCCATCTGGCGCTTTGGCCCATCGTGATCTTCAACGCGATTTACCTATTTTCGGACGCCTCGTTCCCGCATTGGACAATGCCCGGCTTCGTATTCGCGCTTCCGCTCGCAGGATTGGCGGTATCGCAGGGGCTAGGTCGCGTCTGGCGCTGGGCGTCTGTCGGCTTTGGAGGGGTGATCTGGGCGCTGCTTCTGGTGCTCGTGGTGCATATCCCAACCGGCCTGTTTGGCCCGCGCGAGGGCTTTGCCGATTGGGACCGTACCGAAGAGGTGTTCGATTGGTCCGGCCTCGCGCCTGCCTTGCGCGCGATAGGGGCCTATGACGGCAGCCAGATCATCCTTGTCGACAGCTGGATCGAGGCCGGACAGATGAGCACCGGACTAGCAATGGGCCAAGGGTTCGCGCCGGTGATGCGTGTGCTGGGCCTGCCGCATCATTTCGGTTTGATGTCTGAGGCCGAGGCAACGGGCGAGGCGATCTACCTGATGCCCGAGCGCGCCGACCGTTTGGTGCCCAACGCAGCCCTAGAGCGGATGCGCGAGATCGACCCAGAGGCCCGCGATCTAGGCCGCATTGTGCTGAACCGAGGGGGGCGGCCTTATGCGGGGGTGGTGATCGTCGGTATGATGCTGCGCTAGGGCAATCACCCGAGACACGAAAAAAGAAACGAAAAAACCGCCCGAAGGCGGCTTGATCGTCATCACCGGGGGTCGGTGATTATTGGAGCGGGCGAAGAGATTCGAACTCTCGCCCCTAACCTTGGCAATCTTTCGGTCTCGATGGAGGCACCATAACCGTTTGGTTTATAAGGTATTAATTTTTGTAAAGATACGGCGCATGATTTCTGTGGGCTCTAATTGTGGTTGATAAGACTTTCAGCGGTCGTTGATTTGGCAAATTTGGCAACACCCTGCTCAACAGAAATCGACCCACAGGCATGTCGGGACACCGCTCATGGCCGTTCCCCAACACTAGCGCTTATGTCGCAAACCTGTTACCTCTATCTCCCCATATTTTATAAGTTTTACGCATGCAAATTATGGAGGATATGGCAGGACATGGTTGAAGAAAAAAAGCCCAAACGCCGGATTGTATCATCGCGTCACCTTGCGGAGGGCGAGAACTGGGAAGCCTCCGAGATCGAATATGGCATGATCATTGCCTATAATGCATTCTCGCGCTGGATGACGCGCTGTATGTCAGCGGCTGGGAACACGGACCTTACCCCTCTCGAAATTCTCGTGCTGCATAACACCAATCATCGAGGTCGAGACAAAAGGCTGTCTGATATCTGCTTTCTGCTGAACATCGAAGATACGCACACGGTGAACTATGCGCTGCGTAAGCTGTTAAAGATGAACCTGCTGCTGTCGGAAAAGCGCGGCAAGGAAGTTTTCTATCGGACCTCGCCAGATGGAGAGAACTTGTGTGAAGCCTACCGTGTTGTCCGTGAGCAGTGCTTTCTGGATGGGCTGTCTCGGCTCGATATGACCGGAGACGAAATGAGAGAGATCGCCGCCAATCTTCGTGCGCTTTCAGGTCAGTATGATCAGGCTAGCCGGGCGGCTGCATCGCTTTAACCCGCCATATATTTCGGCAGTGCTGTGACGATTTCGGGAAAAACGCTGATCAGCACGACGCCCAGCAGCAGCAGCAAAAAGAAAGGGAATGCCGCTTTGGCAATACGTAGGATGTCGATGCCGGTGAGCCCTTGGATGACGAACAGGTTGAAGCCGACCGGTGGGGTAATCTGGCTCATCTCAACCACGATGACGAGGTAGATGCCGAACCAAAGCGGATCGATCCCGACGGCAGTCACGATAGGCATGATGATAGATGTGGTCAGCACGATGACTGAAATGCCATCGAGAAAACAGCCAAGCACGATGAAGAAGATCGTCAGAACGATCAAAAGCGTGGTGATCGACAGGTTCATGTCTCCGATCCATGCCGCCAAGTTGCGGGGAATTCCCGTGAAGCCCATTGCGACAGACAAGAACGCGGCCCCCAATAGGATCAACGCGATCATGCAGGACGTGCGTGTCGCCGACATCACGGCTTCGCCAAAGAGTTTCCAGGAAAATGAGCCCGACAGCCAAGCCAACAGAGCCGACAGCACTACGCCCAGGGCGGCGGCATCTGTGGGCGATGCCAGTCCGCCATAGATTGACCCGATCACACCGATGATCAAAAGCGCCACTGGAATAAGTCTGCGTGACGCCTTGAGTTTTTCCCTGAACGAGAACGTCTCGTCGATTGGTGGGATAAGGTCCGGGTCCATCCATGCGTGCAACGCCACGTAGCCCGCAAACAAACTGACGAGCATCAGACCGGGCACAATTGCCGCAATGAAAAGTCGTGCAATCGATTGTTCGGTTGCGACGCCATAAACGATCAAGATGATCGATGGCGGGATCAACAGCCCGAGCGTAGCGGAGCCTGCGAGCGTGCCAATGATCAAGCTCTCTGGATAGCCACGCTTGGTCAATTCGGGCACGGACATCCGGCCAATCGTTGCTGCTGTCGCCGCTGATGATCCCGACACGGCAGCAAAGATCGCACAGCCAAACACATTGACATGGAGCAGGCGTCCCGGCGCGCGCGCCAGCCAAGGCACAAGGCCCGTAAACATGTCGTCACTCATCCTCGACCTCAGGAGGATTTCGCCCATTAGAATGAAAAGAGGCAAAGCCGTCAGCGCCCAACTGTGGGAATGACCCCAAAAGGTCGTGGCGAGGATGAGGCCCGCAGGGGCATTCGAGAAGAACGTGATCCCTGCAAGCCCGACAAGCGTCAGCGCGATTGCGACCCATACACCGGAGGCTAACAAGGCAATAAGAAGGGCGAGAAGCGTCAGTCCGATCAGGGGATCGCTCATGGTCTAGGCCTCGCCCGGGGTGGACAACACCGGTTTGCGCAGCCGGATCAAATCGGCAAGGGTATGCAACACCGCGACAAACAACAGGCCGACGCCCCCCGCAGCAACACTTTGGGGAATCCACAAGGCCACGGGGATTATGCCAGATGAGACGTCGCCGTAATGGACGCTCTCAAAAACGAGGCTGATCATGAACCATGTGGCATAGCCCACCAATGCGGCGGTCATTATCAAAACCAAGCCCTCGGCAATGACCTGCACCCGCTGCGGCAGACGCCCTGTTACAAGGCTCACTCGGATATGGCCGCCTGCGCGAAGCGTGTGTGCAAGGGCAAGGAACGTGGCACCGGCCAACATGAAGCCAGAGAAATCAGCATAAGATGGGATCGTCGATGGCAAGAGATCAGGGATCATGCGCCCAACGGCATTTAGGATGATCTGGGCGCTGATCAACAGGCAAATGCACAGGATCAGACCCCCAGCGATTGCGCCGCACACATCATACACTCTTTGTAAAAACCGTCCCATGGCACATAATCCTATGTTGGTTTTAAAAAGCCGACAACACACAGGTGCTGTCGGCCAGTCGGGAGGAGACCCTTAGTTGTTGAAGGCGTCAAGAATGGCGAGCGCGCTGTCGGAGGCATTGGCCTTCCAGTTGTCCAGCATTGTCGTACCGATCTCTTGCAGCCCTGCAACCAACTCGGCGCTCGGTTCGTAGACAACAATACCGTTTGCGGCCAATTCAGCGGTTTTGCTGTCGGCTTCGGCGGCAGACATTTCCCAACCACGGACTTCTGCAACGGCAGCAGCTTCGAGCACAGCGGCTTGCACATCGGCATCAAGACCGTCGAACATCCGCTTGTTCACAACGACGATGTTCTTTGGCACCCACGCGTTGATTGGCGAATAACGCGTCACGAAATCCCAAGCGGTCGAGTTCACGCCTGTGGAGGGCGACGTGATCATCGCGGCAACCTGACCAGTGGTGAAGGCCTGGGGGATGTTGGACGCCTCGATCTGAACCGGAGCGGCACCTGCGAGGGTTGCGAATTCTTCCAATGCGGCGTTGTAGGCCCGGAAGCGCAGACCGTTCAAGTCTTCGACTGTCGCGATTTCGCCGTTAGTGTAGAGACCTTGCGCTGGCCAAGGCACGGAGAAGAGAGGCATCAAGCCTTCGCCTGCCAGCAACTCGGTGATCACAGGCTTTTGGGCATTCCAGAGTTTCTCGGCGTCGCCGTAGCTGGTTGCGACGAATGGCTGGCTATCGAGACCGTAAGCCAAGTCCTCGTTAGACAGGCGGGACAAGAAAAATTCGCCCATCGGAACCTGCCGCGAGCGTACGGCGCTTTTGATTTCGGCATGTGGGAATAGGGAGCCTGCCGAGTGAATTGTGATGTCGAGCCCGCCGTCAGTGGCTGCGCGCACGTCATCGGCAAATTGCATGATATTCTGAGTGTGGAATGTCGAATCGCCATAAGGCGTTGGCATATCCCAGTTTTGCGCGACGGCTGGTTGTGCCAGCGCTACGGTTGCGGCGCAGATAAAAGCGTATTTCATTGTTTGTCTCCCGGTTGGTTCATGGGTCGCGAATCTCTTCGCTCTCATAACGTTGATAATTTGTCAGCGTTATGTTGATAAAGCAACATTCTTTTTGATTTTGGGATGGTCAGTGATTCAATCGTCTGGTGAAGCCAAATGGCAGTTCCAGATCGACCGGGGCGGCACCTTTACTGATATCGTGGCCAACAGTCCCGATGGCGCAATGCAAACCAGAAAGCTCTTTTCTGAGAAACCCGAAGCCTACCGCGATGCAGCGGTCCACGGCATTCGACAGTTCCTCGCTGTCCCAGACGCTGAGCCGATGCCGGTTGGGCAGATTTCTTGCGTAGGGATGGGAAGTCCACCCCAAAATACTGCCGAAAGGCATTCACAAGCTATCAGTATCTGCGTGGGGTTCCGGTAAGCACCATAAAACAGCTTGTCGGCCACTCACCACAGTCGCGGGTGACGGAAACGAACTATCTTCACATCCCCGAGTCTTCGCTTCGAAAAACTGTTTTTGAGCTTGGCGTCGGAGGAAAAGCTGAATGAGTTTGGCAATATTTGGCAATACCTGAAACGACGAAAGGCCACCCGAGGGTGGCCCTTATCGTAACCAGCTGCGGAAGCTGGTTAATTTTGGAGCGGGCGAAGAGATTCGAACTCTCGACCCTAACCTTGGCAAGGTTATGCTCTACCCCTGAGCTACGCCCGCACTCCGTCCGCGGTGTGTAGAAAAGTGGGCGCTGAGCCGCAAGAGGAAAATCGCGCATTTGTCCTTTTTAGGCAGACTTTTCATTTTTTTTCGACGGAAGCCGTCTGGCCCAGCGTTTGATCTAGCAAGTCACCGAATGGAGCTTGCCAATGCCTCGCCGCCCTCTCGCCCTAATCGCCGCCTTGATGCTCATTATCAGCCCGATGCTTGCCACTGCCCATGTCGGGCACGGCGCACCCGGACTGGCATTAGAGCTTGAGCGCGTCGATCGCCAAGGTCCG
Source organism: Dinoroseobacter sp. (assembly GCA_034111085.1). Taxonomy (GTDB): domain Bacteria; phylum Pseudomonadota; class Alphaproteobacteria; order Rhodobacterales; family Rhodobacteraceae; genus Dinoroseobacter. The sequence goes on from JAWUXZ010000028.1 coordinate 5,927, forward strand.
TCCCTCCAGATTGCTTTGCGGGTCGAGAATACCGGCGAAGACGCGCTGAGGCTGGAAGCCTTCACCACCGATCTTGGCCTTGTCACCATTCTGGACGGGGCCACCGAGATTGCAGCGGGGGCCACCACGCATTTGACACTCGGCCTAGACGTCGCTGGGGACATGCCCGGCCTGTTCACGCTTATTGCCGATTTTGGCCCCGCCGGGGCTGGACCGCTTCTGATTTTCACCGGGGCCTAAGTCGCCCGCATTTTCATCTAAAGGACATTGCCCCATGCCGTTTTCCCGCCTCTCCCGCTCTGCCTGGTTCGGACCCAGCCTTCTGGCCACAGCCATCGTAGGCGGCGTCGCTCTAGCAAGCTTCGCCAACGCCCAAGCCCGCCCGCAGATGCGCGCCCACACCGCGACCTCCGCTCAGGCGCTGAGCTTGCAATCGGCGCGGTCGAACGCCGGACGCAATGTGGTGCAGATCGCCACCAGCGGTGGCAGGCGCACGATCACCTCAAACGGTATTCCTGACCACGCGGTTGGCGCCTTTCCCAGCGCGGGCAATCCCAACCGTATCAGCGCACAGAGTTATAGCTTCGCCGTCACCACCAGCCCGCGCCAAGGCAGCGCGCGCGAAACGCGTGGCTCGTTGTTTGGCGTCGCCGTCAACGGCGTGCCGTTCGATCCGGGCGCGGCTGAGTTCTGGCAGGGCAACAGACGCTCGGGCTGGCAGTATGAAGCGCTTGGCGGGGCCGTGACACTTGGCTTGGATGCGAACTACGCCCATGTGCAGCCGACGGGTGCCTATCATTATCACGGGCTTCCGGTTGGCTTGATGCAGGATCTGGGCTGGTCGTCGAATGCAGCCTCACCCTTGATTGGCTGGGCGGCAGACGGGTTCCCGATCTATGCGCTTAATGCCGAAGTGGGCGGGCAGGTCACAAAGATGACGTCCTCGTACCGCCTGCGTTCGGGCTCACGCCCCGGCGGTAGCGATCCCTCGGGCAACTATGACGGCGCGTTTGTCCAAGACTATGTCTACGTTTCTGGTGCTGGCAGTCTGGACGCGTGCAACGGCGCGGTCGTGCACACGGCTGAGTTCCCGCAAGGCACCTACGCCTATTTCCTGACCGATACCTATCCGGTGATCCCGCGGTGCCTTGTTGGCCAAGCGGATGCCAGCTTTGCCAAACAAGGCGGCCCAGGTGGTCAAGGCGGCCAGGGTGGTCGTCCCCCACGCCGGCAAAATGGTTGATGTCCCAGTCTGCAAAGGTGATTTGATATGACTTCTCTGTCCCGCTCCGCACTTGCTGCGACGCTTGCTATCTTGATCTTCGGTATGGTTTTCACGGCGGCCGGTTTTGGTCTGCCGTGAAGGCCCGTTACTTGGCTGACAGGTTGAAGTTGTCGATGGCAAAAAACTCGTCCGCGATGCCTTGATTGGCCCCAGACTGCATTGCAAAGGTCAGGGTATCACCCGGCTCCTCGACGGTAATCGTGACGGTTGTGACCGAGTCCTTCCAGCCTGCGCTGGCTGCGCCGCCTAGATTGGTGCCCTGCGAGACGACGAACGTCTCGATCGTCACGCCGTCCAAATCTGGCGACGAGAAGCTCATCGTGCCGTTATATTTGCCGGTCGCCAAGCTCACCGTTTGACCGTTGATCTTGATGGTGGCGACCTCGGTGTCCAAGCTATCGCCGCCGATCAGATCGAACGACATGATCGCCTTATCGCGGTCTTCGGGGATATCGAATTCAAATGTTGTCGTCTCACCCGCGCTCAGCACTAGAATCTCGCCCAAACTGTCGATGGGCGAGATCACCTCGCCCCCGGTCCAGTGTTCGTCGTCCGCATCCGTGAACGACATGCTGGCCAAGACTTGCGTGGAGGGTCTGGCCGAGATCGAGCTGGTGCCCAATTCGCCGTCTAGACGCCCAGTAAGGTTGGTAATTCCGCCTGATATCTGGTTTGCCGCAGCAATGCTCAGGCCTGCGAGGGCTGCCGCCATGACAACCCAATCCACGGTGATCGCACCGCTTTCGTCTGATAAAAACCTCACACTCATCTTCTAGCCCTCAACATTCCGAACTGCATCTTCGCCCAAAACTGTGGCCGTTTAGGGGCGCGCCGCTACGATTGGACGGAACTACCCGCGATCTCATGACTAATCAGATAAAGCACCGAGCCCTCTTCAGACGCCGCTCCATCGTTAGCGTGGCGCAATAGTGCAGCCGCCGGAGCCAAATACGTTGCCCTAAACCTGGCGGCGAATTCCGGCTCCGATTGGAAGCGGTTTGGACCGGTTTGTGTCTGCGGTGCGCCCTGACCCTACATGCCGGACCCAGACACCTCAAAATCGCGCCCATACATCCAGCCAAGCCCGGTGTCGTTCTGGGTGGCATAGCCCAATTCCCAGCCGCTGCGGTCGGTACCGTTCCAGCCGTCTCCGGGAATTGTGGCGGTCGCAATCGTGTCGCCCAGCCCCGATACCGAGACAAGGCCAGCCTCCGAAACCGACATTCCGTAAGTCCCGCCGCCGACGTTCACCAGATCAAAGCCCACAGGACCTGATCCGATTTCCTGACCGTTCCAGTTGATTGCATAGCTGCTATCGCTGGGATCCATCGTGACGGTCACGCCCTCGCCGAGGTTCGTGCCGTAGCTGCCTTGGACCGTGCTTTGGTCGCCAAAGCTGATCGCAAACGGCTCAAGGCTTTCGCCGTGGCGGCCCCAATCCATCACGGCTTGGGTCGATATCTCGGATAAAGCCCCCATGCCCGGCGCAAAGGCGTCGGTGCCAAATATGATTGCAGCACCGCCGTAGCCTTGGACAAACCGCACCTCAGAGCCGTTCACATAGGCGTTACCGAAGGTCGAGATGCCGATGCCATCGGCCCCTTCAAGGATGTCAAAGGCCAGATCAAACGCCCGCATGAACCCAGTTGAGATCAGGCTTGAGGCGCGCAGCTGCGTGTCCACATCGCCCGACAGGTCCGCAATGCCGCCTGAAACAACGCTCAATGCGGCAATGCCCAGCCCGACGGTTGCTGCGGTTAGAACGACCCAGTCAACGGTGACAGCGCCGGACTCGTCGTTAAGAAAGGTCATTGAACAGTTCATCTGGTTTGCACTTTCGGGTGTAGGGCCGATTATTCTGCGGTGACTGTGACGTTATCGATGCCAAAGTACTCATCAGAAATGGACTGGTTGGTGTTGGACCGGGCGGCCAGTACGAAATCGGATCCGGGATCTTCCACGGTGAGCGACACGCGCGTCACAGCATCAGTCCACCCCGATCCGCCAATGTTAGAGTTTTCCGACACCAGTTCGGTTGTCACGGTTACACCGGGCACATCCGGAATTTCGAAGGTCAATTCACCCGTTTCCGGGCGGAAATTATAGGTGCCGAGTAGCACCTCTTGTCCATTCGACGTCACGGAGACCAACTCACCATCGCCACTGTCGCCGCCGATCAGATCGAAGGTGACGGTGCCAACCGAGGCACCTTCGGGGAATTCCAGCGCCAGTTCGGCAGTCTGACCAGCACCGATGGCCAGTAGCTCGCCCAGTGTGCCGCCCATGTTGAAGATCTACCCGCCAATCCAGTCGCCCCGATCTCCGCTTGTAAAATCGTTGCTTGCCAGCGTGATAGTGGAAAATGCGCCGCTGAAACTGGCGAGGATGTCTTGCCCGCTGAGCTGTGCTGAGACATCGCTCGACAGGTCGTTGATGCCGCCGGATACGACGCCGTAGGTTGCGATGCCAAGGCCGACGATGGCGGCCGTCATTACAGTCCAATCGACCGTAACCGCGCCGCGCTCGTCATGGGCGAAAGTGGTAAAACGCTTGAGCATGGGGGAATTCCTGTTGATCGGAGTGGGACGCATCAAAGCGCGCTGATGTCGACGTTATCGATCCCGAAGAACTCGTCGCCGATATCTTGGTTCGCTCCAGAGGTCATGCCCAGCGATAGGGTTTCGCCCGGATCATCGACGCTAACGGTGACGCGGGTGACGCTGTCACGCCAATAGTCTGACGATATCCCGCCAAGATTGGTGCCGCTCGAGATCGTTTCAGTGGTGATGTTGACGCCTTCGACATCCGGCGTGGTGAATGTCATAGTGCCATCATAGAGACCGCGTGCCAACGTGACGGTCTTGCCGTTGCTGGTGATGGTGGCGACCTCGTGGTCGAGGCTGTCGCCGCCGATCAAATCAAAGCTCAGTGTCGCACTTTCAGAATTTGCGGGCACATCCAGCGTCAACATGGCCGTCTCGCCCGGTCCAAGCACCAATATTTCGCCTAGGGCCGCGATCGGGCTCATCACCGTGCCGCCGGTCCAGCCGCCCTTGTCACCGCCCGTGAAGTCCATTGCAGCCATCAACTCGGCCCCGAACGAGGTCGAGATCATGTCGCGGCGCAAATACTGTTCCACGTCTGAGGACAGGTCCGATATGCCGCCGGAGACAACGCCGTAGGTAGCGATGCCAAAGCCCGCGATGGCGGCCGTCATCACGGTCCAATCGACGGTAACTGCGCCCGACTCGTCGTTGATGAATGTATTCAACAGTTTGTACATGATCAGGCCTCGTTGCAAAGATACATCTCCAATAAGTTCTAAAATTATGACGAAACTTAGATGAGGACAGGGCGAACTGAGGCGGACAGGACAATGATGCCGGGAGGACGTGATTGGTCCTTGTTTAGCAGGGGGCGGCAGTGGATCAGGCCAGTCGAAACTGAGATTGCGGGAAGGGGGGGCGGCTGCGCCGAGCACCAAGGTCCTCTGTGCTGAACAAACGAACATACAGGCTGCGATATATCGTTCTCTTCTCGGGACATTTCTGCGCAAAACCCTGCCCATTGCCGGCAGGTGATACGAAGTATCACCGAGAGGGGGCAATGGGTGTGACACGCGTTTTTGCCCTTCATCAGGATACCTGTGCGTGAGCCCGCCTGCGATTTGCTGCGGTGACCAATTCCGACGCAGCTTTCGCGCTATCAACTGGCACAAAGGTTCATTCAATCAGAGCTTACAAAACTTAGGTCGCGTTGCGCAGTTCCAGGCGCGCTGGTCTGATCGAGCGAAGCGACGGCTTGGTGACAAGCCCGCGAGAAATATCTTCCCGTTCTGTCAGCCTCAAAGCGCATCGCGACCGCGTGCAATCAGCGGGGCGGATTCCACCGAACTGCGCCAAATGAGGGAAAATCGAAGACGACGCTCGATTGAAATGACGCCCAATCGAGCTCATGGACGCTCCGCGCTGCCAACGATCTCACATCTCGGACTTCTGCTTGGCCGTATAAGACGTCCGTGTGCGATACTTCATGATAAACACTCCATCCCTTTATAAAGATTAAAGTGTTGCGGCGACACGTTGAAACCACAGCGGGGAGCAGACGTCTGTGCAGGGTGCAGCTAACGGCAGCTACGAGCCCAAAGTCACCGAAGCTGCGGCAGCTACGAATGTCGACTTTGTGTTTCTTTCGCGAACAAAACGGATGCCATCAACAAAAGAACAAGTGAAACTGCGGTAAGCATTGCCCAACCGACCCCAGCAATGATTGCACCGGCAGCGAAAGCACAAAGCGTCGACACCAGCGCAATCACGGTATCGTTCGCCCCTTGCACTAGCGACTTTTCATCGTCCAACACAGAGTTTGCCAGCATTGTCGTCGCAGCTATAAAGCCAAAATTCCACCCGACACCCAACACAATGAGTGATCCGTAAAAGTGAACAGTGGTCAGGCCACTGAGGGCCATAATCGACGCCACAATCAGCAGTGCCAGTCCTATGATTCCGATTGATTTCACACCAAATTGCTTAATCAAAAAACCTGTGAAAAAACTCGGCGCGAACATCGCAACGACGTGCCAGCGAATGACGTCACCGGCGATGGCCTCACTAAAACCAGATCCGATCATTGCCAGAGGTGTCGGCACCATCAAGAAAACCATGATGCCTTGAGAGACCGCCCCAAGTCCGACTGCTAGGCGAACAGGTTTGCGTTTCAGGACTGATAGTGAGGCAAAACGCTGTTTGAGGCTCTGCGGTTGGCTAATTGTCGGGGCGGGTAGCCGCGTCAACGCCAATGGGATCAGGCCAATGAGTGAAAGAACTGCGAGTGCTGCATATGCGCCTGCCAAAGGAACTGGCGCAAAGGCATCTTTGGCAACAATGAAGACTTGCGGACCGACAAAGGCCGCAATGAGCCCAGATGTAAGAATGAGTGAAATTGCAACAGGCTGCCAGTCCGCGCTCACAGTCTCAGCAGCCGCAAATCGGAAGAATTGATAGCATGCAAGGGCTGCCCCTAATGCGAGATGCCCGACGCACAGAAGTACAAAACTGCCCGTATACAGGGCCCAGACGCCGATCAACGCCCCGAAAACAGCACATGCAGCGCCCGCGATAAAGCCAACTTTTCGCCCACGTCTGCCCATAAGAAGTGAAAACGGCGCAGCGGCAAACAGCCCCGCGAGAGTCGATAAGGACGCAGGTAGCGTCGCCAGTGCCACTGACGGGGCCAGCATCAAACCGGCCAGACCGCCCAGAATAATCATCATCGGCATGGCTGATCCAAGGATCGTGTTCGCCACAAGCAAACCCAAATAGCTTCCTTTGCGAGAAATGATCGAGGTGCGCATGAGGGATATCCAGATAGTGTTTTGATTGGATCTTTTTGGTGCAGGTAGATCATCTTTGGAAGCGGACAACAGAGCAATCGCAGCGAAAGGGCGTTTCGTCCGCACCGCTGACCTCTGTGCTTAGCGCAGCGAAGGACGGCTTCGAGCCCAAACTAACCGATGCTGTCCCGTGCTTGAATGTCAGCTTCTAGCCTGCGTTATGTTGCGAGGCGCGATAGCCTTTTGGCGTCATCCCCGCTTCACGTTTGAAGGCCTTGTAGAACGCTGAACGCGAGTTGAAACCAACTTCTAGTGCAACGGTTAGCACCGATGCATCGCCTGCCGTGATCAGTGGTTTTGAAGCCTCTATCCGCCAGCGTGCAACGTAGTCGAAGAAGGATGCGCCTATCTCTTGATTTAGTGTTTGTGACACATGATTTGGCAGCGCACCCACATGCTGCGACAGCTTTTGCAACGACAAGGTGGGGTCGAGAAAAAGCGTATCTTTTTGCATCGCTGTCTCAAGACGGGCGGCCAACTTTGCCGCGTGGTCAGTAGTTAATGCAGAGCGGGCATATTTGAGATCTGGCTCGTCTTCTTTTATTTCGATTTTCAAGTCTGGTGGCGTGATCGGGGCAAAAATGTTCAACACCAACAAGCCGCCGGCGATCAGTGCAAGAAGAAGCTCTTCGACGAACAAAGTGCCACCAGCGAAGTTTTCGTCTGCGAGAGAAAAAGCCCCTGCGGCCCAGATCAATATGAGCAGGACCATCAACACATCGACCCAGCGTAAATCCCGTTCTTCGATGTCCGAATAAAGTTGCCGGATATAGGCACGGTAGGTCGTGAGTCGGCGCAGTATTGCGACAAGGTAGGCGAAGGACGCGATCAACCAGATCAGGATCAGCACAAACGTGAGCAGGGCGAGAATTACCGGCCAAATTCCCGCAGGCAATTCGCCTGAAATGAACATTACGTTTTTGGCTTGCGCCGGGAGGAGCCAAAACCCGATGCACACCACGCCGCCCGTCAATGGCAACGCCAGATCGCGCCATGGAACTTGCGAGGGGTTTGCCGTGGCTGTCTTGGCGGCAATGTAGTGATAAAACGCCGGCGGCAGCGCCAGCAGCATAATCAGCAACAGCGGCATGTAGTTGATCAACGCAATTTCGGCGAAGGTTTTAACAAGCGGAAGCGCGATCAATCCGATGAATGCGAAGTAGACCAACCCGAGGCTGAACCGTTCGCGCAGGTTGCCTTTGCGCAGCGCAACGGCGAGGAGCCCCGTCAGGGCAATGCCAAGACAGAGTCCGGCGAGGGTCAGAACAGCAGCGTTTCCCATACTCTTTGATACGCTGGTTTCAACGACATCATCAACGCAGCCGATGGTTCGAAAGAAAAAAATGTCCTCGCCGTCATGCGCGGACGACAGGACACTGCGAGGTGCGCATAACCGGGTGAAACCAACACAACGGAAAGAACTCGTTATGCCTACTCTAGATATCATCGCATTGTTTGCACATGTAACGCTCGGCACATTGGCCGTCATTGTGGGCGCCATCGCTCTCGGATCACGTAAGGGGCGCAATGTTCATGTGAGCGCTGGCCGTGTGTTTGTCGTGAGCATGGGGTTGTCATCCGTGCTGGGCGCTATCCTTGGTGCGCTAAAGTACGAAACGTTTTGGATCACCTTTCATGCGGGTATCCTTGGAGCAACTTTGGTGGCAAGCGGTGTATTGGCTGTGCGTATTCGTGCGCGAGGCGCAAAAAGATTGTTCATCGCAATCGCAGGGTTGAATTCCCTCAACGCGGCAGCTCTTTTCATTGCAGGCTGGTACGCAACGACATTGCCAGACGCTCACTTGTACGGCTTCGCGGCTGAGGACTACTTTTTCTTGTTCGGCATGGCTGCCATCGCTTGTGGTGGCGATGTACGCATTACTTTTGGGACACAGATTTCAGACAGACATCGGATCGCCCAGCATCTTTTGCGAATGTGTATCGGCTTTTTCATCGCAGCTGGATCAGCATTTACCGGACCGGGGGCTTCGGTGTTTCCAGACGCAGTGCGAAACTCTGGCATTTTATCACTGCCTGAACTCACAATTATGCTTCTAATGCTGTTTTGGCTTTGGAAAACACTGCGCCAACCTCGGCCGCTGGTTGCCCATCAATAGGCAGCTCTTCCACATCAGCGGATAAAAGACAGAAAATGTCATCTGAACCAGTAGATCAGGCCTACCGGTCGCATGATAGCAGACATTGGTCCAGCCTCAGCTAAATGATGCTTTGTCCGCTCAGCGGACCTTGAGGCCCGTGCCAAAAACGCTCCTTTTTGGCACGCCTGCAAAAAACCTCGTTTGATGCTGCCACAAAACCCGTTCAAAACCCAAGCAGTTGTCGAAGATTTTTGGCTCTCTCGCGATAGCGAACATCCGTAGAACACTGCGCAATACTGGTCACACTGGGCTCAATTTGGACCATCGCAACACCCCCAAACCCCACCTAGCCACACACCCTAACTCCCGCTATACTTATCAACAGACCCGGCAAACGGGCGTATTGAGGCAGTTGAGCGGAGTTTCCCATGACGGAAATGGTTTATGGCACGGTCCCCCCGCGTCCGGGCGAGGCAGTTTTGCCGCGCTGGTGGCGTACGGTTGATAAGGTGTCGCTGGGCGCGGTGTTCGCGCTGTTTGCATTCGGCTTGCTGCTGGGGTTTGCAGCCTCGATCCCGCTGGCCGAGCGCAATGGCCTCCCCCCCTTCCACTATGTCCAACGACAGGTCGTATTCGGCGTCGTCGGGCTAGCCGTGATGATCGTGGTGTCGATGCTGAAGGTCGAGCAGGTGCGCCGCTTGGGCGTTATGATCTGCGTCGCTGCATTTGCGGGCCTCGTGCTGCTGCCGCTGTTCGGGACGGACTTTGGTAAAGGGGCCACGCGCTGGTACTCGATCGGCTTTGGCTCGGTGCAACCGGCAGAATTTCTCAAGCCCGGCTTCGTTGTGCTGTCGGCGTGGCTGCTTGCGGCCAGCCATGACATCAACGGCCCGCCTGGGCGCACGGTGTCGCTGGCGCTGACTGTTACGATCCTGGGATTTCTGGTGATGCAGCCTGATTATGGGCAAGCCGCCCTAATCCTATTTGCGTGGCTGGTGATGTATTTCATCGCTGGCGCGCCGATGATTATGGTTGTGGGCCTGTTTGGTTTGGCCGCCGCCGGTGGCGTTGTCGCCTATAATATGTCGGCACACGTCGCCAGCCGCATCAACGGCTTTCTGTCACCAGAGGTCGATCCACGCACCCAGCTTGGCTACGCGACCAATGCGATCCGCGAGGGCGGTCTGTTCGGCGTCGGGGTTGGCGAGGGGTCGGTCAAGTGGTCGCTGCCGGACGCCCATACTGATTTTATCATTGCCGTCGCGGCTGAGGAATACGGCCTGCTGATGGTCGTCGTGATCATTGGTCTATACGCTACGATCACGTGGCGCGGGCTGGCACGTCTGAGCCGGGACCGCGATATTTTTGTGCGGCTGGCGGGCTCGGGCCTTGTGCTGCTGTTTGCCGCCCAAGCGATCATCAATATGGGCGTCGCGGTGCGGTTGTTGCCGGCCAAGGGGATGACTTTGCCGTTCGTGTCTTATGGTGGGTCATCGCTAGTCGCCTCAGGTCTGGCCATCGGGATTTTGCTGGCGCTTAGTCGTGAACGCCCGCAAGGCCAGATTGAGGATGTGTTTTTACGCCGGGGCGTCAGATGACTGCGCCCTTGCTGATCATCGCCGCAGGCGGGACCGGCGGGCATATGTTTCCTGCCCAAGCGCTGGCCGAGGTGATGCTGAGGCGCGGTTGGCGCGTCAAACTAACGACAGATGCGCGCGGCGCGCGCTACACGGACGGATTTCCCGACGGTGTTGAAGTTGAGGTGCTGTCGAGCGCCACCTTCGCGCGCGGCGGATTGCTGGCCAAGGCATTGGTGCCCCTGAAGGTGCTCGGCGGTATCGTGTCGGCGCGGCGCAAATTTCGCAGCGACACGCCCGCGATTGTTGTGGGCTTTGGCGGCTATCCATCGATTCCGGCGGTTGGCGCGGCATGGCTGATGGGCTTGCCCCGTGTGATCCACGAACAAAACGGCGTGCTGGGCCGGGTGAACCAGATATTCGCGAAACGCGTCGATGCGGTGGCCTGCGGGACATGGCCAACGGCGTTGCCAAAGGGCGTGGACGGGCATCCGACGGGCAATCCTGTGCGCTCGGTCATTCTTGCGCAAGCGGGCGCGCCGTTCAAAATCCCCGAAGGTGGCGCGCTGAATGTGATGGTGCTGGGTGGCTCGCAAGGCGCGCGTATTTTGTCGGACATGGTCCCTCCCGCTTTGGCAGGCTTGCCCGAGACTTTGCGCGCGCGCGTGAATGTCAGCCACCAAGCGCGCGAGGAAGATGTTGCGCGGGTCACCGAGTTCTACGCGAACGCGGGGATCTCGGCTGTCGTGCAGACGTTCTTTACCGATGTGCCCGAGCGGCTTGCAGATGCACAGCTTTTGGTCGCGCGGGCAGGGGCCTCGACCGTGGCGGACGTGACTGTTATCGGGCGCCCCTCAATCTTAATCCCCTACGCTGCGGCCAAGCGCGACGAGCAATCGGCCAATGCACGTGGGCTGGTTGATGCCGGTGCCGCGATCCTGATCCCCGAGCGCCGCCTTGACGCAGAGATGCTGTCGGGGCATGTCGCGGCGATCCTGTCCCAGCCAGAGGTCGCGCGCAGAATGGCGTCCGCCGCCTTGTCAATCTCGCGCCCTGATGCAACCGAACGGCTGGTCGATATTGTCATGACCCTCGCCGCAAAGACCTGAGTTAACGAAAGACGCCCATGAACACTGCCGCAACCAAACTTCCCACTCAACTGGGCCCCATCCACTTTATCGGGATCGGCGGCATTGGCATGTCGGGGATCGCGGAAGTGCTGCTGAACCTCGGCTATCAGGTGCAGGGGTCCGATCTGAAGGCCTCGAAAATCACCACGCGGCTGGAAAGCCTTGGGGCGAAGGTGTTCATCGGGCAGGTGGCCGAGAATTTGGAGGGTGCCGATGTTGTGGTGATCTCCAGCGCGATTAAGCCGGGCAATGCCGAGTTGGATGCAGCGCGTCTGCGGGGCCTGCCTGTCGTGCGCCGCGCCGAGATGCTGGCCGAGTTGATGCGCTTGCGCTCCAACATCGCCGTCGCGGGCACTCACGGGAAAACCACCACTACGACGATGGTGGCGACGTTGCTGGATGCCGGGGGCCTCGATCCGACGGTGATCAATGGCGGTATTATCCATGCCTACGATTCGAACGCGCGCGCGGGCACAGGCGAGTGGATGGTCGTCGAGGCCGACGAGAGCGACGGCACCTTCAACCGTCTGCCCGCAACGATTGCGATCGTCACCAATATCGATCCCGAGCATATGGAGCATTGGGGCGATTTCGACAGTCTGCGCGATGGGTTCTACGATTTTGTCTCCAACATTCCATTCTACGGCTTGGCGGTGTGCTGCACCGATCACCCGGAAGTCCAAGCGCTTGTTGGGCGCTTGTCCGACCGCCGCATCGTGACCTTTGGCTTTAATGCCCAAGCAGATGTGCGCGCGGTGGGGCTGCATTATGAGGATGGGGCCGCGTTTTTTGATATTGCCCTGCAAGGCGAGGATGATGTGATCGAGGGCTGCACTTTGCCGATGCCCGGCGATCATAACGTCTCGAACGCTTTGGCGGCGGTCGCGGTCTCGCGCCACTTGGGTATGAGCAAGGACGACATTCGCGCCGCCCTCAAGGGCTTCAAGGGCGTGAACCGCCGCTTTACCAAAGTGGGCGAGGTGAACGGGGTCACGATCATTGACGATTACGGCCACCACCCGGTTGAGATTGCCGCTGTCTTGAAGGCTGCGCGCCAAGCCACCAAAGGGCGCGTGATTGCCGTGCACCAGCCGCACCGCTATTCGCGCCTGCATTCGCTGTTTGATGATTTTTGCGCATGCTTTAACGAGGCTGATGTTGTCGGGATATCGGAAGTATTCGGTGCTGGCGAAGACCCGATTGAGGGGGCGAGCCGCGATGATCTGGTGCGCGGACTTGTGGCTCATGGTCACCGTCATGCCCGGATTGTTGAAAGCGAGGACGCCCTAGAAGCGCTGGTGCGCGAACAGGCGCGACCCGGTGACATGGTGGTCTGTTTGGGCGCTGGCACGATCAGCGCTTGGGCTAACGGATTGCCCGCGCGGTTGGCGAAGTAGACACACCATGGTCGAAGGCTTGCAGCGCAGATTGGGCTTCGGGCTTTTGACGGCTTACGGGATCGGCGTGATGGTCGGCGCTGGCATCTATGTGCTGATCGGCGCTGTGGCTGGGCTGGCCGGATCTTTGGCCCCGGTGGCGTTTTTGCTTGCAGGGTTGGTCGCACTTCCCACCGCACTTAGCTTTGCCGAACTCAGCAGCCGCATTCCCGAGGCGGGCGGAGCGGCGGCTTATCTGGGACACGCTTTCGATAGCCCGTGGCCGGGCCGGATTACTGGATTGGCGATTGTGCTGGCGGGGACGATTTCGGCGGCGGCGGTGTTGCGCGGCGGTGTCGGTTATCTTGAAACCTTGCTGCCTGTGCCGCCCGCGCTGGCGATTACCTTACTGGCGTTGGCCCTGACGGCTGTGGCGGTTCTGGGCGTGGCCGAAAGCGTGAAGCTGGCGGCGGTCCTGACCGTGATCGAGATTGGCGGGCTGGCGCTTGTGATTAGCGCAGGCTTTATCGCGCCCGCAGTGCCAGTCTCTTTGCCCAGCCCGGACATAATGAGCGCGGTTTGGGTGGTGCTTGCGGCCACGGCGCTCGCCTTTTTCGCCTTCATCGGGTTTGAGGACATGGTCAATTTGGCCGAAGAGACGCGCGCACCGACCAAAACCATGCCGCGTGCTTTGATCACCGCGCTTGTTGTTGTGGCGGGCCTTTACGCGCTGGTGGCGTTTGCATCGGTGCGTGCGGTGCCTGCTGAATTGCTGGCGGCGAGCGCGCAACCTTTGGCCTTGGTCTGGACCGCTGGCTTTGGGGCCGGCGCTTCGGTTCTTGCGGCAATTGCGGTCGCGGCGGCGTTGAACGGCGTGCTTGCGCAGATCGTTATGGCCGCGCGGGTGCTTTACGGATTGGGCGCGCAGACGCCGGGGATGCAGATGTTTCGCCGCGTGCATGCCCGGTTCGGCACGCCGCATATCGGAACCGTGCTTGTGGGGCTTGCCGTTGCACTCGGTGCTATTTCGTTGCCCGTGGCCGAGTTGGCGCAGGCGAGCTCTACGGTTTTGCTGATCGTGTTTATTGTGGTAAATATCGGCCTAATCCGCTTGAAGCGTCGTGCGCCGGACGCGCCTTTTCGGGTGCCCGATTATGTGCCAGTCGTCGGCGCAGTGCTGAGTGGCGTGGCGCTGCTGGCAAGTTTAGGAGTATAGATATGGCCCCGCTCGTCTCGCTGTGTATCTGGGTGCTGGTGGCCAGCGTGATTGGATTTGCCCCTAGACGGTTCCATTGGCGCGGCGCGATTGTGCTGATGCTGACGGCGGTGCCGCTGCTGTGGGTGGTATATTTTGAACTGGGACCGCTTTGGGCGCTTGGGGGATTTGCGGCAATGGCCTCGATCCTGCGCTGGCCGGGATTGTTCTTGATCCGCAAGATCGGACGGTTTGTTGGGCTGGGCGCGCAAAAATGAGTGTGTGCTCCGATCAGATGACGAAAGATGTGCGCTTATGACGATCGCAGGCGTCATATTCTTGGTGTTGTTTGGGCTGCTTGGTTTTGTGTCGCGCCCGCTTCTCGCACTGGGAATTGCGCTTGCGGGTGCTGCGGTGTTGCTGCTTGGCACCTCGCGACGCCCCGACGAGTTGATCAGCTCGGCCGGGGTCAGCCCGATTGTGGCGGCGGTGGTGTTTTTCTTGGTGGCGGCATTGCTCGCCTATCTTATGGGATATCTTATGCGGTGGTGGAGGGCGCGGGAATGACTGGTGTTTTAACGCAAAATCGACCCCTCGCGGATCTGACATGGCTGCGCGTTGGCGGACCTGCGGAGATGTTCTATCAACCCTCGGATCGCGCGGATTTGGCCGGGTTCTTGGCGGTGCTTGCGCCGAGTGTTCCAGTGTTTGCGATGGGCGTGGGCAGCAACCTGATTGTGCGCGATGGTGGATTGCCGGGCGCGGTTATTCGGATGGGGCGCGGGTTTAACGCCATCACCATCGAGGGATCTCGCGTGCGGGCCGGGGCTGCGGCGCTTGATGCGCATGTGGCTCGGAAGGCCGCAGAAGCGGGGTTGGATTTGACGTTTCTGCGTACTATTCCCGGCAGCATAGGCGGGGCCGTGCGCATGAACGCGGGGTGTTATGGGTCTTATGTGGCCGATCACCTAGTCGAGGCGACAGCGATCCTGCGCGATGGCTCTGAGGTGGTGCTGCGCCCTGCGGATTTGAATTTCGGGTATCGTCAAAGCGATCTGGCGAATGGTGCGGTGATTGTGGAGGCGCTTTTCGAGACCAAGCCGGGTGATCCCGAGGCGCTGGCCGCAAAGATGACCGACCAACTTGCCAAGCGCGACGCGAGCCAACCAACAAAGGACCGCACCGCTGGAAGTACGTTCCGCAACCCGGCTGGGTTCTCCAGTACCGGGCGCGCTGATGATGCGCAGGATTTGAAGGCCTGGACGGTGATTGATGCGGCTGGAATGCGTGGTGCGCAAAGAGGCGGGGCGCAAATGAGCGAGAAACATGCCAACTTCTTGATCAACACTGGCGGCGCAACAGCCGCAGATCTGGAAACTTTGGGCGAACAGGTCCGCAAAAAGGTTTTCCAAACCACCGGGCACGCGCTAGAGTGGGAAGTGATGAGAGTCGGAAAACCGACCTCTATATAAGCGGTCCCCGGCAAACGGGGCAAAACAGGCGCAAATAACAATAACAAGCGCCTGAGAGATGAGGCGGGATATGTCGAGCAGGACAGTCCCCAGAGTGGCAATGCTGATGGGTGGACCATCGGCGGCACGGGCGGTGTCGCTTGTTTCGGGACGTGAATGCGCGTCCGCTCTCCGGGGTGCAGGCTTTGATGTGATCG
>JAWUXZ010000029.1:0-49401 GCA_034111085.1 Dinoroseobacter sp.
CCCTGCATAAAGGAGGAGGCATGAAACTGGTCGTTCGGGCTTTGGTCGGTCATTTTTTGGGTCCACCCTAGGTGTGTGACCCGGCGCGAGGCGTCCCGCGCGCCGGGTAGATCGCATGTTAGCCGTTATTGATCGCTTCCATCACCGCTTCGCCCAGCGTCGCGGGGCTATCGGCCACCACGATCCCGGCGGCGCGCATGGCCTCGATCTTGCTCTCGGCGTCGCCTTTGCCGCCTGCCACGATGGCACCTGCGTGACCCATCCGACGTCCGGGAGGGGCTGTGCGGCCTGCAATAAACCCCGCTGTGGGCTTCCAGCGCCCGGCTTTCTTCTCGTCGGCGAGGAACTGTGCGGCTTCTTCTTCAGCAGAACCGCCGATCTCGCCAATCATGATGATGCTCGTGGTCTCGGGATCGGCAAGGAACATTTCCAGCACGTCGATATGCTCGGTCCCTTTGATCGGATCACCGCCGATGCCAACGGCTGTCGATTGGCCAAGGCCCATGTCAGTGGTCTGCTTGACCGCCTCATAAGTCAGGGTGCCCGAGCGCGACACAACACCAACGCTACCGCGCTTGTGGATGTGGCCGGGCATGATGCCGATCTTGCAGGCGTCCGGCGTGATGACACCGGGGCAGTTCGGGCCGATCAGACGCGAGGACGAGTTCTCGAGCGCGCGCTTCACACGCATCATGTCGAGCACAGGAATGCCCTCGGTGATGCAGATGATCAGCGGGATTTCAGCGTCGAGGGCTTCCAAGATGCTGTCGGCCGCGAAGGGCGGAGGCACATAGATCACAGATGCATTCGCGCCGGTTCTCGCGACGGCTTCGTGGCAGGAATCGAACACCGGCAGATTGAGGTGGACCTGACCGCCCTTACCGGGGGTCACGCCGCCAACCATCTTGGTGCCGTATGCAATGGCCTGCTCTGAGTGGAACGTGCCTTGGCTGCCAGTGAAGCCCTGACAGATGACTTTGGTGTTTTCGTCTATAAGAACGGACATATTAATTTTCCTCGAAGTGTGACCTGACAAGATCCGCAACGTCGGATTCTATCGAGGTAAGCTTGTTGAGTGCATGTCGGTAAACGAGCTTGCCAGTACTGGCCTCTCGGGTCGCTTTATCTCTATCGCGGCGCTCTGAAATCCCGTCGATCGCCATTGCCCGCAGGGGCTTTGCCTCAGTAATCAGAACGTCCAGAACCAATTCCTTGTGGAATCCGTCGCCCGTCATATTGGGGAAGGTGCTGATCTCGTCGGACACGACAGTGCCGCGCGCGCAAAGTTCGTGCCCGCCTGATTGATCAGCAGTCCAAACGAAAATTTCGTCCCCGATATTTGCCGTCGCCTTTTTGTAGGGCCGCGCATGAATACGCGCGATCCCGCCATCAGCAACGACAAGTGGAGGGTCAATTTTTGCGATCAATGCCATCCGATCAGCCCTTAACCGCCTTCACGATCTTTTCGGCGCCGTCCTTAAGGTCGTCAGCGGCAATCACGTCGAGACCGGAATTACGGATGATCTCTTTGCCTTGCTCGACATTCGTACCCTCAAGTCGCACAACCAGCGGCACTTTGAGGCCGACTTCCTTAACGGCGGCAATAACGCCCTCGGCGATCACATCGCAGCGCATGATGCCGCCGAATATGTTGACGAGGATGCCTTTGACCTGTGGATCAGAAGTGATTATCTTGAACGCCTCGGTCACCTTCTCGGTCGTGGCACCGCCGCCGACGTCGAGGAAGTTCGCAGGCTCGGACCCGTACAGCTTGATGATGTCCATCGTTGCCATCGCAAGACCCGCGCCGTTGACCATGCAACCAATCTCGCCGTCCAGCGCGATGTAGTTCAGATCGAACTTAGAGGCCGCCAGTTCCTTGGGATCTTCTTCGCTCTCGTCGCGCAAAGAGGCGATGTCTTGGTGGCGGTAGATCGCGTTGCCATCAAAGCTGACCTTGGCGTCGAGCACCTTGAGGTCGCCCTTGTCGGTCACGATCAGCGGGTTGATCTCGAGCATCTCCATGTCTTTTTCCATGAAGGCTTTGAACAGAAGTCCCATCAGGCCAACGCATTGCTTGACCTGCGCGCCCTTGAGGCCGAGCTCGAACGCGACACGGCGTCCGTGGAACGGCTGGTAGCCTGTCGCGGGGTCGACGGTGAACGACAGGATCTTTTCTGGCGTAGAAGCAGCAACCTCTTCGATATCCATGCCGCCCTCGGTCGAGCAGACGAAAGATACGCGGCTGGAGGCGCGGTCGACGAGAAGCGCCAGATACATCTCAGTCTCGATGCCGCTGCCGTCTTCGATGTAGATGCGGTTGACCTGCTTGCCTGCGGGTCCGGTTTGGTGCGTGACCAAGGTGCGGCCCAGCATTTTCTTGGCTTCCTCAGCGGCCTCGGAGGCGGATTTGGTGAGGCGTACGCCGCCCTTTTCGCCCGCGTCGGCTTCCTTGAAGCTGCCCTTGCCGCGACCACCTGCGTGGATCTGCGCTTTGACAACCCAAAGCGGGCCGTCCATCTCGCCAGCAGCGGTTTTCGCGTCTTCTGCACGTAGCACAACGCGCCCGTCAGACACTGGCGCGCCGTAGGAGCGCAGCAGTGCTTTGGCCTGATACTCATGAATGTTCATGAAACTGTCCCGTCTTTGGTTCTCGTTCCAAAAGGGGATGGCATACTGCCGCATACTGATAAATTGGCAATTCGCCGCATGGGGCATGTTTGCGACGTTTGTGATCACAGTCTGAAAAAGTGTGATCACAAAATTGGCGCGGCGACACGAATCGGGGTGCAAGCCGTTACCCTAGGAGGCGAAAAGGCCGCCCTGATGCGGGCGGCCTTTTGCGATTTCTTAAGCAGTCAGGCTTATGCCAGCGACTCGTCGATGCCTTTACAAGCTTCCATCAGGCCCTTCACAGCGCTGACGGAGCTGTCGAACATGGCCTGCTCGCTCTTGGTCATCTCGATATTGGCGATCCGCTCGATCCCGCCTGCACCGATAACAGTCGGCACGCCTACATACATACCCTTCAGGCCAAACTCGCCATCGCAATGGGCCGCACAAGGCAGCAAGCGCTTCTGGTCTTTCAGATAGGCTTCGGCCATTTGCACGGCAGACGCGGCAGGTGCGTAGAACGCGGAGCCGGTTTTCAGCAGGCCAACGATTTCGGCCCCGCCATCACGGGTGCGCTGCACGATTGCGTCGAGTTTGTCTTGCGTTGTCCAGCCCATCTTAATCAGATCGGGCAGAGGGATGCCTGCAACGGTCGAATAGCGCGTCAGCGGCACCATCGTATCGCCGTGTCCGCCCAGAACGAATGCGGTGACGTCTTTCATCGAAACGTTGAACTCGACGCTAAGGAAGTGACGGAAGCGCGCGGCGTCCAAGACACCTGCCATGCCGCAAACTTTCTCGGTCGGAAGGCCCGAGAACTTCTGCAACGCCCATACCATCGCATCCAGTGGGTTGGTGATGCAGATTACGAACGCATCTGGCGCGTGGGCGGCGATGCCCTCACCAACTGATTTCATAACCTTGAGATTGATGCCGAGAAGGTCATCGCGGCTCATGCCCGGCTTGCGGGCAACACCTGCGGTGACAATACAAATGTCGGCACCTGCGATGTCGGCATAATCGGTCGTGCCTTTGAGTGTGGCGTCAAAACCCTCGACCGGGCCAGATTCGGCGATGTCGAGTGATTTACCTTGGGGGACGCCATCGGCGATGTCGAATAGAACGACATCTCCCAATTCCTTCAACGCGATAAGGTGGGCGAGCGTGCCGCCGATTTGTCCCGCGCCGATCAGGGCGATCTTGGGTCTAGCCATTTTGGATGGTCTCCGGGTCGGTTGGAATTGGCGCTTTGCTAGCGCTGCGCCCGGTCTATGGCAAGGGAAGGCTGCGCGGCTAAGCGCCCCAAAGGCTCAGGCCGGGGCACCTTGCGGGGCAGAAATGTCCTCAAACGCTTGGCCGGATGCGACAAGGCAGGTCATGCCGTTGGGCAATGTGACGGTGATGGTCCAGGTCCCGGTTTCCGACGAGGCAAACATCTCGACAATCCCGTTATTGGACCCAAGCCCAATGCTCTGCACGGTTTCTCCGTAGGAATTTGCTAGCCTGTCCAACACGGCCTGACGCGTGGCGCAGGTGGCAGCATGGGCGGGCGCGCAGGCGATCAGGCTCAGCAATGCGGCGGCGAGTGGAGCGGTCAGTCGTGAAGCGTTCATGGTCAGACCTTTTTGGGCTGGGGCGGTTGGATGACGCTAAGTTTGCCTGTTCAGGAGTTCAGAACTGGTTAACGCACCGTTCGGTGGGGGCGAGTAGCGTCGTTTCTGCAATGCAGCGGAAATATTGTTGCGTTTGGCGTGCGCATCTGGTTCTTTTCGCTCGCAATTGACGGAGAATCTCATGAATGCCCGCCCCTACCGCTCGGTCCTGTATATCCCGGCCTCGAAAGAGCGCGCGTTAGACAAGGCCACAACGCTGCCTGTCGATGCGGTGATTTTCGACCTCGAGGACGCGGTTTCGCCAGATGAGAAGGCCAGCGCCCGCGCGACCTTGAAAACCGCTTTGGCGCAGAAGGACTACGGCGGACGGCTGCGGATCGTTCGGATCAACAGCCTCGATACTGACTGGGGCCATGCAGATGCCGAGGCCGCGCGCGATATGGCATGCGACGCGGTGCTGCTGCCGAAGGTGGACGGTCCTGCGCAGGTCGACGCGTTGGCGGCGATTACCGGCGACTTGCCGATCTGGGCGATGATGGAAACGCCGCGCGGAATTCTGAACGCGGCGGCGATTGCAGCGCACCCGAAGATGACAGGTTTTGTGATGGGCACGAACGATCTGGCAAAAGACCTGCAAACGCGGTTTCGCGCGGACCGGTTTGCGCTGATCACCTCGCTATCACTGTGCCTGCTGGCCGCGAAAGCTGAGGGTATCGCAATTGTCGATGGCGTCTACAACGCGTTCAAGGATGACGAGGGCTTGCGGGCGGAGTGCGAACAGGGCCGCGACATGGGCTTTGACGGCAAAACACTTATCCACCCGGCCCAGGTGGCAATTGCCAACATGGCCTTTGCGCCGTCCGAGGCGGAAGTTGATCTGGCCGAGCGTCAAATCGTGGCATTTGCCCAAGCCAAAGCCGCGGGCCAAGGCGTTGCGGTGCTAGATGGCAAGATCGTCGAGAATTTGCATGTTGTGACCGCGCAGCAAACTCTGGCAAAAGCCAAGGCAATCGAAGCCCTAAGCGCGGAGTAGCTCACATGTATACTGCAATGCTGATCGGCGGCCTGTTTTTGTGGTTCGCCGCCCACTTTTTCAAACGTCTCGTCCCTGCGCCGCGTGCCAAAATGGGCAATGCTGGCAAGGGTCTGATGGCGGTTCTGATCGTTGCCGGCCTCGTGCTGATCGTGATGGGATACCGCAATACTGAGCTTGGGCTGATACAGGTCTGGTCCCCGCCAAGCTGGACGATCCACATTAATAATCTGCTGATGTTGCTGGCCTTCTGGGTTTACGGCTCATCCGCCGCCAAGGGGGCGAAGGCGTGGCCTGCGTATAAGATCCGTCATCCCCAACTGGCTGCAGTGATGATTTTTACCTCAGCGCATTTGCTGGTGAACGGAGATTTGGCCTCGGTGATCTTGTTCGGCTCGCTGCTGGTTTGGGCCGTGGGCAGTGTGATCTTTATCAACAAGGCCGAGCCTGACTGGACAGCACCTGAGAAGGCCGCTGAGAAGACCTATGTGCGCTTGCTGATCATAACGCTTGTGCTGTTCTCGGTCGTTGCGGGCATCCATAATTGGCTCGGCTACTGGCCGTTTCCGTCATGAGCACGCTTTACCGTTTGCTGACTGAGGACGACACATCGGCGTTTTGTCATAAGGTGTCTGACGCGCTGGCCAAGGGCTGGGTGCTGCACGGCGACCCGGTTCTCAGCTTTGATGCTGCGCGCGGTGTGATGCGCTGCGGTCAAGCTGTTATCAAGCATGTCGACGTGGCCTATGCGCCAGACCTGAAACTCGGAGCGCAGTAGCAATGAGCAAGACCAATCCGGGCCGGTTTTTTGAGGATTATTCCGTTGGTCAAGTGATCCGCCACGCTGTGCCGCGCACAGTGTCCGGGGGCGAGCGCGCACTTTATCATGCGCTTTATCCCGCGCGGCATGCACTTTATTCGTCCGACGAATTTGCGCGTGCGTGCGGTTTGCCTGAAAGTCCGCTGGATGATCTTGCAGCTTTCCACGTGGTCTTCGGCAAAACGGTCCCGGATGTGTCGCTGAATGCGGTGGCGAATTTGGGCTATGCAGAGGGGCAGTTTCTGCTTCCTGTTTATCCCGGCGACACCCTGCGGTCGCAAAGCGAAGTTATTGGGGTTAAGCAAAACTCTAACGGTAAGACGGGCGTGGTTTATGTGCGTACCGTCGGGCTGAACCAGCGTGATGAGGCGGTTTTGCGCTATGTGCGTTGGGTGATGGTGCGCAAGCGTGATCTCGACGCGCCCGCGCCCGAGACGGTGGTGCCCGACCTCGCGAATGTTGTGCCTGCCGCGGACCTGACGATCCCAGAGGGCCTCGACTTCACAACCTATGATTTTGGTCTGGCGGGCGAACCGCACCGCTTTGGCGATTACGAGATCGGCGAGATCATCGACCATGTCGACGGCGTCACGCTGGAACAGGCCGAGCATATGCAGGCGACGCGTCTGTGGCAGAACACATCGAAAGTGCATTTCGACGTCAATGCGCGCCCCGATGGCCAGCGCCTGATTTATGGCGGCCACATCATCAGCCTTGCGCGCACGCTGTCGTTCAACGGGCTGGCGAATGCGCAGATGATTGCCGCGATCAATGCAGGTGCCCACGCGAACCCGGCCTATGCGGGCGATACTGTGAAGGCGTGGTCGCAAGTGCTGGACAAGGCCGAGACCTCCGCCCCCGGTGTTGGCGCATTGCGATTGCGTCTGGTGGCAACCAAGGATGGCAGTGTCGGCGCGCTGAAGGGTGAGGATGGGAAATACCTCTCCGGTGTGTTGCTTGATCTTGACTACTGGGTGCTATGCTCGCTTTGATTTGAGCATGTTCAAGAATATTACCCTCGCGTTCACCCTTTCACTGGTGGCCTCAGCGGCTTCGGCACAACAGGTTCTTGGGCGATGACGCGGCCCTCGCGGTACTGACCCACAATGTGATCGTGGAAGAGCTGACAGCCCTGAACGAGGTTTTATCGCTGCCCTCACCGTTGAATGTCAGTGTCGCGTATTGCGGCGAGGCCAACGCCTATTACGACCCGGACGCGGTCGAAGTGACCATGTGCATCGAGTTTGGGGAATATTTGGCTGAGTTGGCCAGCAATAGTGACGGTTTCGGCTTTGTGATCACAGAAAATCGTGGCGTGATCACAAAACGGCTATTCCGCCCTCAGTTGCGCCAATTCACCGCGCCCTATGTTGCGGTGGACGGATGACGCGCCCTAGGTGCCGCGCTACAACATTAAGTTAAGACCAAACGACACCCGGACGATCCCATAAGAGAGGGGCTCATTATGCCCGATGTGAACCGGGGGAACCGCCCCCTATCTCCGCACTTGCAGGTCTACCGCCCGCAACTGACTTCCATAACCTCCATTCTAACGCGCATCACTGGCAATGCATTGCTGTTTGGCGCGCTGCTGGTGGTCTGGTGGCTGCTCGCCGCCGCATCGGGCGAGGCTTATTTTGACTTCGTCGATGGCATTGCTACCTCATGGTTTGGCAAGCTGGTGTTCCTCGGGTCCATCTGGGCGCTGTGGTATCACACGCTTGCAGGCATGCGGCACCTCTATTGGGACAGTGGGCGCGGCCTCGACATCCCAACCGCTGAAAAGCTGGGCTGGGTCTGCGTCTATGGATCGGTCATCTTGACGGTTTTGACCGTCATCGTGTTGTAAGGGGGCTAGAGCAAATGTCATATCTAACTGACCGCAAGCGCGCCGCTGGACTTGGATCTGCAAAGACCGGGACCGAGCACGCGTGGCACATGCAGATGACGAGCTGGATCCTTTTGATCCTCGTCCCGCTGTTCTTGATTGCCTTTGGCCCCATCGTTGGCGAGCCGTATGAAGCGGTGCTGGCGCATTTCGCACGACCTTTCCCTACGTTGGTGACCGCCGCGATGCTGATCGTGGGCATGAACCACTTTCGCCACGGCGTGCAGACCGTGATCGAAGATTACACCCAAGGGGGCACCCGCAAACTGCTGATCATTGCGATGGTTGGCGTGAGCTATGGCATAATGGCTGTTGGCCTTTACGCCCTGGCCCGGATGGCCTTCTGAGGCAGGAGCACTAACGAATGACCGAATATACCTACGAGACGCATGATTATGACGTCGTTGTTGTTGGCGCTGGTGGCGCTGGGCTGCGTGCTACGCTGGGCATGGCCGAGCAGGGGTTGCGCACGGCTTGTGTGACCAAAGTGTTTCCGACGCGCTCGCACACTGTGGCCGCACAAGGTGGCATTGCCGCAAGTCTTGGCAACATGGGCCCCGATAGCTGGCAGTGGCATATGTATGACACGGTCAAAGGCTCGGATTGGTTGGGCGACACCGACGCGATGGAATACCTCGCACGTGAAGCCCCCAAGGCGGTCTACGAGCTAGAGCATTACGGCGTGCCGTTCTCGCGCACCGAAGAGGGTAAGATTTACCAACGTCCCTTTGGCGGTCACACCACGCAATACGGCGAAGGCCCCCCCGTGCAGCGCACCTGTGCCGCAGCCGACCGGACCGGCCACGCGATCCTGCACACGCTATATGGCCAAAGCCTCAAGCAAAAAGCCGAGTTCTTTATCGAGTATTTCGCAATCGACCTGATCATGTCCGAAGACGGTGTGTGTACGGGCGTTGTGGCGTGGAAACTCGATGACGGCACGATCCACGTGTTCAACGCTAAGATGACGGTGCTGGCGACGGGCGGCTACGGGCGTGCCTATTTCAGCGCTACCTCTGCGCACACCTGTACTGGCGACGGTGGCGGTATGGTGGCGCGCGCAGGTCTGCCGTTGCAGGATATGGAGTTCGTTCAGTTCCACCCAACCGGCATCTACGGCGCTGGCTGCTTGATCACCGAAGGCGCACGCGGCGAGGGCGGTTATCTGACCAACTCCGAAGGCGAGCGCTTTATGGAGCGCTATGCCCCGACCTATAAGGACTTGGCGTCCCGCGATGTGGTCTCGCGCTGCATGACGATGGAAATCCGTGATGGTCGCGGGGTTGGGCCGAACAAGGACCATATCCACTTGAACCTGAACCACTTGCCGCCAGAAACGCTCGACCTGCGTTTGCCGGGTATTTCAGAGAGCGCGCGTATCTTTGCAGGCGTTGACCTGAACAAAGAGCCGATCCCGGTTCTGCCGACCGTTCACTATAACATGGGCGGTATTCCGACGAATTATTGGGGCGAAGTGCTGAACCCAACGACGAAGAGCCCCGACGCTGTGACCCCCGGTCTGATGGCTGTGGGCGAGGCGGGCTGTGCGTCTGTGCATGGCGCGAACCGGCTGGGTTCCAACTCGCTGATCGATCTCGTGGTCTTTGGCCGCGCCGCCGCGATCAAGGCAGGCGAATTGGTTGACCCGAACACCGCAGTGCCGACACCCAACAAAGCGTCGCTGGACAAGGCGCTCGACCGGTTTGACGCGCTGCGCTACGCCAAAGGCACGACCACCACCGCCGAGCTGCGCCTTGAGATGCAGAAAACCATGCAGGCCGATGCGGCCGTCTTCCGTACCGACAAGACACTGGCCGAGGGCTGCGAGAAGATGGGCAGCGTTGCGGGCAAAATGGACGACATCCAAGTTACGGACCGGTCCATGGTGTGGAACAGCGACCTGATGGAAACGCTGGAACTGACCAACCTGATGCCCAATGCGCTGGCCACAATCGTGGCAGCCGAGGCGCGCAAGGAAAGCCGCGGCGCGCACGCGCACGAGGATTATCCAGATCGCAACGATGTTGAATGGCGCAAGCACTCGTTGGCCTCGGTCGATGGTGCCAGCGTAAAGCTGGATTACCGTCCGGTGCATCTGGAGCCGCTGTCGAGCCAAGAAGAAGGTGGCATTGACCTCAAGAAGATCGCCCCGAAAGCGCGGGTCTATTGATGCGGATATTGGTGCTTGGGGTCGCGAGCATTGGACTGGCCGCATGCCAGACCACGACGCAATCTTCGGTGCCAAGACCTGTGGCCGCTCCGCTGGAAACGGCGGGCGCGCCTTTGGGCGAACAAGAGCTGCGCGGCGTGATCTCGCCCCGCCGCCTGAAAATCAACGCCTGCCTGGCCGAACAAGGCTTGGCACCACTGCCGGTGACGCTCGGTGGAATCAACGCACCGATGGACCGCACGCAGGCAGATCTATTTCAGACCTGTATGGGACGAAGCACATGATGCGCGTCACCTTGATCCCTTTATGTGCGCTCGCACTGGGCCTGATGGGCTGCGCCGAGATCACTGCCACTGCCGATCAAACTGCGCGCGACGCCGCCAAGCGTGGCGCAACCCCCTTGGTACAAGCCCAATTTCCGGGCCTGCCGGTGGCACCGATTGTCGATTGCGTCGTCCAATACGCGGAATGGACCGAGGTGCTGGAACTGGCCCGAGCGGCGACTCTTGGCCCAACCAGTGAAACAACGCGCGTTGTGATTGATGTCGCCAGCCGTCCCGATACCGTGCGCTGCATAGCCACCGCGCAGGCGGAGGCGTTTGTTGCTGGAAGGATCGCGCTATGAAACTCTCGACCATCACGCTTGTGGCTGTCGCAACCCTTGGCTTGAGCGCTTGCTCGGGCACCATCAACGTCAAGAGCGCAGAAGAACAATGCGCGGCAGACGCTGATCTATCGGACGGGTTCCGCGGTGAGGCGCGCGCGGGTGTTGGTACAAACGGGCCAAGCGGTGGGTTGCGGCTGACTGTTACGAACCGGGTGTTCAACCCGCAATCACCTGAAGATTTCTACGACAATTGCGTGTTCCAAAAGTCCGGCCAAGGACCTACACGCACGCTCGCCTCCGTGCGGCGCTAGACAGAAACGAGGATACGACCATGGTGCAATTCACGCTTCCAAAGAACTCGACCATCCGCACGGGCAAAACATGGCCCAAGCCGGAGGGGGCGACGAATGTGCGCAAGTTCAGCATTTACCGCTGGAACCCCGACGACGGCAAAAACCCGCAAGTCGATAGCTATTTCGTCGATATGGACACCTGCGGTCCTATGGTCCTCGACGCGCTGATCAAGATCAAAAACGAGATTGATCCGACGCTGACCTTCCGGCGGTCCTGCCGCGAGGGGATTTGTGGGTCATGTGCGATGAATGTCGACGGCATCAACACGCTGGCCTGCATCTACGGCATGGACGAGGTGAAGGGCGACGTGAAGATCTATCCGCTACCGCACATGCCTGTCGTCAAAGACCTGATTCCAGATATGACCCATTTCTATGCGCAACATGCCTCCATCAAACCGTGGCTGGAAACCAAAACGCCAGAGCCCGAACATGAGTGGAAGCAATCGATTGAGGACCGCGAAAAACTCGATGGTCTTTATGAATGCGTGATGTGTGCGTGCTGCACGACATCTTGCCCCAGCTACTGGTGGAACGGCGACCGCTACCTTGGACCAGCCACTCTGCTGCACGCCTACCGCTGGATCGTCGATTCACGCGACGAGGCGACGGGCGAGCGTTTGGACGATCTGGAAGACCCGTTCAAGCTGTACCGTTGCCACACGATCATGAACTGCGCCAAGGCCTGCCCCAAGGGTCTGAACCCGGCCAAAGCCATCGCGTCGATCAAGCATATGATGGTGGATCGGCACGTCTGATCCCCGCAATCCATTCCAGTGCAAACCTCGAGCGTTTCACCACCAGATGGTGGAACGCGATACCGAGGGCGAGGGCCAGTGCCGAGATCACCCAGAACCCGAGCGCCTCGGGCAGAACCTCGAACGGCAGAACCAGCATTAGCACATAAAGCAGCGCCCACTGGGTGACGAAGACGGTCATCCCGGCTTGCGACAGCGCGCGGGTTGTTGCGGTCTCAACGTTGGCGAAGCGGCGAAATGCCATCAGGCACAGCGGGATCAGCACGAGCGCGGAGGCAACGCGGCGTAGCGCCCATGAGGCCTCCCATTGCCACGCACTCAGGCCCAGCGGCACCAGTGTCAGCGCCCATGCGACCAACGCCACAACGACCACGCGCGGGTCGATCCGGTGCAGCGCGTCGAACAGCTGCGGGGCGTGCCAGCAGGCGATGCCGAGGGCAAAGGCCCAAAGATAGCGGATAGCCTCATAGGCAAACAGCGGCAGGCCAAGGGGGCCGTTTTCGCCGTTCCACAGCCACTCGGCGGGCAGAGCGGTGAGCGTCGCGAGGACTATCAGCGCGAGGCCGTGCCATGATGCGGGAATAGCGGCTGCGATGCGCCTGATTCCGCGCGAGGTTATCAAGTGCGATAGCCCGCCCGCCAAAATCATGTAGATCAGTAAGACCGCCAAGAACCAGCCATGCAGCAGGATGTTTCCGGTAGCTGATACGCGCGCGAGGGCGGCTTCAAATCCGGCCAGCGAGCCCTCGTTCAAGATCTGGTGCATCATCAGGGTCGGCAAACTCAGCCCAAGGATCACTAGCAGTGGCGGCAACAGGGCGCGGCCTCGCGTGGCACCAAACCGCGCGCCGCCGATCTTTGCCACTGCGGGGGCGGCAAAATAGCCGGAAATCAGGAAAAGCGCTGCCATATGAAAGCTGTCATGCAGGGTCGCAATCCAGGCCTGTCCAGCAAAGCCCACATAGTAGGCGTGCAGCGGCACCACCAACGCAACAAGGGCGAAGCGCAGGGTGTCGAGATAGGCAATGCGGGCGGGCGAACTCATGTGGGCGGACCTACCGTGGGATTACGGCACCAGTTTGACGCTAATTGTAGGAAAGCTGGACTCGAATCGTCTTGATTTGCTGTGCAACTTGCCACATATGGCCGCGAAGACGCCAACGCACGCGCCTCTGTCGAGGTGGGGTTACACCCACCCGGTTACGTAGCGACGGTAACGTCTCCCTTGGAACTGAGCGGTCTGCGCCGAGCAATCGGAATGGCCGAGTCTTCTGGAGATGACCAAATGAACGTAACTGTCAGCGGGTTCGCGGGCCTCGATGCCTTCGCCTTACCAGACCGTCCGACCACTGAACGCATTGAAGCGTTTATTCAGGCGTCCGACTTCGAGCAGCCGACGCTGGTTGTGGATCGCCAGCTTGTGGCGGCGCAGTTTGCGGCACTGGCCAATGGCTTGGGCAACGCAAGCATCCATTATGCGATGAAGGCCAATCCGGCGCGCGAGATCATGGAAACCCTGCGCGATCTTGGCGCGGGCTTTGATGCTGCCAGTCGCGGCGAGATCGAGCTGTGTTTGGGTCTTGGTATTCCCTCAAACCGCATCTCATACGGCAACACCATCAAGCGTGCGTCTGACATCGCGTTTGCGCACACGGCAGGTATCACGCTGTTTGCCGCCGATGCAGAAGAAGAGCTTGAGAAAATCGCGGTCCACGCGCCCGGTGCATCGGTCTATATCCGGCTGCTCGTCGGGGCGACCGAGGCCGATTGGCCGCTGTCGCGTAAGTTTGGCTGCGGCCCGGATCGCGTGTTGGCGCTGCTGGACCGGGCGAAATTTCTTGGCTTGAACGCTGTTGGCTTGTCCTTCCATGTCGGAAGCCAGACGCGCCGTGCGGATATGTGGACCGAGACGCTCGACCGTGTTGCGGTTATGTGGGAGGGCGCGCTTGAGGCGGGCCATGCGCTTAGCCTGCTGAACATAGGTGGTGGTTTTCCGGCTGATTACGGCGACGGTGCCGAAGCCCCCGGTGCCTATGCCGCCGATGTCATGGCTATGGTGCGCACGCGGTTTGGCGACGAGGTCCATGTGATGGCCGAGCCCGGTCGCGGTCTTGTCGCCGAGGCAGGCATCATTGCCGCCGAGGTCGTGCTGGCCAGCCGCAAGTCAGACAGCGATCTGTGCCGGTGGGTCTATCTCGATATCGGCAAGTTCTCGGGTCTGGCCGAGACTGAGGACGAGGCAATCCGCTACAGCATCACCACGATGCGCGACCACGAGCCGACCGGTCCGTGCATCCTTGCGGGACCATCTTGCGACAGCGTTGACGTGCTTTATGAAAAGCGCCCCGTGATGTTGCCGCTGGGTCTGCAAGCTGGGGACAAAGTGATGATCCACGCGACCGGGGCTTATACGAGCACCTATTCCAGCGTTGGATTCAACGGGTTCCCGCCGCTCGCAGTGGTCGTGATCTAACAGCCACACGAGCAGGTGGCCGCCCAAATAGCCCCATTGACATATGCGCCCTGAACGCGCAAATGCACGAAATGGCATGAATGTCCGCCGCGTGAGCGGACCGCTGAGCATAACTGCTCCCGACATGCCGCAGAGACGCTTGCGTCTCACGGTGCCCGGCTGATCCGGGCTTTGGATTTCCTCCCTCACGCGCGGGATCCTGACTGATCTGTTCGGTGCTTCCCCATCCGGGGGATGCGCGAGCGACAGGTCAGAGGACAAGCGTAACGTCCCTGACACCGTTCAGGGACCTCTGACTCTGGGCTTTGGCATGGTGCCGGGCCCGCGAAAGGTATCTTTTGAACTATTTTCAAGAACTCGGCCTCAGCGAGAAGCTGGCCACACGTCTGGCTGAAATCGGCCTAACCGAACCCACTCTGATCCAATCCAAGGCCATTCCTCTGGTCCTAGATGGCCGTGACGTCATGGGCCTCGCCCAGACCGGCACCGGCAAAACAGCCGCCTTTGGTACCCCGCTGGTGCAAATCCTCAACGGCATCGGCGAAAAGCCTGCGCCAAAAAGCCCGCGTGCGCTGATCCTTGCGCCCACGCGTGAGCTTGCGCGTCAGATCATGGAGCACCTGACCAGCTATATCGGCAAGTCGCACCTGAAGGTGACGATGATCGTTGGTGGCAGTTCCATTGGCGCGCAGATCAAGCGGATGGAGCGCGGTACCGATATTATGGTCGCCACGCCCGGTCGTTTGATTGACCTGACCGACCGCCGTGCGGTGGACCTGTCCAGCACCAAGTATCTTGTGCTCGACGAGGCCGACCAGATGCTCGATCTGGGCTTCATCCACGCTTTGCGCGCGATCTCGAAGATGCTGCCCGAGCAGCGCCAGACGATGCTTTTCTCAGCGACAATGCCGAAGTTGATGGCCGAGATTTCCGCCGCCTACCTGACCGATCCGGTTCGCGTTCAAGCGGCCCCTCCCGGCAAGATTGCCGACAAGATCACCCAAGGCATTCACTATATCGATAAGGGCGAGAAGACTGGTTTGCTGAAAAAGCTGCTGGCCACGCACCGGGGCGAAAAATCTATCGTTTTCTCGCGCACCAAGCATGGCGCCGAGCGATTGATGAAAGGCCTTGTCGCATCTGGTTTTTCGGCAGGCTCGATTCATGGCAACAAAAGCCAAGGTCAACGTGATCGCGCGCTTGCGGCGTTCAAATCCGGTGAGCTCGACGTGTTGGTTGCAACAGATGTGGCCGCGCGCGGCATCGACATTCCGCTGGTGAAGGTCGTCTACAACTACGACCTGCCCAACGTTCCTGAGAACTATGTCCACCGCATTGGCCGGACAGCACGGGCCGGAGCGGATGGCAAAGCCGTAGCGTTCTGCGGTCAAGACGAGGTCAAGGAACTGCGCCAGATCGAGAAGGTCCTGGGCTTCCCGATCCCATTGGAAGGCGGCTCGCCTTGGGTTCTGCCCAAAGGTGACATTGCGGCTCCCGGTGGCAAGAGCCCCGGTCGTGGTGGTCCACGTCGTCGCACAGGCGGCGGCGGTGGCGGCGGTGGCGGCTTTAAAGGCAAAAGCGCTGGTGGCGGCAACGGTGGCGGCGGTGGCGGCGGCGCTGGTCGTTCGCGTCGGCGCGCAGCCTAAGAACTTGGTGGTGGGGCGCTAGCAGTAGCGCTCCACCCCGATCCATTGATCCACCGTGTACCTGTCGCCATGGGCAAAGCCCGCTGGCAAAAGGCGAATGATCTCCGCCCGGTCCTCATCGGTAAACCTGATCGTCGCGGCTTGCGCGCAATCAGCTAGGTTCGCGGCGGTTCTCGTACCGGGGATCGGCAAGACATGCGCGCCCTGATCCAGCGTCCAAGCGCATGCCACACCTGCAGTGGTCCAGCCACGCGCACGGCAGAAGTCGCGAAACTTCGAAATGATCGCTGCGTTGGCGCTATAATTTGGCTCCTGAAAACGCGGGATCGATCCGCGAAACGGCTCTTTGGCCAGTTGCGCGAGGGGCGGAAATCGATCCGTTATCATACCGCGTGCAACAGGTGAGAACGCCACAAAGGTGGTTCCTAACTCAGCGCAGGCTTGGATCAGGCCCAGTTCCGGTTGGCGCGTCCAGAGCGAGTATTCCGACTGCACCGCCGCCACAGGCATCTCTGCATGGGCCGCGCGCAAAGTGGTTGGGGCAACTTCCGACAGGCCGACGCCGCCGATTTTGCCCTCGTCCACAAAGCGCGACAGCGTGCCCATCAATTCGGCAACGGGGACGCGCGGGTCGCGGCGGTGGATATAGAACAACTCGACATGATCGCGCCCAAGCCGCCTCAGTGAGCCCTCGAGCGATCCACGCAAGCTGTCCTCGTCATTGCGGAAATCGCGGGTGGGGTGCGGATAAATGCCCGCTTTTGTGGCGATCTTCACATCCGCTTTGGTGCGCGCCAGCCATGCACCGATGATCGTCTCACACTCGCCCATGCCGTAAATCTCAGCGACATCCAGATGATCGATGCCCATGTCCCATGCCGCATCGAGGCAGGCGAAGCTATCGGCCTCATTCGTGTCGCCAAAGATGCCGCCAAAGCTCATGCAACCCAGACCCACCGCGCCGACTTCATGGCCGGCGAGGGTCCGTTTCAAAGCCATTGTGTTCACGCGAATGCGGCCTCTAGCGCGATTTCCACCATGTCGGAAAAGCTCGATTGCCGTTGATCGGCGGGCAATGCCTCGCCCGTCAGCAGGTGGTCCGAAACCGTCAGGACTGCGAGTGCGCGTCGGCCATGTCGGGCGGCCAGATTATAGAGCTCGGCCGCCTCCATCTCGACGCCGAGGATGCCGTGGCGCACCATCTGCTCGTTCAAATCAGGGCGCTCGTCATAGAACACGTCCGACGAATAAATCCCGCCCACGTGGGTTGGCGTGCCGCGCGAGGTTGCCGCCTTATGCGCCGCCAGCAGTAGGTCGAAATCGGCGCAGGGCGCGAAGTTCAATTCCTTGAAAATTCCGCGAGACGGCGTGGACAGCGAAGTGGCGGTCATCGCCAAGATCACATCGCGGACATTCACTTTTTTCTGCATCCCGCCCGCCGAGCCGATGCGGATCAGCGTTTGCACACCGTAGTCCTTGATTAACTCGTTGGCATAAATCGACAGCGACGCCATGCCCATGCCCGAGCCGTGGATCGTGACCCGGTTGCCCTTCCAAGTGCCGGTAAAGCCCAGCATTCCGCGCACTTCGTTTACGCAAACCGGGTTGTCCAGAAATGTCTCTGCAACCCATTTGGCGCGCAGGGGATCACCCGGCATCAGGACGGTTTCAGCGATATCGCCGGGGTTAGCACCGATATGAATGGTCATGGGAAAGCTCCGTGTAAGGCGTTTGTGCGTAGCAAAGCGCGTGGAGCCGGGGGATGCAACGGCAAAGGACCGAACAGGCGATTGCGCTGTCCGGCCCTTTTTTAGCTGTGACGGATCGAAATTAGATTTCGAGGTCGTCGCGAGTCGTTCCTGAAGCCAATGCAGTTTTGAACCATTCAGGCTGGCGGCCTTTTCCGGTCCAGGTTTGGCTGGCATCGTCAGGATTTGCGTATTTGGCAACGCCGCCCGCTTTGGTGGTGGCTGACTTGCCGCCCATAAGCTCCTTCAAAGTGAATCCATGTTCGCGCGAAGCGGCCTCAGCGGCTTTCAATGCTTCCGTGCGATTGCGCGCATCAAGTGACTGCAAGGCTTTGTCAGCGTCTCTTTTAAGCGCAATAAGCTCGTCGCCTGACAACGTATTTAGGTCAATTCCCATTGGTTTCCCTCAATTTGTGTCATTCCCAGTTCGCGCACTATACCCAAATCTATCACAGTGCAATATATCTTGACTAGCTGCGAAGTTTTCTAAATTCGCACTATTCAGCGGCAATCGCATCAGGGTCAGCAAGGGTAACAATGTCCATCATAATTCGATTAAGCTCAAAATCCTTTGGAGTATAGACCCTTGCAACCCCCATGGCCCGAAGCCGCGTTGCATCATCATCCGGAATGATACCGCCAACAATCACAGGGATATGCCCAAGGTTTTCCGCACGCATCCGCCGCATTAGATCTTCGATCAGGGGAATATGACTGCCCGATAGGATCGATAGCCCCAGAACATGGACCTCATTATCGCGCGCGGCTTTGACGATTTCTTCGGGAGTTAGTCGAATGCCCTCATAGTCAATCTCCATTCCGCAATCGCGCGCGCGGAAAGCGATTTGTTCGGCCCCGTTGGAGTGCCCATCAAGACCCGGCTTGCCCATGAGGAATTTTAAACGCCGCCCCAGCTTGTCGCTGACCAAGTCCACGGCGTTGCGAATTTCATCAAGGCCTTCGGTTTTGTTACTAACTGCACGGCTAACGCCCGTTGGCCCGCGATACTCGCCATGGGCGGCGCGCATCACACCTGCCCATTCGCCGGTGGTTACGCCTGCTTTTGCCGCCTTGATTGAGGCGGGCATGACGTTCTCGCCATTCGCAGATGCAGCGCGCAATTCCTCCAAGGCCTCGGCAACCGCGACCGTATCGCGGGTCTCGCGCCACGCTTCCAACCGCCCGATCTGATCGGCCTCCATTGCCGGATCGACGGTCATGATGCCCCCGTCTTCGTCCATTAATGGCGACGGCTCGGCTTGGGTGAATTTGTTCACGCCGATTACAACAGTCTCGCCGGTCTCGATCCCGTTCAGCCGGTCGGCGTTGGAATTAACCAGTTGTGCTTTCATATATTCAATCGCAGCAATCGCGCCGCCCATGCCGTCTAAATTGGCCAATTCCGCGCGTGCGCCTTCCTTAAGCGCCTCAACTTTGCGGTCCACAGCCGGATTGCCGTCAAACAGATCGTCGAATTCCAGAAGGTCCGTCTCAAACGCCACAATCTGCTGCATCCGCAAGGACCATTGCTGATCCCAAGGGCGGGGCAGGCCGAGCGCTTCATTCCACGCAGGCAATTGCACCGCACGCGCCCGCGCATTTTTCGAAAGCGTCACTGCCAGCATTTCCAGCAAAATCCGGTAGACATTGTTTTCTGGCTGCTGCTCGGTCAGGCCAAGCGAGTTGACCTGCACACCGTAGCGGAACCGGCGCATTTTGGGATCTTCCACGCCGTAGCGCTCGCGACAAATCTCGTCCCATAGGTCGACGAAAGCGCGCATCTTGCACATCTCGGTCACAAACCGAATGCCCGCATTCACGAAAAACGAAATGCGACCCACAAGCGTTGGAAAATCCCCGGCAGGTACGCGGGGGCGCAATTCATCCAGTACTGCTGTTGCGGTCGCCAATGCAAAGGCCAGTTCTTGTTCCGGCGTCGCACCCGCTTCCTGCAAATGATACGAGCACACATTCATCGGGTTCCATTTCGGCACCTCTAGGTAGCAATACTCGGCCACATCCGCGATCATTTTCAGCGATGGCTTGGGCGGGCAAATATAGGTGCCGCGCGACAGATACTCTTTGATCAGATCATTCTGCACCGTGCCTTGCAGCTTGGTGACATCAGCGCCCTGCTCTTCGGCAACCGCGATATAGAGCGCCAGCAACCAAGGGGCCGTCGCGTTGATCGTCATCGAGGTGTTCATCGTCTCCAGCGGAATATCCTGAAACAGGGTCCGCATATCGCCGAGATGAGACACCGGCACGCCGACCTTGCCAACTTCGCCGCGCGCCAACAAATGATCGCTGTCATAGCCGGTCTGGGTGGGCAGATCGAAGGCGACTGACAGACCCGTTTGCCCCTTGGCAAGGTTCGCGCGGTAGAGGGCATTGGAGGCGTTGGCCGTCGAATGTCCGGCATAGGTGCGAAACAACCATGGGCGATCTTTGGTGGGCTTGGTGAGATTGGGGGGGGACGTATCGGTCATGGCAATCCTGGCGAGTCGCGTTTCGCAATTTAATTACGTTCAGGGCTCTATATGAGACAGTATATATCTCTGTCAATTCGCTGCAATGCGGCGAAGCCTGTCGTTTACCATTCGAGCCCTTCCTGCCACAATTCACAGATGACGCAAGTGGTGGAACTTCCCCTTTGGCTCTTTGTGCTGATCCTGCTCTTTGCAGTGGTCACAGCCCTCAGCCATTTCTTGTTGCCATCGGTGCGTTGGTTCCTGCGCAAACGGATGGAGCGCGCGGTTGCCCGCCTTAACAAGCGCCTCGACCGCCCGATCCAGCCGTTCAAGCTGCTCGCACGCCCCGATACTATCAACCGTGTGGTCTATTCGCCCGAGGTGATGGCGGCTGTGCAAGCCCATGCCCTTGATACGGGCGTGCCCGAGGCGGTCGCCTTCGCCCAAGCCCGCAGTTATGCGCGCGAGATTGTGCCGGGGTTCTCGACGGCTGCCTATTTCGGCTTTGCGACCCGCTTTGCCAAGTTGCTGTCCACCGCACTTTATCGCGTGCGCCTTGGGGCCTATGACGAGGAGGCGATCCGCAAAATCTCGCCCGACGCCACTGTAATCTTCGTGATGAACCACAGGTCCAATATGGATTACTTGCTGGTCACGTATCTGGTCGCGGGCCGGTCCGCGCTGGCCTACGCGGTTGGCGAATGGGCGCGGGTTTGGCCGCTTCGAACGCTGGTGCGCGCGCTTGGTGGCTACTTCATCCGCCGCAAATCGCGCAACGCTCTCTACCGCCGGGTGCTGGCGCGCTATGTTCAGATGTCGACCGCAGGTGGTGTGACCCAAGCGATATTCCCTGAGGGAGGCTTGTCACTTGATGGGCGCGTTGGGCCCGCGAAACTGGGTCTGCTCAGCTATATAGTCGAGACGTTCGACCCTGATGCCGGCCGCGATGTCGTCTTCGTGCCCATCGGTATTAACTATGACCGCGTGATTGAAGATCGTGTGCTAACCCGCGCCTACGAGATGGGAGAGCGTAAATTTCGCATCTCCATCCGTCGCGCGCTTTGGGCCACTGCACGGCAGATGGGCCGCCACTTGACCGGGCAATTCCACCGTTTCGGCTACGCCGCTGTCAGCTTTGGCGCGCCAGTCTCGCTTAAACAGCAACTTGCATCCGATTTGGGCGAAGATCCGGTGCACGCGCTGGGGAAGGTCTTGACCGATAAAGTGCGCGAGATCGTGCCCGTGCTGCCCGGCCCCATGGTGGCTGCCGTGATCGAGAAATCGGAAGGGCCGCTGAGCCGCGAGCAGGTTGTGACGCGCGCGTCGGAGCTGCGCAATTCGCTGGCGCTGGAAGGTGCGCATCTGCATCTGCCGCGTGATGATCCCGACTATGAGGTGACTGTGGGTTTGCGCCAACTCAAACACCAAGGCCTGATCCTTGAACAGGGTGGTAAATTTGCCCCCGAACCCTCCGAGCGTGCCGTGCTGCGCTTTTACGCGAACTCCATCCTGCAACTGCTCGACAGTGCTGAGGCGGCATAAGATGCGACGGAAGATGGAGAGACGGATGTCGCAGAACACATTTCGCTGACGACATAAAGTTTCGTGAAAAGGCAATATCGGGTTGCTTTGTTGCGAGCCCAGTTCTAAGTCAATTCCCAGTTCGTGCAGCGCAGAATGATTCTGCGTTGCAGCATCTTGATTGATAAAGGAGCACGCCATGGCGCTCGACACCCCAAAGGCCACCGCGCCCTATGACGCCCCTGAAAAAGACTTGTATGCGATGGGCGAGATGCCTCCGCTTGGCTATACGCCCAAGCAAATGCACGCTTGGGTCATTCGGCGCGAGCGTCACGGCGAGCCAAACACGGCGATGCAGCTTGAGGTCGTCGATGTGCCGGACGTGGGCGATACCGAAGTCCTGGTCCATGTGATGGCAGCAGGCATTAACTATAACGGCGTTTGGGCAGCACTCGGCGAGCCCATCTCCGTGTTCGACGTTCACAAAGCACCCTACGCAATCGTCGGCTCGGATGCCTCGGGTATCGTGTGGAAGGTCGGTGCGAAGGTTAAGCGCTGGAAGGTTGGCGACGAGGTCGTGGTCCATTGCAATCAAGACGATGGCGATGACGAGGAATGCAACGGCGGCGATCCGATGTATTCGCCCAGCCAACGCATCTGGGGCTACGAGACCCCCGACGGTAGTTTTGCACAATTCACCTGCGTCCAAGCCCAGCAGTTGATGCCGCGTCCCAAGCACCTGACATGGGAAGAATCCGCCTGCTACACCCTGACCCTCGCGACGGCCTACCGAATGCTGTTCGGGCACGAGCCGCATGACCTCAAGCCCGGCCAGAACGTGCTGGTCTGGGGCGCATCGGGCGGTCTTGGATCTTACGCGATTCAACTGATCAACACCGCAGGCGCGAATGCGATTGGCGTGATCTCAGACGAGGAAAAGCGCGATTTCGTCATGGCTCTTGGTGCCAAGGGCGTCATCAACCGCAAGGACTTCACCTGCTGGGGCCAAATGCCCACCGTCAACACGCCCGAGTACAAAGAATGGTTCACCGAGACCCGTAAATTCGGCAAGGCGATCTGGGAGATTACCGGCAGGGGCAACAATGTCGATATGGTGTTCGAACACCCCGGCGAGAGCACATTCCCCGTCTCCACCTTCGTGTGCAAGAAGGGCGGGATGGTCGTGATCTGCGCGGGCACCACCGGCTTCAACTGCACGTTTGATGTGCGCTACATGTGGATGCACCAGAAGCGTTTGCAAGGCTCGCACTTCGCGCATCTCAAGCAGGCCGCGAGCGCCAATAAGTTGATGCTAGAGCGTCGTCTTGATCCGTGCATGTCCGAGGTTTTCGCGTGGGACGACCTGACCGAGGCGCATATGAAGATGATGCGCAACGAACATAAGCCGGGCAATATGGCTGTGCTGGTCCAAGCACCTCGTACCGGGTTGCGCACCTTCGAAGACACCCTCGAGGCGAGTGAGCAAGGCTAACCGCCTGTCATAGTCCGTAACAAGCGGCCCCGCGAATCGCCCTGCTGGGGTGCGCGGGGCCGCTTTTCTTGACCCCCATAAATGTCTTCAAAGCCTTAGAAGTGTGCCCCTCACTATTATTGGGGGGTTCATATTCGTGAATATTTACCGAACTGAGGCTCGTGCTAGGGTTGTGTTAACTATTTGTTAACCACTCAAACGGAAGTTGGACATGGGAAAAGACTGGATGATTGATGTTCTCGCAGATCTGCGCAGCTTTGCGCAGCAGAACGGGATGATGATTTTGTCAGAGCAACTGGATGACACCATCCTAGTGGCCGCGGCAGAACTAGCACAGGTGGCACATGGCGGTCGCGTCGAGGCAGTTAGACACACGGTTGGAGACAGTGCTGGACCAGCTTGCGTCAGTGAACACCCTTGATGCGCTCCAATCGCATATTCTCAGTCTGCGCGACACATTCGAGGTCGAACATCTTGTCTATCACTCGGTAAATGCCTCAGGCGGCCAATACGCTGCCCTGTCCTATGACCCCGACTGGGTCAACCGCTATGTCGAACAAGGATACGAGCGCGTCGATCCCGTCGTCCAAGGCTGCTACCGCCGTTTCCATCCAATCGACTGGAAGGCCCTCGATTGGTCCTCGAAACCCGCCCGCAATTTCTTGCATGAAGCACTCGAAAACGGGGTCGGGAACCAAGGCCTGTCGATGCCTGTGCGTGGCCCCAGCGGGCATTTCGCGGTCTTCACCGTTAACCAAACCACCGATGATCTGGACTGGGCGCGGTACCGCGCGGCACATCTTGACAGTCTGATCCTGACCTCACATTTCCTGAACCTCAAAGCGCTGCAAATCGAACTTGGCACCGACCAAACCGAGTACCGCGCTTTGTCGCCGCGCGAGGTTGATTCCTTGTCACTGCTGGCCGTCGGTTGCGCGCGCGCCGAAATCGCAGACCGCCTTACGATTTCCGAGCACACCTTGCGCGTCTATATCGAAAGCGCGCGCCACAAGCTCGGGGCCGCCAACACGACCCATGCGGTCGCACGCGCCTTATCGCTCGGCTTTATCGTCGTCTGAGTCGCGCCAAAAATTACTCCCGTTGCGCCAATTTTCTGTCATCGCACGGTGAGAAATCATTAACCAAACCCTGAGATCCCTTGTCGTCATTTCGATAATGACAGGGGCTTTCCATGATCCATTACATCTTTGCCGACGCGCTGGAGGATACTCCGCGCCTTCGCGATACTATGTTTACCGACCGTGCGACGCAGTTCCGCGACCGTCTAAAGTGGGAGGTTAGCGTCGATGCCGAGGGCCATGAGCACGACGAATACGACACCGAGGCCCCGCTTTATGTGATCGCCGCTAATCCAGATGGCACCCACGCAGGGTCCATGCGATTTCTGCCCACCACTGGGCGCACTATGGTTCACGAGCACTTCCTTTCTCTGACCGACGGCGTGAAGATCCAGAGCCCATATATTTGGGAATGCACCCGGTTTTGCCTCGCGCCCGGCGCGCCCAAGAACACTGCGGCCATGTTAATGCTAGGTGCCGCGGAAATGGGCCTCGCGTCCGGTCTGAGCCACTCCATTGGTGTGTTCGACGCGCGGATGATCCTGATTTACCGCCGCTTGGGCTGGTCACCCGCGATCCTTGGCAGCAGTGGCGAGGGGCGTGAGCAGATCAGTGTTGGCCTCTGGGCCTTCACCCAAGATGTGCTGCCAAACCTGCGCGCCAAGGCTGGTGTCAGCCCGGCGGTCTCGCAATCGTGGATGGCGGAACAGTTTGGCCCGCGTCTGGTCGCATAGCGTCTGGAAGCTGCGCGGCGGGGCGGCTAGGGTCCGCGCATGTCATTGACCGCTGCGCAATTTTCCGAAGATCAGGCCGAGGCTTACGACCAGGTCGCCACCGCGCTCGCAAAGGCGGGGGTGGACCTGCTTGATGGTTCGACAGAGCCGCCAAGCGATGATCAAGACCGCTCGGTTCTTGCGGTTATTGGCAAGGCCGGGTCCGGCAAAACCGCGTTGCTGGCCCGCCTCGCGCAGGACCTAGAGGCCGCTGGCGTCAAGACCGTGTCCGGGGATTGGGAAGGCAAGCGCACCAAGGACACGCGTACCCTTGCCATTCTCGCGCCCACCAACAAAGCCGCCAGCGTCCTGCGCCTGCGCGGCGTGCCCGCGACCACGATCCACCGCATCCTCTACACCCCGGTCTATGATCCCGAATACGAGAAACTGGCCGAATGGCTGGAAGGCGAGGGCGACAAGCCCGAGATTGAGACGCTGTCAGACATGGCGCTTGAACGTGCGGTCATCAGCTTCGCGCGATACGGATCGATCCCGGCGGCCCTCGCTGCGGCTGGCCTGCGCGGGTCGGACTTTATCACTGGCTGGAAGCGCCGCGATGATCCGCTCGATATCGGGTTTGTGGACGAGGCGTCGATGCTGGACGCAAAGCAGTTCGATGATCTGAAAGAGATATTCCCAACGCTGTGCCTGTTTGGCGATCCAGCACAGCTTGCCCCCGTAGGCCAATCCGGGTCGATGGTGTTTGACAAGCTGCCCGCACCACAAATCCTCACGCTTGCCCGCATCCACCGCCAAGCCGCCGATAATCCGATCCTCGATCTGGCACACGCGCTGGGTGATCCCGAACTGACCTATGACCAGTTCGAC
Organism: Dinoroseobacter sp.; assembly: GCA_034111085.1. Lineage (GTDB taxonomy): Bacteria > Pseudomonadota > Alphaproteobacteria > Rhodobacterales > Rhodobacteraceae > Dinoroseobacter. The sequence goes on from JAWUXZ010000029.1 coordinate 25,887, forward strand.
AATATGGTGCACCGCGCTGCCGAAAAAGACGACCGCGTCGTGATCAGCCCGCGCATCGATGCTGGCCTGATGGCCCGGTCTCCGGCGCTCGTGTGGCGCAACGCGACCCGCATTCGTCTGATCCAAGCGTTTCGCACTGCCCATCAAGCCCCCGCCGACGAGTTGCTCGAGGGTGAGCCGCTGATTTGCGATGGGATCGAATTGCCCATGAAACACCGCCGCAAGCGCCTCGATCTGGAGGCGCGCGGACTGATCAAAGGCGCGCAGGTCATCTTCATCGGCCCCGGCAAGAAACCTGGGTTTTCCAAGCTGCACGTCATGGGTGCGCCCGACCCAAGGGTCTCTGCCGCGTCGATTATCAAGATTGAGATCCCAGATACCGAAGAACCCTACATCGCGTCGGCTGCACGCATGGGGGCTGCGTTCCTGCACGGAGCGGCGGTCACGATTCACAAGGCACAAGGCTCGCAATGGGACACGGTACAAGTCTACGCGCCTGACTTGTCAGCGGCGGCTTGGGCCGGACGATCTGAGGCCGGGCAACCGCTTTGGACGCGCCTGACTTATGTGGCCATCACCCGCGCGCAAGAACGTCTGATCTGGGTGACGCGCAACCGCCTTGCCTTGCCGAAAGAGACGCTGACGATTGCTGACCTCGATTCCACGCCCGCGCCCCTGACCTTGGTGGCCGAGCCGGGTCTGGCCGGGCTTGATGCACCTGACGAAGTATAAGGAGGCCCCTATGCCCAGTATCCTGATCACCGGCGCTAGCTCCGGCATTGGACTATCGACAGCCGAATATTTCCTTCAGCAAGGTTGGACCGTTGGCCTGATCGCGCGCCGGGCCGAGCGTCTTGAAAGCCTCGCCAACCAATACGACACTGCAATTCCGTTGCCCGCCGATGTGACCGACGAGGCGCAGGTCGACGCCGCCTTCAACGCCTTTGCGGATGACCACCGCCTCGATGTGCTGTTCAACAACGCAGGCATGTTCGGCCCACAAACGAGCATTGATCAGATCGCGCTGGCCGACTGGCAACAGGTCGTTGATGTGAACTTAACGGGGATGTTTTTATGCGCGCGCGCGGCGTTTCGGATCATGCGCCACCAGACCCCACAAGGGGGGCGGATCATCAATAACGGCTCTATCTCGGCGCATAGCCCGCGTGAGGGATCGACCTGCTACACCGCGACCAAGCATGGTGTGTCGGGGCTGACCAAAACGATAACGCTGGACGGGCGCGCTTTCGACATCACTTGCGGGCAAATCGATATCGGCAATGCCCGTACCGATCTGGTGACGGGGCTTGAGACCAAACGCGCGGCCGAGGGCCTAGATCCGTTGCCGAGCATGGCCGTCGAGGATGTCGCCAGGTCAGTGTTTCACATGGCCAACCTGCCGCCAGAGGCGAATGTGCAGACAATGATGGTTATGGCAAGCAAGATGCCCCATATCGGGCGCGGTTGAACCTAGCCTCGAATATACCGGAAAAACGCCGACGCCAGCCATCCCGCTGCAATCGCGATTGCCAGCGACAACAGGCCGTAGATCAGCGGGTGCTCATGGGCGAGGCCGTAGATGAACTTCTCTAGGCCCACTTTGCGCACCTCAATCGCGGTCTCAAACTGGTCTACCACGGCCCCGTCGCGCGTCAGGAAAATCCGCGTGCGGTAAGCGCCTTGTGTCAGGTTCGATGGCAGGGTGATCGAGGTTTCGAACAACGTATCGGCCGTCAGCTTCACCGCATTTTCCAACACCTGATAGCTGTCTTTGCTGGTGCGGATGCGGATCAGGGCGTCCACGAAGACTTCCGAATCTGCGACGCTGTCTTTGGTCCCAACCGCCCGAATTGCGCGCGGAATCGATATCTTGTGGCGCAAATCCTCAATCTCGCTGATCGCATCTTGCAACGGCGCGCTTGTGGCGATGGCGTAGAAAGTCGGCGCAAGGTCCACTTCAACCGTGTCGGTGTTTACCCAAATACCTGCGACCCGTTCCTTGCGGCGCACGGTCGTACGCTCGGACGGGCCTTCCACGGTGATGATGACCGCGAGGGGGCCTTCTGGCATTGCCTCTTCGCGGCGCACGGCCCCAAAAATCAGGATTTCCGAGCCATCGAAATTCGCGGTGATCGCAACGCGTGTTTGCGAAAGATCAGCAACGATTTCTTCAGCCTGTGCGGGCACGGCCAGCAGAAGCGAGATAATTAGTGCGCGCAGCAAGCTCAATGACCCGACTCCCCAATGGAGTATAACTCAGACGGCATCACCAGCAGATCAAACGCTAGCTTTCCGCAGACCGCCAGAACGATGATCGCCAGCAAAATACGCAACTGCTCGGCCTTTAGCTTGGTGCCAATTTGCGTGCCGATCTGCGCGCCGATTACGCCGCCGACCAGCAGCAGGACCGCCAGCAGCATATCGACTGTCTGATTGGTCACCGCGTGTAGCATGGTGGTGAAGGCTGTCACAAAGATAATCTGGAACAGCGAGGTTCCGATCACGACTTTTGTTGGCATGCCAAGGACATAGATCATCGCAGGCACCATGATAAAGCCACCGCCGACACCCATGATCGCGGCAAGGATGCCGACAAGCAGACCGACAATCAGGGGGGGAATGACAGAAATATAAAGGCCCGAGGTCCGAAACCGCATCTTGAACGGCAACGCATGGATCCAACCACGCTGGCGGCGCACAGGCGCGGGCGCACCCTTCTTGATCTTGCGGATCGCGTTCACGCTTTCGATAAACATCAACAGCCCGACGATACCAAGAAAGATCACATAGCAAAGCTTGACCAGCAGATCGACATGGCCCGCGGCTTTCAGAATGTTGAAGACCTGAATGCCGATCCCGGCCCCGAACAGACCACCGACCAGCAAGACGCCGCCCATCTTCAGATCGACGGTTTTGCGCTTGAGATGTGCAAGAGCGCCCGAGAAGGACGAGGCAACAATCTGGTTGGCCTCAGTCGCAACAGCGACCGCTGGCGGGATGCCAATAAAGAACAACAGGGGCGTCATCAGAAAGCCGCCACCGACCCCGAACATGCCCGATAACACACCCACAATTCCGCCGAGCCCAAGAAGGAGAAAGGCATTCACCGAGACCTCGGCGATAGGCAGATAGATGTTCATGTAGGGGACTCCACTCTCTGGATATCCTCTACGCCCGTGAAGTTGGTTTAGGGTAGCCCTCTACCTGCGACAAATCGGATCGATTGATCTGATTTAGCGCTCTTTCACATAGGGTTCGCCCCCAGCGCGCGGTGGGACCGCCTTGCCGACGAAACCCGCAAGGATCACGACCGTCAGAACGTAGGGTAAACTGTCGAGCACTTGCACCGGAATATCGACCCGCAACACGCCCTCAACAACGTCCGACCGCAGCGCCAGCGCTTGCAACAGGCCAAACAGCAGACACGCCCAAAGCGCATACCAGGGGCGCCATTTGGCAAAGATCAGCGCGGCCAATGCGATGAAACCACGTCCCGCGCTCATGTCCTTCACAAAGCCCGCTTGCAGGGCGGTCGATAGATACGCCCCAGCAATCCCGCACAAGACACCGCAAATGCACACCGCAGCGTAGCGCAGGCCCACGACCGAGATGCCAGCCGTATCAACCGCAGCCGGATTCTCGCCGACCGCGCGCAGGCGCAGGCCAAAGCGGGTGCGAAACAGGATATACCACGTCAGCGGAACACACAGGATTGCGATATAGACAAGGATAGGATGCCCCGAGATCAGCTCGGAATAGAACTGCATGAACGGGCCAGCTTCGCCGATCAACTGATGGAGTGGGCGGTCCAAAGCGTCAGATTCGGTTGGGCCAATCGCAAATGGTAACTCAAGCCCCTCAAATCGTGCGCCGCCCATCAATGAGGGTGTGCGCCCGCCTTGGCTAAACCAGCTTTGTGCAATCAGTACTGTCAAACCAGCGGCAAGGAAGTTGATCGCCACGCCGGAGATTAGCTGGTTGCCCCGGAAGGTGATCGACGCAAGCCCGTGCAGCAGGCTTAACGAGACCGATGCCCCGATCCCTGCAAGCAGGCCAATCCAGACCGATCCGGTGACGAACGCAATCGCTGCCGAGAAGAACGCGGCCGCCAGCATCTTGCCCTCTAGCCCGATGTCGAAAATTCCGGCGCGTTCCGAGAACAGTCCCGCGAGGCAGGCCAGCAGCAATGGGATCGCCAGCCTGACACTGGAATCGAGCACTTGGATGAGGGTTGGAAAATCCATGGCGCGTCTAGCTCCGCTCAGTTGCCAGCCGGAAGGCGGCGTAGGTAAAGAAGGTGCCCAAGACGCCCTCGATGGCGGGGCGGGCTTTGGCATAGGTGCTGCGCGCGGCGCGGGCCGACAAAACCAGCCCCCATGTGCCGTGGCAGCCAAATGAGATCACGAACGCGCCAACAACAAACAACGCGATGATGGGCAAGCCGCCCCCGGTGGTGGCCCCGATGGATGCGATCGCCAGCCAGAACACGATGGCCTTGGGGTTGGTGATTTGCAGCAGCATCCCCATCATGAACAACTTGGTGCCCGCCTGACGTGGGACCTCAATGGCCTCAATCTTCGGTGGGTTCAGCGCTTTGTTGAACGCGCCGTAGGCCAGCCACAGCAGGTAAGCCGCACCCACCAAGCGCACAGCACTCATCGCCCAAGCGGCGTTTTGCAGCAGCAAACCAACGCCCGTAAGCGTGGCGATGTTTATAATTACACTGCCCGTCGCAATGCCCAACGAGGCGGTCAGCGCCGCACTGCGCCCTTGGGTCAAGCCAATGCCCATCAGCATCGCAACCGCCGGTCCCGGCGATGAGGCCGCGACAAACAAGATCGCATAGGCGGCGATGAAGCCGGGCAGGAAGGGGGCCAGATCCATCATTCCGCGGGCTCTGTGGCTTTGGATTGACGCGCGCGGTGGACGGCGAGGAACAGCTTTTCGACAGGCATCCGCACCATGTTATCAAGTGCGCCCGTGAACAAGATCACCAGCGCTTGGATCACCACAATCAACTCACGCGGGATCGATGTCCAAAGCGCCAGTTCCGCGCCGCCTTGATAGAGGAAGCCAAACAGGATCGCCGCGATAAACACGCCGGCCGGATGACTTCGCCCCATCAGAGCGACCGCTATGCCGATAAAGCCAGCGCCCTCGACCGAGTTCAGCACCAAGCGTTCAGCCTCGCCCATCACGTTATTGATTGCCATCAGTCCCGCCAGAGCGCCCGAGATCAGCATCGCAATCATAATGATCTTAGTGGGCGAGATACCGGCATAGACCGCAGCCGATTCCGAGTGGCCGTAAGCGCGGATCGCGTAGCCAAGACGCGTGCGCCAGATCAGTACCCAGACCAGAAAGCAGGCCACAATCGCGATGAAAAATGTGATGTTCAGTGGTGCCGAGCGTGAAAACTCGATCCCAATAGGTGCCAAGATTTCATGCATCGTCGGCAGGCTGGCACCTTCGGGAAAGCGCGGGGAGGCCGGGTCCATCTGGCCAGCCGGGCGCAGCACGTTCACCAAAACATAGTTCAGTACGGCGGCGGCAATGAAGTTGAACATGATCGTCGTGATCACGACATGGCTGCCGCGCCGGGCTTGCAGATACGCAGGGATCGCAGCCCAAGCCGCCCCAAAAAGCGCGCCGCCCAGCATCGCCGCCGGAAGCGCCAGCGCCCAATGCGGCCATGGGAATGCCAAACACACAACCGCGACGCCAAGACCGCCAATAGCAGCCTGACCCTCGCCGCCGATGTTGAACATCTTGGCATGAAACGCGACGGAGACCGCAAGGCCCGTGAAGATGAAGTTGGTGGCGTAATACAGCGTATAGCCCCAGCCGTAGGTGGACCCCAATGACCCTGTGACCATCAGCTTCACCGCTTCAACGGGGTCTTCGCCGATGGCTAGGATGACGAGGGCCGAGATCACAAATGCGATCAGCAGCGACAAGATCGGCACCAAGATCACATCGACCCAGCGGGGGATTACTTCCATCTTATCGCTCCCTTGGTGCGCCGCTTACGCAGCGCTTTCCGTCTCTGTCACGCCTGCCATCAGCAGGCCAAGTTCGGTCTCGTTGGTCTTTTCCGGATCACGCTCGCCCATGATCTCGCCGTCAAACATCACCGCAATACGGTCCGACAGCGACAAGATTTCGTCCAGTTCCACCGACACCAGCAATACGGCTTTGCCCGCATCGCGTAGTGCAACCAGTTGTTTATGAATGAACTCAATCGCGCCAATATCCACGCCGCGTGTCGGCTGGCCCACCAGCAGCAGGTCGGGGTTGCGATCAATCTCGCGGGCCACGACGATCTTTTGTTGGTTCCCACCCGAGAAGCTCTTTGCAGTTAGCTTGGGGTCCGGCGGGCGCACATCGTAGCGCTCCATTTTGTCGACGGTGTCTTCGCGCAAAGCCGCGTTGTCCATCAGCCAAGCGTTTTTCTGGAATTTTGGGTCGTTGTGATAGCCGAGCCCGTTATTCTCCCAGGCCATGAAATCCATGATCAGACCAAGACGTTGGCGGTCCTCGGGCACATGCGCAATGCCGCGCGCGCGCCTGGTTTGGCCATCTGAATGCTTGCCAGTCAGGTCAATCGGCTCGCCGTTCAGCAAAATCTCGCCGCGCCCTTTGGCAATGCCGCCGAGCACTTCGAGAAGCTCGGACTGGCCATTGCCCGCAACGCCCGCGATGCCAAGGATTTCGCCCGCGCGCACGGTAAACGAGACACTTTTCAGCCGCTCGACGCCGTCTTCGTCCGTGACGCTCAGGTTCTTGACCTCAAGCACTGTTTCGCCGAGTTGCGCAGGCGTTTTATCGACGCTCAGCAGAACTTTGCGCCCGACCATCAACTCGGCCAATTGCGGCGGCGAAGTCTCGGCGGTTTTCACTGTTGCCGTCATCTCACCTCGGCGCATGACCGACACGGTGTCAGTCACTTCCATGATCTCGCGCAGCTTATGGGTGATCAGGATAATGGTTTTGCCTTCGGCCTTCAGGCCGCGCAAAATACGAAACAGGTGGTCGGCTTCCGAGGGGGTCAGCACGCCAGTCGGCTCGTCCAGAATAAGGATATCTGCCTTGCGATAGAGCGATTTCAGGATCTCGACCCGTTGCTGCATCCCCACGCCGATGTCTTCGATCAAGGTGTCGGGATCTACGTTCAGCTCGTATTCTTTTGACAGGTCCACAAGCTGCTTGCGGGCCCGCGCGAGCGAGGGTTTCAGAAACGCGCCGTCTTCCGCGCCCAGAACCACATTCTCAAGCACGCTAAAGTTCTCAACCAGCTTAAAGTGCTGGAACACCATGCCGATGCCTGCGCGGATCGCGGCTTGGCTGTCGGGAATTTCGGTCTTGTTGCCTTGGATGAAAATCTCGCCCTTATCGGCTTTGTAGAAGCCGTACAGGATACTCATCAGGGTTGATTTGCCTGCACCGTTCTCGCCGATGATCCCGTGGATCGTGCCGGGCATCACGCGGATTGAGATATCCTTGTTGGCCTGCACAGGGCCAAAGGCCTTGGAGATCCCAATAAGTTCAATCGCAGGGGCTTGGTCGGTCATGCTGGCAACCTTCGAGCGGTAGAAGCGCAAAGGGCCGCACCGCGAAATGCGACGCGGCCCAATTGTTAAAGCTTATTCAACGCAGCTTAGAAGCTGATCGCTGGGCAGCTCTCGTCGGACATGTAGTCATGCACCATCAACTCGCCTGAGGCGATTTTGGCGGACGCATTATCGACCATGGCCTGCATCTCAGCGGACACCAACTCGGCGTTGAACTCGTCGAGTGCGTAGCCAACACCACCGTTCGCAAGACCCATGACCCGGAAGCCAGTCTCAAGGCCGGGGCCGTCGACGAACGCAGCATGAACCGCGTTATCAACGCGCTTGAGCATCGAGGTCAGAACCTGACCGGGGTGCAGGTAGTTCTGGTTGCTGTCCACACCGATCGACAGGATGTCGGAGTCGGCTGCGGCTTGCAGAACACCAACACCGGTGCCGCCTGCTGCGGAATAGACCACATCAGCGCCTTGGCTGATCTGGGCTTGGGTCAACTCGGCGCCTTTTACCGGGTCATTCCATGCAGCAGGGGTCGTGCCGGTCATGTTTGCAATGACGGTCGCGTCGCTGTTAACGGCCATAACACCTTGGGCATAGCCACAGGCGAATTTACGGATCAGCGGGATATCCATGCCGCCGATGAAGCCAACGGTGCCGGACTCGGAGGCCAACGCTGCCATCATGCCGACGAGGTAGGAGCCCTCATGCTCGTTGAAAACAACCGAGCGGACGTTTGGCAGGTCAACGACCATGTCGATGATCACGAACGATGTGTCAGGATAATCAGGTGCGACTTCGGACAGCACGTTGCCGAACGCAAAGCCGGTCATCACAACTGGGTTGGAGCCGGATTCTGCCAGACGACGCAAGGCTTGCTCGCGCTGTGCTTCGGATTGCATTTCGATCTCGCGGTACTCGCCGCCAGTTTCTTCAACCCAACGCTGCGCGCCACCGAAGGCCGCCTCGTTGAAAGATTTGTCGAACTTGCCGCCCAGATCATAGATCAGTGCGGGGTCCGCGCTTGCAGTGCCTGCGGTCAACGCAAGTGCTGCGGCAGCGCCCATAAGTTTGGTCATGGTTGTCATTGGTTGGGTATCTCCCTGATGTTTTTTTTGTATCGCCAGGGGCCGTCCCCCCCGTTTTTCGAAAGCGCATTAGCAGATCCTGCGCTACTCAGGCGATTAGGACCGCTTGTCGCGGGGGGGTCAACCGGATTCGTTGAGATATTTGCGAGCCGGAACAGCAGGTGACTGTTTTTTGGGCGCTTTACACGAGGGCACGGGCGAGGATAAGGGCGTCGATGCGCCGTCCCTCGGGGGTGCGGTAGTAGCGAGAGCGTTGCCCAGTTTGCACGTACCCAGCCTTGGCATAAAGCGCGCGGGCAGCCCCGTTCTCGGCTGAGACCTCAAGGTGCATGGTCTTCGCGCCAGCCTCAGCGGCAATCGCTTCAATCTGGCTTAGCAAGCCAAGGCCAACACCGCGCCCCTGACTGACGGGATCAACGGCGAGGGTCAGCAATTCCGCCTCGTCGAGCACCACGCGGGTCAGCGCGAAGCCCGGACCATCGCCCGCCAAGTGCACGTTGGACGAGGCAATCTGTGCGGTGAACTCAGCCTCCGTCCACGCGCGCGGCGTCACAAAACACCTCCCATGCAGCGCAGCGAGCGCTTTGGGCGTCATGGCAACATCACCGGGCCGCGCAGCTTGGAGGGGGCGGCGTCGGGCGCGCGCATATACAACGGCGACGGCGGCGGTGTGTCTGGCGACGCGCGCCGTGCCGCGATCCGCGCGATCGCAGCGGCAGGGGCAAAGGCGGCGGGTGCGTGCGGTACCGACAGATGGGCGGACACTGCCTCAGCGGCTGAGCCGATGCACACGAGGCCCGGCTGTACCCAAGCGCTCGGGATCTCCGCGATAGGCAAATACGTCAGCGCATCTGGCGTTGCCCCGCCAAAGCCCTGACAATATGCCATTTCTCGGCGCGCATCGAGGCAGGCCAAAACCGACCCCTCAGTGCCTTCCGCAGCGGCTTCCGGCAAGGGCACTCCAACCGCCGGAATTCCCAGCCCCATCGCCAAGCCCCGTGCTGCGGCGACCGATATGCGGATGCCAGTGAAGTTGCCGGGGCCAATGCCGACGCCAAGTGCCTCTAGATCGCGCCAAGCCACGCCGGCTTCTGCCAAGATTTCCTCCAGCATCACCATCAAGCGCTCGGCTTGGCCCTTGGCAAGGTCTTCATGCTTGGCAGCGATGATTTCGCCGCCCGCCCATAAAGCGCCGCCGCAATAGGGGCCGGACGTATCAAAGCCGAGGATCATGACCGTGCTGCCGTCAGCGCATCGCGGCCCGAGTCGTCGGCGCGCGCCAGATCATCGTCGATATAGACCCAAGACAGCTTCGCGCCAGTGACCCGCCTGCAATCGCGGAAATGGCAATAGGCGACTGTCTGCGGCGCGGCCCCAGACGACAAAGAGGTGCGACCGCAGTAGCACCTCCCGGTTATGCTCGAAGGATAAGGCAGGGGTCAGTCCGCGCCAGTTTAGGCCGCGACCGGACGGACTTCCAAAACTTCAGGAATGTAATGGCGCAGCAGGTTCTCGATGCCCATCTTCAGCGTCAGGGTCGAGGACGGACACCCGGCACATGCGCCCTGCATATGCAGATAAACGATGCCGCGATCAAAGCCGTGGAAGGTGATGTCGCCGCCATCTTGGGCCACAGCGGGACGTACGCGGGTGTCGAGCAGTTCCTTGATCTGGCCGACAATCTCGCCGTCTTCGCCGGTATGTTCAGCATGACCGGAATTAGCCGAGGCATCGCCTTCCAAGACGGGCGCGCCGCTGAGATAATGCTCCATGATCGCGCCGAGGACTGCTGGCTTAATATGGTCCCATTCAACCGCTTCCGCTTTGGTGACAGTCACAAAGTCGAGGCCGAAGAAAACGCCCGTGACACCTTCGACTGCAAAGATCCGAGTGGCGAGGGGCGAAACATGGGCCACCTCAGCGTTTGGAAAATCAGCCGTACCCATATCGAGCACTTCCTGACCCGGCAGAAACTTCAGCGTTGCGGGGTTCGGTGTGGATTCGGTTTGAATGAACATGGGCAGTCCTCCGGTTGAGGTTCATATATGTGGGCACGCCTATGCGACGTCAATGGATTTAGAATCGTTCCAAGAAAATTCTTGGGTGATTTAGTCGGAATTAACCCTGCGAGGCGCGCCCCAGAAAGCCGTCAATGGCGTCTAGCACATCTAGGTGAACGTCCTCACGCGGGCGCAGATCCCGATCCGAGCAGATGTTGTCGTCGCCCGCGAGCCCAATCATAACAACGCCGAGCGCACTGCATTTGGGAAGCGCGCTGAAATGGGCTGCACCGTCAATCGCGCGGAACTCGGCTCCCGCAATTTGCTCTGCCAAACCGTCCGCGCGCATAGCCGCCGGGATTGTCTCTGGCGCGCCAAGGTTCACGATCAGGACGCTGGAACCAAGGGCAGTAAGGCTTTCGTGGAGCACTGCTTGTGGCAAGGCAGGATCAATGGCGATGGTGCGGGTGATCCGCGCATCCGACAGATCAGCCTCGTAGCGCGCCGCATCTATCTGGGTGAAATCCACGCCACCATCCTCCAGCCACCCACAATCGACCTTGCCTTGATTGGCAGCGCAATATGCAATGAACCGCGCTTTCGAGACCCGAACCCCCGCAAGCGCCAACGCACTATGCCCGCCCAACGAAAAGCCCACCGACAGCACGTCGTCGAGGTCAGCGCGAAACCCCGGCAGCGGGTCCGTCTCAAGCCAATCGAGCATGGCGCGCATGTCGGCAGGGCGCTCCCAGATTTGGACGGTGCGCGCGGGAAGGCTGTCACGGGACGTGGTACCGGGATGGTTCGTCGCAATCACCATGTAGCCCAGCGTTGCCAAATGCCGTGCAAGCCAGCCCATCTGCACTGCATTACCGCCCGATCCATGCGACAGTACCGCAATCGGGGCGCTGTCTGGCAAGGGGGCGTCGCGCAAGACGTAATGTCCGTAGAACAGCGCGTTCTGGCCCAGCAATTCGGGTTCAGGCCCGCTGACTTCGGCGGTCGGATACCAGATATGGATAGGCAAGGTCACGTCGCGGTGCGCAACTTCAAGCTCAGCCGTGCGGTAACCGGTCAGTGTGCCGGGAATAGGTGGCGGTGTCGTGCTGGCCAGAATTGCAGCCCCAAAAAGCGCTGCACCAAGCACGGCAATCGCGGCGAGAGCATATAAGAATTTTCTCATCTCAATGGGACGCTCTTTAGAACAGTGCAGACCTGTGGCGCGAGGCGGTCAGGTTATCGCCTCTAACCGCTCTTTGCTCAGATCACCGGGCACGATTGTAATCGGCATTGGCAGCGCGCCTGCGTTTTTCGTCATCGCAGTGACCAGCGGCCCCGGACCTTTGCCATCAATCGCAGCCCCCAGCACCAGCACTCCGACATCGTCGTCTTCGCGCACTTGGGCCAGGATCTCTTCGACAGGCTCGCCCTCGCGGATCACCAATTGAGGGTCCACGCCCTGCTTGTCGCGCATCCATTTGGCGAAAACCTCGAAATGCGCCTCGATCCGTTCGCGGGCCTCAGCACGCATGATATCGCCGACGCCAATCCAGTGGTTGAAATCATCTGGCGGGATCACCGAAAGGATCACAACTCCGCCCCCAGTATGCGCCGCCCGCATTGCGGCAAAGCGCATCGCGTTCAGGCATTCTGAGCTGTCATCCAGCACGACCATAAATTTACGCATGATGTCTTCCTTTCTCGCAGGGTCCAGCTTGACCCTTGCACGGCGCAGATTGCAACGAAATTACGCGCCCGAATGCGCCCAATCCCAATAGAGTTCGCGCGCCCGACGCGTCACAGGCCCCATCTGGTACTGAGTATCCTCGAACGCGGTGACAGGCGTGACCTTCATCATATTGCCGGACATAAAGACCTCGTCGGCGCTGTGGAAATCATCGTAGCCCAGAACCGTCTCGTGGACGTTAACGCCGTCGGCGCGCAGGTTTTCCATGTGCCGAGCGCGGGTGATGCCCGCAAGGAAGGTGCCGTTCGGGATTGGCGTGAAGACCTCGCCATCCTTGACCATAAAGATGTTGGCGGTGGCGGTTTCGGCCACATTGCCAATCGCGTCGGTGACTAGCGCGTTGTCGAACCCTTTGGATCTCGCCTCGCCCAACATCCGTACATTGTTGGGATAAAGACAGCCCGCCTTGGCGTTCACCACCGAGCTTTCCAGAACCGGACGGCGAAAGCGCGTTGTGGTCAGCCGTGACCCAGCGGTGGGCGGGGCCATGGGGATCTCTTCAAGGCAGATGCAGAACCCGGTTTTGTCGGGATCGGGCACGATCGAGAAGCCCAAATCGATGCCCCAATACATCGGGCGGATATAGACGGGCTTTTCCGGGGGGCAGGTCTTGAGGCCTTCCCAAACGATCTGCACCATGTCGCTGGTGCTGACCGTCGGCGTGATCATCAAAGCCTCGGCTGAGCGGTTTACGCGCTCGCAATGCGCCTCAAGATCGGGGGCAACGCCATCGAAATAGCGCGCACCGTCGAACACGTTGCTGCCAAGCCAGGCGCCATGGTCCGCCGCCGACATGATCGCAACATTGCCGTCATGCCACGCGCCGTTGAAGTAGGTTTTGATATTGGTACCGGCTGCCATAGTCGCCTCCCGCCTAAGATTACGGGGGCGACCATGGGGCGTTTTAGCCGGTAGGTCCAGATGTGAAGCCCATCTGGTAGCTCATGGCCGAAGTGGGTTTAGCAGCCGGTGTGGCTTTGCCTTGCGTCTGCGCTGTCTGGTTTGGCGTGTTCTTCGGGGACACGGGAATTTTTTGGTAGGTCATCGGAGGCCTCCATTGCATTGCGATGCTAATTTTTAAGTAGAGGACGTAGATAGCAGAGCGCGCCTGCCCGTGTCGAGCCTTTTATCGCTGCGACGCCGCATCAGGATGCTGCATCTGCCAAAAGATCATTCAAATCTAAAGGGTTGCTTGCCATTTGCAGATTGCCTGATTCATCATAGAGCCACTCAGACTTTGGCCTGTCCCAATACAACTCCACCCCGTTTTGATCTGGATCGCGCAGATAAACCGCCTCGCTGACGAGGTGGTCTGCCTTGCCGTCCAGCACAATACCCGCCGCTAGCACCCGCTTAACGGTGCTCGCCAAAGCGGCGCGATCGGGGAACAGAAATGCGGTGTGATAGAGCCCGGTATGGCCCGGTGGCGGCGGTGTGGATCCGGCACTTTCCCAAGTGTTCAAGCCGATGTGATGGTGGTAATCGCCCGCAGCCAAGAAAGCCGCCTGCTTGCCATAGCGCGCGTTTATGCCAAAGCCTAGCACACCGGAATAAAACGCGATGGCCCGGTCGAGGTCGGCAACCTTGAGGTGAACATGGCCGATACAAGCGGTGGGTGGGGCGTGATGGGTCATAGAGGACCTCCTTCGACACCTGATATAGGTGTTACAACTCGCCAACAGAAGCCCCGCCAGCGAGCGGCTTATGTGCAATTGCGCACACATTGTCATTGGCCTTGCCGCAGTCAAAGGCATGGCGCAGAACATCCCCATGATCGCACAATTCGCCATAGTTGCTGCAACTTTGCTGGCGGCCATTTGGCTGTGGCGGCCCACTTTGCGCAGGTCCCCAATCTGGCAGGCGATGACCACGCCGCTGGCCTCGATCATTGGCAGCGGTTTTCTTGTGCTCGGTCCGATTTTAGCGACTGAGTTTGGTGGATTTGCACCATTGGTGATGGGGCTGCTGTGCTTGCTGGCCTATCTGTTTGGCGCGGCAATCCGCTTCAACATGACGGTCCTTGGCGACAGCACGCTGGGCAGGCGTGTCTGGGTGAGGCGGCTGGAGGATGTGTCCTCGTGGGCGCTAGGTTTCGCCTATTTCGTATCGGTGGCGTACTACCTCAATCTGTTCGGGGCGTTCGCGTTTAGCCTGACCGATTTCGGAGGGGGCTTGGCGGCTAAACTGACCACCTCAGCGCTGTTCTTGCTGATCCTCGGGGTCGGGTGGGTCAAAGGCTTCAAGCAGCTAGAGGCGATGGAATATGTCACCGTCAGCCTGAAACTGTCGATCATTGCCGGGCTCTTGGTCGGGCTCGCGATCTATTTCGGGTCACAGGCCGTTGAGGGCCAATTGTCGTTCGCACTGCCAAGGGCCAGCGGTTGGAGCGCGATTGTGCTGGTCTTTGGCCTGCTGGTCACGGTGCAGGGGTTTGAGACGTCGCGCTATTTGGGCGATGATTATGACCGCGAGACGCGCTTGGCCTCGATGAAGCTGGCCCAATGGATATCGAGCGGCATCTATCTGGCCTACATCGCGCTACTGACATACGCGCTAGACGTACAACCGGGGGCGCTGTCAGAGACGGCAATCGTTGCAATGATGGCCGTGGTGGCCCCGATCCTGCCCTTGATGTTGGTGGGCGGGGCACTTGCGGCCCAGTTCAGCGCGGCGGTGGCCGATACGGGCGGGGCAGGTGGGTTGCTGGCGGAGGTGTCGCGCAACCGAATTTCCGTGCGCTGGGCTTACGTGATGCTGACGGTTGTGGGCCTTGCGCTGACGTGGGGGGCGGATGTGTTCCAGATCATCAGCTACGCGTCGCGTGCCTTTGCGGTCTATTACGCGCTGCAAGCGGGGCTCGCGGCGGCACTTGCGTTCCGAGGCGGGCAGCCTGCGCGCGGGGCAGGGTTTGGCACCCTCGCCGCACTCGGGGCCGGGATCGCGGTCTTCGGAGCGGCGGTGGAAGGTGGGTCGTAGATAGGTCAGCACTACTGTCCTATTGTTTCGCATGCGAAACAATGCGTCAACACTACTGACCTATTAATCTTTTGTTAACAAAGGCTTGAGCCTACCTTACCATCCCAACGATATCATAGGCTTTCTCAAGAATTGGCGTCGTGATTTCGCGCGCGCGCTCGGCCCCGCGGCGCAGGATGCGGTCGATCTCGGCCTCGTCTTCCATCAGTCGCGCCATCTCGGTTGAGATCGGTGACAGCTTCGCCACCGCCAGATCGGCCAGCAACGGCTTGAACTGACCGAACTGCTGACCCGCAACTTGCGCAATCACCTCGTCGACAGTTTGATCCGACAAGGCGGCATATATGTTCACCAGATTGCGCGCCTCGGGCCGGTCTTTTAAGCCATCCGCGGTATCGGGCAAAGGCTCGGGATCAGTCTTGGCTTTGCGGATCTTCTTGGCAATTGTATCGGAATCGTCGGTCATGTTGATGCGGCTGGCATCACTGGGGTCACTTTTCGACATCTTCTTGGTGCCGTCGCGAAAGCTCATCACCCGCGTCGCCGAACCTTCGATGACGGGCTCGGTGATCGGGAAGAAGTCCACGCCGTAATCATGGTTAAACTTCGCGGCGATATCGCGGGTCAACTCAAGATGCTGCTTTTGATCCTCGCCCACGGGCACATGGGTTGCGTGATAAATCAGGATGTCAGCGGCCATCAGCGCGGGATAGCTAAACAGACCCAGCGAGGCTTGTTCGGCATTCTTGCCTGCCTTGTCCTTCCACTGGGTCATGCGGCCCATCCAGCCCATGCGCGCCACGCACGCAAATAACCAGCCAAGCTGCGCATGCTCGGGCACTTGCGATTGGTTAAACAGGATCGACTTTTCGGGATCGACGCCGGACGCGATAAAGCCCGCACATAGCTCGCGGGTGTTACGGCGCAGCTCGGCAGGGTCTTGCCAGACTGTGATCGCGTGCTGATCGACCATGCAATACACGGTCTCGTGGCTGCCTGCGTTTTGCATATCCACAAAGCGCTTGAGCGCTCCGAGATAGTTGCCAAGCGTCAAGCCGCCAGAGGGCTGGATGCCGGAAAATACACGAGGGGTGAAAGAAGGCGCGCTCATCTGGGCCTGTCTCCGTCTGGACCTAGGGGTTCGCAGGGCTTACCGAGGGCGAGCGACCCCGTCAACGCGAAGGCCCCCATCCTATGTCCGACCCAAACCCCGACCGCGACCCGATTGTCGAGGCACCGTTCAACCCGCTGCCGAAATCTGTGATCGCGCTGGTGGCAGTGATCCTCGGACTAGAGGCCCTGTTTACCTTGGGCGCACGCGGTCTGATCGGCGGGCCGGAAGCAATAGGTTGGCGGCTGAGTGCTGTGCGCGACTGGGCATTCGCGGATGTGGTGTGGGAGTGGATGCTGGCCAATGGCCGCTTTCCGCCCGAGCAATTGGCGCGGTTTGTGACCTACCCGCTGATCCATGTCAGCTTTACCCACGCGGTTTTCGTGATCGTATTCATCCTCGCGCTTGGCAAACTGGTCAGCGAAGTCTTTGGCGGCGCGAAGATGCTGATAGTGTTCTTTGCCTCGGCGATCTTGGGCGCGGTTGCCTACGGCGTTATTTTAAACGAGGACGCGCCGTTGATTGGCGGCTATCCCGGTGTCTACGGGCTGATCGGGGCCTATACATTTGTGCTCTGGGTTAACCTATCGGCGGCAGGCGAGAACCAAGCGCGCGCTTTCATGCTGATTGGCGTGTTCTTGGGGCTGCAATTGATCTTCGCGGTGTTCTTTGACGGGCCGAAGGACTGGGTCGCGGACTTGGCGGGTTTCGGCGTCGGGTTCTTGCTGAGTTTCGTGATGGTGCCCGGCGGGTGGCAGCGGATTCTGGCGAAACTGCGCGAACGCTAGCTGCGCCTGAGGGAGGATCGGAACTCAGAAATCCGAAACGCCCCAAGGGCTTGTCCGGCCACCGCATAACTTACGATCCCGATCCCGACGAGTATGGCGAGCGCTGCGTAACGCACGCCGTTTTCACCAAGAAACGGGCTGAGCGTCAGGACACTGGCCCACAGAACGACGCCCATCACCAGCGATGCCGCTACGATCCGCCAGACGCGTTTGCGAAAGCGCTCGTCGGGGCGTGCGGCTTCGCCCATGTCACGCACCCCGCGCCAAAGTAGCCATGCCATCGCCCAGCCTGCGAAGGTGGTGCCGATGGCGGCGGCGATATAGCCAATGACAGGCGCGAGGCCGATGGCGATCACGGCGTTCACGATCATCGCCACAAGCGCAAAACGTAGCGGCGTGCGGGTGTCTTCGCGCGCGAAATACAATGGTTGCAGAACCTTTTGCAGCACAAACGCTGGCAGACCCGCGCCGTAGACCGCGACGGCCAAGGCGGTGGCCGCGACATCATCGGCCCCGAACGCCCCGCGCCCGAATAGAACCGAGATCAGTGGGATCGGGATAATCACGAGGGCCACGGCGGCAGGAATGGTCAGCGCCAGACTGATCTCGCCTGCGCGGCTAAACGCATAGCGCCCCCCCTCGATATCGCCCCCGCGCAGCTTGCGCGACAGATCGGGCAGCAACACGACGCCAATGGCGATACCGACCACACCGAGGGGCAGTTGGTAGAGGCGGTCTGCATAGGCCAACCATGCAACCGCACCGTCAAAGAAGCTGGCAACCTGACGACCGACGAGCAAGTTCACCTGCATCACGCCGCCTGCGATGATCGCCGGGCCTGCGATGATGGCGAGGCGTTTCAGTTCTGGCGTTAGCTTCGGCAAGCGTGGGATCAGGCGGTAGCCAGCGCGGTCTGCGGCGATCCACACAAGGGCCAGTTGCGCGATCCCTGCAAACGGCACAGCCCATGCGAGCGCGTCACCAATCGGCCAACCGTTCATGTTTGCCAGCACCATCGCACCCACAAACAACATGTTCAGAAGCACAGGCGCCGCTGCCGCAGCCGCGAAGCGCCCGAGGGTATTCAGGACGCCCGAAAGCAAGGCCGCAAGCGAGATGAACAGGATATAGGGGAAGGCGATGCGGCCATAGATGACGGCGAGATCGAACCGCTCGTCCCCGCGAAAACCACTGGCCATTGCCAACACGAGCCAAGGCATTGCGGCCATCGCCACCAGCGTGAACACGATCAGCAGTGCTGCCAACCCGCTGAATGCGTCGCGTGCAAAATCGAGGGCCTCTTCGTCGCCTTCGACCTTTTTGGAAAACATCGGCACGAAGGCCATGTTGAACGCACCCTCGGCAAAGAAGCGGCGGAACATGTTGGGCAGCGAGAAGGCAACAAGGAACGCCTCGGCCACGGGTCCGGACCCAAGAAAGGCGGCGATCATGATATCGCGCACAAAGCCAAAAACGCGGCTCGCCATTGTCCAGACGCCGACGGTGAAGAAGCCTTTGAGCAGTCGAATCGGGCGGGGGGTCACGTGGGAACCTTCACGCTTGGGCCCTCTCCGTGGCCAGCTTGATCGCGGCCAGGAGCTTGCGGGACAAAGCTTCCTGCTTGGATTTGGTGGTGATCTTCAGCCCGAACAAATCCTTGACGTAGAAGCTATCGACGGCTTGAGCCCCATAGGTCGCGATTTGCGCCGACGAGACATAGATATTGGCGTTCGCGAGTGTGCGGGTGATGTCATATAGCAGGCCGGGACGGTCGCGGGTGTCGACCTCGATAATGGTAAATATCTCGGACCCGTCATTGTCGAAACTAATCGAGGTTGGGAAGCGGAACTGGCTGTCTCGCTTGCGCATCTTGTCTTTGGATTGCAGCGCGGAGGTTGGCACCACCTCGCCGCGCATGGCCTTGCCGATGACCCGTTTAAGGCGCGGCAAACGCTCTTGTGCATAGGGCGCGCCATCCGGGTCCTGGACCCAGAAGACCGAGATCACAAAGCCGTCCTTGGTGGTGTAGGTGCGCGCATCGACGGTGTTTGCCGCGGCGATCGCAAGCGCGCCCGCAAGGCGGCTGAAGATGCCGGGATGGTCTTGCAACACAAACAAAACGCGGGTGACATCACGGTCGGCATCAAGGGTCAGATCAAGCTGCATATCGTCGTCTTCGATGTTACGCAGCAACTCGGCTGAGCGAACATGGACTTCGGGCGGCATGCCTTGCCAATAGGGCTCGTAATGGCGCGCGGTCTCGCGGCGCAGGTCTTTGGTGGGCCATCCGGCAAGGGCTTCACGCAGCGCACGCTTGGCCTCGGCCCCGCGATGTTCGCGGTTCAGGTCTTCCATCCCGGTCTCAAGCGCCTCGGCGGTTTGGCGAAACAGGCTGCGCAGAAGTTGCGCTTTCCAGTTGTTCCATGTGCGCGGCCCCACGCCGCGAATATCGCAGACGGTCAGCACACATAGCAGATCGAGGCGCTCGCGTGTCTTCACCAGCTTGGCAAAATCACGCACGGTGCGCGGATCGCTGAGGTCACGTTTTTGCGCCATGTCCGACATCAGCAGATGGTAGCGGATCAGCCAGACGACGGTTTCTTCCTCACGCGCATTCAGCCCCAATTGCGGGACAACGCGGCGGGCGATATGGGCGCCGAGCACCGAATGATCCTCGGGCCGTCCCTTGCCGATATCGTGCAACAGCAACGCAACATAGAGCACTTTGCGGTTGATCCCGCGTTTCAGAATGCCACTGGCGATGGGCAGCTCTTCGGTCAGCTCATTGCGCTCTATCTGGGCGAGGGTCGAGATGACTTGGATGGTATGCTCGTCCACGGTGTAGTGGTGGTAGACGTTGAATTGCATCATGGCGACGATGTTCTGAAACTCGGGGATGAACGCGCCCAGCACGCCCAATTCGTTCATCCGGCGCAGCCCACGTTCGGGATTTCCGTGCTTGAGAAGCAGATCGAGGAAGATGCGGTTGGCCTCTTTGCTCGCGCGCAGATCGGCGTTGATCAGATCCAGATTGGCAGTGACCGCGCGCATTACATTGGGGTGCAGCAGCAGACCCGAGCGCAAGCCCTCCTCAAACAGCCGCATCAAGTTGACCGGATCGTCAAAGAAAGTGTCAGGTTCAGCGATATCAAGGCGACCTTGGCGTTCCACATAGCCATCTTTTAGTTTCTTGCGGCGCTTGGGACGAAACATCTCGGTCAGCGACGGCACCTTTTTCACATGCGCTGCCTCAAGGGCTGTCAGGAAAATCCGGGTCAACTCGCCCACACGGGTGGCATGGCGGAAATAGGCCTGCATGAAGTGCTCGACATCGCGGCGACCGCCTTGATCTTCAAACCCCAAGCGCCGGGCGACATCGACTTGCATGTCGAAGGTCAACTGCTCGGTCGCGCGGCCCGCCACCAGATGCATGTGGCAGCGCACCCCCCAAAGGAAGTCTTCGGCCTGTTGGAAACTGCGGTATTCCGGCTCGGTGAAAACGCCGATTTTCATCAGATCAGCGGCGTCTTCAACGTTGTGGATGTATTTAGCGATCCAGAACAGCGATTGCAGGTCGCGCAGCCCGCCTTTGCCTTCTTTAACATTTGGCTCGAGCACATAGCGCTGCCCGCCTTGGTTGGAGTGGCGTGTGGCACGCTCGTCCAGCTTGGCCTCGACAAATTCCGGGCCGGTGGAGCGGAACAGATCTGCCACAAGCCGGTCGCGCAACTCTTGGGCCAGCGCCTCGTCACCGGCGAGGTAGCGTTGCTCGAGCAAGGACGTTCGGATGGTGTAGTCTTCTTTGCCGAGTTTCAGGCATTCTTTGACGGTGCGACTGGCATGTCCGACCTTCATCTTAAGGTCCCACAGTATATAAAGCGTGGCCTCGATGACCTGCTCGTCTTGCGGCGTAATGCGGGTGGGCGTCAGGAAAAGAAGATCCACGTCTGAATACGGAGCCATCTCGCCACGCCCGTATCCACCGACGCCGACAAGGGTCAGGCGTTCGGCCTCGGCAGCGCTTGCGGTGTGCAGCACGTCACGGGCAAAGGCGAACGCGGTTGTCACCAGCGCATCGGTCAGAAACGCGTAGCTGCGAGTGGCTGGGCGCGCATCAAACGGGCGATCCGTGAAGCGCTGGGCAATGCGGTCGCGCGCGCTTTTCTGGGTGGTTTTTAGCAACTCGACGAAAGCGCCGCGGCAGGCGTCTGCGGGACCAAGAGTGATCTCGGCAACGGCGGATTTTATGGCTTCCTCGTCAAAAAGCTCAGCCGCCGGACAAATTAAATTATCCGGCGGCGGCGTGACAGTCAGGTCAGCGAGTGGTCTAGAAACCAGCAAGACCAAACCCGGTTGGGGCAGGCGACACAATGGTCACAGCCCGGTTTGCAATACGTGCAACAGCCAGAGCACGTTCGTTCGTGCCGTCATTGCGCAAGCGGAACACGCCGTTCACACCACGAAAGCCCGAACTTTGGGTCAGTGCGCCGCGCGTCAGAGCGTTGGAATTGCCTGCTGCGACCAGCGCGCCAATTGCGGCGATCCCGTCATAGGCAAGACCTGCAATCGGGTGCGGGTTGCTGCCATAAGCGGCGTTGTAGCGCTGGGCAAACCGCGATGCGAGCGCCGGATCGGGCATTGCAAACAGACCGTTCTGGACGCCCGGCAGATCGAGAGTGCCTGCCGGAATATCCCAGCGCGTTAGACCCATGAACTGGAACTGGGTTGGCAAGATACGGTTTTCTGGCAGCATCTGGGTCAGCAATGGCAGGCCGCCAAGTGTGTCCGAGGTGAAGAAGATCGTATCAGCCTGATTGTCGCGTGCGGTGTCAGCAATCGCGGAGACAGCAGAGACGACGCCGCGCTGGGACGCTTCATAGCCGATCTGACCGACGCTGCTGGCCGACGAGCGTGATAGCGCAGTCAGGACTGCATCACGCCCGATCTCGCCCACAGTGGTATTGGGATGCACGACCAGCACGCGGGTTTTGCCCTGGCGCGCGCCGAAGCTGACGAGGCGTTGGGCGGTATTCTCAAATGTATTGCCCAGCACGAAGACATTTCCGCCTGCGATCCGGGTGTTGTTGGAGAAGGCCAGCACGTTGATGCTGCTGTTGGCCACGGCCAAGCCTGCGGAATTTGCGGCATCGCCAAACACCGGACCGAGGATGATTTTGGCTCCCTCATTCACGGCCTTGACGGCGGCTGCGGCTGCACGGTCACTGTTGCCACCTGTTGGATAGACGCGCAGATCGATGACGACACCGTCCAGATCAGCAATTGCAAGTCGAGCGGCATTCTCTAGGCTGCGCGCAAGGCCTTCCTCGCCCGCACCGCCCGAGCCATATGGCACCAGCAGAGCGACCGGCACCGGATTGCGGGTGTTGATGCTAGGACCCGAGCCCGGCGAGTCAAAACTGAGCGGTTGACAGGCCGCCAACAGAAGGCCAACGAAAACCAGCGCCAATCGGCGCAGCGCAATGAACGTAAAATTCAATGGAATACCCATAACTCGCCTCTATCCCCCCGGGACATACAATAGATAGTATAAGGTTACTGGGTTCGCGCGCTCAAGTAAACGGGCAAGACAGAGCCATTTTATCGGTTTTCTGCGCGCCTATCGGAGGAATTTGTGCATGAGCAACGATGATCTGAGCGCCGGCCTTTATCTTGTGGCCACGCCAATCGGGAACGCGCGCGACATCACATTGCGTGCGCTCGATGTGCTGCGCGCGGCCGATGTGCTGGTGGCCGAAGACACGCGGACCTTGCGCAGATTGCTGGAAATCCACGGGGTGCCCGTAGGCGACAGGCAGGTGATCGCCCATCACGATCACAGCGGCTCGGCAGCGCGCGCAGGGATCATTGCGCTGGTGGTGGCGGGCAAATCGGTGGCGTTTTGCTCGGACGCGGGCTCGCCGCTGATTGCGGATCCGGGTTTTGAGTTGGTTCGGGCGCTAAATGCTGAGGATTTGGCAGTGACGGTGGTGCCGGGGGCGTCTTCGGTCGTGGCGGCGTTGTCCTTGGCTGGGGTGCCGACAGATCGGTTCTGCTTTCTGGGGTTTGCGCCAAAACCGGGAGGCGCACGGCAGAAATGGTTGCGAGAGGCGGCTGATATCAAAGCGACGCTTGTGATGTTTGAGACCTCTAAGCGCATTAGGGGTTTGTTAGATGATTTGTGCGAGGTGTTGGGAGAAGGGCGCGCGGCCGGGATGGGGCGCGAGCTGACAAAGCGGTTTG
>JAWUXZ010000030.1:0-52377 GCA_034111085.1 Dinoroseobacter sp.
CCAGTTTCATGCCTCCTCCTTTATGCAGGGGCACAACGCGGAATATCTTGAGCAGCTCTATGCCCAATATGCCAACGACCCGAACGCGGTCGACGAGGCGTGGCAGCAGTTCTTCCGCGCCCTTGGCGATGCCGATCTTGACATCAAGGCCGAAGCGCAAGGCCCCTCTTGGGCGCGCACCGATTGGCCACCTCAGCCTGCCGATGATCTGACCGCCGCACTTACCGGTGAATGGGCCGCGGCCCCTGCGCCCACCGAGACCAAAGCCGCTGGCGAAAAGATCGTAGCCAAAGCGACCGAGAAAGGCATCAAGCTATCGGATGAGGCCGTCAAACGTGCCGTGCTCGATTCCATCCGCGCGTTGATGATCATCCGCGCCTACCGCATCCGGGGCCATCTGGCCGCAGACCTCGACCCGCTGGGCATGCGCGAGACCGGCAACCAGCCCGAGCTAGACCCAAAATCCTACGGCTTCACCGAGGCCGACATGGACCGCCCGATTTTCATCGACCAGGTCCTGGGGCTGCAAGTCGCCTCCATGCGCCAGATCATGGAGATCGTGAAGCGCACCTATTGCGGCACCTTCGCGCTGCAATACATGCACATCTCGAACCCCGAAGAAGCCGGCTGGCTGAAAGAGCGGATCGAAGGGCTGGGCAAGGAAATTCAGTTCACCCGCGAGGGCCGCAAAGCCATCCTGAACAAGATGGTCGAGGCCGAGGGTTTTGAGAAATTCCTGCACGTCAAATACATGGGCACCAAGCGCTTCGGCCTTGATGGCGGCGAGAGCCTGATCCCTGCGATGGAACAGGTCATCAAGCGCGGCGGTAATCTGGGCGTCCAAGATGTCGTGATCGGGATGCCGCACCGCGGGCGTCTGAGCGTGCTGGCCAACGTGATGCGCAAGCCGTACCGCGCGATTTTCAACGAATTCCAAGGCGGTTCGTCCAAGCCCGAAGATGTCGATGGCTCAGGCGATGTGAAATACCACCTTGGCGCGTCGTCGGACCGCGAGTTTGACGGCAACACCGTCCACCTGTCACTGACCGCGAATCCCAGCCACCTTGAGGCTGTGAACCCCGTCGTCATCGGCAAGGTCCGCGCCAAGCAAGACCAGCTCAAAGACACCGACCGCACCAAGGTCATGCCTGTGCTGCTGCACGGCGATGCGGCCTTCGCGGGCCAAGGCGTTGTGGCCGAGTGTTTTGCGCTGTCTGGCCTGCGCGGCCACAAGACCGGCGGCACCATGCATATCGTGGTCAACAACCAGATCGGCTTCACGACTGCGCCGCATTTCTCGCGCTCGTCGCCCTACCCGACTGACAATGCGCTGGTTGTTGAGGCCCCTATTTTCCACGTTAACGGCGACGATCCCGAGGCCGTGACCCACGCGGCCAAAGTCGCCACCGAATTCCGCCAGAAGTTCCACAAAGACGTCGTGATCGACATCATCTGCTACCGCCGCTTTGGACATAACGAGGGCGACGAGCCCATGTTCACCAACCCGGTAATGTATAAGAAAATTAAGACCCACAAGACGACGCTCAGCATCTATACAGAGCGTCTGGTCAAAGACGGCCTCATCCCCGAGGGCGAGATTGAGGATATGAAAGCCTCGTTCCAGGCCTTCCTCAACGAGGAATTCGAGGCTGGCAAAGACTACAAACCCAACAAAGCCGATTGGCTGGATGGGAAGTGGTCACATCTGGACCGCAAGGACGAAGACTACCAGCGTGGCACCACCGCCGTGCCGCCTGAGACCTTCGCCGAAGTGGGCAATGCGTTGGCGCGCACGCCCGACGGGTTCCCGCGACACAAGACCGTGGGCCGTCTGCTTGAGGCCAAGCAAAAGATGCTCGACACTGGCAAAGGCTTTGACTGGGCCACCGCCGAGGCGCTCGCATTTGGCTCCCTTCTGACCGAAGGCTACCCGGTGCGACTGTCAGGCCAAGACAGCACACGCGGCACATTCAGCCAACGCCACTCAGGCATCATCAATCAAGACACCGAAGAGCGGTTCTTTCCGCTCAACAACATCCGGTCAGGCCAAGCGCAATTCGAGGCCATCGACTCGATGCTGTCGGAATACGCGGTGCTTGGGTTTGAGTATGGCTACAGCCTTGCCGAGCCGAACGCGTTGACCTTGTGGGAAGCCCAGTTCGGCGATTTCGCCAACGGCGCCCAGATCATGTTCGACCAGTTCATCAGTTCGGGTGAAAGCAAATGGTTGCGCATGTCCGGCCTCGTGATGCTGCTGCCCCACGGGTTTGAGGGCCAAGGCCCCGAACACTCGTCGGCCCGGCTAGAGCGGTTCTTGCAGATGTGCGGCCAAGACAACTGGATCGTCGCCAACTGCACGACACCAGCCAACTACTTCCACATCTTGCGCCGCCAGATCCACCGCAGCTTCCGCAAGCCATTGGTGCTGATGACGCCAAAATCTCTGCTGCGCCACAAGATGGCCGTGTCCGAGACCGAGGATTTCGTCACCGGCTCCAGTTTCCACAGGGTGCTGTGGGACGATGCGCAGAAGGGCAATTCGGACACCAAGCTGAAGGCAGACGACAAGATCAAACGCGTCGTCATGTGCTCGGGCAAAGTCTATTTCGACCTGCTGGAAGAACGCGACACGCGCGGGATCGATGATGTCTACCTGATGCGCGTTGAGCAGTTCTATCCGTTCCCAGCGCTTTCACTGACCAAAGAGCTTGAGCGCTTCAAGGGTGCCGAAATGGTCTGGTGTCAGGAAGAGCCCAAGAACCAAGGCGCCTGGAGCTTTATCGAGCCCAACATCGAATGGGTCCTCACCCGTCTGAAAGCCAAGCACAAGCGACCCTCCTATGTCGGTCGCTCCGCCTCTGCCTCGCCTGCTACGGGTCTGGCCAGCATGCACAAAGCCCAACAAGCCGCGCTCGTTAACGACGCGCTGACGATTGAAGGATAAGACCATGACGATTGAAGTGCGCGTGCCAACCCTGGGCGAGTCGGTCACCGAGGCCACCGTCGCCACCTGGTTCAAAAAGCCCGGTGATGCAGTCGCAGTCGACGAAATGCTGTGCGAGCTTGAGACCGACAAAGTCACCGTCGAAGTGTCCGCGCCGGCCGCAGGGACGCTGGGCGAGATTGTAGCAGCCGAAGGCGAAACCGTTGGCGCTGATGCGTTGTTGGCGACCCTGACAGAAGGCACGAGCGCGGCCCCTGCGCCAAAAGCCAAAGCCGCGTCCGCCAAAGAAGAGGCCCCCGCAGCAAGCGGCAAAAACACCGATGTGATGGTCCCAACCCTTGGGGAAAGCGTCAGTGAGGCCACTGTGTCCACGTGGTTCAAGAAGGTCGGCGACACCGTCACCCAAGATGAAATGCTGTGCGAGCTGGAAACCGACAAGGTCTCCGTCGAGGTGCCAGCGCCTGCGTCCGGCACTCTGACGGAAATTCTCGCGCCCGAAGGCAGCACTGTGGATGCGAGCGCGAAACTCGCCGTGATCGGTGGGGCAAGTGCGCAGGCATCCGCGCCAGCGACGGCGGCGGCACCGCCCGCAGCGTCCACCAGCAAGGACGTCGAAGATGCGCCGTCTGCCAAAAAGATCATGGCCGACAAAGGCATCGATCCGGCAAACGTCCAAGGCTCAGGCCGCGATGGGCGCATCATGAAAGAAGACGCGCTGAAAGCCGTGATCGCGCCCGCCCCTGCTCCGGCCCCAGCTGCGGCTCCGGCACCTACAGCAATGCCGCGCGCGCCCGTTGCCGCAGATGATGCCGCACGCGAGGAACGCGTGAAGATGACCCGTCTGCGCCAAACCATCGCCAGGCGCCTGAAGGACAGCCAGAACACCGCCGCCATGCTGACGACTTACAACGAGGTCGACATGACCGAGGTGATGTCGCTGCGCAAAGAGTACAAAGACCTGTTTGAGAAGAAGCACGGCGTCAAACTGGGCTTCATGTCCTTCTTCACAAAGGCCTGCGTACACGCGCTGCACGAAATCCCCGAGGTCAATGCCGAGATCGACGGCACAGACATCGTCTACAAAAACTTCGTCCACATGGGCATTGCGGCAGGCACGCCCACAGGCCTCGTGGTGCCCGTGATCCGCGATGTAGATTCCATGAGCTTTGCCGCCATCGAGAAGGCGATTGCCGAGAAAGGCAAGCGTGCGCGCGACGGCAAACTGAGCATGGCCGAGATGCAAGGCGGGACCTTCACGATCTCGAACGGCGGGGTCTACGGTTCGCTGATGAGCTCGCCAATCCTGAACCCTCCGCAGGCGGGTATCCTCGGGATGCACAAAATCCAAGACCGCCCGATGGCGATCAAAGGCCAAGTGGTGATCCGCCCGATGATGTATCTAGCGCTGAGCTACGATCACCGGATCGTGGACGGTAAAGGAGCGGTGACGTTCCTCGTGCGGGTGAAAGAGGCCTTGGAAGATCCACGGCGGTTGTTGATGGATTTGTGACGCGTTGGCTTAACCACCTTTTGATTGGGACGCCGACAACGCCGAGGTCAACTTGGCCAAACACGGCGTCCCATTTGACGAGGTTTACCGCTTTGAATGGGCCACGGCGGTACAGCAGGGCGACGAAAGAATGGACTAAGGTGAGCGGCGCGTCACAGCTTTTGGAAAGATCGGCGACCGTGATCATATCTTGGTCTATACTGCGCGCAGAGACAGAGTTCGGGTGATTTCCCTGCGCAGGGCAAACAAGCGAGAAGTGCGATGACAGTTCGACAAAAACCACCAGTAGATTTCGACGACAGCCCCGAGCTTGGCGAAGGCTTTTTCGCCAATGCAAGACCCGCGCTGGAGAACCCAGAACTTGCCCGCGTTCTCGACGAAGCCAAATCCTTTTTCGCAGCCGAATGACCCCCGAACTCACCGCCCTCACCCTCGCTGCACTCCTGCAACTCGTCCAGTTCGCCCTCTTCGCGGGTCCGGCCAATATCGAGTTGCCTGCAAGCAAGACCCTGTCACCGCGCGACGCGCACCGCCTCGGCTCTCCGCTGATGGAGCAGGTCAGCCCCAAGACCGCGCGCATGTTTCGCGCCTTCAACAACCACACCGAATGGCTGGTGCTGTTTGCCATCGCCGCCCTCGTCATCACGTTCACCGACCAATCCACCGCGTTCACCGCCGCCTGTGCGTGGACCTACCTCGCCGCCCGCATTGCCTATATCCCTGCCTACTACTTTGGCCTTGTGCCGTGGCGCAGCCTCATCTGGTTCGTCGGGTTCCTCGCCACCGCTTTCATGCTGATCGCAGCGCTCCTCTAATTCATAGTTCCGCAAATATCCCGGGGTCTGGGGCAGCGCCCCAAAACAGCACCCCGCCCGACCAAAAGGACCATCACAATGGCTAGCTACGACGTCATCATCATCGGCTCCGGCCCCGGCGGCTATGTATGCGCCATTCGCTGCGCGCAACTCGGCCTGAAAACCGCCTGCGTTGAGGGGCGCGACACGCTCGGGGGCACCTGCCTGAATGTCGGCTGCATCCCGTCCAAAGCGCTGCTGCACGCCAGCCACCAGCTTCACGAGGCCGAGCATAACTTTTCCAAGATGGGCCTGACCGGGCCGACCCCAAAGGTCGATTGGAAACAGATGCTTGCCTATAAAGACGAGGTAATCGCCCAGAACACCAAAGGCATCGAATTCCTGTTCAAAAAGAACAAGGTTGATTGGCTGAAAGGCTGGGGCAGCATCCCTGAGGCCGGCAAGGTCAAGGTCGGTGACGAGACGCATGACGCCAAGCATACCATCATCGCGTCCGGGTCCGAGCCCGCCTCCATCCCCGGTGCAGAAGTTACGATTGACGAGAAGATAGTCGTCACGTCCACGGGCGCGCTCGAATTGCCGAAGATCCCCAAGACCATGATCGTGGTCGGCGGTGGGGTTATCGGGCTCGAGATGGGCAGCGTCTATGCGCGCCTCGGCACCGAGGTGAAAGTCATCGAGTTCATGGACACCGTCACCCCCGGCATGGACGCAGACACCGCCAAGACCTTCCAGCGCACGCTCAAAAAGCAGGGCATGGCCTTCATCATGGGCGCTGCCGTCCAGAAGGTTGAGACGCTGAAGACCAAGGCAAAAGTCACCTACAAGCTGCGCAAGAACGACTCTGAAACCACGCTGGACGCCGATGTCGTTCTCGTGGCCACCGGCCGCAAGCCGTTCACCGAAGGTCTCGGCCTCGACGCGCTTGGCATCAAAATGACCGAACGCGGCCAGATCGCCCAAGACAGCTACCGCACCAACATCCCCGGTCTGTACGCCATTGGCGACGTGATCGAGGGTCCGATGCTGGCGCACAAAGCCGAAGACGAGGGCATGGCCGTCGCCGAGATGATCGCAGGTCAGCACCCGCATGTGAATTACGACGTGATCCCCGGCGTGATCTACACCCACCCCGAGGTCGCAAGCGTTGGCAAAACCGAAGAGCAACTGAAGGAGGAAGGCCGCGCCTACAAAGTCGGCAAGTTCTCGTTCATGGGCAATGGGCGCGCCAAAGCCAATTTCGCCGGCGACGGTTTCGTGAAAATCCTCGCCGATACAGAGACCGACCGCATTCTTGGCTGCCACATCATCGGCCCAATGGCGGGCGATCTGATCCACGAGATTTGCGTTGCGATGGAATTTGGCGCAGCGGCCGAAGACATCGCCCGCACGTGCCATGCGCACCCGACATACAGCGAGGCGGTTCGAGAAGCCGCACTCGCCTGCGGTGACGGTGCAATCCACGCATAGGTTAAAATACCGCTTTCCCTTTGGGCGCGCCGCCTGCAAACTTCAGTTGTGTAACGAGTAATCAGACGGCGCGACCCGACCGTCTTCATGAGTATCTTTCCCTACTTATGGAGGACCCATGTCCGAGGTTTTTGGAACTCCGGCCCAACGGGCCATGCAGCTCAGGGCACAAGCGCTCTGGACGCTTCTCAAATCTGACCGGCGCATCATGTGCCATGGTCGCTTGCTATCGGTGTCATTCGAGACACCCGATTGCGTAGACTTGGTGTTGGCCCTGACCCAGTTGCAAGGCAGCGCGGGCTTTCAGAACGTGCCCAACGACGCCGTCAAAATGGTGCAACGCCCACTTCATGCCGCTGGTCTGAAAACCGACATTGCCAAGGAATGGAACGTCGGAGCCAATGTCCTGCGCCACGCCGACACGATACTGTCGTCCCTCCAATTGCCCGCGGGCCTGTTCTTGCACCGCGTCGATGCACAAACCTCGCCTGCCAAGCTAGAAGCCCTGTCAAACTTAGCGGCCACAAATGGCGAGTGGCTTCCCATGGGCTTGTTCCTGCGCGGCCAAGCGCGTCCTTCGGTGTTCCTTTACCTGTCTGACAGCGAAGACCGACCCGTTGCGATGTCGGGCTGTGTTGTGCATGCCAACCGTTTCCACCCGCGCGAGGACGAGGGCTGGTGGGGCATGATTTCGGTCGCACCCGAGTGGCGCGGCAAGGGCCTGAGCCGCCATGTCGGCGCGCAAGTTCTGCGCCAAATGCGGATCGACTTCGGGACCGAGAATTTCACCACCATTGTGCGGCCAGACCAAACTGGCTTTATGAACATGTGTCGCCATCTGGGCTTCACATCCGCGCGCCATTCGTCAATCTATGTTCAAGATCCATCCGGGGTCATGAATTCGGAGTGACGCAATGCAACTCAGCGGCAAAACAGCTATCATCACAGGCGGCGGATCAGGCTTCGGGGCCGGGATAGCGCGCGTATTTGCGGCCCAAGGCGCGACAGTCCTGGTCGCCGATATCAATCTTGAGGGCGCAAAAAGCATCGCGGCAGAAGTCGGCGGCTTTTACGCGGAAACCAACGTGGCAAACGCCGCAAGCGTCGCGGCCCTGTATGAGACCGCGCTGGCGCAATTCGGGCGCGCGCCAGACATCCTCGTCAACAACGCCGGCATCACCCATCTGCCGCAACCAATGGAAGAGGTTAGCGAGGACGAGTTTGACCGCGTTCTTAACGTCAACGCTAAATCCGTCTACCTGACCGCCAAGACCTTCGTGCCCGCCTTCAAAGCGCGCGGCTCGGGCGCGATCCTCAACGTCGCCTCCACCGCTGGGGTCAGCCCGCGTCCGAACCTCAATTGGTACAACGCCTCCAAGGGCTGGATGATCACCGCAACCAAGACCATGGCGGTCGAGCTTGCCCCCTTCGGCATTCGCGTCAATGCGATCAATCCGGTGGCGGGCGAAACCCCTTTGCTGAAGACATTCATGGGCGAGGACACGCCCGAGCGGCGCGCTCAGTTCCTCGCCACCATCCCGCTGGGCCGCTTTTCCACGCCCGAAGATATGGGCAACGCGGCTGCATTCCTGTGCTCTGATGCGGCCAGCATGATTACCGGCGTGGCGATGGAAGTCGATGGCGGGCGCTGCATCTAGTGGCCCGCGTTACCGCAGATATCCCTGTGGCCTCCGGTCGGTTTGCCAGCCAACCGTTGGTATTCGCGCATCTGTGGGACATCGCCCCCGAGATTGATCTGAACGCCGTCGATGTTCTGCAAGGCACCAATTTGCGCGCGCGCCTTGGTGGCTATTTCTGGCCCACGCTCAGCACAGAAATTCTGACGCGGATGGAGGCCGACGATACGCTCGTGCTGTTTTTGCCGGGTGTACCGCTTGCGACCTCGCCAAAACTCCGGTCCTTGGGCAGCTTCACTGGCACGCTGGTGCGCGCATCGTGAAGCCGGGTCCCCGCAACGCAATCACCGATGTCGCGGGCGTAAGGGTCGGGCACGCCCAAGACGCCGCGCTGAAATCCGGCAGCACGGTTCTGCTTGGCGACGCACCGTTTACCGCAGGTGTGCATGTCATGGGCGGCGCGCCCGGAACCCGCGAAACCGATCTGCTTGCGCCTGATAAATCCGTCCAACAAGTCGACGCTCTCGTGCTGTCGGGCGGATCCGCATTCGGCCTTGATGCAGCCAGCGGTGTGGCTGACGGGCTGCGCGCAATCGGGCGCGGCTTTCCAGCCCCCGGCGCGGTTGTGCCAATCGTGCCCAGTGCAATCTTGTTCGATCTGGCCAATGGGGGCGACAAGGCATGGATCGAGAACCCCTATAAGGCGCTCGGGCGCGCAGCGTTGAATGCCGCGTCAGTAGAAGTGGCGATCGGCTCGGTCGGCGCAGGTGCCGGGGCCACTAGTGCGACGCTCAAAGGTGGGCTCGGCACGGCCTCAGTGGTCGTTGGCGACATCACCATCGGCGCGCTCGTCGCGGTCAATCCGCTGGGAGCTGTCACCGTTGAGGACACGCACCATTTCTGGGCTGCTCCCTTTGAGATGGACGCCGAGTTCGGCAACCTCGGCCCTGCTCCGCGCTTCAACCCGGCCCATATCCCGCCGCAGAAACCGATGAAAGGTGGCAACACCACAATCGCCATCATCGTCACCGACGCCACGCTGACCCAAGCCCAATGCACGCGTCTGGCCATCGCCGCCCATGATGGAATGGCCCGCGCGATTGTGCCCAGCCATACACCCCATGACGGCGATCTTGTCTTCGCGGGGGCTACCGGCACCAAGCCTGCGCCGGACCCAATGACCGAAGCGCTTCTTGGCCATTTCGCGGCCACTTGCCTGTCGCGCGCCATTGCCCGCGCGATCTATGCCGCGGCCCCGGCGCAAGGCGATCTGTTGCCCACATGGCACCAAAAGTTCAGCTAAACAGCGCTTTGCACAATGGGTGTGCGGGGTCTGCAAGCCCGTCGATGACATCGAAATGATGCTTGCCCGGCTCAACCTCGACATGACAATCCCACGCCTGTCCCAGCCAACGCGCTTGGTCGAGGAATACAGGACGCTCATCCGCCCCAACCCAAACCGTGAGCGGCGTCGCAGGCGCACCAAGCAGCACCGGACTTTCCGCAGCGGCGACCACATCATCCAGCCCCAACGCCTGAGCCATCGAGGTTTTTTGCAACTCGCGCAGATCACTCACCGGACTGATCGCCAAGGCGCGCTTGATCCGGTCCCGGCACGGCAACGCCACATCCGCACACAGCATTCGCGACACCAGATGCCCGCCCGCAGAATGCCCGGCCAATCGCACAGGCCCCGGCACAGCATCAGCCGCCAACTGCACGGCACGGGCAACCGCGAGTGTGATCTCAGGGATCGTGACCTCTGGGCACAGCGGATAGCTTGGGAGTGCCACCACGTAGCCCCGCGCCAACGCACCCTCAGCTAGAAACGTCCAATATGTCCGATCAAACCGCAGCCAATAGCCACCATGCACGAACATGGCCAAGCCCTCAGGATCACCCTCGGGAAACACCAAATCCATCTCCATCCGAGCGTGCGGCCCGTAGCGCAAAGTATCATGGCGAAACCGCGCCAAAAGCGCCGCAGACTCCGCCTGCCAACGCGCCGGATAGGCGTCCGCATCCGGAATATAGGCGGCATTTGCATAGGAATCGTCCCAGTCTGTTTGATCTTGCCCGCTCATCGGATTACCTCTGCTACAAACCTCAGGGAGAGAACCATGCTCGACACCGCAACGAACCTCAAGGACATGCTCAGCGACCCCGCGCTGCTGGCAACCGACGCCTATATCGCAGGCGAATGGCTTGAGGCTGACAACGGCGCACGCTTTGCCGTAACCAATCCCGCGCGTGGCGATGTGATAGCACATGTCCCCGATCTGGGCCGCGCTGAGACCGCTCGCGCGATTGCCGCCGCCGAGACAGCACAGAAGGAATGGGCCAAACGTACTGGCAAAGACCGCGCCGCCGTGCTGCGCCGCTGGTTTGATCTGATGATGGCCGCGCAAGAGGATCTAGCAATGATCCTGACCGCCGAGCAGGGCAAACCACTGGCCGAAGCCCGGGGCGAGATCGCTTACGGCGCATCCTTCGTGGAGTGGTTCGCCGAGGAGGCCAAGCGCATCTACGGCGAGACCATCCCGCCCACGGTGCCTGGCACCCGCCTCCAAGTCATCAAGCAGCCTATCGGGGTTGTTGGCGCGATCACGCCGTGGAATTTCCCAACCGCAATGATCACCCGCAAGGCAGCACCCGCGCTCGCCGCTGGCTGCGCGTTCATCGTTAAGCCCGCCGAAGACACTCCGCTGTCTGCGCTCGCACTTGGCGTGTTGGCTGACCGCGCGGGCCTGCCCAAAGGTCTGCTGTCGATCCTTCCTGCCAGCGAAGGTGCCGCCATCGGCGCTGAGATGTGCGAAAACCATGCTGTGCGCAAAATCACTTTCACAGGCTCTACCGAGGTAGGTCGCATCCTGCTGCGCCAAGCCGCGGATCAGGTGAAAAAATGCTCGATGGAGCTTGGCGGCAACGCGCCCTTCATCGTGTTTGACGACGCTGATCTGGATGCCGCCGTTGCAGGCGCGATGTTGTGCAAATTCCGCAATGCAGGCCAAACTTGCGTCTGTGCCAACCGTATCTACGTCCAATCCGGTGTCTATGATGTGTTCGCCGACAAGCTCGCTGCCGCCGTGTCAGCCTTGAAGCTCGGTGACGGATTTGGCGAGGGCGTTACCGTTGGGCCGCTGATTAACCAAGATGCCGTAGCCAAGGTCGCGGACCATCTTGCCGACGCCAAAGCCAAAGGCGGCGTTGTGCTGATGGGCGATCAGAACGCTCCCGAGGGCGGCACCTTCGTGACCCCCACAATCGTAACCGGTGTGACCAAGGACATGAAAGTCGCAACCGAAGAGACGTTCGGCCCCCTCGCGCCCCTGTTCAGGTTCGACGATGTGGATGACGTGATTGCCCAAGCCAACGACACGATCTTCGGGCTAGCCGCCTATTTCTACGCCAAAGACATCAGCCGCGTGACCAAGGTTGCCGAGGCGCTGGAGTACGGGATCGTGGGGGTAAACACCGGGATCATCTCAACCGAGGTGGCGCCGTTCGGTGGAATTAAACAGTCCGGGTTGGGGCGCGAGGGCAGCCATCACGGGATGGATGACTTTCTGGAGATGAAATACATCTGCACGGCGGTGTAGAAAGCCCTTATAAATAAGGCTTTTTCGCTTCCCAAACTTTGCTATCGGGATCAAGTTTGCCCCCACTATTGGGACATTACAAACTTGATCCCGGACCTGATTTTGTCACTCAAGGTGATGTGTGGCTACGATCCGCTGCACGGCAGTATCCCGTTCCAAATGACCCTAAGAATCGATCTTGCCGAGGGTCAATGTGATTGTCCGGGATGGGACAGCTACGCTACCTCATTTTTGACCCATTTAGGTGGGAAGTGTAGAAATATCACTTTCCGTTTATCACGGGCTGAGAATTTTCCGATCGAAGCTAGCAGTAGCTTCAAATACGATCATTACTATTTTTCGACTAAATACTTTTTACCTAATTGAATACACAGGCGTTAAGCGCTCTTGGCGTCTGTGTATTCCTATTCTCGCTCACGAAGCGCATAATTGGAGACGAACCAAATGGCATTTATTAGGTCATTCCTTGGGAATGAAGACGGTGCCGTTACCGTTGATTGGGTCGTTCTGACTGCGGCTACGGTAGGTCTGGGTATAGGTGCGCTTGGCATCGCCTCTGTCGGGCTGTCTGACCTGACCTGACCGGGGATATATCGAACCAGATAGCAACCAAATCTATTTTGGGGCGGTTTAGTGGGGCCATCTCTACTATCAGTGAACCTGTTACTGCGCCCGCAACGACGTCACAAAGTACGGGCGCATCGACGCCTTCCTCAACAACGAGTTCAGCCCCAGTTTATTCCGAAAACGTGACCACGGTGTCTGGCGGAGTTGATGTTGTTTCTGGCAGCCCGGGGATCGACCGGCTTGTTGTGGATTACAGCGCTGGGGTCGGAACAACTATTGGCACATCACTCACTGGCTTCGCTGGAGCTGGCGTCGGAACTGTGAATATCAATGGAGAAGGGTTCGAGCACTTTACCATTCTGGCAGGATCTGGCGTCAATACGCTCACGGTAGCTGGTGGCGACGATATCATCATCGCCGATGGGCCTGGGGCCAACACGATTACCGGTTTATCCGGGGACAAGAAGATTGTGACGGGTGATGGCGTTGATACCATCACGCTCACATCTGGAGATAATACAATCATTGCGGGCGACGGGGCTAACACGATAACCGCTACGTCTGGCCAGAATACAATCTTTGCCGGAAACGACGTTGATACCATTACGGTAACAGATGGCGGGAACTACATTGATGGTAAGAATGGGGCCAACACCTTCACCAGTGGCGCCGGAAACGATACGATCGTTTCAGGGGTCGATGTAGATACAATTACGACGGGTGGCGGTGATGATCTTATTCTAATTCTCGGTGGGGCTGATGTCATTGTCGCCGGGATTGGGAGCGATACGTTGATTGTCGATCACTCCGCAGCAACTGCCGCTGTAACAAATACTGTTCCAGCCGGAACCTTTGCCGCTGGATATGCTGGATCCTTTGCTGGATTAGGCGCCGCGACATATACTGGCATCGAAGCCTTCGATATTACCTCTGGCACCGGCAACGATTCTATTACGACCGGCGGTGGCATTGACATTATCAACAGTGGCACAGGAAGCGATACCGTTTACGCGGGCGCTGGGATTGACTACATCTACGGGAATGCTGGGGATGTGATTGATGGTGGTACTGGTGTGGACACCCTTAATCTGGGGCTGGAGCTAACTTCAGAAAACCACACAATTGTTAAGGACCCGAGCAATGCTCAAAACGGCACTGTTACATTTTTGGACACTGGTGAAGTCCTTACCTATACGAACATTGAAAACGTAGTTTACGAGTTGGCCTTGTCGCCTACTGTAACCATTCTTGTGCCCGACCCGGAATTGTAACACCAATCGGCCGATAGGATTCATCTCAAGAATCCCGCGTGATAGTTTGCTGTGATGAGCATCTGGGCACCTCATGCTGTCGCAGGCATCGGTCCAGCACGGAGCGCGAGGCGGTCTTGGCAGGATTACCCTAAGTGACCGATGCTGCTGCCTGAGCCTAGGGATTTATGGTTTCAATTCCTGCCTCAGCCAGCATTTGCTTGGATACCTGAAAACTGTAGTCCAGCGCTCCGTCTGCCTCGGGGATTGGCGGGCTCACCACTTTCGATATCCCGCATTGGATGATCCCGCGCGCGCAATCCGCGCAGGGAAAGCGATTTACATACAGCGTGCAGCCTTGCAGAGGCACGCCCACACGTGCGGCGTTGTAGATTGCGTTACGCTCTGCATGTTCGCCCCAGAAGAACTTCTCGCCACTGGCGCGATCGAACCGCGCGTCATCTGCATCCGAGACCCCGCGCGGAAGGCCGTTGTAGCCTGTCGCGCGGACCTCACGGCCCTCAGGTCCGACAATAACGCATCCCACGTGCCGGTCCCGGTCCTCGGACCAAGATGCCACGTGATCGCAAAGCCCCATAAAGCGCTCGGTCCAGATTGCATCATTGGCCATGATATTACCCCGAAAAGACGTAAGAGGTTTTGACGATAGTGTAGAATTCAGCAGCAAAGCTGCCTTGTTCGCGTGGCCCAAAGCTGGACCCTTTTCGTCCGCCAAATGGCACGTGGTAATCGACGCCTGCGGTCGGCAAATTCACCATCAACATGCCCGCCTGTGCCCGGCGGCGATAGTCACGGGCAAACTTGAGGCTCGTCGTGCATATACCAGACGACAGGCCGAATTCGGTATCGTTTGCCACCGAGATTGCTTCCTCGAAATCAGCTACCTTGATGATTGAAGCTGTGGGCCCGAAAATCTCTTCGCGGTTGATCCGCATGTCGTTTGTCGTCCCAAGAAAAAGCGCGGGCGCTTGGAAAAACCCTGGCGTCGACAGCTCCAGGCGTTCGCCGCCGATCACCTCTGCGGCTTCTTGCTTGGCAAGCTCCACATATTTCAAGTTCGAGCGAAGTTGTTTTTCATCCACCACAGGCCCGATTTGTGTCGTGGCATCCAGTGGATCGCCAACTTTTAACGCCACCATCGCAGCGCTTAGTTTCTCGACAAAAGCATCGTGGATACCGGCTTGCACAATCAGGCGCGAAGACGCGGTGCAGCGTTGCCCGGTGGAGAAGAACGCACCGTTCAAGCACGCGCCCACGGCCACATCCATATCCGCGTCGTCCATCACGACCATCGGGTTCTTGCCGCCCATCTCCAGCTGGAGCTTCTTGCGCAAACGTCCACAGATCTCAGCCATGCGGTTGCCCACTTCAACCGAGCCGGTGAACGAGATTGCACCCACATCCGGGTGGTTAACCAGCGCCTCGCCCACCACGGACCCGCGCCCGTAGACGAGGTTGAAGACACCCGCAGGGCAGCCGTTCTCGTTCAGCAAATTGGCGATGATCTGGGCACAGGCTGGCGTCAGATCGGCGGGCTTCATCACCACACAATTGCCGTAGGCCAATGCAGGGGCCGCCTTCCATGCAGGGATTGCGATCGGGAAGTTCCATGGCGTGATCAGGCCGACGACGCCAACCGGCTCACGCGTGACTTCAATGTCGATATCGGGACGAACGGAGGGGTGGAGTTGCCCGCCAATGCGCAGCGCCTCACCAGCGAAGAACTTAAATACCTGGCTCGCGCGGCCCACTTCGCCGATGGCCTCGGGCAGGGTTTTTCCCTCTTCGCGGGCAAGGATGTTTCCGTATTCCGCAGCATTTGCACCTAGCGCGTTGCCTACGGCGGCCAGCAAGTCATGGCGCACCTGCGGGGACGTCGCGGCCCATGCCGGTGCTGCGCGCTTTGCGGCGGCGACGGCCTGATCTACGGCGCTGGCGTCACCATAGGAAAACTCTGCAATCACCTCATCGGTGTTGGCGGGGTTGATATCGGGCTGGAAGTTGCCGAAATCGGCCCATTGGCCGTCGATCAGGGACATGTGTTTTGTCATTTTGGGTCCGTTGCCTAGTGGCCGGTCAAAGCCGTTTCAAGATCCCGCGCCGCGCTATCGTGCAGCGGCAGGAATGGGGGAAGAGTGTTGCGCCACATCGCATCACCTGTGCGGTGGCTCATCATGTGTTTGACGCTAGGGATCAGGGTCGGCCCAGCCATCGCCATGCGTTGACGAGAGATTTCTTCGACAAGACCTGACGGCACATCACCGTCAGACGCCCAGACCTGAGCACAAAGTGGTGCGGTGACATTCACAGTTGCCGAGATGCACCCAGCGAACCCATCAGCGCGGGCGTGGTGAACGACCGTCTCGCTGCTTGGAAACACCCGAAGCGCCGCGTTAGCCGCCACAATCGCGCGGGCATAGTCCAGATCGCCGGAGCTGTCTTTGATCCCCGTGAACCGCTTCGGGAAGCGCTGAGATAGCTCTGCGATCACGGGAACCGGAATGCCCAAGCCTGTCATCTGCGGGAAGTTGTAAAAGTAGATTTGGATAGCGCGGGTGCCCAACGCATCATGGAGGTCCGTATACCAAGCGATAAGCCCAGCGTCGCTGACCGGCTTATAATAATAGGGCGGCAAGACCAGCGCCACGCCGTAGCCGAGGTCGTCTGCGGCTCGGGTTAACGCTACCGTTTCCAACAGTGAGGGCGTGCCAGTGCCGACCATCAAGCGCTCGGTCGGGCAAGCTTCTGCCGCCCAGCCCATCACGGCGAGCCGGGTGGCAGTGTCGAAGGAATTCGCCTCCCCGGTAGAGCCCAAAATGTTCAGCCCGTCGCACCCATTCGCCAAAGCCCACTGGCAATGGTCCACGAACAATTCGCGCAAAGGCATGTGAGCGGCGTCCACAGGTGTCGGCACTGCTGCAATGATCCCGTCCATCAACTGGCTTCCTTTTCTTTGGCTGTTTCAGCAGACAAGCGTGCCAATGTGGGCGGGTCTGTCAATGGCACCATGCCTTTTGCCCAACCACCGGGCTCCTCGACAATGCCATCTGCCGATAGGAACACAGCCGTGTTCAACTCCGCATATGCTTCCTCGCCCTTAGGCACCTCGTCGTCATAACGGATCGCATCCACCGGGCAGATACTTTCGCACATGCCGCATTCGATGCACTCGGTCGGGTGAATGTAGAACATTCGCTCGCCCTCATAGATGCAATCCACCGGACACGACGTGGTGCAAATCCCATCTTTGATATCGACGCAGGCACTGAGGATCACGAGGGTCATCGGCGGCTATTTTCCTTGCCAAATAGGGGCGCGCTTCTCGCGAAACGCAGCCACGCCTTCATTAGCATCGTCGGAGCTAAGCGCCGCGACCAGCTCCGGCGCGCCTTGCTCATAAGCAGCGTGAAGTGGCAAATCAGCGGTTTGGCGCGCGACCGCTTTGATCGCTTGGACACTAAGCGGCGCGCTTGCAAGAACGTCCGCGACCCAACGGTCAACTTCGGCGTCTAGATCCGCCATGGGCACGACCGCGTTCAACAGGCCGTAACGCTCCATCTCAAGGGCTGGCACCATGCGGCCTGTCATCATCATGCCCACGGCAATGTTGCGCGGGATTAGGCGGGGCAGCATCAACATGCCGCCATCAAGCGGCACCCGGCCAACCTTCGCCTCGGGCAGCGCAAAACGTGCGGTGTCGGCGGCAATCACGATGTCGCAGCCAAGCACCATCTCAAGCCCGCCACCAAGTGCCAAGCCGTTCACCCGCGCGATCACAGGCGTGGACATTTGGCGCAGAGAGATGCCGCGATATCCAGCGCCGCTCAGGCCACTCCAATACTCGACCCCAGACAGGCCGGTTTCGTCCTTCATGTCGGCGCCCGCAGAAAACGCACGCTCACCGGACCCGGTCAGCACCACGCAGCGGATATCAGGGTTGGCTTCCACCTCGTCCCAGATCTCGGCCAGCCTATGATGGGTTGCCATGTCGATGGCATTCATCCGCTCGGGTCGGTCGATTGTGACCCGCGCGACATTGTCCGTGAGATCGAAAATGACGCTCATTCGGCGGCCTGTGTACGCAATCGCTGCGCCAGATCCTGCAAGACTTCTTCTGTGTGCTCGCCGAGGCGGGGCGGTGGATGGCGCACGGTCATCGGCGCGGCGCTGAGGTGCACGGGCGAGCCCACCAGCGTGACGGCCCCAAGCACGGGATGCTCCATAGGGCACAGCATGCCGTTAATCTCAGTCTGCGGATCGGCCAGCGCTTCGCCAAGCGAGCGGACGGGCGCGCAGAGCAGATCCACCGCCTCCAACCGCTCCAGCCAATAGGCGGAAGTGTTGGTGGCAATCACGCTGCTGAACGTCTCTTGCAGAAACGGCTTGTTGGCGCGCTGATCAGGCAGCGTTGGATAGGTGGGCGACAGGTCGTCAATCTCAAGTGCTGTGCAGATATCTTGCAACGGATTGGCCTTGAACGCGCCAACAACCACGATGGCACCGTCGGTGGTGTCAAATACACCCGTCAGCGGCATCGCGGCCCAGTTGAGAACCTCGCCGTGCTTGGACCATTGCGCGGCCTCCTGCATCTGCATGGCAATCATGCTGTCATAAAGCGATACGCCGACCTTTTGGCCCTGCCCCGTTTTCTCACGCATCAAGAGCGCGGCCATGATGCCTTGAACGAGGTGCATGCCCGCCGAGTAATCACACAAGGTCGTAGGATAGATCGACTTGGGGATTGAGGGATCTTGGGTCTTCTCCATCACGCCGGTCATGGCTTGGGCCAGCACGTCCTGCCCGCCTTTATGGGCGTATGGTCCAGTGGGGCCAAACCCGGTTCCGCTTGCGCAAATAATCCCTGGATTGAGAGCACTTAGCGCGTCATACCCAAAGCCCAGACGATCCATCACCCCGGCGCGGAAGTTATCGACCACCACGTCAGCTGTCTTGATAAGATCAAGAGCAGCTTTGCGCCCCTCGTCGGATTTGGTGTTCAACGTGACCGAGCGTTTGTTGCGATTGAGGGACGCGAAAACCGCGTTGTTCATCGCCTCCTCGCCGCGCTCTCCGTAGAAAGAGCGGCTAAGATCACCCGCCCCGGGACGCTCAATCTTGATCACATCCGCCCCGAAATCCCCCAGCATCTGGGTGGCACAGGGGCCAAGCATGACTTGAGTGAAGTCGATAATTCTGACGCCGCTGAGCGGCATAATAGTCTCTGACATTGAACCTGCCTTGTTTGATTATTCTGCTGCGACCGAATCTTCGATCAAGGCATTGGCGGACGGGACATCGCCGGGATCAGCGCCTTGGGCACGCATCTGCTTCTGGATCGCCTTGTAATCGACGTCGCGAAACGCCTTGTCGCCATCAAGCGCCAGATGCGCGGCAATGCCTGCGGCCTCGCCTTGTGCCATGCAGGGCGGGATCTCACGGCTCATCTTCTGCGCGTCGCTGTCGACGGAATAGTGGCGCCCGGCGACGATCAGGTTGTCGATGCCTTTGGGCAGCAGCGCGCGGTAGGGCGTGTAGTAATCACGGCCCCGGCACACGGTATCCTCAAAGTAGCGCCGCGATTTCACGTCATCCTTGGAGACCACATATTCGCCCTGCAACAAACGTGTCTGGCGCACACCCATCTGCTCGGCCGC
Source organism: Dinoroseobacter sp. (assembly GCA_034111085.1). Taxonomy (GTDB): domain Bacteria; phylum Pseudomonadota; class Alphaproteobacteria; order Rhodobacterales; family Rhodobacteraceae; genus Dinoroseobacter. The sequence continues at coordinate 19,468 of JAWUXZ010000030.1, forward strand.
GCCAAGCATTTGCGCACGCTCAAATCCGGGGATGTTGGCCCGCGCGAAATGCAGCAGGTTCATCATCCGCTCGCGGCCCTCATATTCAGCCGCCACCATGTGATCGACCGAGATGCCGTCATAGCCAGGCATATGTGGGCAATTGCACCAAACCACGCCCGGAAGCGGTGTTTTCAGCCACCACATACCCCAAGCCCCGCCGATCACGCGACGTGCCTGACGGTCGAGTTTTTTGTATTCCTCAGGCTCGGCAAATTCAAAATCGATGGCTTTTTGGGTGTCCACATCGCACAGACGGAACACAGTCGTCACAATGAACTGCCCATCGGTGTAATCCGCACCGGCAGCCTTGCCGACGTCCAGATCGCCCGTCGCATCCACCACGTATTTCCCGCGGATCACTTGGCGACCCTCTTTGGTCTGCACAATCACGCCGGTGATGCGTCCCCCCTCCATCAACACGTCCGAGAACCAGCTGTGCGTGCGCAGGTTCACACCCGCCTCGCGCACCATATCAAGGCTGACGCGTTTCCAGGCGTCCGGGTCAAAGGCGACCGCATGAATGATCGGTTGCGGCATCATTGCTTTGTGGAAATCGATGCAGCCCCAGCGGGACCATTTCTTCCACATATCCCAGTTTGTCAGGCAATCCTCTGACGGCGGATAGATCGCAGCGTTCTGCTTCTCCATCCGGTCGACAAACTCGTTAACAACCCCGGTGGTAACCACCTCGTTGCCCTCGTTGACCATGTCATCAAGTACCAAAACCATGCCGCCAGACGCCATGCCGCCGAGGTGGTGATACCGCTCCAGCAAGGTCACCGACGACCCGTTGCGCGCCGCCGAGACTGCTGCTGCGTGTCCTGCGGGGCCCGCACCTACAACCACCACGTCGCAATCTGCAACCACCGGCAGCTCAGCGCCTTCTACTCTCACGAATGTTGTCTGACGCTCGGTCATTTATCGTCCTCCCTGAAGGGTTTAGCGGTTGGCGAGCGCTACCAGCGCACCACCAATTTTTCTGTAATAGTCACCGACGCAAACAGCAGCACCGACAGGCCCGAGGACATGAAAACGGTGGCGTAAAGCAGCGGCGAGCGGTAATTGAACGTGCTGTCAATGATCAGCGCGCCAAGACCCACATCCGCGCCGATCCATTCGCTGACAATCGCGCCGATCACACAGGTGGTGGCGGCGATTTTCAGTGCTGAGAACAGGAACGGCAGCGACGATGGCAGGCGAATTTTCCAGAATACTTCGGACTTTGAGGCCGACAGGATGCGCGCCAGTTCCAGCGTTTGCGGGCTAACCGATTGCAGTCCGCGCACCATGTTGACCAGTGTTGGAAAGAAGCAGATCAGTCCCGCGATCATCACTTTCGCGGTCAAGCCGGGGCCGAAGATCAGCACCAAAATGGGGGCGATGGCGAGGATCGGGATCGTGTTGACGAACACGGCAATTGGGAAAAATGCGCGCTCGGTCACGCGGCTGTGCACAAAGGCCACCGCGATCAAGATTGCGGCGACGTTACCGGCCACAAAGCCGATGACGCTGACAGTGAATGTTGGCCAAAAGTTCCGCATCAAAAGTGGAAATTCGTCGCGCAGTACGGCCCCTACATCCGAGGGCGCGGGCGCGATATAAGTCGGCACCTCAAAGAAGCGCACGCCGAACTGCCAGATCATCAGCAGGGCAACCGCCGTTCCAACTGGCAGGATGGCATTAACCAACCGTTGGCTAAGAACAGAAGGCACCTTTTCCTCGACAAAAGCGTCGGCGCGCGCTGTGTCAGGTGGGGTTTCGGTGACGGCCATCAGCAATCCTCCAAGGATTTGCGCAGGTACGATGAGTATCGATTGAACTCAGGGGTTTCTCGCAGCTCAACGGTGCGCGGCTCAGGCAGATCAATCTCGATCACTTCCTTAACCCGGCCCGGATGGGCGCGTAGCATCAGGACCTTTTGGCCCAACAAAACTGCCTCGGGGATCGAGTGGGTGACGAACAGACAGGTCACACCCGTTTCGCGCCAGATCTCCAGAAGCTGCATGTTCAGGCGGTCGCGTGTCATCTCATCGAGCGCGCCGAACGGCTCGTCCATCAACAAGAGTTTGGGCTGGCATACCAGTGCACGCGCAATCGCGACGCGCTGCCGCATTCCGCCGGACAACTCATGGGGTAGTGCATCCTCGCGACCCTTCAGACCCACAAGTTCTAACAATTCCAAAGGGGTGCGGTCGCCGCGCGGGATCGGGATGCCGCGCTTGCGGCCCATCTCCAACGGCAGTTCCACATTCTTCAGTGCAGAGCGCCACGGCAGAAGTGTTGCGTCTTGGAAAACGAACGCAAACTCCCGTGCCAATCGCGCGGCCTCGGTTGTTTTGCCTAGGATCTCTACGGCGCCGGTCGCAGGCGGAACCAAGTCCGACACCAGACGCAGCATCGTGGATTTGCCGCAGCCCGATGGGCCAAGGATCGTCCAAAATTCACCCACACCGATCTCAAGCGAGATATCGGACAGTGCTGTGAAGCTGCCAAACTTGACACTCGCGTTGGATAGGGAGGCCGCAATGCTGCGGCCTTCCATCGTGTTTTGGGAGGTTCCATCCATCGAATTAACCGAAGGCCGGACGAACATCAGCGGTCGCCTCCAGAATATCCATCGTCATCACATCCTCAAGCGCAGGCGCGCCGTTGGAGAACTGACCAAGCTCGTCGTAGATATCAATCTGCGCCTGCCAGTTTTCCTCGCTCATCGTGCCCCAACCGGACGCTTTGGTTTTGTCGTTGAACGAGAAGCCCAGAACCAATGGGGCGGCCTTCATTTCACTTTCGCGGTCCATGTTAGGATACCGCGCAACCAGCGCGTCAACGGCGGCTTCAGGGTTTTCATAGGCAGCACCCCAACCGCGTGAAATCGCGCGAATGGCCGCTTGGATTTTGTCACCATTCTCGGCCAGCATATCGTCGGTGGTGTAGAACGGGTTGGCATAAAGCTGAATGCCCGCGTCCCAAAGCGGCATATCCACGCGCTGATCACCCAAGATCGACAGGGCGTTAACGTTGGTGTTCCAGCCGGTTGCGACATCGACTTGGCCCGTCATCAGCGCGCTCATATCGCCGCCCATGACCGTCACTTCGACATCGTCCTCAGAAATTCCATTATGGGCCAAAAGTGCCCGCAGCAAAATGCGCGCGGTGCCTTGGGTTGCCACAGTCTTGCCAATCAAGTCCTGCGGGGTTCTCACAGGATTGCCCGTAAGCGAGAAATACGTGAACGGGTGGCGCTGATAGCCCGCCGCAATACATTTGACCGGAAGACCAGCCGCGCGGGCCAGCATCAACGAGGGTGAGGAGGAGATTGATCCAAGGTTGTTTGCACCCGACGCAACAGCCGGAACGCCGTCGACATTCGGCCCACCTGGAACGATCTCAAGCGCCAGACCTTCTTCTTCGAAATAGCCGAGATGATCGGCCATTACTTCGCCCATAATCCCGTTTGAAGCCAGCCAACCAAGTTGCATTCGGATCGTGAACAAATGGCTACCTGCAGCCGCTGGCAGCACTGACATCATTGTTCCAGCTGAAGCGAGGCCAGCAGCAGCGCCGGTGGCCTGCAAAAATGAACGGCGGTCAAGTTTATGAGACATGGTTTGAGTTCCCCTAGGTTGCGAATTTCTCTGTGCTCTTAAAAATTGTAGACGCTCGGCATGCGCTGCATATAGGGTCAATAGGCGCGAAGGGCGCTGCCTTTTTTGCATCACACGCCAAATGCGATCTGTGCAGGAGATATGCGAATGCACGACAAGTTTCTGAATTACTTCGATGAAACGGCCCGACAGGGATCAATCCGCAAAGCGGCAGCGGTGCTGAATATGTCGTCATCATCGCTCAACCGCAAAATCATACGAACAGAAAACAGGCTTGGAATCCGCTTATTTGATCGCCACGCGGATGGCGTTACCCTGACCGAGGCAGGCGTTGTGGTGCTTGAGCACTGCCGAAACACGCTTTTTGACTACCAACGAATCGTTAACATGGTCGAGGACATCCGCGATATGCGGACCGGCCATATCCATATCATGACCCTCGATTCCATCGCGCTAAGCGTGCTGCCCGAGGTTCTGGACGACTTCCAAGACGCCTATCCGCAGGTGGCCTACACGATCCAAACCGCAGAGCCCCATGACGTGATGCAGGCTGTGGCCGAGGAAACCGCAGATATCGGCCTCTCGTTCAGCAACGATCTGCACCCTGATGTTCGTTGCCAAGCCGAGAAATCGACCCCGATCGGAGCGATCATGGCCAATGACCACCCGCTCGCAGAGCGTGATCTGATAGAGGTTGGCGATCTCGCTCCATACCAGCTCATCCGATCTTACGACTCGCAATCGCACCGGTCCTTTGTAAACGATGCGGTCGCGTCTGTTGGCGTGCAGCTTTCAACGCAGTTGTCGACAAATTCTCTGCCCTTGGCGAAAGCGATGATCCGCAATGGGCGCGGAATTGGGGTGTATTCAAAGATCGGGTTTGTTGATGAGATCGAAGATGGGCAACTGCGCTACGTGGCACTCAACTCGCCGCTTTTGCGCGAGCTTAGGATTGGCGTCCTGACATCGGCGCGCACCGGGTTGTTGCCAGTCCAGCATCTGCTCGCACGCGCACTCTCAAAATCGCTCCGATCTCTGCGCCTCGACAGCTAGGGTTTACTGCGAGGGATTGCGCATAGTTTTCTGTAGCTATGCGCTCGTCTCAGGACCCTGAAAAGCGTCCGCCGCCCGTTTTCCATCGCACTTCCATAAATGCCAGCGAAACGACTTTTTTCGCTGGCATTTAGCTAGAGAGCCGTCGTTACCCAACTATGGGCTTTCAGCCAAAAGCTCAGGTGGAAAGTTCTGATAGCTGATAGGCCGCAGCCATCGGTTGATCGCCATTGTGCCGACCGAGGTGCTTCGGCTGTCGGTCGCAGCCGGGTAAGGGCCACCGTGGGTCATCGCAGAAGCAACCTCGACGCCGGTCGGATAGCCGTTGCATAAGATACGCCCCGCACGTTCGCGCAACGCAGGCAAAAGCGTGAGCGCCCCCTCGCGATCCGTCGGCATATCAAGCTGCAGCGTCGCCGTTAATTGCCCCTCAAGGGCTTCGGCCACAGCCAGCATCTGATCTGCGTCATCACACTCCACGACAATACCCGCAGCTCCAAAGACTTCATGGTGAAGATCTGGTGTTGCAAGCCACGTGGTTGCATCCGTCTTGAACGCGATTGGACGGCCCACACGGGTGCCTTCGTCAACTGTACCGACACCAAGCACTTCTAGCTTGTTTGACAGGGCCTCGACGGTGCCCTGATAGGTTTCACATATGCGGTCCGTCAGCATCTTTTGCGGGGCCGCCGTGTTCAGGGCAGCGGCGGCTGAAGTCAGCAACGCGTCAAAGCCAGCGCTTTTCACGCCGATCAACACGCCGGGGTTGGTGCAGAATTGTCCCGCCCCCATGGTCAAGGACCCGACCCAAGCCGCGCCAATCGTAGCGCCGCGCGCGCCAACAGCTCCGGGCAGGCAGAAGACGGGATTGATCGATCCCAACTCGCCAAAAAACGGAATTGGTACGGGACGCGCAGCGCATAGATCAAACAATGCACGCCCGGCACCAAGCGACCCAGTAAAACCGACGGCCGTAATCTCAGGATGCTGGACAAGGCCCGCGCCGACCTCATTCGCCGCGCCATGGACCATCTGGAACGTGGCTTTGGGCATGCCGCAGCGCGCAATCGCGGCCTCAATCGCTTGTGCGACCAATTCCGCCGTGGCGGGGTGCGCCGGGTGACCTTTGACAATCACCGGACAGCCCGCTGCAAGTGCCGAGGCGGTGTCGCCGCCTGCCGTAGAAAACGCGAGCGGGAAATTTGAGGCGCCAAACACAACCACAGGGCCAATCGGGATATGGGTCAAACGCAAGTCAGGGCGCGCCAAGGGTTGGCGGTCTGGCAAGGCCGGATCATGGCGGGTCTCAGGGTAGCTTTCGGACCGGATCAATTCCGCGAATAGGCGCAGTTGACCTGCTGTGCGTCCGCGTTCGCCCACCAAACGTGCCTGAGGCAGGCCAGATTCCGCCATCGCCGCCTCGGTAATCTGATCGCCACGTGCGTCAATCTCTTCGGCTATGGCCTCGAGGAAAGCCGCGCGATCCTGTGTTGTCGTCGCACTAAAGGCGCGAAACGCGGCGCGGGCAGCGCAGGCAGCCACGTCTATCTGCGCAAGGCTCACTTGGTGAACACCTGCCAAAGGGCTGTCGGGTGCGTCGAGTTGAGTATCCGAAGAAACCCAATCCCCATCAATGAAATGTTGTCCAGTAAGCATCGGCATAATCCTATTGAATTGGGGCAAGGCGCGCGTCGCGGTGGGTCACCGCAAGCCGCACTAGAAGGTCAAAGGCGCTGCGCGTTGCACCCACATTTGCAATGCCTTGGCCCGCAATATCGAACGCGGTGCCGTGGGCAGGGGTCGCCACCGGGATCGGAAGGCCACCCGCAACAGTCACACCCCGGTCAAAGCCCATCAGCTTGATCGCGATTTGGCCTTGGTCGTGATACATGGTGACAACCGCGTCGACCTCACCGGCTTTGGCTTTGAGAAACACGGTGTCAGACGGCCAAGGGCCTGTGACATTCATCTGCCGCGCCTGATATTCAGCAACGACAGGGGCCAGAATATCGATCTCTTCGCGCCCAAATTTCCCGTTGTCCCCCGCATGGGGATTCAGCGCCGCAACCGCCACATGGGGCCGCGCCTTGCCCGCTTTCGCCAACGTATCATGGGCCATCGTAATCGCCTTGCGCACGCCCTCGGCTGTGATGTTCTGCGCCACGTCGCGCAGCCCGATATGAGACGTCACGCGCGTGGTCATCAATTCGTCCAAGACATTGATTTCACTGTGATAGCCCTCAAAACCCAGATAGCGCGCCATATAACGGTGCTCATCCTCGGCATTGAGGCCAGCTGCGGTCAAGGCGGCCTTGTTGAACGGCCCAAACAGGACGCCGTCCACATGGCCCGCGACCGCAAGATCAAGCGCTTGGTCAAGAGTGCGCAGCGCGCTCGCCCCGCTGTGTGTGGTGACTTCAGCGATCTTCACGTCCGCCGCATCAATCGTTTCCATCTCCAGATGGCGAAGTCCCGAAAACCCCACCACGTCAGCTTGCGCTACCGGATCAAGCGGCAAGGTCACACCCGCCTGTCGCGCGCCCTGTTCCCAAATGTGAGCATCGCCCACCAGCAAGATATCCGCCGCGTCGCGCATGCCGTCGCTGGCAAGAAGGCGCGCAATCAATTCGGGGCCAATCCCGGACGGATCGCCCGGAATGATGGCAAGCTTAGGTCTGGTCATGGGGCTATTCTCCGGCCGAGGTAGAGCGTTCGCGCATCGCCGCAGCAATGTTGGCCTCAGCAGTTTTAAGATGTTGTTTCAGCGCTTTAGAAGCCGCGTCGGCGTCCCGCTCCAATAGAGCTTCAACGATGGAGGCATGCTCTTGCCATGTGCTGTCGAGGCTGACTGTGCGTTGCGAGGACATAAAACGCGCGCGCCACAAACGGGCGTTGTAGCGCTCATGGGTTTCGAGCAACGCGGCATTGCCTGAGGCCAGCACAATGGCATTATGGAACGCCATGTCGCGGTTAAACGACATCACTTTGTCGCCGCCTGCGCGCTCTACAATCTCGCGGTTCAGCATGTCGATCCCGTGCAATTGCGCGTCCGTCGCATTGCTGCACGCCAGCTCGCCGGCAAGCGCCTCTAGGGCACCTTGCACGCGCAGATAATCGCAGATCTCTTCGAGCGAAGGGTCGGCCACGAACGGGCGACGCGAAGCCGTGTAGCCCACAAGGCCGTCATTGGCCAAAAGCTTGATCGCGTCGCGCATGGGTGTGCGGCTTACGCCAAGGGCCTCTGCCAGATCACGCTCAGGCAATGCTGTTCCGGGCGATAGCCGTTCCAGAAGGATCATCTCGCGGATTTTCTGCGCTGCGTCTTCTGCGAGGCTAAGCGATCGTGTGACGCCACCGACCTCGGACAATGCTTGTTTCAGGTCTTCCATAGCCGGCATCTTAGCGTCCCCAAGTCAAAGCAACAGGTTGAAGTGGGCGAACCAGCTCCAGCAGTTGCGCGCGGGTATCAGGGTGCAGTGGCGGGATCGGATGGCGGCAATATTCGCTGCCTATGACACCGCCTTCTACCATGACCGCCTTTGCCGAACGGAACCCACATTGGCGGTTCTCAAAATTGACCGCTGGCAGGACGCGCGCATAGGCAGCCAGTGCCGCATCCCGGTCGCCTGACGCATGGTTGGTCAGGACGGGCTTGATCTGGTCGGGGATCATGGCAGAGGTCATCGCCCCCGTGGCCCCGCCATCTAGATCGGCCATCAAGGTGATCGCCTCTTCGCCGTCAAATGGGCCCTCAATTGCATCGCCGCCTTCGGCCACCAACGCGCGCAATTTGGAGGCCGCTTGCGGGCACTCGATCTTGAACAGCTTCACCATGTCGATCTCACGGGCCATCCTGACCAACAGCGGCACCGGCAATTCAATGCCGGACAATGGCGCATCTTGCACCATGATCGGCAGGCCAACTTCGCCAACGCGGGCGAATTGCTCGAAGGTTTGCTCGGCTGTGCCGCGCATCAGCGCGCCGTGATAGGGCGGCATCATCATCACTATATCCGCGCCATGGGCTTTGGCGTGGGCCGCACGATCTACGGCGATCTGCGTAGCGTAATGGCTGATGGTGACGATTGCCGGCACGCGTCGCGCCACATGGGCAAGACTGTGCTCCGTCAGCAGGCGGCGTTCTTCATCGGTGATCAGGAACTGTTCCGAGAAGTTGGCAAGGACGCAAATCCCATCTCTGCCCTGATCGATCATGCAATCCAGAACGCGGTTCATGCCGTCGAAATCAACCGTTCCATCGGGGTGAAACGGCGTCGGCGCTACGGGCCAGATTCCACTGTAAATAGCCATCCGCGTCTACTCCTCAATCTCGAAGTCATCTAGGTGCCGATCCGAAAGGCTCAGCCCCAGACCTGGCACATTGTCATCCAACTGTAAAAACCCGTTTTCCGCCGCAGGATCGCCGTCGAAGACATAATAGAACAGCTCGTTGCCGACCTCGACATCGAACACCGGGAAGTATTCTGAGATCGGGCAATTCACATTCGCCATGGTCAGGTGGTAATTGTGCATTTGGCCCGCGTGGGGGATCACTGGCACTTGGTAGGCCTCGGCCAGGGCGTTGATCTTTTGCGCCGCCGTGATGCCGCCGACCCGGTTGGTGTCGTATTGAATGACGCTGACCGCGCGCAGATCGAGCAGCTGCCGAAAGCCCATCAACGAGAATTCGTGCTCGCCGCCCGAGATCGGGATTGGGCCGCGGTTCAGCTCTGCATAGCCGTGGATATCGTCGGCAATCACCGGCTCTTCCAGCCACCGCGGCTCATATTTCTCCAACTTCGGCAGCATCCGGCGCGTGTAATCGAGGTTCCACCCCATGTAGCATTCGAGCATCAAGTCGACGTCATAACCGATCACCTCGCGCACCGCTTCCACCCGCTTAAGGTTCTCGCGCATGCCAGCCATGCCGTCCTTAGGGCCAAATCCAAAGCGCATCTTATAGCCTTGATAGCCGCTTTTCTGTGCCTCCGCCGCCTCGGCCTGCATTGCATCAATGGGCCCGGAATAGAGCTTCGAGTAATAGACCGGAATCGACTCTTTCGTGCGGCCACCGAGCAGCTTGAACACCGGCTTGCCCGTCAGCTTGCCCATCAGATCCCAGATCGCAATATCGACGGCAGAAATCGCCGTCATGCCGATGCCTTTGCGCCCCCAAGCATGGGTCTTGCGGTACATCTTTTCCCACAAATAGGCGTAGTCGAATGGATCTTCGCCAATCACCATCGGGGCCAGATACTGATCGATTGTGGCCTTCACCAAACTGGGTGCTAGCGCCGCGTTGCCAATGCCGATGGTGCCATCTTCACACTCAACCTCGCAGGTCAGCCATTGATGGAAGCGGAAGCTGTCCATCCCGTCGCCGCGCTCATATAGGGCATCGCCTGCATTGGTGCAGAAATTGCCTTGCGGAGGAACGGTCTTACCGGTCCAGTTCCAGACTTTGGTGCGGACAGATTTTATTTTGGTCATCAGGTTACTCCCCCATCGACTTGAGCGGATCGCGCTGCGTGAAGAGTCTGCTCCAAATGGCAGGTCCGAACAGAGCGAGGAAGGTTAAGGCAAAGAATACGATACAAAGGGGTCGGGTCAGCATCAGCCACCATTGATCGTCGAGCATGATCAGCGACTGACCGAGGCGCTTTTCCAGCATCCCGCCCAAGATAAGCCCAATGGCCAGCGGCACGACGGAATAGCCAAAGCGCCGCATAAAGTAGCCAAGAAAGCCCGCGCCAATGGCGATCCAGACATCGAGGAACGACTGGTCCAGCGCATAGGCCCCGACGATCGAAAACGTAAACACGATGGGCCACAGGACCGGGATCGGCACGAAGGTAATCCGCGCAAACAGCTTGGCACCAAACAGGCCCACAAAGATGAACAGGACGTTCACAAACATCATCGACCAGAAGATGGCGTAGGCAAACTCAGCCTGTTCGGTGAACATAGTCGGCCCCGGTTGCAGCCCGTGGATCATCAGGCCTGCAAGAATTACCGCTGCCGTCGGGCTGCCGGGAATGCCAAGCGCTAGGGTCGGCACCATTGCTCCGCCGGTGGCCGCGTTATTGGCGGCCTCAGATCCGGCAATGCCTTCGATCGCGCCCTTGCCGAATTCCTCGGGCGTCTTGGACCAACGCCGCGCCTCGTTATAGCCGATCATCGAGGCGACAGTGGCCCCCTCCGCGGGCAGAATGCCAATGAAAGTGCCGATGCCCGAGGATCGCAGGATGGTTTTCCAGACCTTCTTATAGTCCGCTAGGCTTGGCAGCTTTATTGCGTCCATCTTCACTTGCTGTCGTTCAACCGACAATCGATCGGCCTGCACCAACAGCTCTGAGATTCCGAAAAGACCGATCATCACCGGCACAAAACCGATGCCTTCGGTCAACTCTGACATCCCGAATGTGAACCGCTCCACCGTTGTCAGCAGGTCTTTGCCAACGGTTGCCGCCAACACACCAAGTGCGCCCGCAATCAGGTTCTTGATTGGCGAGCCATCTCCGATGGTTGCCAACATCGACAAGCCAAAGACTGTGAGGGCAAAATACTCCGGCGGGGCAAAGTTATAGGCCATGCGCGCCATCATTGGTGCTGCCGCCATCAGGCATACGACCGAGACGATTCCACCAAACGTGGAGGACACAGTCGCCATCCCAAGTGCACGGCCCGCTTCGCCGCGCTGCGCCATTGGGTAGCCGTCCAGGCAGGTCGTCGCACTGGCCGAGGTGCCGGGTGTGTTGATCAAGATCGCCGTGATCGCGCCGGCAAATGTGGCCGAGCAATAGATCGTTGTCAGGACGGCGATAGCCGGGATCGGGTCCATTGTGATGGTGAACGGCAGCAGCAAGGCCGCCCCCGTGGTCGCGTTCAACCCCGGCAATGCGCCGATGATGACCCCCGCCAAAGTGGCAGCGAAAAGGATAACCAGAAGTTGCGGGTCGGAGATGGCCACAAGGCCTGCAATGAGATCTTCCATGGGCTTATCCGTACCAAAGGTTCGTCAGGAGGCCGCGCGGGAAGCGGATCTCGAAAACCTGATCAAAGAGGAAAAATATGAGCAGAGGTGCGATTGTGCTAACCAGCAACAACGCCCAGATGCGCCGCTCTCCCCAGACCGCAGTCAGACAAAGCGCAAAAACGCCCAGTCCAAGAAATAGATCAATCGGTGCGATTGCTGCAAAAATTATGAACAGACCCATCGTCTTCCAAACGCTGGGCGACATGGCCTGAGCAATATCCTCGGGGCCATCGTCCACCGTTGGCTCGGGAGGACCACTGCGCCAAGCCTGAAACAGCAAGATCGCGCATAGACCGACAATGAGCAACATAACCATCTGCGGAAAATCAGCGGGCTGCATACCGCGCAGCAGGATAGGCGGAACTCGATCGAATTGCGTGGACTGCCAATAGGTCAGTCCGCAGAATACGATCAGCCCTACGGGGACTAAATATCTGCTCATCTTCGCCTTCTCCGGAAGCTAGGGTTTCAACCGTGGATCGGGGGCCTGGTTGGGGAACATGTGCCGAAAGCCTGACGCCTCCGGCACATGTGGGTCTTGGCTATTACTCGATGAAGCCCAGATCGCGCAGGGCCGCGTCCATGTCACCCAGCATTGATGTGATCTGACCGCCCCAAACCTCGGATCCAGCCACGGATGTCGCGTCCAGTCCGGCCGATTCTAGGAAGGCTTGGTAGACCGGGTGGGTCATTGCCGCCAACAGCGCCTCTTCCAATTTCAACGCAACATCGTCGGGCGTGTCTGCATGCACAACAAATCCACGAACCGTGGAGAAGTTGGCATCAATGCCCAGATCCATAGCGGTGGATACATCGGGCAAGGCCGACATACGCTCAGGCGCCATTACAACAATCGGGCAAACCTCGCCTGCTGCAACCTGCGATCCCGCTTCGGCGAGGTTCAGAACTGCCACATCAACCGCGCCTGCGATCAACTGGGTGGCCAGCTCGCCACCGCCTTCAAACGGCAGCATGGTTGGCGTGGCAAGATTGCCGTTGCGCGCAAACATGAACGCCGAGACATCGTCGATGCCGCCCAAGTGGGTGGTCCCGTAGATCAGGCCTTCTTCGCGCTGTGCATCGACAAAGGCTTCGGCAGAATCGAATTCACCGCAGCGCACCATCAAGATCTGTGGGTCATCGGTGCCACGCGCGATTGGGCGAATGTCCGACAATTTCATATCCGTATTGCCCAGTGCCATGGTGGCCGCATGACCGATGGTGTAGGTAAGGATGCTGTGGCCGTCGGCCTCAAGCGTCAGGTAGTAATCCATTGCGGTAGCACCACCACCGCCACCGCGGTTTACCACAACCATATCGGTGCCAAGCGCACGGCGAGCGCGGATCATCATCATTCGGGTGGTGACATCAGTGCCGCCGCCGTTGCCAGCGTGGGTGACAACCTCAATGGTGCGTGTTGGAAAATCTTCGGCGATTGCGGGCAGCGTTGCTGCACCAAGAATTGCGGCACTGCAGACGAGCGACCGCATAAGCGGCGTGGTGTAATAGGACATTTCAATTCCTCCCTTGGGCGCGGTTGGGTCCGGAACCACGCAATTGACATTTTGGTATACCAAAACTCCGTAATGCCTAATCGCGTTTTTCAGAGATGTCAACGCTATCTGCCGGGGCCGCACATGCCTCATCGTCCCGGTGCCAAATCATAGGCCCAAGCCAGACAGATAGGTTCGCCCGTAAAGCTCCGCCCAAACGAAAAGGGCGCGCCCGAAAGCACGCCCTCTATTCAAACTTTGGTTAACGCCGAAACGTTACGCAGCCAGTGTTTTGCCTTCGACAGTTTTAACTTCGACCGTTTTCGGCCCAGAAATCTCGATCCGGCGTGGCTTCAGCGCCTCGGGAATCTCGCGCTTGAGCGCAATGTCCAGCATCCCGTTCACAAGGCTCGCGCCCTCAACCCGCACATGATCGGCGAGGTGGAAACGCTTCTCGAACGCGCGCTCGGCAATACCGCGGTGCAGGTACTTCCGGGCCTCGTCGCCTTCGGGTTTCTTGGCTGAGATAACAAGCATGTTCTCGCGCACTTCAAGGCTCAGATCTTCCTCGGTAAAGCCCGCTGCCGCAATGGAAATGCGGTAGCTGTCACCTTCGGTTTTCTCAATGTTGAAAGGCGGATAGCCGGACTGAGCGGCAAGGTCGTTGGTCATCACGCGGTCTACAAGATCGGCGAAGCGGTCGAAGCCAACAGTAGCGCGGTAAAGCGGGGTCATATCTATCTGACGCATGGTGCATCCTCCAGTGAGCGATGGTGAGCGGTATGTTAAACGGACCCTTCGTCAATGAAGCGATCCGCGATGTATGTCCCGGCCCCCATAATGGGCCGCCGTTACACTACAGAACTTGGGAGCGGTAAAACCGGGTTACAAGCCCCCCCGCGCTCAGGGGCTCAAGGGCGCAGGAACTTAGCGCCGCTGGTGCCAGCCGCCCCTTGCGCGCCCAGACGGCGCACCTGCGGTAAGCTAGAGGTCGGCGTGATCAAGGTTAACTCAGCACGCAGCTCGGCAATTGCGCCGTCGATTTGGGCCGCCAGGGCAACCTTCTGCCCCTGCCAGCGCGCTTTGGCCGACACCACGCTAATGACCCTCAACGCGCCATCTTCGATTGCAATCACCGGCGCACCAGACGAGCCAAAATCAACGTCGCACGACAACACTTGCGTCTGCGCCTCGGACGCCAAAATATTGCACGACTGCTCAAGCGAGGGCACATCGGCGCGGTCATGGGCGTAGGACACAAGGGCAACTTGCGTGAGCGACGCGCGCCCCTGGCCCACTGGCATCGGTATCACGCCGTTCTGATAGATCGGTTGCGACAACTCTAGAAGCGCCAGATCACGGCTGACCCGGCGCACTGCATCGGTCGAGGTCATGTCGTATTCGCCGTGCACTGCCGCGCGCCGCACATTGCGAAACGCCGCCGCACGCCCGTTGCGAAACGCTGGCGCAAACGACAACCCCTCAACCGCCAAGCGCACGCCAGTGTCTTGATCAAACAGACAATGCGCCGCCGTCAGCACCAAATCAGGCGCAATCAGGGTGCCGGTGCAAAACCCACGCCCGCCCAGATCGATCCGGCCAACAGCGTTAAACGCACGGCCCTGATCGCTGGTTTCAAGCGCAATAAACTGCGTCTCTTGCGAGGCCGCTGGGGTCACAAGGAACAGCCCGACAAAAATCAGGAACCGGAGAAGAGGCGAAGATGTCATGCCGCGCTTTCTAGCCCGCCAGAGGGGCGGAATTGAGGCGTCATTCCGGCCCAATCCGTCCCCAAGCCCGTGCGATTAACCTTAACGCAAGATCGGAACTTGCGGTGCTGCGGGTGCAGGCACGCCCTCGCGGTGCTCAAACAGTGCGCGTGGCTCAGGCCCGCCCGTCGCCCAATCAATCAACTCAACCGTATGGACAATCGGCAGCTCTGTACCGCCCCCGATCTGCATCATGCATCCGATGTTGCCCGCAGCGATCACGTCGGGGTTCTTGGCTTCCAACGTCTCCACTTTGCGCGCTTTCAGCTGCTTTGAGATCACCGGCTGCATCAGGTTATAAGTGCCCGCTGATCCGCAACACAGATGGCTATCGGCAGGCTCAACCACCTTAAACCCGACCAGTCGCAGAAGGTCTTTCGGGAAGGTCTTGATCTGCTGGCCGTGCTGCAACGAACACGCCGCATGATACGCCACAGTCATGCCCTTTTTGTCACCCTCGGGGATATCCAACTCCATCAGCAACTCACTGATGTCCATGGCAATATCCGCAACGCGTGTGGCATCCCCGGCCAAGGCATCCTCACGGAACATATGCCCGTAATCCTTTATCGTGGTGCCACATCCCGAGGTATTGATGACGATCGCATCCAGCCCCTCGCCGTCCATTTCCTTGGCCCATGCGCGAATATTTTTGGCAGCCGTCGCATGGCTTTCGCTCGTTTTACCCATGTGATGGATCAGCGCGCCACAACAGCCAGCACCTTCGGCCACAACAACCTCGCAACCAAGCCTTTGAAGCACTCGGATGGTGGCATCATTGATGTCGGTGTTCAGCGCTTTCTGCGCACAACCCGTCATCAGGGCCACGCGTTTCTTACGCGTTCCAGCCGGCAAAAAACTCTGTGGATCATCGTTGCGCGACACTGGCGGGATGGTTTTCGGGGCCATCTCCAGCATTGCTTTCAGCCGCGCATCCGGCATCAAAAACGCGAACGGTTTACCAATTTTCGCACCCAGCAAAGCCAACCGGAACCGCGTCGGATACGGCAAAATCTGCGCCAAGATCCACCGCAAAGCACGGTCGCTGAAGGGCCGTTTATAGGTCTGCTCGATATATTCACGCGCGTGATCGACCAGATGCATATAGTGCACACCGCTCGGACAAGTCGTCATACACGCCAAACACGACAGGCAGCGATCAATGTGCTTAACCGTCTTTTCATCCGCCGGACGCCCGTTCTCAAGCATGTCCTTGATCAGGTAGATACGCCCGCGCGGGCTATCCAGCTCGTCGCCTAAAATCTGATAGGTCGGACAGGTCGCGGTGCAGAAACCGCAATGCACACAGGTGCGCAGGATATCATTGGACCGCGCGGTGGCGGGGTCTTTCAACTGCTCGGGGCTAAACGTCGTTTGCATCTATCTATCCCATCAATCCGGGGTTCAGCAGGGCGCGCGGATCAAACCGGTCGCGCAGGCCCTTGGTGATTGCCGCAAGCGTTGCAGGCTCAGGCTGAAACACGCTTAATCTTGCACGCGTCGCCTCGGACGCCCGCACCAATGTCGCATGGCCGCTAAACGCGCCGATCTTTGCGCGCGCATCAGTGCCAGCGGGCAATTCTGCCCAGATCAGGCCACCGCCCCAATCCAACAACACCTCGTCGGACCCGAGTGCTGCAACAATACCCGGCGCGTCCGAAGGCTTGACCGAAATCCGCCACAGATCGCCTGGGGTGCCTGCAAATCTCTGCGCGTCGCGCACCTTTTGCCAACCCGCTCTGGTCTTGTCCAAGTCACTCTCGATGCTGCCCGCACCCAAAAGCGCCTGCAATTTCGCAGCGCGGTACGCGACCGAGTCTACAAACCCCTCAAGCCGCAGCAGTGTCACCGGCGCTCCACCCTCGCCCTTGAGCGAATGCGCAGCCCCACTGACCTCATAGGGCGAGCCGAGCGCTTTGCTCATCGCCGCAACAGCCTGCGCGACCGACAAGCCCTCAATCGACAGGGTCGAGCACGCCTCAATCCCCGGCTGCACCTTGAACGATACCTCGCTCAGCACACCCAGCGTGCCGTAAGCCCCACACATCAGTTTGACCAAATCATAGCCCGTGACGTTCTTCATCACCCGGCCACCATTCTTAATCGCGGTCCCGTTACCATCAACAAAACGCACGCCGATCAGACTGTCACGACACGCGCCCACCTGAATGCGCCGGGGGCCTGAAACATTGCCCGCAACCACGCCGCCAATCGTCGGAGTACCTTCGGTGCCAAAAATGGGACGGTGATCCATAGGCTCAAACGACAAACGCTGGTTTTCAGCGGCCAGTGCAGCCTCCACGTCCGCCAAGGGCGTGCCTGCTTTGGCGACAATCGTCAGCGCGCCGGGCTCATACAGCTCAATTCCCGACAGCCCAGCCACACTCAGAACCTCGCCCGCAACGGGCTTGCCCAAGGGTCGCGTTCCGCCGCCACGTACACGCAGCGGGCCAGAGGTCGATTTTATTGCATCGGCCAGTTCGGCCTCAGTGGTGGGTGCAAGCATTGCCCTGCCCCTTTCATTGTTCGTCAAATATTCCGGGGTATGGGGCAGCGCCCCACGTACTATTCGGCAGCCATCGCCAGGGCGCGACGCGTATCAGTCACGCTCAACGGGAACACCTTGGCCGGGTTCAGCAACCACGAGGGGTCAAACACGTCCTTCACCCAAAGCTGCACTTCCATATCAACGGCATCAAACTGCGAGAACATCAGATCGCGTTTCTCAATCCCAACGCCGTGCTCTCCGGTCAGGCAACCGCCGACCTCAACACACAAGCGCAAAATATCCGCGCCAAGGTTCTCGCACAACTCAAGATCGCCGGGCTTATTGGCGTCATACAAGATCAGCGGGTGCATATTGCCGTCGCCCGCATGGAACACATTGCCCACACGCAGGCCGTATTCATCAGCTAATTCGCCAATGCGTTTCAGCACGTAAGGCAGCGCGGATACCGGGATCGTCCCGTCCAAGCACATATAGTCGCTCAGCTGCCCAATCGCGCCAAACGCGCTTTTACGACCCTTCCAGATAGCAGCACTTTCTGCGGCCGACTTGCTTTCGCGCAGCTCAACCGGGTCATATTTGCGCGCAATCGCCATGATCTTGCCAAGCTGGTAGTCGATCTCGGCAGGGGCGCCTTCAACCTCGACGATCAACAGCGCCTCGCAATCAGGATAGCCGGCGCGGGCGAACTTTTCCGTCGTCTCGATGCAAAGCCGGTCCATGAACTCAATCGCAACCGGCAGCACGCCTTCCTTGATGATCTCGGCCACACAAGCGCCCGCAACCTCGTTATCGTTAAAGCCGATCAGCACCGGACGCGCGCCCTCAGGCTTGCGCAAAATTCGCAGGGTGGCTTCGGTGACAACGCCCAGCTGACCTTCCGAGCCGCACACAACGCCCAACAAATCCAAGCCGCCCGCATCCAGATGCCCGCCGCCCAGCTCAACCACAGTGCCGTCCATCAGCACCATAGTTACGCCCAGCAGGTTGTTCGTGGTCACGCCGTATTTCAGGCAATGCGCGCCGCCTGAGTTCATCGCCACATTGCCCGCAATCGCGCAGGCCAGTTGCGACGACGGATCGGGGGCGTAGAAGAAATCCTCCTCCTCAACCGCACCAGAGACGCTCAGATTGGTGCGCCCAGATTGGACGCGGATGTAGCGGTCGTCGTAATTCGTCTCGAGCACGCCATTCAGACGCGCGACGCCGAGGATGATGGAATCAGCTGTTGGAAGCGCGCCACCAGCCAGCGAGGTGCCAGAACCGCGCGGCACAACGGGCACACCTTCCTCAAAGCAGATCCGCAGGATATCGCTGACCTCCTTGGTCGATGACGGAAGCACCGCCGCCAAAGGTGGGCATTTATAGGCGGTTAGCGCGTCGCACTCGTAAGCGCGCGTTTCTTCGACCGCGTGGATGACAGCGTCCTCAGGCAGGACTGCCATCAGCCGGGACACGACCAAATCTTTCTTGGCCAAGATCATCGGGTTGGGCGTCGGCATTTCCATCGGGTCATCCTTCATCGCTGATTGGTAATTTAATATGACCAATTCGGCCAAAAGTCTAGCGCGGAATGTACGAACGCCCTATAAGACATAGAAAGCCGCCTCGCGAAGGAAACAATATCATACCCCGCCTGACCCTGATCCTTATCGCGGTTCTCAGCGCAAGCCCCGTGCTCGCCGACCCGCCCGTGATCGAGAGTGCCACCCTGACAGGCAACCGCCTCTCGGTCTCGCTTAGCCATCCTGATACCGGGTGGGCGCATTACGCCGATGGTTGGAGCGTTTTTGCACCAAACAGGACCGAGATCGGCACGCGAGTTTTGGCCCATCCACATGTCGAAGAACAACCCTTCACCCGCAGCCTAAGCCTGTCCAACTTGCCCAAAGGCCTGACCCATCTGGTGATCACCGCGACTTGCAACGAAGGCGACACCAGCGCACCCTTCCACCTTACCCTCACCAACTAGGCGCGACCGCAGACCTCAGCGTTCCAAAAATATCCCCGCCGGAGGCCCTAGACTTTTTGCCCCCAAAATCCCGCCCCTAGGCTGACACCCGACGCCCTTCGCGCAACCACGCCAGTAAGGTCAGCCCGGCAGTCAGCAGCAAAAACAGCCACGCAGCAACCAAAGGCGACACGCTCAGATTGGTCGTCACCGCCGCATCCCTCGGCGTCAGCCCGATCCAGCCGCGCCCCGCCGCAATGCGCCCCGGACGTACCTCACGGATAGAGGGCACGCCTTCGGACAATGCCAGAATGCCGCCTCCCGTCGCCCGCACAACCGGGCCAAGCGGCTCGCCACTTGCAATCGTTGCCACAAACTCGCGCGGGGCTGCAGGGCCAAGTGCTGTGACCGTTTCCAAGTCGCCCTCCACCAACCGGTAGAGCCCCGGCTCAGGGGCCTCAAACACAGTCTGCATCCGTCCCGGTGCGATCTGCTCCAGCGCCAACACAGTGACAGCACCGTCCGGTCCGATGATCGTCACCTCGCGCGCGTCATCATCCAGCGCGCGGCGCGTAATCGTCATCGTCTGACCCTCCGAGTCCGCGACCAGCGCGTCCTCCTCCAAATCCGGCTCGGCCATCATCCAATGCGCCAACCTGCGCAGCAACTCCAACTGCGGACCACCGCCTTCAAAACCCCGGTCCCAAAGCCACGCATGGTCCGAGGCCAGCAGCGCAATCCGCCCCTCGCCGACACGGTCCAGCTGCAACAATGGACGGTCTCCCGGCCCGGTCATCACCGTATGTCCAGAGGTCGCTTCCACCTCGATTAACCGCATCCAGCGGCCCCAAGGCGGCTCGACACTCGGGTCATCAGAAGGTGTCAGCCCTGCGGTCACCGGATGGCGATGGCCAAGCTCAGGGATCATCGGCTTAAAACCTTCTTCAAGCACCTGCGCTGTCGGAGCTGCCGGAATAATCTCTCCCAAGGGCGAGCGGAAAATCGACTGCGCAGCCGCAAACCCCGGTCCAGCAGCAATCAGCACCGCACCGCCTTTGCGCACGTAATTCGCAATATTGTCGAAGTAGATCGGTGGCAGAATTCCGCGCCTCGTGTAGCGATCAAAGATGATCAGATCGAACTCGTCGATCTTGTCGAGGAACAATTCACGTGTTGGAAACGCGATCAAGCTCAGCTCGGACACAGGCACACCGTCCTGCTTTTCGGGTGGGCGCAGAATGGTGAAATGCACCAGATCCACGGCGGAATCCGACTTCAGCAAATTGCGCCACGTCCGCTCGCCCGCATGGGGCTCGCCCGACACCAGCAGCACGCGCAACCGGTCTCGCACGCCGTTGATCTGCACGACCGCTGCATTGTTGCGATCCGTCAACTCGCCGTCCGCCTCGGGCAGCGTAAACTGCACCACATTCATTCCGCCATGCCTCAACACCAAGGGCACCTTGATATCGCGATCTACAGGCAGCTGCACTGTAAACGGCTCACCCCCATCGACAGCCACTGTCAGGTTCGCACGGCCCGCGCGCTCGGCCTCAGGCACAGCGCCTTGATCCTCGATGCGCAAGGTGATCGTGACCTCCTCGCCGATGATCCCGAAGCTCGGTGCGGTCTTGACCAGCAAGCGGCGATCCCAATCTTCGGGCTGTCCGGTCAGCAGCAAATGCAACGGCGCAGGCAGCGCAGGCGCGCCCTCCACGTCATGCACTTGCCCGTCTGACAACAACACAGCGCCGGCCAATCTGGCCGAGGGGATTTCCGACAAGGCCTCTGACAGCGCGCCCATCGCCAACGTCCCGCCATCGCCCAGCGCGTCGCTCAGGCGCACAACGCGCAAATCGGTATTGGCGCGACTTTCGATCTGGGCGCTTAGCGCCACCAACGCATCTTCCGTCTGTGCTGCGCGCTCGGCAATGCGTTGGCTCGCCGTTTCATCCACAACGATCAGCACGATATCGGACAGCGGTTCGCGGTCCTCCTCCTGCAAAGACGGGTTCGCCAGCGCCAGCAAGATCACCGCGACGCCCATCGCGCGCAGCCATGCGCCCAGCAATCCACGCCGTCCAGCAAACACCAGAAGCGCCGCAAACATGGCCGCCAATCCGCCAAGCACGACCCACGGCAAAAGCGGGTCAAAAATCACCTCACCGCTCATTGTCCGAGCCTTTCCAGAAGCGCCGGCACATGGACCTGATCCGACTTATAATTGCCCGTCAGCACATGCATGATCAGGTTCACGCCGAAGCGGTACGCAAGTTCGCGTTGTTGGCGCCCTGAGAATCCGCGCCCTACCGGGAACATCGGGCGACCGGCCTCGTCGACGGCCCAAGCCGCTGCCCAATCATTGCCGCCGATCACCACCGGAGTGACGCCGTCGTTGAGGTTGCGAAACGGCATTCCCTCAACCTGCTCGGCGTTCTGCGGGGCCGCCTCCACCCAGACATTGCGTCCAGCGTAGCGGCCCGGAAAATCCTGCAATAGATAGAACGCGCGCGTCAAAACATGATCGCCCGGCACGCGCTCTAGGGGGGGGATATCGAGAGATGCCGCCAACCGCTGCAACCCGCGCAGCCCATCTGTAGTCCGCCCTCCGACCGAGATATCGGCGGCGCGCGTATCAAACAAGATCATCCCCCCAGTGCGCAAATAGCGGTTCAACTTGGCATAGGCCTCCGCCGAGGGCAGCGGCTGATCCGGCGTCACCGGCCAATAGAGAAACGGGAAAAACGATAGCTCATCGGTTTCAAGATCAAGGCTCATCGGTGCGGCAGGCTCTATCGCTGTGCGCTGGAAGATCACTTTCGACAGACCACTGAGGCCCGCAAAAGCCACCTCGTCCAGACGCGCATCGCCGGTGATGACATGGGCCAAAACCACATCAGCGGTCGCCGCGATCGCAAAGGCATCATCGCCCGCGTCTTGCGCCTGCGCACCGTGCGGTGCCACCAGCAACATGCCCAGCGCCAAGGCGGCAATTGCCCCCGCGCGCGGCCCGCGCAGCCGTCCCGACAACGCAAGTGCAGCCAATATATCCAGCGCCAAAAGCCCCAGTGCTGCGCTTAGCAACCATGCCGTCAAGTTCTGCTGCTCGGTCACATCAATCCCCTCGACCGTAACAGATGCAGGCCAACTTGCGGCCTCAAGCACCGTCTCAGCCCCCGCCACATTCAACGCCAAGCGGCGATCCCCGCCCACGTAAAGCCCCGGCGGCAGGTCCGCGCTCAGCACCGCATCCACCAACCGCTCGCCCGCAACGCCCGGCAAAACGCCCGCATCTTCCAACTGCCCAAACGCGCTCAGCCGTTGGTCCGGCACCCATGTTGTGCCTGCTAGCGCCTCAGCCGTCAGGGCAGTCGGTCGCGTCGACACGGCCAAGCGTTCCAACATCTGCACGAACAATCCCGATAACGGCAGCGATGACCATTCGGCGTTCGCCGTCACATGCATCAAGACCACCTGCCCTTGACCCAGCGGCGCGCGCGTCACCAGGGGTGTGCCATCGGCAAGCGAGGCGATCACCCGGTTTGGCAGGTCCGGGTCGGGTTGCGCCATGACTTGTGCGGTGACCGTCACTTCCGGCGGCACAGCCAATCCAAAGAACGGCGAGCCTTCGGTGAACGGGCGCAGCGATTTCGGCTCGCCCCAGCTCATCGCGCCGCCAACGCTGCGGCCACCAGCGCGCAGCCGCACTGGCAAAAGCGGGTCCTCATCGGTGCGCGCCACATCAGAGGCCGCCAATCGCGGTCCGGCAAAGCGCAACAGCAAGCCGCCATTCTCGACCCATTCCAGAATACCCGCAGCCTCGTTCGCGGCCAGTTGAGCCACATCCGCCAGCACAATCACATCCGGGTTAGCAGGCAGCACATCGGTCAATGGCAGTTCCAGAAGGTCCGCCGTCGGTGTCAGCGCGCGGCGCAGATAATGCAGCGGCTCGAGCAGCTCCAAACCTTCCGAGCCGTCGCGTCCAGTATAAAGCGCGATCTCGCGGCGTTGCAGGCTGTCATCGGTTAACGATGCTGCCCCCGCCGTGGCGTGACCTTCCACCTCAAACCGTGTGATCCGGTTGCGCAACTCCGACGGCAGTATAATCCGCCCCATAGCCTCGCCCGCACCATCCTCAAATGTCAGCGGCACGCGCGCCAAAATACGCTGCACGCCGCTGGGATCAGGTCCGCGCGCCAATACTGTGACCTCGCGCGCGCCACCCGCTGGGCTACGCAGCGCCGTAACCTCAACCGCGCCGTCCACGATCTGCGCAGGCCTAAGCGCCAGCACGGCACGCGGGCCCTCGACCACGCGCACAGCGCCCCGCGCCTGCAACGCTTCCGTCAAATCCGAGCGCCCATCCCGGTCAAGCCCGTCCGACAGCCACAGCGTGTCAAACCCGCCCTCAAGCCGGTCCACCCAAGCGCCAACCGCCTCTGGATCCGGCGCATAAGGCGCAGGGCGGACCCCCGGCAGTCCGGTCAAAACAGCCTCGGCAGGCTGAAAACGCGGGGCCTCGGGCGGTATATCTGTCAACGCCACCAAAGCCACAGGCCGCCCCATCCGAGCAGCCTCGCGCAATGCACTCTCCATCCGGTCACGGCGCGCGGGCCAATCGCGCGCACTTGCCCAAGAGGCGTCCGCTACGATCAACAAGGGCCCGTTGCCCGCGATCTCCTCTTCGGGGTTCAGCACAGGACCCGCAAAGCCCACAATCATCGCCGCCACAGCCATGGCGCGCAGCAGCAACAGCCACCACGGCGTTTTGTCTGTCTCCGTCTCGGGGTCTTTTAGCCCCAGCAACAAGGCCACGCCCGGAAACCGCCGGGTGATCGGCGCAGGCGGGACCGCGCGCAAGATCAGCCACAAGATCGGCAGCGCGATCAGGCCCAGCAGCAGCCAAGGTGTCGCAAACGCAATGGGTCCGAGCGCGAACATCAGGCCCCCTGGTCTAAGGCACGGTAAAGCCACATCAACGCAGGCTCGGCAGGCGATCCGGTGTGATGTGTCGTCATCTGCCAGCCTGTACGCCGCGCCAATGTCGCCAGTGCATCACGCCTCGCAGCAAGGCGCTCCAGATACGCATCGCGCAAGCCCTTGGCCTTCAACGTCTCAAACCGCAAAGTGCCTTGCATCGATTCAAACACCGTGCGCCCGTCAAACGGAAACGCCTCCTCATCGGGGTCCAGCACTTGCACAATCGCACCCTTCACGCCCCGATCTGCCGCGCTCGTTAGCGCTTTCTCAGTCGGCCCAAGTGGACCAAGGAAGTCCGAGAAAAACACCGCGCGACTGCCAGAGGGCATCATTCGCGGCTTCGGTGCGCCGTAATCTTCCGCCTCATCTGGGTCCATCAAGGCCTGCGCTAACCGCAACAACTGCGCCTTGCCGCCTTTGGGAGGTTCCTGCAACGCGGTCAGCCCAACGCGCTCGCCCCCGCGCACCGCCAAAATCGCCAAGGCCATCGCCAAAGTCTGCGCACGCCGCAATTTCGAGGGGCGCGATTTATGCCCGGTAAACCCCATCGAGGCACTGTCATCCACGCCCAGCATCACCGCTTGGGCCGCCTGCCATTCGGTTTCGCGCACAAACGGCTGGTCCGCGCGACCTGATCTGCGCCAATCAATGCTGCGGTAACTGTCGCCGGGCTCGGCAGGTCGGTATTGCCAGAACTCATCGCCCATCCCCGCACGCCTGCGCCCATGCACCCCCAGCAACACAGTTGCGGCCAAATGCTCGGCACTCGCCATCAATGCAGGCAAGGTTGAGGCGACCGTTTCCGAACGGTGCCTCAGCGTTTCCGGGATGTGCAGCGCTGTGGGAGAGGTCGGTGTCACGCAGCCGCCTCGATCTGGGTCACCTGTGCGGTCACGCCGTCAATAATACCGATCAGCGATTTACCCTCGGCGCGCGCTGCAAATGTCAGCGCCATGCGGTGTGTCAGGACTGGCCGTGCAAGTGCTGCGACATCCTCAACCGACGGTGCCAAGCGGCCCTGCAACAAGGCGCGCGCGCGTGCACACAACATCAAAGATTGCGCCGCACGCGGTCCCGGCCCCCATGCCACACCATCGTTCACAATAGCCGAGGCCTCCGCTTCGCCCGGACGGCATGAGCGCACCAGATCAAGGATCGCCTCAACCACGGCGTCCCCAACAGGCATCCGGCGCACCAAGGTTTGTGCGGCCAGCAATGTGTCACCGTCAAACACCTGATACGGGGCGGCATCCTTGGTCCCGGTGGTCGCCATCAAAATTCCACGCTCGGTAGCACGGTCAGGATAATTCACGTCGATCTGCAATAAAAAGCGGTCCAACTGCGCTTCGGGCAACGGATAGGTGCCCTCCTGCTCAATCGGGTTTTGGGTCGCGAGCACATGAAACGGCGCAGGCAGCGGCCGGTGCTGTCCCGCAATCGTCACCTCTTTTTCCTGCATCGCCTGCAGAAGCGCTGATTGAGTGCGCGGCGAGGCGCGGTTGATCTCGTCGGCCATGAGCAGCTGACAGAAAATCGGCCCCTCGATAAACCGGAACGAGCGCGCGCCACCCTCACCCGTCTCCAGAACTTCGGACCCTAGAATATCCGCAGGCATCAAATCCGGCGTGAACTGAACCCGGTTCGCACTCAGCCCCATCGTGGTGCTCAGGGTGTCGACCAACAAAGTCTTACCCAACCCCGGCAAACCCATCAGAAGCGCGTGCCCGCCCGACAACATCGCCGTCAGCGCGAGGTCCACAACATCTTCCTGCCCGATGATCCGCGTGGCGATGCTTGTTTTCGCCTCAGCCAGCTTCGCGCTCAGCGCTTCAATCTCGGCCACAAGGTTTTCTGTCTCTGCCATGGTCGCGCTCCGGCTTAGAATTATATATGTGCTACCCTTAACCTATCGCTGAACTGACGAATGGCAAAATCAATGAGCGCACAAAACATTGTGACCCCCACCGCAGACGGAATTGCAGCCTCTGCACGCGCGGCAGGCAAGAAAGGCCCGGCGCCTGTGCATTTGTGGAACCCGCCGTTCTGCGGAGACCTCGATATCCGCATCGCGCGCGACGGGACATGGTTCTATTTGGGCACACCGATTGGGCGGGCGGGCCTCGTAAAGCTGTTCTCGTCGATCCTAAAGCGCGAGGGCGACGCATATTTTCTCGTCACCCCGGTCGAAAAAGTGGGAATCACTGTCGATGATGCGCCCTTCGTGGCCGTCGATTTTGAGGTCGCAGGCGAGGGTGCGGCGCAATCCATCACCTTCACAACCCAAGTTGAGGACACCGTCACCGCAGACCCAGACCACCCCATCCGCGTGCTGCGCGATCCTGAGACCGGCGAGCCGTCGCCCTATGTCGAGGTCCGCGCCGGGCTAGAGGCCCTCATCGACCGCAAAAGCTTCTACCGCTTGGTGGACATCGGCGCGCACAAAGACGGCTGGTTCGGGCTCTGGTCCGGGGGCGCGTTCTTTGCGGTGATTCCATCGGCAGAGCTGGACGTCTAGGACTTAGGCTCAGTCTCCAATATTGCGCCAAGCTCCGGGCTCCAGCCCCTCAATCGTCCAGGCACCAACCGAGAACCGCACAAGCCGGATCACGGGCAACCCCACAGCGGCACACATGCGCCGGACTTGTCGGTTTTTGCCTTCCGTAATCGTCAACCTCAGCCAACTGTCGGTGACAGTTTTGCGCAAACGCACAGGCGGATCACGCGGCCAGATCCAGTCGGGCTCCGCAACAGCAGCCACCTGCGCAGGTTGCGTCACGCCGTCCTTCAAGGTCACGCCCGCCGCCAGCGCCTCAAGCGCGTCCGCACCCGGAACCCCCTCAACCAGCGCATAATACGTTTTCGGCATCTTGGTGCGAGGTGAGGCAATCCGCGCCTGTTGCCGCCCATCATCGGTCAGCACCAACAAACCCTCACTATCGCGATCAAGACGCCCCGCTGCATAGACGCCCGGCACGTCAATCCAGGCCTTAAGCCCGCGCCATTGCCCCTCGTCGGTAAACTGGCTCAGGACATTCATCGGTTTGTTAAATGCTATAATCATCAGGCTTCATTGATCCCCAAATATCCCCGCCGGAGGCACTGGGATTTTTCGTTAGAATAGACTCGTTTCAATGCGCTAGCGCCCAATTCTTGCCCTGTCCGGCATCCACAATCAGCGGCACATCCAGCTTTATCACCGGATCACATGCGCCCTGCATCACCTCGCGCGCACGCTCGGTCAACGCGTCCACGGCATCCTCGGCCACCTCGAAGATCAGCTCATCATGAACTTGCAACAGCATCTTCGCAGGCAACCCCTCGATGGCCGCATCCATCCGCACCATCGCACGGCGAATAATATCAGCCGCCGTTCCTTGGATCGGCGCGTTGATCGCAGCGCGCTTTGCAAAACCAGCCCCCGGTCCCTTGGCACCGATCTCGGGCGTATGAATGCGCCTGCCAAACAATGTCTCGACGCGCCCGTGTTCCTTCGCAAACGCCACGGTGTCGTCCATATAGGCGCGAATACCGGGGAAACGCTCAAAATACCTGTCGATAAACGCCTGTGCCTCGGCGCGCGGTATCCGCAGATTGCGCGCCAGACCAAACCCCGAAATCCCGTAGATCACCCCGAAATTGATCGCCTTGGCTTGGCGGCGCACATCAGGTGTCATCTCATCGAGCGGTACGTTAAACATTTCCGACGCCGTCATCGCGTGAATATCCAGACCATCGCGGAACGCCTGTTTCAGCGCATCGATGTCCGCGACATGGGCCAATATCCGCAACTCGATCTGGCTGTAATCGAGGCTGACCAACACATTTCCCGGCTCGGCAATAAACGCTTCCCGAATGCGGCGACCTTCCTCTGCGCGTACTGGAATGTTCTGCAAATTCGGATCAGTCGAGGCCAGCCGCCCGGTGTTCGCACCCGCGATGGAGTATGAGGTATGAACCCGGCCGGTCTCGGGATGGATATGTTCCTGCAACGCATCGGTATAGGTCGATTTCAGCTTCGAGAGTTGCCGCCAATCAAGGATACGCCCCGGCAAGTCATGCTCGGTCGCCAAGTCTTCAAGGATATCCGCGCCGGTCGCATAGGCCCCGGTTTTGCCCTTCTTGCCGCCGGGCAAACCCATCTTATCAAACAAGATTTCGCCAAGCTGCTTGGGCGAGCCGACATTGAAGCTTTGCCCGGCCAGCTCGTGAATTTCCGCCTCAAGCCCTGCCATCTTCTGCGCAAAGGCATTCGACATGCGCGACAAGGTATCCCGGTCCACCTTGATGCCGTGCATTTCCATGCGCGCCAGAACCGGCACGAGAGGCCGCTCCAGCCCCTCATAAACCCGCGTGACTTTACTGGCGTGCAGTTGTGGCTTGAACAGCTGCCACAAGCGCAGCGTCACATCGGCGTCCTCGGCAGCGTATCTCGTCGCCTCATCCACAGGCACGCGGTCAAAGGTAATCGCGGACTTACCACCGCCCAGCAGCGTCTTGATCGGGATCGGGGTGTGGCCCAAATACCGCTCGGCCAGCGCGTCCATGCCATGATTGTGCAGACCGCCATGCAGGGCGTAACTCAGCAGCATCGTGTCATCGATTGGCGTGACGTTTATCCCAACACGCGCCAATATCTTCGCATCATATTTCATGTTCTGCCCGATTTTGAGGATACTTTCATCCTCAAGCATCGGCTTCAGCAGCGCGAGCGCTTCATCCAGATCCATCTGCCCATCGGCCAGCGCGTCGGTGCCAAACAGATCGTCGGCTTGCCCTGCCTTATGGGTCAGCGGCAAGTAGGCCGCCTCGCCCGCCTCAATGCACAAACACACGCCCACAAGCTGCGCCCGCATCTCGTTCAGCGCAGTTGTCTCGGTATCCACAGCCACATAGCCACGCTTGCGCGCCTTCTCGATCCAAGCCGTCAACGTCGCCGCATCCCGGATCGTGACGTATTTCGACGGGTCAATCGGGGCGGCTTCGGGCGCGTCTAGGGCAAGCGCAGGCGTGTCCTCGATCACCGGGGCATCCACACCGAGGCGTTCGGAAATCCGCTTGGTGATCGTGCGAAACTCCATCTTCGCAAGGAAACTCAGCAGTTTCTCGGGCTCAGGCTCCAGCATCTCCAGATCATCGAGGCCAAATTCGAGGGTCATACCGCAATCAAGCTGCACAAGACTGCGCGACAACCGAATCTTATCGCCATTGTCTTGTAAGGTCTGGCGCCGTTTGGGCTGCTTGATCTCGCCCGCACGCTCCAGCAGCGTATCCAGATCGCCAAACTCGTTAATCAGCAGCGCTGCCGTCTTAATCCCGATGCCCGGCGCGCCCGGCACGTTATCGACAGAATCGCCCGCAAGCGCCTGCACATCGACCACACGCTCAGGATAGACGCCAAACTTCTCATGCACGCCCTCGCGATCGATCCGCTTGTTTTTCATCGGGTCGAGCATCTCAACCCCGTCACCCACAAGCTGCATCAGGTCTTTGTCCGACGACAGAATCGTAACACGCCCGCCCGCATCGCGCGCATTGCACGATAGGGTGGCGATAATGTCGTCGGCCTCGAACCCCTCGACCTCGTGGGTGGCAATGTTGAACGCGCGTGAGGCTTCACGGGTCAGCGGAATTTGCGGGCGCAGGTCTTCGGGCATCGCGTCGCGGTTGGCTTTGTATTGGTCATACAGATCGTTGCGAAACGTGTGGCTGCCCTTGTCGAAAATCACCGCAACATGGGTCGCGGCATCCCGGCCAGTGTTGCTCTCGACATAGCGTTGCAGCATATTGCAAAAGCCCGCGACCGAGCCGACCGGCAAGCCGTCAGATTTACGCGTCAAAGGCGGCAGCGCGTGAAAGGCCCGGAAAATATAGGCCGAGCCGTCGATCAGATGCAGATGGTGTCCCTTGCCAAAGGCCATGGCGCGCGCTCCCCGTTACGTTGGGACCAGATGTGCCATGCAGCGCGGCCAAGGGCTAGGAGGCAGGCTCATAAATGATCAAATAGGCCAGTCCCGACGCCACCTAGGGCTCGGATCAGCCTGCGCTTTGCACCAAATGCATCATCACCGCGACAAAGAAGATTAGCGAGGCGACCATGACGAACACATGCCAGATCGTGTTGTGAAAGCGCCAGTGCTGCATCGCCAGAAAGATCGTGCCGACCGTATATAAGATACCGCCTGCCAGCATCAGTGTCACGACCATTGGCGACAGCGCGTGCAGCAAGTCCCAACCGCCGATCAGGATGCCCCAGCCCATCGCCAAGCAGGTGCCAATGCCCAGCGCAGTGCTGCGTTTGGGCAAAAACATCGAAAGACCCGTGCCGACAAGGGCCGCGATCCAGATGCCCGCAAGCATCGCGAGGCCCTGCCCGCCAGACAGCAAGGCAAACGGCGTATAGGTGCCGGCAATCTTGAAATAGATCGCTGAGTGGTCGAGACGCTTGAGGATCGGTGTCCAATCCGGGTGCGGCAGGTGATTATACAGCAGCGAGAACGAGATCATCGCGATCAAGGTCACGCCGTAAATGCTCGTCGATGTGATCGCAGCCAAGTCGCCACGCAGAACCGCGGCCAGCGTAATCATCACCGGCACAGCCGCAATCGCCAGCACCAAGGCCACAATATGGACCGCTGCATCACTAAGCAGTTCCGCTTTGGTGTAGATCCGAATCTGTGGCTCAACGCTGGACATATCCACAAGCTAACCCGCGAATTTTAAACGTCTATGCGACATCTCAGTTGACGTGGCGTTAGTTTAGGTAAGGCAATCAGCCCTCCGCATGGTCCGCGTGGATGAACCGTTTGTCGCAATATCCGCACTCGATCCAGCCTTGATCCTCGGGGATTTGCAGCCAGACGCGCGGATGGCCCGATGCGGCACCACCGCCATCACATGCGATCCGGCGGCTGCTTACAATCTCGGTCTCGGGGACTTGGGTCGGCATAGGGGCGTCCTTCATGGTTGCCGCGCAAGCTGGGGCGCGTTACGTCGCGGCCATAGTACTGCGCCCGCCCGCACGGGCAAGAGCGCGCGAGGGAACACCATGTCACAGAACGCGATTTCGATCCGTGGATTACGTAAAACCTATGCCGCCACCAAGCGATCCCCCGCCAAGGAGGCGCTGAAGGGTGTCGATCT
This sequence comes from Dinoroseobacter sp., assembly GCA_034111085.1. Classification (GTDB taxonomy): domain Bacteria; phylum Pseudomonadota; class Alphaproteobacteria; order Rhodobacterales; family Rhodobacteraceae; genus Dinoroseobacter. The sequence continues at coordinate 51,043 of JAWUXZ010000030.1, forward strand.
GGACATTCCGGCAGGCTCCATCTTCGGGCTGCTTGGGCCAAATGGCGCGGGCAAATCCACCTTGATCAACATTATGGCGGGTCTCGTTAAGAAAACCACCGGGCAGGTCACGATTTGGGGCTTTGACCAAGACGTGAACCCGCGCCAAAGCCGCGCTGCCATCGGGGTCATGCCCCAAGAGCTGAACCTTGATCCTTTCTTTTCGCCGCGGGGCGCTTTGGAGGTTCAAGCGGGCCTTTACGGTGTGCCCAAAGCCCAGCGCCGCAGCGATGAAATCCTGCGCCTGATCGGGCTGGAAGACCAAGCCGATGCCTATGCGCGCACACTGTCTGGCGGGATGCGGCGCAGGCTGCTGCTCGGCAAAGCGCTGGTGCACCGGCCGCAAGTTCTTGTGCTGGACGAGCCGACCGCAGGCGTCGATATTGAGCTGCGTCAGATGCTGTGGCGCAATGTGCGCAAGCTGAATGACGAGGGCATGACGATCATCCTGACGACGCATTACTTGGAGGAAGCACAAGACATGTGCGACGAGATTGCCATCATCAACCATGGCCAGAAAGTGACCCAAGACAAGACCGCCAACCTGCTCGCGCGCCTCGATGCCAAGACCCTGCTGGTCACGCCTGAGGTTCCCATGAACGATGATTTCGCATTGCCTGAGGGTGTTACCCTAAGCCGGCGCGGCGATGTGCTGGCGCTGAGCTACCGCAAGGGCAAGGTCAACATGGAGGCGCTGCTAAGTGCCGTCCACGGCGCCGGGATCACCATCCGCGATGTCGCCACGGAAGAGCCTGACCTGGAAGATGTGTTTCTCGAGCTTACGGCTGCGCGCGCGTAATCCGAGCCTGCCAGCAATTGTTGCGCGCCGAGCGGACATCGACAAATGCGATCTCCGGGTCCGCCAGAACCTGCGCCGCGTAGCTTTCCAACTCGGCCACGGGTGTAATCTTCCCGGTTCCGTATTTGATCCGCTCAGCGTGGGTATAGCCTTTCAGCAGGAAATCCGGGCTGGTGAACATGTTGGGCGGCTGGCCTGTGCCTTTGAACAGCGCGCAGGCTTTGGCGCAGATAAACAGTGGGCCAACCTCGGCGTAAGGGTTGCGGCTTTCAAACGGGCAATGGGCCACCAGCAGCATCTGCGCCCCATGGGCAATCACATCAAGACAATGGCGACAGCGGTATCCGTCCCCATCTGAGCAGCTTCGCTCAGGCACATTGCCCAGCGCGTCAAGCCCGCCCGCTTGGTATGCCCGAACAACATCTGTGGGCAGGGGATGGAACTGGATCGTCAAGAGGATACTCTGCAAATAAGGGCTCACCCCTTCATGCGCGACA
>JAWUXZ010000031.1:0-117049 GCA_034111085.1 Dinoroseobacter sp.
GAATCGGGGGGATGTGCTCATGCAGGGACCAAATGTGGGGGGTGCGAAAGGCGGAAGAGGTTAAAGCTTAGCCAGATCGCTAAGTATCTTGACACAGCGTCCGTTTACGGCGTTACTTAGCCACATGACTAACCAACTCGACAGCTTCTTTTCCGCCATCAGCGACCCGACCCGCCGCGCGGTGATCGAGCGTCTGACCCAAGGCCCCGCCTCCGTCAGCACACTTCATGCACCCCATGAAATCGCCCTGCCCACCTTTCTACGCCACCTCAAGGTGCTCGAGAAAAGTGGCCTCGTGCGGTCGCAAAAGTCGGGCCGGGTGCGCACGGTGCATATCGAAGCGGCCCCTTTGGCACTGGCCGAAAGCTGGCTGAAACATCAACGCCAAATCTGGGAAGGACGCCTTGACCGACTAGAGACGCTCCTTGCCACCATGCCAGATCAGGAGATCTAAGATGGCTGACTTTGCGACCCTAGACTTTCAGCGCAGCTTAAGTGCCGCGCCGAACACCGTATTTGAAGCGCTGATCAGTGCCGATGCCCGCGCAATCTGGGGCGCGCCGGGGGACGGTTTTGTGGTTGAGATCATCGACCAGCCCGAAGCAGCGCCCGGCCTGCGCGAAGTGTCGCGCGTTGGCCCGGCAGGTAATCCATATGTGACAGTCAACACCGATTGGATCGTGATCGAAGCGCCCTTGCGGCTGGTCTATGCGGAAACCTTGCTGGCCGAGGGCGAAACGCTGGGCGTCACCCTCGCCATAGCTGAGTTAAGTGCGACCAAGGACGGCACACAGCTTGAGTTGCACCTTGATCTGACCAGTTTTGGCGGCGCTGAGGTGATGGGCGATCTGCAAGGCGGCTGGACCCACGCGCTGGATAATTTCGCAAGGCTTGTGGAGGCGGAATCCTAGATCCCACGCCACAGTTTCGGCGAACTTATCGGATGCTGTTTGGGGCACGGCACCCATCACGCGCGACGCGCTAGGCACCGCCACATGATGTCTCGCAGGCCGCGACTCAGGCGCAGCTGCAACATGCTGAAATGGGATTCGAAGGCGGTTGGGGCAGTGCGGCGGCGCAATTTGATGCGCGCGCCGCTACGTTTTAGGCGTTGAGTGCGGTCGCGCGTGCCACATCGCGGATGTCTCCGCGGCCAAGACCGATATCGCTAAGTTCGCGGTCTGAGAGTTGGTTCAACTCGCGCACCGTGTTTTCATAGGCGGCGTTTTCTAAGCGTGCCAAGTTCACACGCGAAATGAACGAAAACACCTGTGCCAAAAGGCCAGTGCGTTGAATTGGGGTGGTGTCAAAAGCGGCCATCGGGCGGTTCCGTCTGTTAAAGGTATGTTACGTTTCTGCACCTGCATCTAAGCCAATGCTGCACCTGCACAATACCACTGAACTGCATTCCCGCCCTGCAAAAATCGCATAGCTCGCCGCGCATCCACAAACCAAACGCTTGCAAAATATCGCATCCCCCGCGTAGCTTCATCTTCGGTAGCCGTCAGACGTTCTACGCCGCATCGAGCGTCTGGCCTAAATGGCATCGGTACCGCGGCGGGCAAACCCATGAAAACTAAGTTTCTTCTGAACGGAGAGACCTGCTCGGCTGACACCGCGCCCACAGTCACGCTGCTTGATTGGCTGCGCGAGACACGCGGACTGACCGGCACAAAAGAAGGCTGCAACGAGGGCGATTGCGGGGCCTGCACGGTCATGGTGCGCGATGCGACCGGGGCGCGGGCATTGAATGCTTGTATTTTATTGCTGCCGCAGCTTGAGGGTAAATCGATCGTCACGGTCGAAGGCCTCGCCTCGCCCGACGGCACACCGCATCCTGTGCAATCGGCCATGGTCGAACATCACGGATCGCAATGCGGGTTCTGCACGCCCGGATTCGTCGTCTCGATGGCGACAGCACATCTGAACGGTGCAACTGACCACAATGATCAGCTGGCAGGTAATCTGTGCCGCTGCACCGGGTACGCACCAATCATTCGCGCCGCCGAGGCCGTCGAAGGCACGCCGATCCCTGCGCATCTGGATACGCCCTTTGTTACGGCGTCCGACGCCTCGCCGAAGAAATCAGACAACGCCTACCGCCCGGCATCCAGCGACAAACTGGCGGCTTGGTACGTCACAAACCCAGATGCGACCCTGATCGCTGGGGCCACCGATGTGGGCCTCTGGGTCACGAAAGAACTGCGTGATCTGTCACCGGTTGCCTTTCTAAATGGCTGCGACGACCTCAAGACCACGCAAGTCACGGACACGGAAATTCGTTTCGGCGCGATGACAACGCTGACCGACGTGCTTGAAGTGATCAAACCGCACCATCCCGATATGGCCGAGATGATCCGCCGCTATGGCTCGGTGCAGGTCCGCAACGCCGCCACCATTGGCGGAAACATCGCCAACGGCTCGCCGATTGGGGACAGCCCGCCTGCCCTGATAGCGCTCGGCGCGACGCTGCATCTGCGCAAGGGCGAGGTCCGACGCGACCTCCCGCTCGAAGACTTCTTCATCGCGTATCGCCAACAAGACCGCCAACCGGGCGAGTTTGTCGAGGCCGTTAGCATCCCGCGCCAACAAGACCGCCTGAAGTGCTACAAGCTGAGCAAGCGGTTTGACCAAGACATCTCTGCGGTGTGCGGGTGTTTTAACATCACGATCGAGGATGACGTAGTAGCTTCGGCAAAGATCGCATTCGGCGGCATGGCGGGCACACCAAAACGTGCCTCTGCTGTGGAAGCCGCCTTGATCGGCCAGCCTTGGACCGAGGCAACTGTCGCCGCCGCCAAGGAAGCGTTTTGCGCCGATTATCAACCGATGAGCGATATGCGCGCCTCGGCCGCCTACCGCCTTGTCGCCGCGCAAAACATGCTGCGGCGCTATTTCCTTGAAGACCGTGGCGCGCAAACGCGTGTGCTGGAGGTGCGCGCATGACCGTCTACAAACCCACCCCACATGATGCAGCCCCCCTGCACGTCGCAGGCTCTGCGCGCTATGTTGACGACATCCCCCTGCCCGCCAACACCGTGCATCTGGCATTTGGCCTCAGTGAAATCGCCCATGGCACCATCACAGCAATTGACCTCGACGCTGTGCGCGCCGCCCCCGGTGTGATCGACGTGCTGACATGGCAAGACCTGCCCGGCCATAACGACGTGTCGCCCTACCCTTTGTTCCGCGAACCAATGCTGAGCGAAGGCGATGTATTTTTCCTCGGCATGCCGATTTTCCTCGTCGTGGCCCACAGCCATCTGGCTGCCCGAAAAGCTGCGCGCCTCGGCAAGATCAGCTACGATGAAAAGCCTGCGCTTCTGACGCTGGATGATGCCATCGCGGCAGATGCAAGGTTTGAGGATGGACCGCGCGTCTACGGTCAAGGCGACCCGGATAACGCGATTTCCAGTGCTGCAAGAACCATTGAGGGCGTTTTCGAGATCGGCGGTCAAGAACACTTCTACCTCGAAGGCATGGCCGCACTGGCCGAGCCGCAAGAAGGTGGCGATGTCATCATCCGCTGCTCGTCCCAGCACCCCACGGAAATTCAGCACAAGGTGGCTGAAGCCCTGCATCTGTCCATGAATGCGGTGCGCGTTGAAGTGCGGCGTATGGGCGGTGGATTTGGCGGCAAAGAAAGTCAAGGCAACGCGCTGGCGGTGTCTTGTGCGGTTGTTGCAGCGCGTCTAGGGCGACCCGCCAAGATGCGCTACGACCGCGACGACGATATGGTTATCACCGGCAAACGTCACGATTTCCGCATCACCTACCGCGCGGGCTTTGACGCACAAGGCAAGATTGCAGGCGTTGAATTCACCCAATATTGCCGCTGCGGCTGGTCGCCCGACCTGTCGTTGCCCGTGGCCGACCGCGCCATGCTGCACGCCGATAACGCCTACCATTTGCCAAATGTGCGCATCACCTCGCACCGCATGATCACCCACACCCAGTCCAACACCGCCTTCCGGGGCTTTGGCGGGCCGCAAGGGATGGTCGGGATCGAGCGTGTGCTGGATCACGTAGCCTATGCGGTCGGGCGCGATCCGGTGGAGGTCCGCAAGCTTAATTACTATGCTTCTGCACAGAGTATTTCTGAAACCCTTAAGCCGGGGACCGGGGCCAAATTCGGCGGAGCGAACTCGCCTGAAGGTTGGGTCGAGGGTACGCAGACGACGCCCTACAAGATGCCCGTCGAGGATTTCATCTTACATGAGATGACCGACGCTTTGTTGGCGTCTTCGGATTATGCGGCACGGCGCGCGGCTGTCGCCGAGTTCAACGCAGCAAACCCTGTGTTGAAGAAGGGCATTGCCCTGACGCCGGTTAAGTTTGGCATCTCATTCACGCTGACGCACCTCAACCAAGCGGGCGCGTTGGTGCATGTGTACCAAGACGGCTCCATCCATATGAACCATGGTGGGACCGAGATGGGGCAAGGCCTGTTTCTGAAGATCGCGCAAGTTGCGGCCAGCAGATTCGGCGTTGAGCTCGACCGCGTAAAAATCACTGCCACGGATACGGCCAAAGTACCCAACACCAGTGCAACCGCTGCATCCTCTGGCACCGATCTGAACGGCATGGCCGTGAAGGCCGCCTGTGACGAGATCACTGGACGCATTGCCGGTTGGCTGGCCGAGAAGCATCAAACCACGCCCGATCAGGTGAGGTTTGAAGGCGGGCATGTGCATGTGGGCGAGGTAAGTTATCCGTTCGAGAAGGTCGTCGCCGACGCCTATATGGCGCGTATCTCGCTCAGCGCTACGGGCTTCTACGCCACTCCGAAGATCACCTGGGACCGCATCAAGGGTGAGGGGCGACCGTTTCTATACTTCTCGTATGGCGCGGCGATCACCGAAGTCGTCATCGATACCCTCACGGGCGAAAACCGCATCCTGCGCGCCGATATTTTGCATGACGCAGGCACGTCGCTGAACCCTGCGCTCGACGTTGGGCAGGTGGAGGGCGGCTATGTCCAAGGCGCGGGCTGGCTGACGACGGAAGAGCTGATTTGGGACGCCAAAGGCCGTTTGCGGACTCACGCGCCCTCGACCTACAAAATCCCGGCGTGCTCGGACCGGCCTGAGATCTTCAATGTCGCGCTCTGGGACGCCCCGAACCGCGAGGAAACAATCTACCGCTCGAAGGCGGTGGGCGAGCCGCCTTTGATGCTGGGGATTTCGGCGTTGATGGCGCTATCTGATGCGGTGGCGGCATGTGGCGATGGCACGGTTTATCCGGCGCTTGATGCCCCTGCGACCGCTGAGTGCGTGCTTTGGGCCGTGCAGCGCCAGCAGGCACCGGAATGAGTTTTGACCGCGAGGGATTGGCGCGCGCGATTAGGGCGCATGGCCAAGTCGCGCGGGTGCTCGTTGTGGATAGCGCTGGCTCTGTCCCGCGCGGCGCGGGCACCGCAATGCTTGTCTGGGCGCAGGGCCAAGAGGGCACCATCGGCGGCGGCGCGTTGGAGTTTGAGGCTGTAAAGGCCGCACGCAATGCTCTGGCGCAGGGCAAAGATCAGATGCAACGACAGCCACTGGGACCAGCCCTCGCGCAGTGTTGTGGCGGCGCAGTAACGCTGCTGACCGAAGTTTGGGATGACGCGCGCCTGAACGGGATCGGCCAGATAATTGCGCGGCCCTTGCCCGGCGAAACGGGTCCCGAGCCACTCGCAGTGGCCCGTGCTGTCGCGGAACTGCGCAATGGCTCGACCAATGCGACGCCCATCGTAACGGGTGGTTGGATTATCGAGGCGATCAGCGCGCCGACCAAGCCAGTCTGGATTTACGGCGCCGGCCATGTGGGTCGCGCGCTTGTCACAATGCTCGCGCCCCTGCCCGACTATGCAATAACTTGGGTCGATACGGACCTCTCACGCTACCCCGAAACAATCCCCGAAAATGTCACCGTACTGCCCGCCAAGACCCCTGCGGATGTCGTCACACTCGCCCCGCCCGAGGCCGCACATTATATCCTGACCTATTCCCATGCGCTCGACCTCGAGCTGTGCCACCGCCTTCTCGGTCACGGCTTCGCCAGCGTTGGGCTGATCGGCAGCACGACCAAATGGGCGCGCTTTCGCAAACGTCTCAAGCAGTTGGGCCATTGCGATGCCCAAATATGCCGCATTGCCTGTCCGATTGGCGATCCAAGTTTGGGCAAACACCCGCAGGCCATTGCCGTGAGCGTGGTTTCCAGCTTACTTTCTAAGCATCTGCTTAAAAACACCGCAAAGGCTGCTGAAGCATGACCCCATTACTGAGCCTCTCAGGGCTAACCAAGGCCTATCCCGGCGTCGTTGCCAATGATGATGTATCGTTTGAGATCGCGCCCGGAGAGGTCCACGCGCTGCTGGGCGAGAACGGTGCTGGCAAATCCACGCTGGTGAAAATGATCTACGGATTGGTGACGCCCGACAGCGGCACTATGGCGCTACATGGTGCCAGCTACACCCCGAGCGAGCCACGCGCAGCACGCACCAGTGGAGTCGCGATGGTGTTCCAACACTTCTCGCTGTTCGAGGCTTTGTCTGTCGCCGAAAACATCGCGCTGGGAATGGAAAATCCGCCCAAAACGCGTGAGCTGAGTCACCAAATCCGCGAGGTCAGCCATAATTACGGGTTGCCGCTGGACCCCGACCGCCTTGTTGGCGAGCTGTCAGCAGGCGAACGTCAACGCGTCGAGATCATTCGCTGCCTTCTGCAAGACCCCAAATTGCTGATCATGGATGAGCCGACCAGCGTGCTGACCCCGCAGGAGGTGGATATATTGTTCACGACCCTGCGCAAGCTAAGCGCCGAGGGCACCGCGATTTTGTATATCAGCCACAAGCTCGAAGAAATCCGCGCCTTGTGCGATGCAGCAACGATCCTGCGCGGCGGCAAGGTTGTTGGGACTTGCGTGCCCAAAGACACCACCGCGCGCGAGATGGCTGAATTGATGGTCGGCAAAGTGCTGCACCAAACCAAGGCCTCGGGCAACGCGCTTGGCGATGTAGTGCTGGCCGTCGAAAGCCTGAGCCTACCGTCGGCCACACCCTTTGGCACCAGCTTGTCGAACGTCTCGCTGGAGTTGCGGCGCGGCGAGATCCTCGGGATCGGCGGTGTTGCAGGCAACGGTCAGGACGAATTGCTCGCGGCACTCTCGGGCGAGATTAAGACCTCCGCCGATGTGATCTTGTTTGAAGGGCGCGAGGTCGGCCAGACGGGCCCCAATGAGCGCCGCGGCTTAGGCATTCTAAGCGCGCCTGAAGAACGCCTCGGCCATGCTGCCGCCCCGGATATGAACCTGACGGAAAACGCGCTGCTGACAGGCGTGATGCGCCAAGGCCTTGCGACAAACCGCTTCATCAACTGGCGTAAGACCCGCAAATTCGCCGAACAGGTGATCGAGGAATTCGATGTGCGCACGCCCGGTCCGGGCAATGCGGCACGGTCCTTGTCTGGCGGAAACCTCCAGAAATTTGTCATTGGTCGCGAAGTGTTGCAGCGCCCAGAAGTGCTCGTTGTGAACCAGCCAACATGGGGCGTGGATGCATCTGCGGCCGCAGCAATCCGGCAAGCCTTGATGGATTTGGCGGCGGGTGGCGCAGGCGTCATCGTAATCAGCCAAGACCTTGATGAGTTGATGGAGGTCGCGGACCGCTTCTGCGCGCTGAACGGCGGTCGCTTAAGCGCGTCTCGCCCGACCGAAGGCCTAACGGTAGACGAGATTGGCCTGATGTTGGGCGGCGCGCATGACATGGAGGTCGCTCATGTTGGTTGATCTGAGCACTCTGGATATTTGGAAAAGTAAAGAGGGATACGCGCTATGATCCGGCTGGAAAAGCGCCCCTCGCCAAGCAAGGCCTGGACCTATGCAACGCCGCTTCTGGCAGTGGCCCTGACAATGATCGCCGGTGGCATCTTGTTTGCGATCTTAGGCAAGGACCCGTTCGAGGCGATCCGCACGATCTTTTGGGACCCGTTGTTTCACCCCCAGTTTAAAGACTTCTCTCGCCCTCAACTTCTGATAAAAGCTGGCCCGCTGATCTTGATCGCGATTGGCCTCAGCCTCGGGTTCAAGGCGGGCATCTGGAACATCGGCGCAGAAGGCCAGTATATCATGGGCGCGCTTGCGGGTGCTGCGGCAGGGCTAGCGCTTTACCCATCTGAGAGCATCCTGATCTTTCCGATGATGGTGCTTGCAGGCGCTCTTGGCGGTTGGGCTTGGGCGATGATCCCGGCGATTCTGCGGGTGAAGTTCCGCACCAACGAAATCCTCGTCTCGCTGCTGCTGGTCTATGTGGCCGAAAACATCCTAGCATCGGCCGCCGTTGGCTGGCTGCGCAACCCTGAGGGCGGCGGCTTTCCGGGCCGCCGGAACTTGTCGAAATGGGACGCCTCGGCCAACCCCGAATTGATCGTGGGCACGGGTATGCACTGGGGCGTGGTCGCAGCGTTCATCGCAGTGATTTTCGCCTATGTGATCATGTCGCGCCACCTGCTTGGCTATCACATCCAACTGGCCGGACAGGCCCCACGCGCCGCGAAATTCGCAGGCGTGCATCCGGGACGCTTGGTGATCTTGTGCCTTGGTATTTCCGGCGCACTTGCTGGGCTTGCAGGTCTGTTCGAGGTTACAGGCCCCGCAGGCCAAATCGGTATCGACTTTAACGCAGGCTACGGTTTTACCGCGATCATTGTTGCCTTCCTCGGGCGATTGCATCCCATCGGCATCCTTCTTGCAGGCCTGCTGATGGCGCTGACCTATATCGGCGGCGAGTTGGCCCAGTTCATGCTAGCGCTGCCTGCCGCTGCAATTCAAGCGTTCCAAGGGATGCTATTGTTTTTCTTGCTAGGGGTAGATGTGCTGAGCAATTATCGCATTCGCATTGGCCGCGTAGGAGAAAAGACATGACCCGTCCTATGCTTCCCTTTGTCGTCGGCATTGCCATGGCACCGATGGTCTTGATGGCGCTTCACGGGCCTCTGTCGCGCGGCGAGGGGCTTGGCCCAGCGCTTATGTTCGTTGGTGCGCATGTCGCGGTCGTCGTACTTTTGGCACTCGCAGCACTATTGCTTCCCGGTCGGGCGAGCGGTGTTCTGCGCAAGGCTCTGCGCCACATCACGTCCCACGCACCTGCGATGGGGTCAGGTCTGCTGGTTGCAATCTTGGCAATTCATCTGACGTTGCATGGGGGAGTTATGTAATGGATCTGTCCTCAATCAATCCGGTTGTCCTCGTCGCATCTCTGATGGTCGCAGCTACACCGATCTTGCTGGCAGCCCTTGGCGAGTTGATCGTCGAGAAGGCGGGTGTGCTGAACCTCGGCGTCGAAGGCATGATGATCACGGGCGCGATTTGCGGGTTCGTGATCGCAGTGGAAACCGGATCGCCGGTCATTGGCTTTGTCGCAGCCGCAGTCGGTGCGGCCCTTCTTAGCCTAGTGTTCGGGTTCCTGACCCAAGTACTTCTGTCGAACCAAGTCGCCACCGGGCTTGCTTTAACGCTGTTTGGCCTCGGCCTGTCGGCGTTGATCGGGCAAAGCTATGTCGGCATCAGGGCCCCCAGCACGCGACCGCTCGACCTCGGGCCTTTGGGCGACATCCCAGTCATCGGGCGCATCCTGTTTTCGCATGATTGGGTGGTCTATCTGAGCCTGCTGCTCGTCATCGTAACTTGGGCCTTCCTACGCTACACGCGCGGCGGCCTTGTGCTGCGCGCGGTTGGCGAAAGCCACGATGCGGCCCATGCACTTGGCTATAAGGTTGTGCGCATCCGGTTGATGGCGATCATGTTCGGCGGGGCCTGCGCGGGTCTTGGCGGCGCATACCTGAGCCTTATTCGCGTGCCGCAATGGACTGAAGGCATGACGGCAGGTGCTGGCTGGATTGCACTGGCGATTGTTGTTTTCGCAAGCTGGAAACCGGCGCGTGTTCTCGTCGGGGCTTACCTTTTTGGTGGAATAACAGTCTTGCAGCTTAATTTGCAGGCAGCAGGAGCCACCATCCCGGTAGAGCTTCTTTCGATGTCACCATATGTTATTACTATCGTTGTACTCGTCCTGATCTCTGCTGATCGTCGCCGCGCTGCGATGAACGCGCCGGCTGATCTGGGCAAACCTTTCCATGCTGCCTCTTAACAAAGGTGGCTTCGCTGCCAACTCTCAACTGAAACAGGGAATTTCCTTATGAACCTCAAAACCCTTCTGACCACTGCGGCGCTTGCCACGGGTCTTGCTACCGCTGCGGTGGCTGAAGATCCGCTGAAAATCGGCTTCGTCTATATCGGCCCAGTGGGCGATGGCGGCTGGACCTACCAGCATGACCAAGGCCGTCTCGCGGTCGAGGCCGAGTTTGGCGACCGCGTCGAGACCATCTTCCAAGAGAACGTGCCAGAGGGCCCGGATGCCGAGCGTATCCTGACCCAAATGGCTCTGTCTGGCGCGGACATGATCTTCACCACCTCCTTTGGCTACATGGACCCGACAAACAACGTCGCGGCCCGTTTCCCCGATGTGAAGTTCGAGCACGCAACTGGCTACAAGCGCGAGCATCCGAATGTCTCGACATATGACGCGCGCTTTTACGAAGGCCGCGCCATCATCGGCACCATCGCGGGCCACATGACCCAGACCAACAAGATCGGCTACATCGCGTCGTTCCCGATCCCTGAGGTTATACAAGGCATCAACTCGTCCTTCCTGCACGCGCAGAGAGTGAACCCTGATGTCGAAATGTCCGTCGTCTGGGCCTACACTTGGTTTGATCCTGCCAAGGAAGCCGATGCCGCCGCAGCACTGATCAACAACGGCGTTGACGTGATCTTGCAGCACACCGACTCGACCGCACCGCATGCCGCCGCACAGGCCGCAAACGAGGCTGGTGGGCGTGTCTTCACCTTCGGCCAAGCGTCCGACATGGCAAACTTCTCGCCAAACCCACGGATTGCATCGATCATCGACGAATGGTCACCGTACTACATCAAGCGCGTGGGCGAGCTTCTCGACGGCACCTATGAGCAAATCGCAAGCTGGGGCGGTATGCCCGAGGGCGAAGTTGTCATCGGCGAGATCACCAAAGTTGTTCCCGATGCTGTACGCGACCAAGCGCTCGCAATGGTCGCGGCCATCACCGATGGGTCCTACCACCCGTTCACCGGTCCGATCATGAAGCAAGACGGCTCCGTGTTCCTGGCCGAGGGCGAGATCGCCACCGACCTGCAACTGGTGACCATGGACTTCTACGTGCAAGGCATCCGCGGCGAAATTCCGCAGTAAGCGGCTTTCGCCAATCAATTCGAGAGGCCCCTGCCGCAAGGTGGGGGCCTTTTTTGTTGGGACTGCTATCCAGAGACAACCGAGCGCTTGCACCGCCGCCCCGGCAAACCTGAAATATATGCGCGGCGCGTTACAAATGTTTCAGTAACGTGATCTTCCGCCCAGTGCGCTCGCTTGTAACAATTGCCGCCAGGCCCCCTCAAAACCCCGCTCAACTACTCACATCCACGTGTCTCACGCGAATGCCAGCGAGGGGTCTTGGTCACACGACCTGCCCCAACCGTGTTTGGACAGACGACCATCTTGGAGGGTTCAACAGTGTCATCCCTGACACCTCAGGGCACACACACTCTAGGAGAGCCCCGATGAAAACCATTCTTTTGACCGCCGCAGCCTTGGCCGTTTCCGCCAGCGCAGCCATGGCCGCAAGCTACACCGTGACCGTCACCAACACGCTCGATACCGAACTGTTCGCCCCTGTCGTGCTGACCGATGCAGCCAATGACGGCAAACTGTTCACCATGGGTTACGTGACCGCCGCAGCCGAGGACCAGATCCTGACCGGTGATCCAAAGATGGTGGTCGAGGCGATTGGTATGGACATGGTGACTGTAGCGCACGGGACAGACGGACCTCCCGGAGTGCTGCTCGCGCCCGGCAAATCCATCAGCTTCGATCTGGAAACCGATGCGACTGCGCTGCGTTTGCTGGCCATGATCGCGCCAACCGAGGTGCCTGATAACTATGTCACCAGCCTAATCGACCTGTCAGCCGGTGCGGATGTAACCGTCTCGCTCGACCGGTTCGACATCGGCCATGACGAGGGCACCATGATGAGCAAGCGCATCGGTGAAGCTGTGGGCACAGTAACGATTACCAAAATGTAACGAGCTCCGCCCCAGCCCCCCGTTCGCCAATGCGCGGGCGGGGGTGTTCATCCCATTGGTGCCCAGTGCAGATCTGCGATCCCACACGAAGCGTGTTTAATCCCATCGTGCCATCTGGAGAAAAAGTGTTGGTCCTGCTGACCCAATCCATCGCAGCCGTTCCAGTCACTCCGCTCGGGCCACAGATGACGAGGCTGGAGCACCTCCCCGACAAGATTAGCCGCGCGCTGGATTTGCTGTTTCATGGGGTTTGAAGGAGCCGCGCTTCACCCGTTCTACCACCCACAAGTCTCCCGCACCTCAATCAATGCGTTATCGATGCCCTCGATTGGAAATGTCGCAGTTAGGGGGCTTCCAGAAAACGGCGTGGCACGAACGATCAGTTGATCATGTCCTAACATCGCCTTGATAAACGGAATCGACCGATTGCCCTGCCAAAGGCCAAGCGCTTTGTTATCCGTACTCTCAGTCATGTTCACCCTCTGCATAGCGCGGTCGTCAATCCGGTATTCTACACGCCCATAACTCTGCAAATCTGCCATATGATGATCATTGAACATTAGCATGAGCGCGGTTGTGTTCTCCCTACAGCGAACGAGCATTCTGGCCGGGCCGCGGCCTCCAAATCGTGCAGGAAGTGTGTTGGAGCTGCTCAGCCAAGCAAAAATGTTTCTGTCGTCGGTCATCACAGACGCATTGACCTCCACATCCCAAGAGCCAGTATTGGTCTGCTCGATCGGATCAAGGGATAAGTCAGCCTCCGAAGAAACCTGGGCGAACAACTGATCATAGCAAGCCAATCGCGCCGTTTCATTGCTCAGGGCACCGCAACGATCGGTGGCCTCATCCGCAATGGCTGCATCGCCAATGCAGACACTCAAGGCCGCGATAATGAGCCAGGCTTTAACGGCACCTATTTGAGCATTCTTCATAGTCATTTCCTCAGTCAGCCCCACTTCCAGTGTCGGCATCATTCGGCAAAACTCAACTTGGCGTTGTGTCGCAAGGTCAACAAAACACGTCGCCAAACAAAACGTCACCATCCCCCATGTCGCAAAACCCGCCCCAACGGTCGAACCCGCTTGCCCTCCCCTCGTGAAAATCGCCAGATTACGCCCAAGTCAAACGGAGTCGGCCTCATGAAAACCCACATCAAAGCGCTTGTTGTCGGCGGCGGTGCTATTGGCACCTCGATCGCATATCACCTCGCCCGCGCGGGCTGGGACGATGTGGTGCTGCTTGAGCGTGACGAGCTGACCAGCGGCTCCACTTGGCACGCAGCGGGGCTGCTACCGTATTTCAACATGAGCTTTGCAACCACGCATATCCACGACCACTCCATCAAGTTCTACAAGACGCTTGAGGCGGAAACGGGCCTGAACGCGGGCTTCTCGGTCGTGGGCAACTTGCGCATGGCCCAGTCCCAAGCGCGCATGGACGAATACATGGTCTATGCCACGACGGCCGAGACCTGCGATGTGCCGTTCGAGTGGCTAAGCCCCGCCCAGATCAAGGAACGCTATCCGCTGGTGCGCTCCGAGGATCTGATCGGCGCCATTTACCATCCCACTGACGGCTATATTAACCCTGCTGATATGACGATGGCGATGGCCAAGGGCGCGCGCCAACGCGGCGTTGTGATCGAGCGGAAGTGGCAAGCCGACGCCTACCACTGGACCGGCGACGCGTGGGAAGTGACCCTGACGAAGATGGTCGAAAAAGGCGGCAACCTCGTGGCCTCCGACGAGCAGTTTGTCATAACGGCCGAGCATGTCGTGACCGCAACTGGCAACCACGCCCAGCGCACCGCCAAACTGCTTGGCCTCAAGATGCCCGCGATCCCAGTGGAGCACCAGTTTATCGTCACCGAGCCCGACCCGATGCTTGTCGAATGGCGCAAGGAAAATGGCGAGCACCCAGTGCTGCGCGACGCCGATGCCAAGTGGTATGTGCGCGAGGAACGCGGCGGCTGGATCTTGGGACCGTATGAGAAGAACGCCCCTGCGCGGTTTGAATACGGTGTGCCCGACAGCTTCCGCGCCGACCTCTTCCCTCTCGATCTAGATCGGATTGAGGAAGAGTATTTGTCGATGATCCACCGGATCCCATCGTCGGAAACCGTTGGTCTGAAAGACGATTTCAACGGCCCGATCTGCTACACCCCCGATGGCAACCCGCTCGTTGGACCCGCGCCCGGTCTGCGCAATATGTGGCTGGCCGAGGGCTTCTCGTTCGGTATCACCGCCGCTGGTGGCACCGGGCATTACCTTGCGCAACTGATGGTCGAAGGCGAGGCCGAGATCGACATGGCGTCGCTGGACCCCAAGCGTTTCGGGTCGTGGCTTACGACCGAATATGCCATGCGCAAGAACGAGGAGGCGTATGACCACGTCTATGTCCTGCACCACCCAGACGAGGAACGCCCCGCTTGCCGCCCGCTGAAAACAGCCCCCGCCTATGACCGTCAGAAGGCCATTGGGGCACAGTTTGGTTGCGTGAACGGATGGGAACGCCCGAACTATTACGGCCCGCTGGATGCGCCCGACAGCTTCGACCATGACAGCAGATCCTTCCGGCGTGGCGGTTGGTGGCAATACGCGCACGCCGAGGCAAAAGCGATCCGCGAAGGCGTCGGCCTCGTTGATGCGACGGCCTTCACCAAACACATGGTCAAGGGTCCGGGTGCGACTGCGTTCCTCAATTGGTTTACCACGAATAGGCTGCCTAAAGTGGGCCGCATTAACCTTACCTACGCCCTGACCGCAGCAGGAACGACCCGCACGGAATACACCATCGTGCGGCTGGCCGAGGACGCATACTACCTCGTCAGCGCTGGCGCGTTGCAGGCCTATGACGGCGACTACCTGCGCCAAGCGGTCGAGGATAAAGAGGCCGAATTTGGCCGGATCGAAGTGCAAGATGTCACCAGCCAATGGGGCGTGTTCGCCATCGCCGGGCCGAAATCTCGCGACGTTCTTGCCAGCCTGATCCGCGACGCAGACCCCGAGACAGCGCTATCAAATAAGCGCTTCCCATGGCTGAGCGCCCGCCAGATCGAGCTTGGCATGTGTCCCGTCAACGCCATCCGCGTTGCCTATACGGGCGAGCTGGGTTGGGAGCTGCACCACCCGATCGAGATGCAAACCTACCTCTGGGACCAACTCATGAAAGCCGGCGCGCCACACGGCATGAAGCCCGTCGGCACCCGCGCACAGAACTGGCTGCGTCAGGAAAAATCCTACCGCGCTTTCGGCACAGAACTGGGCCGCGATGCAACGCCGCTTGAGGCTGGCCTCGACCGATTTGTGGACCTGTCCAAAGACTTCCACGGTAAGGCCGCGATGGAGCAGATCGGCATTCGCTTTAAATGCGTGACACTTCTGGTCGACGGGCCTGCGGACACCGATCCATGGGGGCGCGAGGCGCTTTATGCGGGGGATACACGCGTCGGTCGTCTCACCTCGGGGGGCTATTCGGTGGCCTTCGGCAAGAGCATCGGGATGGGCTATGTGAATCCAGAACAGGCCGAGGTCGGCACCAAGCTAAAGGTCAAGATGTTCAACGAGCTTTGGGATTGCGAGATCGTCGAGGACAGCCCCTATGATCCAGCAAATGCGACGATCCGGGTCAACGGCTAGGAGGCACGGGCGGGGATTTCCCCGCCTAACACCTAACCCGCCGCCTCCACCATCCGCTGCATTGTCAACGTCGTCATCCCGCACGCATCGGTGATCTCTTGCAATCGGCTCGAGTTGATTCCTTCGACCTGCACCGCACTCGCGGCACCGATCTCGGCCAGACTGGAATAGGTCTGGCCAGCGGCCCGCTCTAACCCAACGATCAGCTGCGTCATCGCAGGCGCACCCGCCTCGCCAGCAACCGTCGCCAAGATGCACGCCCCCGCCGTGCGGTGCGCTTCGTCCCAGATCACATCCGGCGTCTTGCCGGCCATTGCAGGATTTTCCAGCACCAAGACTGTGTTGATTTTCGCACTCAGGGTCTCGGACGCAGCCTCAAACCGGTTCACGGCCTCATTGGCAGCGGCAGGTGCTGCGAGGGCGGTCAAGGCACAGACAGTAACAATACGCAGCATCAGGGCATCCTCAAAGATAGTTACCGCTCTAAAAAACCCGACCGCGCCCGAGGGTGCAAGGGGGTATCATCCTGGTCGGCGGATCAAGGCCACCACGTTGTTGGCTGGCATCTCACGCGTCTCGACCCTGAGGCCCAGCGCGCCCATCACATCATGGATCACGGCGATGTCCTTGTAGCCGATCTCGGGGTCTTGTGCGCGTAGGCTGGAATCAAACGCAAGGTCGCCTTCGCTGGTGGCAACCCCGTTACGCAAGAACGGGCCATAGAGCGCAAACAGTCCACCGGGCGCGAGCACCTGAGCCGCCTCATCCAGCAGCACCGCAAGACCCGCGTCCGAGATTAGGTGGGTGAGGTTCACGAGATACAGGAAGTCCACTGGCCCGAGCCGCCTTGCCCACCCCGACTGACAGGCGTTCAACGGCAGGGGCGACAGCAGGTTGGACGCTTCGGCTTCCTCCCGCCACGCGGCGATGGAGGCAAGGCGCTCGGATGCCATATCCGTCGGCTGCCACTGAAGCTGTGGAAACGCGCGCGCGAACGCCACCGCATGCTGGCCTGTGCCGCTTGCGATTTCCAAAGCGCGGCCCTTGGGCGGGATCAGCGGTGACAGAACCTCAAGGATCGGCGCTATATTGCGCGTGGCCGCAGGCGCGTCCATCTTCGCTGAGACACTCACGAAAACCGCCTCGGCGACAGTGCTGCAACAGTCGCACCGTCCAACTCAGGCGCGCGGCCCGCCACCAGATCCGCCACAAGGCGCGCCGCCGCAGGGGCCGTCT
The DNA here is from genome assembly GCA_034111085.1 of Dinoroseobacter sp. Classification (GTDB taxonomy): domain Bacteria; phylum Pseudomonadota; class Alphaproteobacteria; order Rhodobacterales; family Rhodobacteraceae; genus Dinoroseobacter. Next base: position 17,025 of record JAWUXZ010000031.1, read on the forward strand.
GAAACCCGTATCCGCCTTGCGCCGCCATCCAAACAAAACTCGCGTCCGCTACGTCCGGTCCCAGCACAAGGTTTCGATCCGGCGAGAAACTCCGCAGCCCTGCCCAAGTCACCTCCAGCCGCGTCACAGGCTCGGTCACCCGCGCCTCATAGCGCGCCAACCCTTCGGCAATTACCATGTCATCGGCCCAAGCGTCCATCGGCGGGCTGTCATGTTCTTCGGCGGGCGACACGATCAAGGCCCCCGCATCGGGCTTGGCGTACCATGTCTCGCCCACGCCAAGCATCATCGGCCAACCGCGCACGTCATGTCCGCCCGGCGCAGGGATCCGCGCCATCGATCGCCGCTTCGGCATGATCCCGATGGGCGCAATCCCCGCCATCGCGGCAACTTCATCAACCCAAGCGCCCGCCGCGTTCACTAAGATCGCCGCCCCCCAGCTTTGGTCACCTGCATGCACCCGCCATCCGGTAGCCAGCCGCTCAATCTGGTCCACCTTCACGCCTGTCACCACAGCCCCATTGGCGCGCACATCACGCGCATAGGATTGGATCAGCTTGTCGGTATCCACGTCCCAAGTCTGGGTCTGATGCGACACGAACCCAACCACCTCAGGGTTTAGGATCGGCACGATTGCGCGCGCGGCCTCCACCCCAATATCGGTCATTTCCATCGCAGCGGTCTCATGTGCGAACGCCGCGCCTTGGTCCTTGTCGCCCACAAGCATCAGGCCCCGATCAGACAGCACGCCGCGCGCGCGGTGCTCGTCTGCGCTGGCAACACTCAGTTCAATCGTTGTGGGCAACCCGTAGCGCTGCTCGAACAAGGCCGCCGAGCGTCCTGACGCGTGGTATCCAAGCGAGCTCTCGCCTTCCAGCACGGTCACGCGACCCAAGGCTGCCAGCTTCGCGCCCACGGATACGCCAGCGATGCCTCCGCCGATCACCAAGAAATCGGTCATTCAGCGCCCTCTTCTTCTAGGTCCAAATACTCAAAGCAGTCCCGTCAAAGCAGTCGGGTCAAACCATGCTCGGCACGACGAGGTCAGGTGGACGGTGCCCATCATCAAATGTCTTGATGTTGATGATGACCTTCTCTCCCATCTCGATCCGCCCTTCGCGGGTGGCCGAGCCCATATGTGGCAGCAGCACAACGTTTTTAAGCTCGCGCAAACGAGGGTTCACGTCATGGCCGCGCTCGAACACATCAAGGCCCGCACCCGCGATATCGCCCGACCGCAGCATCCGCGTCAGGGCATTCTCGTCAATGACTTCTCCGCGTGACGTGTTCACGATGACCGCCGAGGGCTTCATCAATTTCAGCCGCCGCGCGTTCAGCAGATGAAACGTGGACGGCGTATGCGGACAATTGATCGACAGCACATCGACGCGCGAGACCATCTGGTCGAGGCTTTCCCAATAGGTCGCCTCCAGATCGCCCTCAATCTCGCGGTGGAGACGTCTGCGGTTGTGGTAATGAACCTGCATCCCAAACGCATGAGCGCGCCTTGCCACGGCTTGGCCGATCTGACCCATCCCGAGGATGCCCAAACGTTTTCCGCCAATCCGACCACCAAGGAATGCGGTGGGCGACCAACCGCCCCACTCGCCTGCCTGCATGGTGCTTAGGCCCTCAGGCATCCGGCGTGTCACAGCCAGCATCAAGGCAATGGTCATATCGGCGGTGTCATCGGTCAACACACCAGGAGTGTTGGACACGTGGATGCCGCGCTGGCGGGCGGTCGCCACGTCAATATGATCGACGCCAGCGCCGTAATTGGCGATAAGTTTCAGCTTCTCGCCAGATTGAGCCAGCATCGCGCTGTCAATCTGGTCGGTCACGCAGGGCACCAAAACATCCGCCCGGCGCATGGCCTCGGCGATCTCGTCGCGGGTCAGTTTGCGGTCCTCAGGGTTCAATTCGACGTCGAACAGTTCCTTCATCCGTGTCTCCACGGGTTCGGGCAACCGTCGCGTGACGACAACACTTAAGCGGTCTGATGCCATTTCACCCCTCCCGGCGCTTTCCAAGTCGCAGCTATACTGGCAACATAACAGCACCGGGGGCAAGCAGAGACCCACGCACAGAGCGCGAGAAACGCGCCGGATGAGAGCAATGGCAGGCGATCGCAAATTTTCCATGACGCGAAAGCGTCTTATCGGGACCATTCTGGCACTTGGGCTGGCCTGCTTTAGCGTGCCCTCAGGCCCAGCTTTTGCCCAGACCAGCGACCGAATTGGCACCGTCACCAACCAACCCTTGCCCCGTTTCGTGTCGCTGAAGGGCGAGATCGGCAATGTGCGGCGCGGCCCCTCGGTCACGCACCGTATCGACTGGGTGTTCACCCGGCGCGGTATGCCACTGCAGGTTGTCAGCGAATTTGGAAATTGGCGCCAAGTGCGCGACCGCGATGGCGCGGGCGGTTGGATGCACCACATCCTGCTCAGCCGCGCGCGTACCGTGATCGTCCAAGAAGACCTGATGCCCCTACGCTCGTCGCCCGAAGAGGAGGCCCCTGTGCGCGCCCGTGCCGAGGCTGGCGTGATTGCGCGCCTTGGTCCTTGCGAAAACGGCTATTGCCGCATCCAGTCGGGTCGCACCCGCGGATGGGCCCCGGTCACCGCCCTGTGGGGCCTGACCGATGCCGATCTCGCGGATACTGACTAAGCGACGTCGAGCAACCCGCGCCCCTTCAGCAGAGCCTCAACCCCCGGCATCCGACCCCGGAATGCAGTATAAAGCACATCCGCCTCTTGCGACCCGCCCGCCGATAGAATGTTTGCCTCTAGCTTTGCGGCAGTCTCGGGATCGAACGGATCACCAGCCTCCACAAATGCCTCAAACGCGTCAGCGTCCATCACTTCGGACCACATGTAGCTGTAGTAGCCCGACGAATAGCCGTCGCCTGCGAACACATGCGCGAAATGCGGCGTCGCGTGGCGCATGGTGATCGCGGCAGGCATTCCGATGCCCGCAAGCACCTCCGCCTGTTTGGCCATCGGGTCCGCAGGTGCGGCGTCTTCGTGGAACGCCAGATCGACAAGGGCCGAGGCGACATATTCTACCGTCGAAAAGCCCATATCGTAGGTTTGGGCTGCCAAGAGACGGTCGAGCATCGCACGCGGCATCGCCTCACCCGTTTCGGCATGGGTTGCATATTTTTCGAGAACTTCAGGCACTTCCAGCCAATGTTCGAAAAGCTGGCTTGGCAGCTCCACGAAATCGCGCGCCACTGAGGTGCCAGAGATTAACCCGTGTGTCACATTCGACAGCATCTGGTGCAGCGCATGGCCAAATTCATGAAACAGCGTGCGCGCATCGTCGTAAGACAGCAGCGCCGGATCGCCCTTGGCGAAGTTGCAGATGTTCACCACGATTGGTCGCGTATCGCCGCCGAGCTTCTTTTGGGACCGCATCGCCGAGCACCACGCGCCAGACCGCTTTGAGGACCGCGCGAAATAGTCGCCGATGAACACAGCCATATGCTGTCCATTCCGCGTGACCTCCCAAGCCCGCGCATCCGGGTGATAAAGCGGGGTATCCAGGGCCCGAAACTCCAACCCAAACAAGCGATTGGCGCAATCAAACGCCGCCTCGATCATTCGGTCGAGTTGCAAATAGGGCTTCAACTCTGCCTCATCTAGATCATGCTCGGCCTTGCGCCGTATCTGCGAATAATAGCGCCAGTCATGGGGGGCCAGCGGGTCATTGATCCCGTCCTCGGCCATCATCGCCTGCAAAACCTCGGCGTCCGCGTCCGCTGCGGCCTTCGCGGGCGTCCAGACCTGCATCAGCAGATTGCGCACGGCACCAGGCGTTTTCGCCATCTCAGGCTCAAGTTTATAGGCGGCAAAGCTTGCGTAGCCGAGCAGCTTTGCGCGCTCGTCCCGCAACGCCAAAATCTCTGCAGCGATGTCGCGGTTGTCGGTCTCGCCCCCATTCGCCCCGCGCGCGGTCCACGCGGCATAAGCCTTTGCACGCAGATCACGGCGCGGCGAGAATTGTAGGAACGGCACAATCAACGAGCGTGATAACGTCACCACCGGCCCCGGGCGCGTCCGCTCTGTCCCAGCCGAACGCGCCGCATCGACGACAAACGCAGGCAGGCCTTCCAGATCAGCCTCTGCCAAATCCATAAACCAAGACCGCTCGTCGGCCAGTAGGTTCTGCGTGAACTGCGTGCCCAAGACGGCGAGCCGAGATTTCACATCCGTCAGACGGTTCCGGTTCGCGCCTTCAACAGCCGCGCCAGCCCGCAGGAACATGCGATGATAAAGCTCGACCACGCGGATTTGTTCGCCGTCAAGGCCAGCCGTCTCGCGCGCCTCCCAAACCGCACGCACGCGCCCATAGAGCGCTTCGTTCATCATGATCTCGGACGAATAGGCACTCATCTTCGGGGCCAGATCGCGCATCAAAGCCTCGCGCGCAGGCGTGCTATCGGCCCCGGCTAGATTGTAGAAAACACCCGCGACCTTATCGAGCATCTCGTCGGCCTGCTCCATCGCGGCAACGGTGTTAGCGAAATTCGGCGCATCGCCACACTCGGCAATCGCGGCAACCCGCGCGCGCCCATCGGCAAGTGCTGTATCAATCGCGGGGCCAAAATCCTCGTCCTTGATCTGAGCGAACGGTGGCAGGGCAAATTCGGTGGTCCAGTCGGACAAAAGCGCGTTGGTCATGGCGATCTCCTTTGCGCATGACTTAGGGCGCGTGGCGCGGATTTGAAAGTCACGCGTCCTTGCAAACCTTACAATCTGGGTTCCGCTTCAAGCGCATAACCCGCGTCTCGGCGTCCAGCGCGTCATAGATCAGCATCCGCCCCGCCAAGCCCTCGCCCGCTTGGGCGATCTCCTTGACCGCCTCCAGCGCCATCATCGCGCCGATGACGCCAGGCAATGGCCCTACCACGCCGCCTTCAGCGCAACTCGGCGCAAGGCCGGGGGCCGGGGCCTCGGGGAATATGCAGGCATAGCATGGCGCGCCGCGCACCGGATCAAACAGGCTGATTTGTCCATCCCATTGGCTGATCGCGCCCGAAATCAACGGCGTACCCGTGGCGACACATGCCGCGTTAACCAATGCGCGCGTCTCGAAGCTGTCAGTTCCGTCGAGCACAAGATCGAAGTCGTCGAATAATTCCTCGGCAATCTCCGATGTCAGCTTGCGATTGTAAGGCTTCACTGTAATTTGCGGGTTCAGCGCATTCATCGCCTCCTCGGCAGAAAACACCTTCGCCATGCCCGAGCGCGCATCAGTGTGGATCACTTGGCGCGCAAGGTTCGACAGCGACACCGTGTCATCATCAATCACACCAATCGTGCCGACACCCGCTCCTGCCAAATAGAGCAGCGCTGGCGAGCCTAAGCCACCTGCCCCGACCACCAGCACTTTCGCTTGCTTTAGCCGCTTTTGCCCCAAACCGCCGATCTCGCGCAGCACAATCTGGCGGGCGTAGCGCTCTAGCTCGGCGTCACTGAACGGACCTTGCGGCCCCCCTTGCGCAGGCGGCGGCGGGGCCACGCGCGCATGAAGCCGCCGCAAGATCTCGCGGTAGACCAGCACCAAGGCCACACCACCGCCCAGCAGCAGCCAAGACGCTGCCGATCCACCGGTTGCTTGACGCAGCGGCGTGCCCTCGGGAAGAACCGTATGCATGCCCAAAACTGCCACATAGAGCAGCCCAATAAGCAGCCAACGCGCCTGAATGGGCATTTTGACTTGGCGCCCGATCAGCCAGATCGAGCCTGCGACGAAGAAAACTAAAAACATCAGCCGCGCCCTGTCGATCCAAAGCCGCCTGCGCCCCGGTCGGTGTCAGACAGTGCGTCCACCACCGCGAACTCGGCCTGCAAAACCGGCGCAATGATCGCTTGGGCAATCCGGTCGCCATGGGAAATCAAGAACGGCTCGGCACCGTAATTGATCAACAGCACCCCAAGCGGGCCGCGATAGTCGCTATCAATCGTTCCGGGCGTATTTGGAACCGATATGCCATGCTTCAAGGCAAGACCCGATCGTGGCCTGATCTGCATCTCAAACCCGTCAGGAATCGCCACGCGCAGCCCGGTTGGCACGATCTTACGCGCCATCGGCTTCAGCACCATGCCGCCTGCGCGTGCGTCTGCAGCGAAGTTGGCACGAATATCCGCGCCCGCCGCCCCGGCTGTCTCGTAGCGAGGCAAGGCGATAGACTGGTCTGCCCAATCTTCCCAAAGCACCTCGATGGTTGGCTGCACGACACGCTCTTTCATTGTTCTTCAAATATCCAAATTACGCGATCAACGCAGCCGCGATCCGGTCCGCAAGGGCGCGCGCCACAGCGTCTTTGCCCATGCGCGGCCAAGTCTCGGCACCGCCTTCGGTGATCAATGTAATCGCGTTTTCGCTGCCGCCCATGATTCCCGTCTCTGGACGCACATCATTTGCCACGATCCAGTCGCAGCCCTTGCGCGCGCGCTTGGCTGTGGCGTTGGCAACCACATCATCCGTTTCCGCCGCAAAGCCCACAACCAAGCCCGGTCGCCCTTCAGCGCGCTGGGCAACTGCCGCCAAAATATCGGGGTTCTCGGCGAAATCGAGGCTCGCCATTGCACCCGACCCGTCCTTCTTGATCTTGCTGTCGGACGCAGACGTCACCCGCCAGTCCGCCACAGCCGCTGCAAACACCGCCGCATCCGCAGGCAGAGTACCCATCACCGCATCACGCATCTCAAGCGCTGTCTCCACCTCGATCACATCGACGCCCACGGGCCGCGCCACCACCGCAGGCCCGGTCACGAAACTGACCTGTGCGCCGAGATCTCGGAGTGCGGCAGCAATCGCTGTGCCCTGCGCGCCCGAGGATCTATTTGCAATGTAGCGCACCGGGTCAATCGGCTCATGGGTCGGTCCGGAGGTCACCAGAACATGCCGCCCTGCCAAGGGCTTGGGCCCAAAATGCGCTGCAACCGCTTGCGTAATCGCCACTGGCGTCGCCATACGGCCGGGGCCAAACTCGCCGCACGCCATTTCGCCTTCGTCCGGGCCAAGCACTGCAATTGCGTCTGCGCGCAAAGTTGCCAAGTTGCGCTGCGTCGCCGGATGCTGCCACATCCGCACGTTCATCGCGGGCGCGATCATCACTGGGGTGTCGGTCGCCAAAAGCAGGGTCGAGGCCAGATCATTCGCCAGACCGCCTGCCATTTTCGCCATTAGATCGGCGGTTGCAGGTGCGACGACAATCAGATCTGCTGAGCGCGACAACTCGATATGTCCCATCTCCGCCTCGTCGGTCAGATCGAACAGGTCGCGGTAGACTTTAGCCGCTGCCAAAGCCGAGGCCGACAAGGGCGTCACAAATTCCTCCGCCGCGCGCGTCAGCACAGGCGTGATGTCAGCGCCCGCCCGGCGCAATTCGCGGATCAGGTCGAGCGATTTATACGCCGCGATCCCGCCGCCTATGATCAAGAGAATGCGTTTGCCTGCAAGCATATCGGTGATCCTATTCCGTTGGCCTGACACTGGCGCGCGCGCACGCAGACGTCAACGCGCGAGCAAATCCGCAATGCCGCGCCCACCGACTAACACATGGGTCAGCATCGCCCGCGCCGTTGGATATGGCCCCCACCGGTCGCGCAGGGCCGTATCTGGATCGTCGCCAGAAGTTCGTTTGACCGCGTCCAGCAACGCCTTCGGGGCGGGGCCAAGGGCTACATAATCCGCAATCCCTTCGCGCAAAATCGGATCCATCTGCACGTAATCCCACGAGCCAACTGCCTGCTGGGTCAACACATGAGCCAGCTCATGGACGGCATAAAACGTCGCACTGCGCGGCAAAGGCACCAGCAGGTTCGCTTTGCGCATCCGGTTCGCCACCAGATCAGCGTCGGCCAGAAACGCGTGATGCGGCGCGATTACCGGATGGGCGATGCCCGCTGCATAGCCGTGGCGTCCAAAGAACCAGACCCGCCGCCAGCCGTTGCCCGTCACATACAGATGCAGCGTGTGTGTAGGCATTGGCAGGCCGGAGGTTTCCAACTGCGCCTCGACCCGCGCAGCAAGAGCCTCGGTCACGGGCGGCAAGGCAATGGCGGAATGAATGCGCAAGCTTTCAGTCCCGCCAACATGTGCAAAAGCCCATTTCGGAAAAATGACTGAGGTCGTGTAGCCCGCAAAGAGCAGTACCAAAATGGCAATGGCTTTATACAAGCGCCGACGGAACTGGATGCGAAACATGAGGCGAAATTAGCCTACGCGGGTGTCTTTTCAAGCTACCGAAAGGCCGCACAGGGGTCGGGGCGGTCCACGCCTTGCGTCAGCAGCCACAGATCATACGGCGGCGCTCCTTCGGGCACACGCTCTAGCTGTCCAACAGACAGGATCGTCAACCCCGGCGAGGCACGCTGCAAATACCGAGCCACACCCCAATCGGTGCGCGCATGGCCATTTCCAGTGATCAACACGATGGGCCCGCCATGGGCCTGATGCGCCTCGATTACCGTGCGAGTAAAGGCGGCGTCGCGCAGGCGTTGAGCAGACACCATACCCGGCAGCATCTCGCCGGGCATCGCGTTGCAATGGGCGGTCATCTGTCCGGATTCACGTGTTGCCTGCTCGTCGGCAGCTAGCGCTTGGTCCAGTCCAAATACCTCAGCCCCAGCCCCGAAGGGCTTTGCCGCGCCGTTGAAGACAGCCGATCGCACCGCCGCGAGCGGCAAGGCCGCGCCATAAACCGCAACGCCGCGCGCTGCCTCAAAAATCGGCCAATACATTGCGAACTCAGGAAAGCCCGTATCCGCCCAATCGAGCGCCGCTTGCAACGTCGCAGCATCCCCCCAATCGTCGGACCCAACGCGCGCAACCTGATCGGGACGCAACATCTCGAACACCAATGCTGCGGGCTGCAACCCTGCAATCGCGCGCGCTTGGTTCAGATGGTGGCTGGGATTATCATGCACTTCCCCCAGAATAACCACATCGGCGCGCGCGAGAGTATCCAGCGCGGCCGACGTAATTTGCTCGGCCCATGAGGACGAGGGAAAAGCGAGCAGAGCAGCAAAGATCAGGCGAAAAATTCATGGACCTCGTTGGTTTGGGTCGTCAGGTTCTTGCGCATCTTGGTGAATGCAGCCGCTTCTAACTGGCGCACACGCTCTTTGGATAGGCCCAATTCGTTGCCGAGGCTTTCTAACGTGCGGGGATCTTCGCGCAGCTTACGCTCTCGCACGATGAAACGTTCGCGTTCATTCAGCGCGTTCATCGCCGTGACCAGCCAACTGCGAAGTGTCGCCAGATCATGATCCTCGGCCACGATTTCGGCGGCTTGCGGGCTGGTGTCTTCCAGCGCGTCAATCCACTCGCGGCCTTCGTCCTCGACAGATTGTGTGGCGTTCAGCGAAAAGTCCGACCCCGCAAGGCGACCTTCCATCATCTCTACGTCATGCAGCGGCACGCCGACTTCTGTGGAAATCATCTGGCGCAACTGATGCTTGTCGAGCTTCTCGCCCACGCTTGCCGCTTCACGCTCCAGCCGCGCTTGTACGCGGCGCATATTGAAGAACAGCGACTTTTGCGAGGATGTGGATCCAGTGCGCACCATCGACCAGTTGCGCATCACATGGTCTTGGATGCTCGCCTTGATCCACCAGACCGCATATGTCGAAAACCGCACGCCCCGGTCAGGATCAAACTTATCGGCGGCTTTCATCAAGCCCAGCGAGGCTTCTTGGATCAGGTCGTTCATTGGCGCGCCGTAGCGCTTGAATTTTGATGCCATCGAAATTGCCAGCCGCATGTACGCCGTGATCAGGCGGTGCAGGGCCTGCTCGTCGCGGTGATCGCGCCACGCATAGGCCAGTCGTAGTTCCGTTTCAGCATCCAGTAATTCGGCCCGCATTGCACGCCGTGACATGTTCATGTCAGAAGGTCCGTCCAGTGCCATTTCTTATCACCCCCGTGATATGGGTTTGTCCAACCCCTGTTTCTGTTCACGAGAGGGCTACGCGGCAGATCGCCGAAAGGATCAAAGATAATGGTGGAGAAATTTGACCATAGGCTAACATTCGTAATTGGCGGGGCCTCATCTGGGAAATCTTCTTTCGCCGAAGCGATTGCGACCGGAATGGAGCGGCCCCGCTTCTACATCGCCACCGCCCAAGCCTATGACGCTGAAATGGATGCGAAAATTGCGGCCCATAAAGTGTCACGCGGGCCCGATTGGATCACGCTTGAGGCCCCATTTGATGTCGCAGGAGCATTAGCTGATATCCCCGCAGATCACGTGGTCGTGATCGACTGTCTGACCCTATGGTTGTCGAACCTTTTATTAGCAGGCGCCGATTTGGCCGAGGCCAGTATAGGCCTGCGACGTGCGATGGCTGTCTGCCGCGCCCCGATCGTCGCAGTTAGCAATGAGACGGGCCAAGGGATCGTGCCGGAGACGTCGCTCGGACGGCAGTTCCGCGCCGCCCAGGGACTGCTCAACCAGCAGGTCGCAGCCGAGGCCGATCGCGTGGCTTATGTGGTCGCCGGCTTGCCCCTGTGGCTGAAGGGCGGGCAATGAGCGCGCGTGACTGGTACTGGGTGCGCCACGGCCCAACCCATGCCAAGGCGATGATCGGCTGGACCGATTTACCTGCGGATCTGAGCGATACGGCCAAGCTCGCACGGTTGGAAGCAATGTTACCAACAGGCGGCAAAGTCGTGTCGTCGGACCTGTCGCGCGCTACTGCCACTGCCGACGCGATCCAAGCCCAGCGCACCCGCCTGCCCCATGTTAAGGGCCTGCGCGAAATGCAGTTTGGCGCGTGGGAAGGCCTGACACACACCGAGGCGGAAGCCCTCGACCGCGACCGTATTTTCGCATTCTGGGATCAGCCCGGCGATACAGCCCCGCCGGACGGAGAATCGTGGAATGCCTTGCGCGCACGCGTCGACACGGCGGTAGAGGCGATCGACGCCACCACGCCCCCCGGCCCGATCATCGCAGTCGCCCATTTCGGCGTGATCTTGACGCAAGTCCAACGCGCGCTTGGGATAACGGCTCGCGAAGTTTTCGCCCAGAAGATCGACAACCTGTCGCTGACCCAAATTTCCGGCGGCAAAGCGGTGCGGATCAATCACATCCCGTGATGCGCCTCTGACATAAAGGCATTTGCCGCACCAAGCGCTGTGCCCCTAAGCTCGCCGAAACGAAAGGCTCCCTCATGTCCTATCACCTGATCATCGGCGACTACGCCTATTCCAGTTGGTCGCTGCGCGGCTGGCTGCTGTTTGAACACTTCGCCATTGCGCGCACTCAAACCCTCATCACGTTCCTTGACGAGCAAGTCGTGGATCAACTGGCGGCCCAGTTCCCCGCAAAAACCGTCCCCACCATCGTTACACCCGAGGGGGCCGTGATCGGCGAAAGCCTTGCGATGGCCGAGGAGCTTGCTACACGCCACCCCGAAGCAGGCCTCTGGCCCAGCGACCCCAAGGCCCGCGCGATTGCCCGGACGCTGGCGAGCGAGATGCATGCAGGCTTCACAGCCCTCAGGGGCTTTTGCCCGATGAACCTGCGCGTGACCTACACCGATGTGCCCGTGCCCGATGACGTGAAAACTGATCTGCGGCGACTTGAATTGATCTGGGATCATGCGCGCGAAACCTGTGCATCCGAAGGCCCATGGCTTTGCGGTGATTACTCAGTTGCAGATGCCTTCTTTGCGCCCGTCGCCACACGGATCGCAACCTACGGGCTTGAGGTCTCAGACAGCGCGCAGGCTTATGTCGCCGCCCATCTGGCCGATCCATCCTTTCGACGTTGGCGCGCGCTTGGGCTGACAACCGGGCCGGACCTGCCTTGGTATGCGCGCGAATACACCCAAGCCGCATGGCCGGGCCCAAAACCGCTGGCAGCACACGCAGTCGAGAGCGGGCCATGCGTCAACGCCTTCTGCCCCTATTCCGGCAAACCCGTTTCAGGTGACGCCACAGCGTATTTCCTCAAACTGGCTGGCAAGGTTTACGGGTTCTGCAATACCGGATGCCGTGACAAGACCATAGCCGATCCGGAGGCGTGGCCTGCGTTCATGGCGCTCGTAAAATAGCCGCCTAGCGCGCCAACATCTTCAGCCCTTGGGTCACGTCCATCCGCACGGACAGGCGCAATGCAGGCTCGTCTCCCGCCTTCAGGGCCGCCAAAATCATCATGTGGTGACGCGGCGGCTCGGTTTTGCGCAGCCGCCCGTACAGGCTTCGCATCGTCGGCCCGAGTTGAAGCCAAACCGTCTCGGCCATCGCCAGCATCGCAGGCGCTTGGGCGCGCAGATACAGCGTGCGGTGAAACTCTAGATTTGTCCGAATGTAGCCCACCGAATCGCCCGCCGCGATCACCTGCCCGATGGAGCGTTGGATCATCTCCAACCGCTCGATCAGCGCGATATGAGCACGCGGCAACGCACGGGCAGCCAACTCTGGTTCCAGCAACGCACGCAGTGCAGCTAGCTCCTCGATCCGGTCGGCGGTCAATTCTGGTGTGGACACGCGACCCGACGCCGACAACATCAGCGCGCCCTCCGCTGCCAAACGGCGCACGCTTTCGCGCGCAGGGGTCATCGACACATTAAAGCTCTTGCCAATCCCGCGCAGGGTCAACGCCTGACCGGGGTCCATCTCGCCATGCATAATCTGGCTGCGCAGCGCGCGGTAAACGCGGTCATGGGCAGCGCCTGCGGGTGTGGCGGGGGCGAGCGGGGCATCGGGGCGGTTTTGTAAAAGCATGACGCATGTGTGATCACAAAAACCGGTTTCGTCAAACAATTGCAAGCACGCGAACGACGCTAACTTTCCAACGGCCCGAAATAGGCTCAGCCACTTGCGGCAGTCGCACTCTATCCCGCCTAGAACCGATACCGATGCAGGTTCGTCCCATGATCGCGCAACCACTTGCGGTGGCGCGCATAGTCCGGGCACAGGCCAGCCGTGACCGCCCAGAACCGGTCCGAATGGTTCATCTCGGCCAAATGCGCGACCTCATGTGCGGCAACGTAATCGAGCACCTCAGGCGGGGCCATTATTAGGCGCCACGAATACATCAAAGCACCTTGGGCCGAGCATGACCCCCAACGCGAACGCGTGTCGCGCAAGGTGATCCGGGCAATCGGGCGGCCAAGCTGAGCGGCGTAGCGCTGAGAGGATTCCGTCAACGCTTCGCGCGCCTTCAGCTTCAACAGCGATTGCACGGCGGTGCCCACATGCGGCGACCCCGGCCAGACCTCGATCCCGGCCTCAGTCAGGCGCGGGCGCTTCTTATCGCCCTCGATAATCTCAAGTGTCTCGCCGCGCACAGGCAGGCACGAGCCGAATCCCACACTCTCGCTCGGGACGAACTGAGCCAGATGCCCGCGCACCCAATCGGCGCGTTCATGGGCAAAGGCCATCGCCTCGCGCTCGGACACAAAACGCGGCGCAGTCAGCGTTACCCGCCCATCAAGACGCGACACGCGCAGCGATAACCGCTTGGCACGGGGCGAAAAGCGCAGCGTCACCGGGATCGGTGGCGTGCCAGGAAGGATAGGCTGAGACATCACGCGCACCATCACATGAAACCAATTAGGGCAAAAGCCTTTGACACGGGGGGCGGGCTGTGGCAACCGACCGCGATCCCTTATCCGACCGTTAGCTCAAGGAGCCATGGATGCCCAAGGAAGAATGGGGCGTTAAGCGCCTTTGCCCGCAAACAGGAAAGCGTTTCTACGATATGAACCGCTCGCCTATCATCAGCCCCTATACCGGCGAAGTTGTCGAGATCGATACCGGGCGCAAGTCCACCGTCGGCGTGACCTCGAAAGCAATGAAAGCTAAGCCCGCAAAAGTGGCTGAGCCCGCCGAAGAGACCGTGATCGAGGATGACGACACAGATGATGTCGATCTCGGTGATGACGTGCTTGAGGACGATGATGACGAAGATACCGTAGCACTCGACGATCTCGCCGACGTGGCTGCCGAGGACAACGACGACTAAAGCATCTTGAGGCGGTGTTTTTGGGGCTTGCGCTTGGCGCATCACAGCCCTAAGACACCGCCACTTGATGGGCTCGGAAACGTGCCCGATGGGGCCTTAGCTCAGCTGGGAGAGCGCCTGCATGGCATGCAGGAGGTCAGCGGTTCGATCCCGCTAGGCTCCACCAAATTCCCGTTTGGAAATCCATATACCCAAGTTCCAGCTTCTGCTGGGCGTGTTGCATCCACAACGAGCGATCGTTTGCGAGCTGCGCGGCTAAGGTCTGGAGCGAGCCCACTTATGAATTGGTTCTGGGTTCAGACTTGCGCTGCGCACCCCCAAGTAAACTCGTGATCCGTGACGGTATGAATGCAAGCCCGCGTCGTTGGAGTAAGGTCGCCTCGCACCGGCACGCAACGTCAGCTTCCCGCCCATTCCGCCGACCCCAAATTTCATCACCTTAATACCGCTGATCTTGTGACCGGCTTTATTTCGCGCAACTCGTAAAGGTCGATGCCAGGCCTCCCGCTCGCTTCACCATTCGCGGGAAAACGTGCGAGCCACGATCTGATCACACATTTACTTTTCTTAAACCTGCTGCAGTCAGTGAGACCAAGCCTCACCCTAAAAACGAGAGATTCCTGCACAAAGATGACTTTTGACGGATATTTTGCGCAAAAATCTAAATTTCCCCTGCCCACCTGACGCTGACTTTACGCACATCGTTCAAAGATGGATCCACGAAGACAGTAACCCCAGCAAAGGATCCAGGACATGTCAGCAATTCTTACAAACCCAGCAGCACTCGCACACTCCTCCGCTCACCCACACACCTCGCCACTCTTGCTGCGCATATTGAACTGGATTGCCGCAAGAGATGCAGATTACCGTCAAGCATGCAAACTTCGTAACCAACATGATACTCACCTCAAGGATATGGGCATCACCCGCCAGCAAGCGAATCAAGGGTTCTCCAATAAATACGGTTACAAAAACCGCTAACCGAGGCCCCACCCTTTTGATTCGGTGTTGGTAATTTCCAAAGCCATGCTGCGGTTCCGTCATATCAATTCCATGACGACCGCAGTGCGAAACATCATTGCTACGCAACCCTCTGTTTTCTCCATTCAGAGAAGGGGCTTGTGCCATAATTTTCGCCAAAACGACCTTCAGTGCAGCATGCGTTTCTTGCTGTCTGACCGGCGCCGCATTCGCTTCTGGCTAGATAGACGAGATGCCGTCCAAGTTATCAATGAAACCGCCTATCGCTTGGCAGCCTGATGAAGGTGGTCATTGTTTGAAAGCGCTCCAAGGGCAGCCTTGATCGCACCTTAGACAATCAACCGCAGAGCACCCAACGCGCACCCACATGCCCTCAACTACAGAATGACCGTCCGTTGCGGCCCCTATCTTCACGTGGGCGCAGCAACCTCACCCCTTCCCCGCCATACCCTCCAAGATCGGACAGTCGGGTCGGTGATCGCCCGCGCAAGACGATACCAGCGTCGCGAGTGTCCTGCGCATCTCGCCCAGCTCGCCCAACTTACGGTCAATCTCGGCCAGATGCGCCTCGGCAATGCGCTTCACATCCCCACTGGCGCGCGCCTTGTCATCATAGAGCCGCAGCAGATCGCGGCATTCACCGACGCTGAACCCCAACGCACGCGCTCGGCCCACAAAGGCTAGCTTGTGCAGATCAGTCTCGCCAAACGCCCTGTAGCCATTGGCGCTTCGCCCCGGCGCGACCAACCCGATTTCCTCGTAGTAGCGGATCGTCTTGACGGGCAGGCCAGTCCGGGATGCTGCGTCAGAGATGTTCATGCTGACGCCTCCAGCCGCACCGCTTTCAGGCGCAGCGCGTTGCTCAGCACAAACACGCTCGACAGCGCCATCGCTCCGGCTGCGAGGATCGGCGACAACTGCCACCCAAACGCCGGATAAAACACGCCCGCCGCGACCGGGATCAGGGCCACGTTGTAGGCGAACGCCCAAAACAGGTTTTGCCGAATGTTGCGCATTGTGCGGCGCGAGATATCGACCGCGCGCGCGACGCCTTGCACATCACCAGACATGAGGACCACATCCGCCGCCTCGATGGCAATATCGGTCCCGGTACCGATCGCGAGGCCCACATCGGCGGCCGCAAGTGCTGGCGCATCGTTGATCCCGTCGCCAACAAAAGCCACCTTTCCATGGATTTTCAGCCGCTCAAGCGCGTCGGTCTTACCGCTCGGCAGCACCTCGGCCACAACCTCGTCGATGCCGAGTTGCCGCGCTATCGCGTCCGCCGCCCCTTGCGCATCACCTGTAATCATCACCGTCCGCAAGCCCATCGCATGCAGGGCACGAATTGCCTCGGCACTGCTGGCTTTCACGGTATCGGCCACCGCAAAACTTGCCACGCATTTCCCATCGCGCGCCACAAAAACCGGGGTCTTGCCTGCATTAGCGAATCCATCAGCGCGCATTCCTAACTCGCCAACCTCAATCCCCTCGGCAGCCATCATCCTTGCGGCCCCAACCAACAACGCGCGCCCATCAACGTGCCCGCGCACACCGTGCCCAACGACTGCCACGACATCTTCTGGCGTTTGCATCACAAGCCCCTTCGCCTGTGCAGCCTTCACCAAAGCCTCAGCAATCGGATGCTCGGAGGCTTGCTCAAGGCTTGCAACATCCGCGAGGATCGCACCGGCATCCTGTCCATCAATCACCTCGAAATCCGTCAGCACAGGCTTGCCCATCGTCAACGTGCCGGTCTTGTCAAATGCCACTACGGCCACGTCGCTCAGCGCCTGCAACGCCACACCCTTTCGGATCAAGACGCCCAACTCAGCCGCGCGCCCAGTGCCAACCATGATCGAAGTCGGCGTTGCCAACCCCATCGCGCAGGGGCACGCGATGATCAGCACCGCCACGCCTGCGACCAGTGCGTGGGTCAACGCAGGTTCTGGCCCGAACAAGACCCATGCCAGTACGGTCACGAGCGCAATCGCCAAGACCGCTGGCACAAACCAAAGCGTCACCCGGTCCACCAATGCCTGAATGGGCAGCTTGCTGCCTTGGGCGCCCTCGACCAAGCGGATGATCTGCGCCAGCGTAGTATCTGCGCCCACCGCCGTCGCCGTGACCGTAAGCGCGCCAGTGCCGTTGACCGTGCCTCCAGTGACCGGATCGCCGAGCACCTTAGCCACGGGCAGCGGTTCACCTGTGATCATCGCCTCGTCGATATAGCTGCTGCCCGACGCGACCAGACCGTCCGCCGCGAGCCGTTCGCCAGGACGGATGTGAATGAGGTCGCCAAGCCGCAACTCAACCACCGCCACGTCGCTCAACACACCGTCGCGTTCCACCCGCGCAGTACTGGGCGCGAGACGGACCAGCTTGGCAATTGCAGCGCCTGTACGGCCCTTGGCGCGCGCCTCCAGCCAGCGACCAAGCAAGATCAACGTGACGATCACGGCTGCGGCTTCGAAATAGACGGCGCGCGAGGCGGCAGGCAGAAGTGCTGGCGCAAACAGCGCAACAACCGAAAAGCCGTAAGCCGCCGAGGTGCCCAGCGCCACAAGGCTGTTCATGTCCGGCGCGCGCCTCAGCAGGGCGGGATACCCAGTGGTGTAGAAGCGCCGGCCTGGCCCGAGCAACAGCACCGTGGTCAACGCAAACTGGATCATCCATGAGGTTTGAAATCCGATTGTTTGCATTATCGCAGTGTGCAGCGCCGGGATCAGGTGGCTACCCATTTCCAACACGAAGACCGGCAACGCCAGCGCGAAGGCCAACAGAAAAGATCGTCGCAGGTCTTCGGCCTCATCGGCTTTGCGCGCGCTTGCGTCTTGGGTCTGCTCGCCGTCCATGCTGCGGGCGGGGTAGCCTGCGTCCGTCACGACCTGCGCCAGCGTATCCGCATCGGTGCCGCCTGCCAGATAGGTCACATGCGCTGTCTCGGTCGCCAGATTAACGCTGGCCGTCACCACGCCGGGATGGGCCATCAAAGCCCGCTCGGCTCGTCCAACGCAGGAGGCGCAAGACATATTCTCGATCTGCAACCGGGCCTGCGACACGCGCGCGGGATATCCAGCGTCTGTTAAGGTTTGTACGAGGTCAGCGGCACTCTGCCCGGCCGCGAGCCGCAATTGCGCCGTCTCGCCCGTTAAGCTCACGGAAACGTCCGCAACCCCCGGCATCGCGTCGAGCGCGCGCTGTACCCGCGCAGCACAACCTCCGCAGCTCATGCCAGTGACTTGGGTGCGGATCAGGGGGGTCGTGTCAGTCATGAAAAAATCCTCTCAGGCACTGCACATAAGGGTTCTAGTAACTGGAAGGTCAAGGCCATCCCTTGCGGACCGTTGCGCATATCCGGCTTGCACCGAACGCATTGCTCATGGGCCATTAACCTAGCCAAGCTATGCCGCCCCTCATCGGGCCCGACGACGCAGCGCAGAACTTTCCACCCTGCTCGGCCACAAAGTGAAGTGGTTTCCCATACCAATCCAACGGCATGGCCCAGACCGAGCACAGCCATCCCTGCCCGGACAAGTCCGGTCGCAGGGCAAAGCTGCTTACTGTTAGGGTCTAGGCCGTCTGCGCTTGGGCAAATTGCGCCGCATATGTCCGGTAGGCAGGCAAGGTCGCCGCCATCATCTTGCGCTGAGCCTCGGTCAGTTCTCGCTTGGCGCACGCCGGACGTCCCGCCCATAAAAGCCCATCGGTCAGCACTTGCCCCGGTTCCGTCTCGGTCCCGGCGGCCACCAGAACATCGCGCCCAACAATCGTGCCCGGCGCCAGCTTTGCGCCCATGCCAATCAGCGCGCCATCTGACACCTCAACACTATCCAGCGTTACGTTATGTCCAATCGTCACATTCGCGCCAATGACCGTTTGCGCCGAGCCACTGCGCAGGACCGAGTTGTCTTGCACATTGGTGCCTGCCCCGACGCGCAGCCCGTGGCGACTGCCATCAAGGATGCAGCCGAAAAACACACTGGTGTTTTCGCCCAACTGCACATCACCGCGCACCAGCACAGAGTTTGCCACAAACAGCGGCGCGCCTTGCACCACATCTGCGACGTCTTCGGTGGGGCTTGGGGCCATCTGGGACTGCACAGCCTTGCGCGCGCGGGCCAACACATCTGGCGTGATCCGCCGCACAGGTTTGGCTGGGCTGCCCTGATAGAGCCAACCGCCCTCCAATACCGAGCGCGGAAACACCGTCGCCCCTGCCGCCAAGATCAGCCCTTCACCGAGGGTGGAGCCGTCGAGGATCACCGCTCCGGCCTCAATCACACAGCCGTCCGCAACGTCGCACGCATGGATCACAGCGCCTGCCCCAGCGGTCACATCGTCGCCGATATGTGTGGGCAACGTACCGTGCGAAATATGAACCGTACCGCCCGCCCCAAGGCTGAAGTTTCGCCC
Source organism: Dinoroseobacter sp. (assembly GCA_034111085.1). GTDB lineage: Bacteria > Pseudomonadota > Alphaproteobacteria > Rhodobacterales > Rhodobacteraceae > Dinoroseobacter. The sequence continues at coordinate 36,409 of JAWUXZ010000031.1, forward strand.
GATCTGCACGTAATGCCCATCGGCGCGGATCACCGCACGCGGCCCTAGCCGAGCGCCCGGCCCAAGCGTTGCACGCCCCAGCACGGCAGCTCCGTTCGCGGCCTCAACCGGGCCATCAATCTGCGGCGAGATACCGTCATAGGGCAAAACCGTCAGCATCAGAAAACCGGAGTTTCGCGGTAAGTGCCCCAGACCTTCTTCAAGGTCTCGATTATATCGCCCATTGTCGCCCCCTCGCGGACCAATTCGACCGTGACCGGCATTATGTTGGTGCCGTCGTCTTTGGCAACCTCCACCAATTCGACTAGAAGCGCGTCAATCTTAGTCTGGTCGCGCTCGGCCCGCACGCGCTTGGTGCGGCTGATCTGACGCTCGGCAGTGGCTATATCGTAAGGGTGAGTTTCGATCTTAACGTCACTTTCGTCCTCGACAAACGCATTCACGCTGATCTTGGTCTGCTCGCCCGCTTGGATGCGCAGCGCGGTGTCATAGGCGAAATCAGCAATATGCTTTTGAAACCAGCCCTCGTTGATCATCTGGATCGCACCGCCATTGGCGTCGATCTCGTCGAGCAACTCGAAGATGCGTTTCTCGTATTCGTTGGTCAGGCTTTCCACGTAGTAGCTGCCGCCCAGCGGATCGACCACATTGGTCACATTCGTCTCATGGGCGATGATCTGCTGGGTACGCAACGCCATGCGCATCGCGTCCTCGGTAGGGATAGCAAACGCCTCGTCATAGCCGTTGGTATGCAGTGACTGCGCGCCCCCCAGCACCGCCGACATCGCCTGCATCGAAGTGCGCACCACATTGATCATGTATTGCGGTTTGGTCAGCGTGGCCGCAGCAGTCTGGCAATGAAAACGCAGGCGCATGGATTCGGGCTTTTTCGCACCAAACCGTTCTTTCATAATCTTGGCGTAACAGCGGCGCAGGGCGCGGAACTTTGCAACCTCTTCAAACATGTCGTTTTGGGAGACAAAGAAGAACGCGAGGCGTGGGGCAAATTCGTCCACATCCATGCCGGTTTTCATGACCTCCTCGACATAGACAATCAGGTTTGCGAGCGTGAAGGCCGCCTCGTGCAATGGCGACGAGCCTGCTTCCGAGATATGGTAGCCCGAGATATTGATCGGGTTGTAGCGTGGCAACTCGCGGGCAGAATAGGCAATCATGTCCCGCACGATCCGCACCGACGGCGCGATCGGGAAGATGTATTCCTTCTGGGCCATGTATTCCTTCAGGATATCGGCCTGGGTCGTGCCCGACAGCTTGGCTTTGTCGAGGCCGCGCTTTTCAGCAAGCGCCACATACATAGCCAGCATGATCCAGGCCGACGGGTTGATGGTCAGCGAAACGGAGATGTTCTCCAGATCGATCCCGTCAAACAGCGCCTCCATATCCGCCAGCGTGTCCACGGCCACGCCTTCGCGGCCCACTTCGCCGTCGCTCATCGGGTGGTCGCTGTCATAGCCCATAAGCGTCGGCATATCGAAGTCGGTGGACAGTCCGGTCTGGCCTTGTTCGATCAGGTATTTGAACCGCCCGTTCGTGTCCTCGGCGATCCCGAAGCCCGCGATCTGGCGCATGGTCCAGTTGCGGCCTCGGTACATCGTCGGGTACGGGCCGCGTGTGAACGGATACTGCCCCGGCAGGCCAATATCCTCGGCTGGCATGTCCGCAATGTCAGCCGCCGTATAAGTCCGCTTGACTGGGATTCCGGTGTTGGTGAAGAACGCCTCGCGCCGCTCAGGGGCACGGGCGAGGAACTTAGCGACCTCGTCTGCCTCCCACTTCTCATAGGCGGTTTGGGTTTCTTCGGGCGAGGTTTGCGAAAGCGGTTTGGTCATGGCGTGGTGCCTTCCGTGAACTGTCGGACAAGGGTTTCGGCGGCGGTATAAGGATCGGTCTCGCGGGCGATGATTGCGGCGGCCTGCGTTGCGGCACTCGTCGCCTGCTCGGTGCGGAACCGCTCTAGCACCAGCGTCTCGGCGGCCTTCGCCAGACGGAACGCGGCAATGCGCCCACGTCGATCCCTGCCCGCTTCGCCCTGAGTGGCGGCATGGTGCTTGGCCATCGCGGCCGTCAGGTCTTCAAAGCCTTCGCGCTTGTAGCTGCTCAGCCCAATAACAGGCGCGTTCCAACTGCCTTTTGGCCTGCCGCCTAGCCCATCGGCCAGCATCATCTTCAGGTCGGTGATCGTGCGGTTGGCATCCGAGCGGTCGCATTTGCTGACCACATGGATATCGGCAATCTCAAGAATACCCGCCTTGATCGCTTGGACTTCGTCGCCCAGACCCGGCGCGCTGACCACAACCGTAGTGTGCGAGGCATTGGCAATCTCGACCTCGTCTTGGCCGACGCCAACAGTCTCGATCAGAATATAGTCGAACCCACCGACGTCGAGCACATCAACCACATCAAGGGCCGCATGTGCCATCCCGCCCACTGCCCCATGCGTCGCCATGGAGCGGACGAATACATCTTCGTCCAGCGCCAGATCGGCCATGCGAATGCGGTCCCCAAGGATGGAGCCACCGGAATACGGGCTCGACGGGTCAATCGCGACGACTGCGACGCGTTTTTCGAGGACGCGCAGGTGCTTGACCAGTTCGGCCACCAAGGTCGATTTACCAGAGCCGGGCACACCAGTGATGCCGATCACTTGCGCATGGCCCGCGCGCTTGTAGATCTCGCCAAGCGCCGGTCGCGCCTCGGCACTCACGGCCTCGGCCCGCGAGATCAGCCGCGCAATGGCGAAGCGTTCGCGCGCCTCGATCCGGGGAACCAGATCGGCGCTGGGGATGAACGCCTTCTTCATGCCTGCTGCTGTGCCAATGCGGCTTGCAATTCGGCACGGTTGTCGATGACGCGGCGGGCTTTGAAATCTGTCCTCTCGATGGTGTTTTGTGCTGCAATCTCGATCCCGGCGCGCACACCGCATAGCTTTTGCAGATGGGCGGTCGCATGGGCGCGAAACACGTCAATCGCTTCGGCCCCGTTGCGCGCAATTGCGTCCGAGACCTCGATCCGGATCACCATTTCGTCCATCGCGGCCTCACGGCTGATGAGGATGCGGTGCTCGCCACCATAGCCATCAAGCTGGTTCAGCGCGGCGTCGATCTCGGACGGATAGACATTCTCGCCGCGCACAGTGAACTGATCGTCAATGCGCCCAATGATGCCTTGGGGAAGTGACGGATAGGTGCGCCCGCACCCTGTCGGGCCATCTTTCCACAGCGCCAAGTCACCGGACTTGTAGCGGATCATTGGCTGGCTGGTGCGTTCCAGATGGGTATAGATCGGCGTGCCGCGCTGGCCGTAGGGCACGCGAACATGGGAGGTGGGATCGCAGACCTCGGTGTAGACTATATCTTGCCAGCACAGCATGCCTTCGGCACCCTCGGCCCCGCCCAGATGCATCCAAGGCGTCATCTCGCCCATGGAGCCGCTGTCATAGACCTTCGCGCCGTACAGCTCTTCAATCCGGTCGCGGATACCGGGGATGGATGCGCCCGGCTCGCCCGAGAAGAACAGCACTTTCAGGCCGAAATCGCGTGAGTTAAGGCCTTCCTCCTTGGCCACAGCCGCCAGATGCAGCGCGTAGGTCGGCGTGCCGTAGAACGCTTGCGGCTTGAGCATATTCAGCCATTGCGCACAGCGCGCCGACATACCGGTAGCGCCAGCGCCAAAGGGGAAGGTCTTGGCATGCAGGCGCTCGGACCCGGCCAGCGCGCCCCATGAGCCCATATACAGCGAGAAGATCGCCGCCACGCAGATCGTGTCGCCCGGACGCAGACCCATTGCCCACATGATCCGCGCATGGGCGTTCGCGATCGAGCGCCAGTCATCACGGCTGATCGCAAACGCCGTGGGGCGCCCGGTGGTGCCAGAGGTGCCGTGGATATGATGAACCTCGGACGGATCAACGCAGAGATAGTCGCCAAACGGCTCATGTGCTTGTTGGGCGGCGCGCAGATGGGCCTTATCAACGACTGGAACCTTCTCCTCGAAATCCTCAAGGGATTTCAGCATCGACGGATGAAAGCCCGCCTCGTCCCAATGGCGCTTGTAGAACGGGGCTTTTTCATAAGCGTAGGCGCACAACTCTTGCAGGCGTCCCAAAATCGCCTTCTCGCGGTCGGCTGCATGCATGGTTTCGCGCTTTGGAAACCAGTAGCGGCTGGAGGCGTCGGGGAAGTAGTTATCGTCAAATCGGGGCGGGAAACTCCACTGTTCCATCAGCGTGGCCCACGTTCTTCGACAAGCTGGGTCAGACGCGCGACGATCTGGGCGGGGGGTGTGTCTTGCAACAGCACCTCAGCCACGCCCATCTCTTTTAGTGCGGCGACATCCTCGTCAGGCATCACGCCGCCTGCAACAAGGATCATGTCCTCGACGTTTTGGTCGGCCAGCATTTTGAAGATCTTCGGGAACACAGTCATCTGCACGCCCGAGAGCAGCGACACGCCGAGGATATCGACATCCTCTTGCACCGCCGCCGCGACCACCTCTTCGGCCGAGCGGTGTAGCCCGGAATAGATCACGTCCATTCCAGCGTCCCGCAGCGTGCGTGCGACGACCTTGACGCCTCGGTCATGGCCATCAAGGCCCACCTTGGCCAATAGAATACGAATTGGTTGCGCCACGTCACACCCTCCCCTGCGTTCAGTATTTCGTATACGAAATACGAAATTGCATGAAGCGTCAAGACCGGGTAAAGATAGTGCACCTGACGGATGGACAAAATCATGGACGCGCTCGGCCCCAAAACCTCGCTGGTGGATCAGACATATCACGCCATGCTTGATGCGATCTGCACCGGGCAACTGAAACCCGGCACGCGCCTGTCACAAGACCAACTTGCCGCCGAGCTGGGCGTCAGTCGCCAACCCGTCAACAGCGCGATTGCCATGCTAAAAACCCAGCGCTTTGTCGAAGATACCGGGCGGCGCGGTGTCGTTGTGTCCCCGATTGACCCCGACTTACTGCAATCGGTCTACCAGTTTCGAAGTGCTGTCGACCCGCTTGCGGTTCGGTTGGCGGGCCTTGCGCTGACCGAACAGGCAAGCGCGCGGGCAAAAGCGATTATCAACGCCGGACGCCGCGCAGTCGAAAGCGGTGACGCGGTCGCCGCTATCAAGGTTGATATGGATTTCCACAACCTGATCTACGAGCTGAGCGGCAACGCCCTGATCCAAGACGCAATGCAACTGAACTGGCGACACCTGCAACGGGCCATGGGCGAAGTGCTCGCCAAACCCGGCATGACCGAGGCCGTCTGGCGCGAGCACGCAACAATCCTATCGCTTATGCAGGCCGGCGATCTTGACGGGGCAGCCGAGGCCGCCCACGCGCATGTTGTTGAGGCCGCAGCGAGGATCGCGCGTCCCGGTTAGCGAGGTCGCCTAAAGCAACCCATCCGGCATGTCCTGCTGCGAGCGCGCGTCAATCCTGCGGAACCAGAAGGTCAGAATGCTGGCCGTGATCACGATAAACAACGAATAGAGCACCGGAACCGCGAGGATTTCCTGCTGCTGCGCCCCATCAAACGTCAACACAACCAACGCAACGGCAAGCGGCCCGTTCTGGATACCCGTCTCCAGCGCGATGGTACGTGCGTTGCGCGGATGCAGGCGCAGGGCGGTGGCGAAAGTGAAGCCAACCACGATACCCAGACAGCCGATGGCGATCGCCGAGGCAAATACAGGCCAAGGCGTGGACAACAAGAACTCCCAGTTCGTGGGCACCCAGCTGACCATCAAGAACACGATAAAGAAGATGCCAAGCGCACTGCCTGCAAGTTCAACCAGCGCACCGATATTGGCGTTCAGCTTTCGGATAATCATGCCCAGCGCCACAGGCACCAGCAAGATAATCAGCGTGGCAACGATGTTGGCGGTCGGAATGTCGATGTCCAAACCGCGCGCATAGAGCACCAGCAGCAGGGGGATTAGCACAACACCAAACACGGTGGAGTTCACGGTCATCAGAACCGAAAGCGCCAAGTTGCCCTTGGAGAAATAGGTAAAGATGTTGGAGGTCGTGCCGCCAGGCATACAGCCCATGATCAGCAAACCGATGATGATCGGCTCAGACAGGGGCAGCGTGACGGCGAGGCAGAACGCGACGAACGGCATGATCCCGTATTGCGAGGTCAGCCCGATGACGAGGCCGTAGGGCCGCTTCAACGCCAGCGTAAAATCTTTCATCGTCAATGAGGCGCCCATGCCCAGCATGATCACGGCAATCATGATCGCAAGGATGGCCTGTTGGAATTCCGATACCATGGCTTAGGCCTCCGTCTTGGCTGGCTGGGCGGCAATATCGGCCACGCGTAGGTCTTTGCGCAGGATCTTGCCAACGTTGGATTTGGGCAGATCGCCGCGCAGCTCTAGCTGTTTGGGCACTTTGTAGCCGGTCAGATGCTCGCGGCAGTAAGCGCGCACAGCACCCAGCGTAATGTCGGTTCCGTCGGTGACGATGAAGGCCTTTACCGCCTCACCCGATTCCCCGTCTGGCACGCCGATCACGGCAGATTCGACGACGCCGGGCATACCCGCCAAGCAATCCTCGATCTCGTTGGGATAGACGTTGAAGCCAGAAACGATGATCATGTCCTTCTTGCGGTCCACGATGCGGAAAAAACCGTCCGGCTCCATCACTGCGATATCACCTGTGCGGAAGAACCCGTCTTCAGTCATGACCTTCGCGGTCTCTTCGGGGTTTTGCCAGTAGCCGGTCATCACCTGCGGGCCGCGCGCGCATAACTCGCCTGCTTGGCCGGGCGCGACTTCGTTGCCATCATCGTCCAGCAGCTTGATTTCGGTCGACGGCATTGGCAAGCCAATCGTGCCGATCTTCGCGCCACCAATCGGATTGCCGGTCAGCACAGGCGAGGTTTCCGTCAGCCCGTAGCCCTCGATTATATCGGTGCCGGTCATCTCGCGCCACCGATCGGCCACGGGACCGTGCAACGCCATGCCCCCCGCGAACGAGGCTTTCAGGTGTGTGGGGGGACGTTCAGAAAACCAAAACTCGTTCATCAGGCCATTAAACAGCGTGTTCACACCGACGATCCACGTCACCTGATAGTTCTCAAACGCGCGCTTGAGGTTTGAAAGTGGACGCGGATTTGGGATCAGCAGGTTGCGATTGCCGAGCCAGAAAAAGCCCAGAAGGTTCAGCGTAAAGGCAAGAATGTGATAGGTTGGGATTGCGGTCAAAACGACCTCTTCGCCCTTGTTCACATGGCTGTCCATCCAGGTCATCGTCTGGGACATATTCATCACCAGATTGCCTTGGGTCAGGACCGCGCCCTTGCTGACGCCTGTGGTGCCCCCGGTATATTGCAGGCACGCCACGGCAGAGCGGTCGAGATCAGCGGCATAGACGGCAGGATCAATCCCCTCGGCCTTGATCCGTTTGCGCGCAGCTTTCAGCGCGTCGGGCAGCCGGATATGGGGCTGCGAGATCGGCTTGATCGTCTGGTCCCAATATTTCTGAATCGCACTGATCGTGCCCCGTACAGCACGCGGCATGAACTCAGGCACACGGGTGACGATGATGTTGGGGATCGCGTAATGGGTCAGCGCCTCGGCCAGCTTATCCGTGAACATGTCCACGACGATCAGGGCTTGCGGCTGGGCATCCTTGAACTGCTTGCCCATCTCCGCGCCAGTATAGAGAGGATTGATGTTCACCAGAACGCAGCCCGCTTTGAACACGCCAAAGGCCACGACTGGAATAGGCAGCGAGTTTGGTGCCTGAAGTGCGACGCGGTCGCCTTCGCTCAATCCCAGCTCTTTGCGCAGATACACGGCGAATTCGTCGGACATCGCATCGACTTGCGTGAACGACAGATTGCCGAACATGCCATTGGGCATTACCACCGTATAGGCGGGACGCTTGCCGTAGGTCTTGGCGGCTTGGCGCACCAAATCTGCAAGGGTTTTGAATGGCGGCTCGGGCGCAAATTCCGGCACACCGTCCGGATACATATCAAGCCATGGTTTAAGATCACGCCCGTCGGCCATGGTCATACCTCCCCAAGTTTTTCCTAATCGAAAGCGATCTTTGCGCCGCGTACTCCGTTGGAGCCGGACATTGCCTTGATTGCTGAAATAAGGCTAGCCGGAAAAGTGGGTTTTGCGAGGGCCAAAAGCAAAGACCCAACGTCACGGGGCGTTGGGTCTTTGCGAGGCTCGGATTTAAGGCGGCGTCAGGCCGCTACATCCGCCTTCATTCGCGTGGATTTGGGATCATAAAGCGGCGCGAGACTGGCTTTGGCGCTGTGGCGTTTGCCCGCAATCTCGATCTCGTAAGTGCTAGAAAGCACCTCTTCGACGCTTTGACCCTCACAAGGCACGTAGCCCATGGCAATACCAGCGCCCAGCGCGTGGCCATAATTGCCCGATGTAACCATGTTCACCAACGCGCCATCGCGCACGATGCCCTCGTTGTGGAACACAAACGCAGCAGGATCTTCGAGTTGGAACTGAAGCATCCGGTTGGAAAGCCCGCTTTCCTTTTTGCGCAGCACCGCGTCGCGTCCGATGAAGTCGCCTTTGTCAGGCTTCACAGCAAAGCCAAGCCCGGCCTCTAGCACGTGATCTTCGTCGGTGATGTCGTGGCCCCAATGGCGAAAACCCTTCTCGATCCGCAGGCTGTCCATGGCGTGCAGGCCCACCAGCTTGAGGCCATGATCCGCGCCTGCGTCCACAAGGGTCTCAAACATATGTGCTGCCTGATCGGTGGGCGTATACAACTCCCACCCCAGCTCGCCCACATAGCTAACCCGGTGCGCACGAACGAGGCCGAGGCCCATCTCAATCTCGGTCGCCCGCCCGAACGGGTGATTGGCATTGGAAAAATCATGCGGGCTGACAGCGCCGAGGACGTCCCGCGCCTTTGGCCCCATAACGCAGAGCACCGATTCAGCCGAAGTCATGTCGGTGATGACCACGAAGTCATCGCCCTTATGACGGTTCAGCCAAGACATATCACGCACGACAGTCGCCGCAGGCGTCACCATCAGATAGGCCGTCTCAGAAAGGCGCGTCACGGTCAGATCGCATTCGATCCCGGCATGGTCGTTCAGCATCTGCGTATAGACGATCCGCCCGACCTTCACGTCCATCTGCGCGCCGCACATGCGTTGCAAGAAGGCGCAGGCTTGCGGGCCTTCCACGCGAATCTTCCCGAACGACGTCATGTCGTAAAGACCAACGCCCTCGCGCACCGCCATGTGTTCCGTGCGTTGGTTGTCGAACCAGTTTTGGCCGTGCCAGTCGTATTGGTATTCCGGGGTCTGGCCTTCGGTCGCAAACCAGTTCGCGCGCTCCCATCCGGCGGTCTCACCGTAGACAGCGCCTGCGGATTTAAGGTGTTCGTGCAAGGGCGAGCGGCGCACCCCGCGCGCGGTCTCAGGTTGGCGGTAGGGGTAGTGATCGGCGTAAAGCAGCCCGAGCGTTTCAGAGACGCGCTCTTGCAGATAGCGCCTGTTGCGTTGGAAAGGTTGGGCGCGGCGGATATCGCTTTCCCAAAGATCAAACGGCGCTTCGCCATCATTGATCCATTGCGCCAACGCCATGCCAGCGCCCCCCGACGACACGATCCCGACCGAATTATAGCCCGCAGCCACCCAATAGCCGCGCAGGTTTGGCGCTTGGCCGAGGTAGTATTGATCGTCGGGCGTGAAGCTTTCGGGGCCGTTAAAGAACGTGTGGATGCCAGCGGTCTCGAACAACGGCATCCGGTGCATGGCTTTCTCAAGGATCGGCTCGAAATGGTCGAAATCCTCGGGCAACGAGTCAAACTCGAAATCCTCGGGGATTCCGTTCATGCCCCACGGCTTTGCACGCTGCTCGAATGCGCCGAGCATCATTTTGCCGGCATCTTCTTTGTAATACGCCTGCTCGTCTGGCACGCGCAGCACGGGAAGACGCTTGAGCCCCTCGACAGGCTCGGTCAGCAGATAGAAATGTTCGCACGCATGCAGCGGCAGGGTCACGCCGGATTTCGCCGCCAGATCGCGCCCCCACATCCCGCCGCAGTTGATGACGACATCGGCCTCGATCGTGCCACTCTCGTCGCCCCGCACCCAACTCACGCCTGTCACGCGCCCACCGTCTTGCAGAACGTCGGTGACCTTCACGCGTTCGATGATCTTCGCACCGTTCATCCGCGCGCCCTTCGCCAGCGCCATCGCAATATTGGCCGGATCGCATTGCCCGTCGCCGGGAAGATGCACGGCGGCCGTCATGTCGCCGACTTCAATATGCGGATACATCGCTTTGACCTCGGCCGCGCTGACCTCATGCGCCTCGATATCGAAGACATGGGCAAGGGAGGCCTGGCGCAGAATTTCCTCGCGCCGGTGCTCGGTCAGGGCCATCGTGATCGACCCGTTCTGGCGCATCCCAGTGGCAACCCCGGTTTCCGCCTCAAGCTTGGTATAAAGATCCACCGAATATTTCGCCAAGCGCGTCAGGTTCTGGCTAGAGCGCAACTGCCCGATCAGCCCGGCCGCGTGCCAGGTGGTGCCGCTGGTCAGCTGCTTGCGTTCCAGCAACACAACATCGGTCCAGCCGAGTTTCGCGAGGTGATACGCCGCCGAACAACCGGAAATACCGCCGCCGATAATGACAGCACTGGCTTTGGTGGGAGGGGTCATAGAGGGCACTCCATCGAGAAAAGTCCGGGGGTATATCAGGGGGTATAAATGGCGTCAGACAATCGTGTGGCCTTGGGCGGACAGGCGACGCGCGATCTCGGCGATGTGGTCCGGGCCCGTTTCGCAGCACCCGCCAAGGATTGTGGCGCCGTGGTCCAGCCAACGCATGGCATGGTCCGCATAAATGCTCGGCCCCATATCTTCGCGGGCCGTCAATGCCTCGGAGGTGGCTCCGCCCTCGATGAAGGACGCAGCAATCATGGTAAACGCGTTGCCATAAGCGCCCGTTGGCACACCCGCTTTTGCGAGCGCGTCAAGCGCGGCAGGCATCGCTTCGGGCACCGAGCAATTGGCAAGTGCTGCACCCGCATCGCGCGCAATCTCGGCGGCCTCCGCCATGCTTTCACCCGAGCGTAAACGGCTGCCATCGGTATCATCGACGGTGAAGGCCAGCCAAACCGGAAGACCGGACGCGCGACCTGCTGCAAGGCACGCCCGCGCGGCCTTCAGCGAGGCAATCGTCTCAAACAAAATTAGGTCAACATGCGGCGCAAGGATTTCGACAACCTCGGCGTAGATCGGCACAGAGGTCGCCACATCGGGATGGAGATCGGGGCGGTAGCTCGCACCAAGCGGCCCGACAGAGCCCGCAATGCGTGACCGGGACCGCACGCTTTGCACCTCGCGCAAAGCAGCAGCGTGCAAAGCGGCGAACTGATCCTCGCGGTTGGCCAACTCAGTTCCGTCGCTGGCATAGTGGTTAGAGCTGCCACCGCGCAGACGATCCCGGTGGATCGCATAGGTGTTGGTCGTCGCAACGCGCGCGCCCGCATCGGCGTAGTCGCTATGGACCGCGCCGACGAGACCGGGATGATCGATCATCACCTGCGTGGACCACAAGGGGGCTGCTGGCTTGCCGGAGCGGCGGACCAGCTCTTGGCCCATACCGCCATCCAGAAGGGTGATTTCAGTCATCCACATACGCCTAAATTGAAATTTCAGATCGGGCGGGGCGGCAGATGCCTCCCCGCCTGAGTTTACGCACGAATGCGGTCGTTTTCGGGATCCCAAAGCGGCATAGATACGACGCGAGCGGCGCATTTCTTACCGAAAATCTCGACCTCCAGCTCGGTGCCGACCTCCGCATATTCTGCCTTCACCACGCCCAGCGCGATGGACGCGTCCGTGCGGTAGCCATATGCGCCGGATGTTGCCTCGCCCACCACTTCGCCGTCTTTCCAGATCGACGACATGGGTGGCGCATCTGCACCGTTGGCTTGGATCACCAGACCGACGCCCGCTTTCGCAGACCCGCGCTGGTGCTCGGCTTGAAGTGCCGCTTTGCCGGGGAAGTCTTGGTCTTTGCCAAGGCGCACGACGCGCTCAAGCCCAGATTCCAGCAGCGAGTAGTCAGACGACAGATCGCCCTTCCACGTTTTATAGCCCTTCTCGATCCGCATGGTGTTGAGCGCGAACATCCCGAAGGGTTTCGCACCGCCTGCGAGCACGCCAGCGTAGATATCCGGCATCGCAGCCATCGACGCATGGATTTCCCAACCCAATTCGCCTGCGAACGACACCCGCGCCAAACGGGCAGCGTGGCCGGAGACCACCGCGTCTTGGATCGACAGCCAAGGCAGGTTCAGATCGCCATCGGAAATTGTCGCCATCAGATCGCGCGACTTCGGACCGCTGACGATCAGCGTGCTGAATTCAGTGGTCAGGTCCGTCAGGCTAACGCCCTCGGGCATCGTCGACAGAAGCAAATCGCGGTCATGCCACTGTGCTAAGGCGGCTGTGATCAGCGTGAACGCATCTTCGCCTTCGCGCATCAGCGACATCTCGGTCACGATCCGGCCCCTGTTGTCGGCGAAATAGGCGAGGTTCATGCGCCCGATCTTGGGCAGCGCACCGGTAACTTGGGTGCGCAGCCATTCGGCAGCGCCCTCACCTGTTAGCTTGAACCGCGAAAAGCCCGGCAGGTCGAGCACACCTACGCCGTCGCGCACAGCTTCAACCTCGGCTTTTACGCGTGGCTGCCAAGGGCCTGAACGCTCCCATGTCTCGGTCGCCTCTTCGGACGTGTCATCGCCGGGTTCCGCGTACCAATTCGCGCGCTCCCACCCGTTATAGGCCCCCATTTGACCGCCAAGCTCACGGACTTTGGCGTCAACTGGTGACAGTTTGCGATCTCGAGCTGCGGGCCATTCGTGATGCGGGTAGTGCATCGCGTATTCATGGCCGTAGACCTCTACCGCTTTGTCATTGCAGTATTGCTGGTCGGTGTAATCGGTGTAGCGGCGCGGGTCGACCGCCCACATATCCCACTCCGTCTCGCCGTGCATGATCCATTCGGCCGCAACCTTGCCCGCGCCACCGCCTTGGGTGATCCCAAAGGTGAACACGCAAGCCTCGTAGGCGTTCTTGACGCCGGGCATAGGGCCAATCAGCGGCAAGCCGTCGGGCGCATATGGAATAGGTCCGTTGATGACGCGACCGACGCCAGCGGTTCCAAGCAAAGGCACGCGCGCCATTGCGTCTTCGATATACCACTCGAGCCGTTCCAGATCGTCTGGGTATAGCTGAAAGCTGAAGTCCTCGGGCATCGGATCATCTGGCGTGACCCAATGCGCCTTACAGTTACGCTCGTAGGGTCCAAGGTTCAGGCCATTTTTATCTTGGCGCAGATAATACGAGCTGTCGACGTCGCGCAGCAGCGGGATTTTGCGACCATTCTCTTTCGTCCAAGCCGCAAGCTCGGGGATTTCGTCGGTCAGGAAATACTGGTGGGACATCACGGCCATCGGCACAGTGCGCCCGCCATACGGCTTGAACCATTCGCCAACGCGTTGGGCGTAATATCCGGCGGCGTTCACGACCTTTTCGCAGCGGATATCGCCCTTCTCAGTATGTACGATCCATTCGTCGCCGTCGCGGCTAACACCCGTAGCAGGCGTGAAGCGCAGGATCTTAGCCCCGTGATTACGCGCACCTTTGGCCAGTGCTTGGGTCAGCTGTGATGGATCAATATCGCCGTCATCGGGATCCCAAAGACCGCCTTCGAGATCGTGTGTTTCCAAGAACGGATAGGCGTCCTTCATGTCCGACACGCTCATCATCTCGACATCGAGGCCCTGATGCCGGGCCATGCCGCGCGCGCGTTCAAACTCCATCATGCGGTTCTTGGAATGCGCCAACCGGATGGATCCGGTGACGTGGTAATTCATCGGATAATCCACCTCTTCGGCGAGGCCAGCATAAAGCCCCAACGAATAGCGCTGCATGTTCATTACGGCCCAGGACGTCGAGAACGACGGACAGTTGCCCGCCGCGTGCCAGGTGGAGCCTGCCGTAAGTTCATTCTTTTCCAGCAGAACGCAGTCAGACCAACCGCCTTTGGCAAGGTGGTAGAGGATCGATGTGCCGACCGCGCCCCCTCCGATAATAACGACGCGGGCGGTGCTCGGGAACTCTGCCATGGTTGGTCTTAACTCCGGTCTGTTCGTGAATGAGGTCAGGCGCCGAAAACGCGGGTCAAGGCCCCGTCTACGGCATCTGTAATTTCGTCGATATCGTCAGCGGTCGCAATCAGCGCGGGGCTGAAGCACAGCGTGTTGTTAAAGCCGGGAATCGAGCGGTTGGTCGCCCCGATGATCACGCCTTGGGCCATGCAATCTGCGACGACGGCTTGCACCATCTTCTCGTCCGCGGGCTCCTTGGTTGTGCGATCAGACACAAGCTCGGTTCCGACGAACAGGCCTTTGCCGCGATTTTGACCGATGACTTTGTGCTTCTCTTGCAGGGCGGCGAGATTGTTCATCAACCGTGCGCCCATTGCAGTGGTGTTTGCCAACAAGCCCTCTTCTTCGATGATCGCCATGTTCTCGATCGCGGCGGCGGGTCCAGCCGTGCAACCCCCAAACGTCGAGATATCACGGAAGAAGTTCATCGGATCGCTCGGATCATCCTTGAACATGTTGAAGATCTCTTCGGTCGTCACCATGCAAGCAATCGCCGCGTAGCCCGAAGCCACGCCTTTGGCCATCGTCACAAAGTCAGGCTTGATGCCGTAATGCTGGTAGCCAAACCACTCGCCCGTCCGGCCCACGCCGCAGACAACTTCGTCAATGTGCAGCAGGATCTCGTATTTCGCGCAAATCTCTTGCACGCGCGGCCAGTAACCTTCTGGCGGAACGATCACACCACCACCTGCGGTCACCGGCTCAAGGCACAGCGCACCTATGGTGTCGGCGCCTTCGCGCAGGATCACTTCCTCAATCGCGTTAGCAGCGCGTTCGCCGTAATTCTCGGTATCCCACTGGGCGCGGTACTCAAGGCAATGGGGCACCTCGACAAAGCCCGGCGCGAACGGACCGTATTGGGCGTTCCGCTCGAGCTGACCACCTGCCGACATCGTCGCGAGGGTGGAGCCGTGGTAGTCGCGGGCGCGGTAGAGGATCTTGTGCTTCTTGCCGCCGAAGCGCTTGTGCGCAATCTGGCGAACCATCTTAAAGGCCTTCTCGTTGGCCTCAGATCCTGAGTTTGTGTAATACACGCGCGCCATGCCCGGCATCTTGTCGATCAGCATCTTAGCGAATCGCGAACCCGGGATGGAGCCTGCAGAGTTCGCGAAATAATTAAGCGTTATGAGCTGATCGCGCACAGCATTTGCAATTCTCTCACGACCGTAGCCAACGTTAACGGTCCACACACCACCCGACACACCGTCGAGATGCTCTTTGCCGGTGGCGTCCCAGACACGCATGCCCTTGCCCTCGACAATGATTCTCGGATCGTTCTCTTCCAGCCCCTTATGCTGCAACAAGTGGTGCCACAGATGCGCGCGGTCTGCTTCGATCACGTCCGTTAAGTCATTGGGATTTATAGAGGTGTTCATGGCGATATCCTTGGAAGCGGGGCCGCGTCACGATGGCGGAAAACCAGAGAGACCGTGCCGAAGAAAGAACCAGCAGAATAGGGCCAGACGATCCGATCTGGTAAGACCAGTCTAAGCAAAGTACAGCCCATCGCGTCAACCATAACCGGTGAACTGGACTCAAGCGAAAAGCGAAGATTGGACCTATACGGCTTCAAAAATACGCCGCTATAGTCAAGCACGCCTAAATGGCACTTAAATGCACAAAGCATTCACAACAGACCCCCGGGGAGACTTCATGAAACTTTCGACCAAACTTAAAGGCGCCGTTGCGACCTTCGCACTGGTACTCTCGGCCCAAGCGGCTGCCGCTGCCGGTCACCTAGAAGAAATCACCGTTGCTTACTTCCTCGAATGGCCAATGCCGTTCCAGTACGCCAAAGTTATGGGCACTTACGAAGAAGAGATGGGCGTCTCCATCAACTGGGTCGCCTTTGACACCGGCACCGCGATGTCCGCTGCAATGGCATCCGGCGACGTGCAAATCTCGGTCAGCCAAGGCGTGCCACCCTTCGTGGTCGCAACCTCCGCAGGCCAAGACCTTCAGATCGTAGACGTTGCTGTGAGCTACTCCGAGAACGACAACTGCGTCGTTGCCGAAGCGCTTGAGATCGACAAAATGTCTGCAGGCGAGTTGGCCGGCAAAAAAGTGGGCGTGCCAATCGGGACCGCAGCGCATTTTGGCTTCCTGAGCCAGATGGCGCATTTTGGTGTTGATATCTCGACCATGGAAATCGTCGACATGGCTCCTGCCGATGGTGCTGCTGCGTTCGCAGGCGGCAACCTCGACATGGTTTGCGGCTGGGGCGGTGCACTTCGCCGCATGAAAGAGAACGGCAACGTTCTGTTGACCGGTGCTGAGAAAGAAGAGCTGGGCATCCTGGTCTTTGATGCGACCACCGTGCCTTCCGATTTCGCAGCCGAGGAAAGCGAACTTCTCACGAAGTTCCTCGCCGTAACTGCTGGTGCCAATGCTATGTGGGCAGCCGGTGACATGCGCGACGCGATGCTGGAAGTGATCGCAAAAGACGCAGGTATGGATGTTGAAGCGACTGCTTCGACCATCGATGGCTTCGTGTTCCCAACTGTCGAAGAGCAGCTTGGCGCAAAGTGGCTCGATGGCGGTGCTGCTGACTTCATGCTCGGTGTTGCTGGTGTCTTCATCACAGCCGGTTCGATCTCAACATCGCTCGATAGCTATGCTGACGCCGTGAATGCAGGTCCGCTGACCTCCGTATCGGAAATGTAAATCTGACGCCTTTGCGTTAAGTGGCGGCCCGGAGCTTTTTCTGGGCCGTCTTTACATCTAGGCAGGAGAACCCGGTGTCCGACCTCGTTATTGAAAACCTTTCGATGCGGTTTGACTTGCCCAACGGCTCGTCCATTCAAGCATTGCAAGATGTCTCGCTGACCTTGAAGAAAGGCGAGTTGATGTCTGTCCTCGGCCCCTCAGGCTGCGGCAAGACCACTCTTTTGAACATTGTAGCGGGCTTTCTCGCCCCAACCGCAGGCAAAATATCCATCAACGGCCACTTTGTGACAGGCCCCGCCCCCGAGCGCGGCATGGTCTTTCAGAAAGGTGCGTTGTTTGAGTGGATGAGTGTGCGTGAAAACGTCGACTTTGGCCCCCGCATGAAGGGCATGCCCAAAGCCGAGCGTGACGATATTTCCGATCACCTGCTCGAGACCGTTGGCCTCGGTGATTTTAAAGACAAGGCCGTTTACGAGTTGTCAGGTGGCATGCAGCAACGGGTGGCCTTGGCCCGATGTCTTGCCAATGATCCCGATGTTATCTTGATGGACGAACCGCTCGGCGCACTCGACGCGTTGACCCGCGAAAAGATGCAAGGTTTGGTTCTGAAGCTGTGGAAAGAAACCGGCAAAACGGTAATCCTAATCACCCACTCGGTTGAAGAAGCGCTGCTTCTGGGCGAGCGGTTGGTCGTGATGGCCCCGCGTCCCGGACGCATCCACAAAGAATACAAGCTGCCCTTTGCCGAACAAGGCGTTGCCGCTGACCTGCGCGAAGTGAAAAAGAACCCAGAGTTCGGCGAAAGACGCGACGAAATCCTGTCGATGATCTGGGAAATGGAAGAAGAGATTATGGGCCGCACGGAGGAAAAAGCATGAGCGTACTTATCTTCTACGTCGTTCTGTTCGCGGTCGCTTTCTTTGGCGTCCAATTCTTCCGCCGCCGCCGCGAAAGTGCGCAGGACTTCACCAGCCTCAAGACTGTTACCTTTGGCGACGAAAGTGCTGTGCGGCCTGATCGCGCGGCCTCGATTATCTCGATTGTGTCGATCTTCCTGATCTGGGGCGCGTTCACCGGATCAATCCTGATGCCGATCCATGTGCCGGGGCCGTTTTCGGGCACAACAAGCTTCACCTACACCGCACAAAACTCGGCTGGTGATACAGATGATGCCACCGTCACCGTGATCGTTCATGCGCTGGACAACCAACAAGACGCGCCTGAGATCGAGGCGGGCGATGGCTTTGCCAAGAACGACAGCGATTCCGTTGCCGAATGGCGCAGCACCCTGATCCGGGCCCACGCCAATGACGATGGCAGCGACCAAGAGGGCTATGCGGTGATTGAGGTTGACGGCCAGCCAATCTCGCCGGGTGACCGCCTGAGTGTTGACGACGGCACAATCACGATGACAGCCAAAGGCTCGCTGAACTTCGCACCGTCCAAGGGCATGCAGATGGAGCCGATCTGGCTGCCATCACCTGAACGCGTCGTCGCACGGTTCTTCGAGATTGCCACTGACGGCTACCAGAACTTCACGTTGTGGGAGCACCTAGGCTCGTCGCTGATGCGCGTGCTTGCGGGCTTCGCGCTCGGTTCGTTGGTGGGTATTCCGCTGGGCTACGCGATGGGTCTGTCGGGCTGGTTCCGCGGTTGGTTTGATCCAATCGTCGAGTTCATGCGTCCGGTGCCACCGCTCGCATTGATCCCGCTGGTGATCATCTGGTTCGGCATCTGGGAGACAGGCAAGATCATCCTGCTGTTCCTCGCCGCCCTTTGGATCATGACGATTGCCGCACGCGCTGGCGTGTCTGGGGTCAACATCTCGAAGATCCACGCGGCCTATTCGCTGGGGGCGTCCAAGTGGCAAATCATGCGCCACGTCATCATGCCAAACTCGTTGCCGGAGATATTCACCGGTGCACGGGTTGCGATGGGAGTTTGCTGGGGCACAGTGGTTGCCGCAGAACTGGTGGCTGCACAGAAAGGTGCGGGCATGATGATCATCGCGGCCTCGAAGTTCCAGCTGACAGATATTGTCATCATGGGCATCGTGCTGATCGGGATCATTGGCTACGGCATCGATATCCTGATGCGCCGGGCCGAGACGATCCTTGTGCCGTGGAAAGGCCGCTCGTAAGCGCCTTCCCTCTAGACCAAATAATCAAGGGCGCGCCTTCGGGTGCGCCCTTGTCATATCTGGACTTATGCTTGCCCCTAACCCATGTGGGGCCTATGTCCAATTTAGATGATCCCAGCAGATTCCATATTCCTTGATGCCGATGATGACGGCACGCTTCAGCACAAAATACAGCGGCTGATTGCAGAAGGTATATTATCGGGCCGCTTTCGCCCCGGCGAGCGGATGCCATCCAGCCGCAAATTGGCCGAGCATCTAGGCGTCTCGCGCATCACCGTAACCATCGCCTACACCAACCTTGTCTCAGACGACTATCTCGTTGCGCGCGGGCGTTCAGGCTATTTCGTGTCCGAGACGGCCCCGACGAGCCCCAGCTTCGCACTCGCCAATCCGCCCGAGGAATCGGAGCTGGACTGGGCCCGCATCCTTTCGCATTCCTACACGCCGGCTGACAAACTGACCCGGCCCGAGGATTGGCAGCGCTACCCGTATCCGTTCATCTACGGGCAAACCGACCCGGCACTTCTGGACCACCAAAACTGGCGGCTTTGTGCACTACAGGCGTTGGGGCAAAAGGATTTTGAGGCGCTGACCTCGGACTACTACGAGCGCGATGACCCGCAACTGATCGAATATATCCTGCGCCACATCCTGCCGCGCCGGGGGATTGCGGCCAAGCCCGATAACATCCTGATCACGCTTGGCGCGCAGAACGCACTGTGGATGACCGCGCAATTGCTGCTGACCCAAAGGCGCACCGCGGCGATCGAGAACCCCAGCTATCCCGGCCTGCGCTGGATCATGGACCACGCGCGTGGACGCACGCTTGAGATTGATGTGGACGAGGAAGGGCTGAACCCAGACGATCTACCCGACAGCTTGGACGCGGTGTTTGTCACCGTCAGCCACCACTGCCCCACCAATGCGACGATGCCCCTTAGCCGTCGCAAAGCGCTGTTGAAAAAGGCCGTCGAGCAGGGGTTCGTGATCGTCGAGGATGATTACGAGTTTGAAATTTCGTTCCAGAAAAGCCCGTTGCCCGCGCTCAAAAGCCTCGATGAGACCGGCGCAGTGATCTATGTCGGCTCGTTCTCTAAATCGCTATTTCCGGGCCTGCGGCTTGGCTATATTGTCGCCCCCAGCCCGTTTATCCGCGAGGCGCGCGAGCTGCGGGCCTTGGTGCTGCGCCACCCCCCCGGCCATATCCAGCGCACAGCGGCGCATTTTCTGTCGCTTGGCCATTACGACGCGCAGGTTAACCGCATGGCCAAAGCCTACGGCCAACGCCGCGCGATCATGGAACAGGCGATTGCCAAGCACGGGCTGCAAACCGCGAATGCGGCGCAGACCGGCGGATCGAGCTTTTGGATGCGCGCGCCCAAGCATGTGGATACCAACGATTTGGCCAAGCGGCTGCACGCGCAAGGTGTAGTGATCGAGCCCGGACATGTTTTTTTCGGCGGAGCTAACCCGCCCCGGCATTTCTACAGACTTGCGTATTCGTCCATTGGGGCTGATCAAATCGACAAGGGGATCGAGTTGATTGCAAAGGCGATTGCGGAATCTGGACCGATCCAAGTCGGCTGACTGGCCCTAACTTGATACGTCCAAACTTGGCATTCACTAAGCGCCCCAAGAATTCATAATTAGACGTCCAGAGGATTCGACACCCATGAAGATGACCACAGAAGAAGCTTTTGTTAAGGTTCTGCAGCGCCACGGTATTGAACATGCTTTTGGCATCATCGGGTCCGCCATGATGCCGATCTCAGACCTGTTCCCGCGCGCGGGCATCAAGTTCTGGGACTGCGCACATGAAGGCTCGGCTGGGTTTATGTCCGACGGCTACACGCGCGCCACTGGCAAGATGTCGATGATGATCGCACAAAACGGTCCCGGCATTACCAATTTCGTAACGGCTGTGAAGACCGCCTACTGGAACCACACACCGCTTTTGCTGGTCACCCCGCAGGCCGCCAACAAGACAATCGGTCAGGGTGGCTTCCAAGAAGTCGCGCAGATGGCGCTGTTCGAAGACATGGTTGCCTACCAAGAAGAAGTGCGTGACCCGTCCCGCGTCGCCGAAGTACTGACCCGCGTGATCGCCCAAGCCAAGCGCTTGTCCGGCCCAGCGCAGATCAACCTGCCGCGCGACTACTGGACCCAAATCATCGACATCGACATCCCTGATCCCGTCGAATTCGAGCGCTCATCGGGCGGCGAAAACTCTGTCGCTAAGGCGGCTGAAATCCTGTCGAAAGCCAAGAACCCTGTCATCCTGAACGGTGCTGGCGTTGTTCTGTCCGAAGGCGGCATCGAGGCATCGATGAAGCTGGCAGAGCGTCTGGATGCACCCGTATGTGTTGGCTACCAGCACAACGACGCGTTCCCCGGCAGCCACCCGCTGTTTGCTGGCCCGCTTGGCTACAACGGCTCCAAGGCCGGCATGGAATTGATCCGCGACGCTGACGTGATCTTAGCCCTCGGAACGCGCCTCAACCCGTTCTCGACCCTGCCCGGATACGGCATTGATTACTGGCCTAAGAACGCGACGATCATTCAGGTCGACATCAACCCCGACCGCATTGGTCTGACCAAGAAAGTCACTGTCGGTATCGTCGGTGATGCAGCCAAGGTTGCCAATGGTCTGATCAAGGGTCTGTCGGATGATGCAGGCGATGCAGGTCGCGCAGATCGCAAAGCCAACATCGCCCAGAAGAAGTCGGCTTGGGCACAAGAGCTGACCTCGCTGACCCACGAGCAGGACGATCCCGGCACTGACTGGAACGTGCGTGCCCGTGCCGACAAGCCCGACTGGATGAGCCCTCGCATGGCGTGGCGCGCAATCCAAGCGGCGCTGCCCCGCGAGGCGATCATCTCGTCGGACATCGGCAACAACTGCGCAATCGGCAACGCCTATCCCGACTTCGATCAGGGCCGGAAGTATCTCGCACCGGGTCTGTTTGGTCCGTGCGGCTACGGTTTGCCTGCCATCGTTGGCGCAAAAATCGGCCAGCCAGACGTTCCTGTTGTCGGCTTTGCTGGTGACGGCGCGTTCGGCATTGCCGTCAATGAGTTGACCGCAATTGGTCGCGGAGACTGGCCACCGGTGACGCAGATCGTGTTCCGCAACTACCAGTGGGGCGCGGAAAAGCGGAACTCTACCTTGTGGTTCGAGGACAACTTCGTCGGCACCGAGCTGGACGAGGAAGTATCCTATGCGGGCATCGCAGAAGCTTGCGGTCTTGTAGGCGTTGTTGCGCGGACCATGGAAGAGCTGACCGAGGTGCTTGCAAAGGCCATCGACGATCAGATGAACCACGGCAAGACCACGCTGATCGAGGCGATGATCAACCAAGAGCTCGGCGATCCGTTCCGTCGTGACGCAATGAAGAAGCCAGTGTCCATCGCGGGCATCAGCGCCGACGACATGCGCCCTCAGGCTTAAGCCTAGCGCTAGAAAATTTGACGCCGCCTTCGGAGCAATCCCGAGGCGGCGTTATTTTTTGTGCGGCTAGGTGGGTTTTGCGGCCATCTTCGACAGGGTCAGGCACAAGTCCGTCGCAATCGCCATGTCTTGAACCGAAATCCATTCTAGCGGCCCGTGGATGTTCTGCATCCCGGTAAACAAGTTCGGCGTCGGCACGCCCATTTCGGTCAGCCGCGAGCCGTCCGTGCCACCGCGAATGGGCACGCTGATAGGCTCGATCCCCAGCGCGCGGGCGGCATCGCAGGCCAGTTCCACCGGGGTCATGTCGTCCTCCAGCCAGTAACGCATATTGCGGTATTGCGGCTTGATCTCGCAGGTGATCTCGGCGCGCGGCTCGGTCGCTTGGACGGCTGCACAGACCTGGCGCAGCAGATCGCCTTTGGCAGCCAAGCCGTCACGCTCAAAATCGCGCAGGATCAGCTTGATCTTCATCTGCGATGATCCACCAATCATTTCAGTCGCACAGATGAACCCCTCGCGCCCTTCGGTCACTTCTGGCGTCATCGTCGCCTGTGGCAAAGTCTGAATGATTTTTGAGGCCAGATGGATTGCGTTGACCAGCTTGTCCTTTGCTTGACCCGGATGAATGGACACGCCCGTGATCGTCACGACGCCGGCATCTGCCGAGAACGTCTCATATTCAATCTCGCCCACTGCACCGCCATCAAAAGTGTAGGCGAAATCTGCGCCGAGGTCTTTGGGCAGCTTGCTACCCACCCCGCGCCCGATCTCTTCGTCAGGCGTGAAAGCGATGCGGATAGGGCCGTGGGGGATGTCGGGATTGGCGAGCATGTGGCGTGCGGCGGTCATGATGATCGCAACGCCTGCCTTATCGTCGGCGCCCAATAAAGTGGTACCGGAAGCCGTGATGATGTCTTGGCCCTGCTTCTCGGCCAGATAAGGAAATTGCTCAGGCGACAGGGTTAGGTTCGGATCGTCGGGGAAGGATATATCGCCGCCGTTATAGCCTTTGAGCAGCCGAGGTTTCACGCCTGCCGCGTTGAACTGCGGCGCGGTATCGACATGTGCGAGGAAGCCAACGGTCGGACCCGGCACGTTTCCGGGGATGGTCGCGAGAACAGTGCCGTAGTCAGTCAGCGTCACATCGGACGCGCCAATCTCAGCAAGCTCGTCGCGGAGCAGATTGAGGATATCGTACTGGATTTGCGTGCTCGGCGCGCTGGCAGAATCCTCGTCGCTTTGGCTGTCGATGGCGGCATAGCGCATCAAGCGCTCGGCAAGTTCGGTGTCGAAATCGTTTGGCATATTGCCCTCCTGCGTTGGCCAAAGAAGGCGGCGCGCAGGAGGGGAAGTCAAGCGGTGCGGACGCAGCCTAGAGCCAGAACTTTTCCTGCACAGTCGCGTTGACCATGCCCTCGTGGGTCTCGACTTCCAGCTTGGTGCCGGGCTTCCAGTGGGTCATGCGGACCATGCCGATGGCAACCGTGCAGCCGTAATCCGGAGACCACGATGCAGACGGGACCTGACCGACCTTTTCGCCGTCCGCATAGATCGGCCAGACCCGGTCGCAGTGCACCGTGCGGCCTTCGATGGCAATCGCGCGCACCTGACGGATCGGGCCGTCTTTGGCAACGCGCAGCAACGCGTCACGCCCGATACAACCGATGGCCGTCTGGGTGTTGCAAAACCGACCCAAGCCGCATTCGTGGGGGGTGTTGTCGCGGGTCATGTCGTTGCCGTAGCTGAGCATCCCGCCCTCGACCCGCTCTATTCCGTTGGGGCATCCGGCGCGGACGTTGAGGTCCACGCCTGCCTCAAACAGAGCGTTCCAAAGTGGCATGCCCAGTTCGGAATCCTCGACATAGATCTCAAACCCTCCCTGCTTGGAAAAGCCCGAGCGCGCGATCAGCACGTCATGGCCTTCGAACTGGAAATACCCAAAGCGGAAGAAACGCAGGTTGGAAACATCCTCGCCAAAGACCCGTCTGGCCAGCTCGTCGGCTTTCGGGCCTTGGATCCCAAGTGGGCTGACATCAGGCTCGTCCACGATCACTTCAAACCGGTAGGCGTTGGCGATGCCTTTGACCCACAGCAGCAAGTCGGAATCTGCAATCGAAATCCAGAACCGATCATCGCTGATTTTGACGGCGACCGGATCATTCAGCATTCCGCCGGTTTCGTCCACGATCGGCACATAGAGGCACTGTCCGGGCAGCATCCCGCGCAAATCACGCGGGGTCAGCGTTTGCATCAGCCGCGACGCATCGGGGCCGCGCAATTCCACCTGCCGTTCGCAAGACACATCCCAAACCTGAACATGCTTTTTAAGGTGATGGTAATCGGCTTCCGGGCTCTCGAAATACGTCGGCAGCAGCATGTGGTTGTAGACGGTATAACCGCCCACTCCCGCGGCTTCGACACCTTCCGAGAACGGCGTGCGGCGAAGCCGACGCGACTGAGAAATCACTGCCATGGTCTTATCCTTCTGACCGGGCCTGTTGGCGCAACTCGAATTTCTTGATCTTGCCAGTCGCCGTTTTAGGCAACGCGACAAAAACCACGGCTTTGGGCGTTTTGAAGCCCGCAAGATGACCTCGGCAGAAGGTCATGATGTCCTCGGCGCTGGGGTTGGTGCCCTCGCGCAACTCGACAAACGCGCATGGCACCTCACCCCATTTGGGATCGGGCTTGGCGACCACTGCGGCGGCCTGCACGTCTGGATGGCGGTAAAGCACGGCTTCAACCTCGACCGAGCTGATATTCTCGCCCCCCGAGATGATGACGTCCTTCAGCCGATCCTTGATCTGGATATACCCGTTAGGATGCATCACCGCGACGTCACCGGACCAAAACCAACCGTCCTTGAACGCCTCGGCGGTGGCGGCTTCATCTTTGTAGTAGTTCTTCATCACGGTGTTGCCGCGAATGGCAATTTCGCCTTGGGTCTCGCCGTCAAGCGGCACGCGCGCGCCGGTTTCGCGGTCTAGCACTGTCACATCTTCGAGCATCGGGAACGCGACCCCTTGATGAGCTTGCAACTCGGCCTGCTCGGACGGGGTCAGATCGTCCCACTCGTCTTGCCAGAGGCATTGCGAGATATGGCCGTAAGTCTCGGTCAGCCCGTAGACCTGCATGACATCAAAGCCCATCTTCTTGGTCTTTTCCAAGATCGCAGGCGGCGGAGGAGCGCCTGCGGTGAAGACGTTGATGGGCGTCTGGTAAGGCGTGGCGGGCGCATGGGGGCTTTCGACCAGCATCTGGAGAATGACCGGGGCAGCCCCGAAATGGGTTACGTTCTCAGACTCTATCGCGTCGAAAATTCGCTGCGGGACGGGATCGCGGGTGAACACCATCTTCGCGCCAACCAGCGGCATCAGCCACGGATGGCACCAGCCATTGCAGTGAAACATCGGCACGATGGACAGGTAGCTCGCGTAATGCGGCATCGGCCAACCGTTGGCAGTGCCAGATGCCATCAGGGCCGCACCCCGGTGATGGTAGACCACGCCCTTGGGCCGCCCGGAGGTGCCGGAGGTGTAGTTGAGCGCGAGTGCTTGCCATTCGTCCTCGGGCAAACCGGTGCCGGTGAAGGTGGGACCCTCTAGCAGGTGATCGTAATCGCTGTCGCCTATAGTGCCCGCATCAGGGCCTTGCGCATCGCGGATCGTGATCAGAGGTTTCGTCTCGCCAAGGATATCGAACGCCGCGTGAACCACGCTGCCGAATGCGCTGTCGGCAATGACGAGCTTGGTATCGGCATGGCCGAAAATATAGGCGATCGTTTCAGCCTCAAGCCGCATATTGATGGTGTTGAGGACCGCGCCGATCATCGGGATCGCATAGTGCAGCTCGTATAGCTCGGGGATGTTCGGGCAAATAACGGAAACCGTATCGCCCTGCCCGATCCCGCGCGCCTTCAAGGCACCTGCAACAGCCCGAATTCGCGCCGCCAAGGTCGTGTAGTCATAGCGCATATCGCCGTAAACCACCGCCGGGCGCGGACCATGTACAGCCGCTGCCCGGTTCAGATGTGAGATCGGCGAGAGCGGCACATAGTTTGCCCCCTGCCGACCAGCCGTTTCAAAATGAGCGCGCATCGCGTCCCCTCCTCCCAAAGTTGACGCTTATTTAGGACCGTGCCAGTCGATCTGGCAGATCTCGGCCGAACGCCCCTCAAAGTCCCAAACCCGCCCAAAGGCGCGCAGACGGCCCTGATTGGCAGTCGCCACGGTGATATCCGCACCCATCCAGTATTTGGTGTTGGTCACGACCAGATCGCTATCGGGATCGTTGCCGGGCACAGGTACAACCTCGCCTTTGATGCGCTTGCCCACGACAACGCGGCGGGTCTTGCCTTCGTTTTCATAAGTGATCGGCTGGCGCTCGGCCCCCAGAAACTCGCCAACAAGCATGCTGAACAGACCCGTGGTGCCGCGCGCTTTACCTGACATGATGTTAACCAGCGCCTCATAGGCGTCATCGCTTGCCCGGTCATCGACGAACAGCGCCACTTTCCAGTTGCCGCGCGCCATACGCTCGGGGATCTCGATCATCAGGCCCAGGTTCAGGCCCGACAGGTCGACATCGCCGTAAGACCCTTCGTCGATGCGAATGCCGCCCCATGTTTGGCAATGGCCCTCAGTCGGTGGATGCTGGCCCAACGAGATAACGCACGGACAAAACACCGTGCAGTTACAGTTGAGGATCAGTTCCCCCTTCATCGTCCAAGCGACCGTGCCGAGTGTGCCGTCAAGTGCCATGTGTAATCCTCCCGTTAAAGTCCCGTCGCCACGATCCATCCGGCGCTGCCAATCAGCACGAACCCAAGGGGTTGGCTGAGCCAGCGCCCGATATCGGGCAGTTTCTCAAGTGTCATAATCAGTGTGGCAAGCCCCATGAATGCAAGGCTCATGACGCCGCCGACGAAGGCCAGAAGCATCAGCGCCCAACAGCAGCCAAGGCAGGTTGCCCCCAGCCGAAATCCAAGGCGTGCGGGGCTTTCACCCCAATGCTGCATGAAGAACATCATCGGCGCGCGGCATTTACTCAAGCACGCTTCCTTCAGCGGCGTGAACTGGTAGCCGCCTGCGATCAGCAAAAGCGTGGCCGATAACCAAGTGGAGCGGCTGTCGCCAAAGCTGCTGACCAGATCGTAATGAAACAGCGCAATTTGCAGGCCAGCGGCGAGAATTGCAAAGCCACCCCAAACGGCGAGGAATCCGCCCGCGAGTGGGCCAAGGCTGACTTCAGCGCCGGAATGGGATAGGTCTTCATAGGCGGCGAAAGCAGGCAAGGCGGTGGGCAACATCATTGCCGTGGACATCAGCAACCACATAAGCGCTACCTTGGCGAACCCAGCAGCATCTGGCGTGATGGTACACAAAGCGACCCAGAACTCGGACCCAAAGATACGTGACGCGTCGCGCAACTCAGCCGGGATCGCCATCGCATAGAGCAGCCCCCACGACATGAGGATTGCCGCAAACAGCAACAGCCAGTGCACGCCCAGCATAGATCGAATTCTGTCAGCGAACACCTGCGACTCCGGGTTAGGTTGCATTTTAAATGTCAGACTTTTAAATGTCTGACAAATGAAAATTGATCCAACCCTTCGCGCCGACCTTTCGGCGCAAATCGCAGGTGCCATCCGCGACGCCATTGTAGCGGGCGATTTGATCGTCAATGCGCGCCTTCCGTCAGAAGCCGAGCTAGCCGAACAGTTCGACGTTTCGCGCTCTACGATCCGCGAAGCGCTCAAGCGTCTTGCCGCACAATCGTTGATCCGCACCCAACGCGGCGCGTTCGGAGGCGCCTTCATAAATAAGCTGTCTTACGAGGACGCACGCGCACAGATGATCACGACGTCGACGCTGCTTCTAAGCATGAACTCGGTCAGTTTCGACACAGCTTGTGAGGCACGATTTGCGCTGGAACGCGCCTGCGCGCCATTGGCCGCCGAACGGTGCGAGCCTGCGCAACTGGATAAAATGCGCAAGGAAATCAAGCGCCAAGGCAAACCAAGCCTCAGCGACGAGAAGTTCTGCGCCTCAGACGTGGCCTTCCACCGCGCGTTGGTAGACAGCGCTCAAAACCCGGTGTTGGCCTATCAATTGTCCGGGTCTATCGAGGCGATGCAGCCCCTCATGAACATGATCACTTTCACCGCCCGTTCGCGCGCCGAAATTGTAGCATTGCACAGTGGCGTGCTGGACGCGGTCGAGGCCGGAGATGGGGTCACCGTGTGCGATTATCTGGACCGGCTTGAGGCTTATACGAAGACCTTGGGGCATCAGGTGATGGCCGCGCGGCGCGAATCCACCTCAAACAGCTAGCCAGCCGCAGGGGTTTTGCGACACACTGGCACCTCAAACCGTTGAGAGGCACTTATGCCCAAAAACCAGCCCATTGGCACCCCATTGAAACGCTGGCTTGATATTGCCGTCCGGATTTTTAGGCGGCTGGGTGCGCAAAACATCGGTCTGCTCGCCGCTGGGATTGCATTCTATGGACTGCTGTCGGTGTTTCCCGGCATCACTGCGGTGGTAGCGCTTGGCGGTCTGGTGATGGACCCAACGATCTTGATGGAGCAATCTGAGACATTGTCCGAACTGTTGCCCGACGCGGGCGCGGAGATCGTGCTGGGCCAGTTGCGCGACGTCGCACAGGCCAAGAGCAGAAGCCTGTCGATTGCGGTGTTGATCGCATTGGCGGTCGCGCTCTATTCGGCCAGCCGCGCGGTCGAGAACTTCATCAAGGGCATCAATGTCATCTACGGCGTTACCGAAGAGCGCGGCTTCCTTCACCTCAAGGCGTTAACGTTGGGGCTGACCTTGGCGCTGATCCTCGGGCTGGTCTTCGCGGTGTTCGTCGTCGCAGCAGTGCCCGCCACGCTGGCGTTTCTGACCCCTGAAGGCTGGGGGGCGGCGCTGGCATTCGTGCTGCGCTGGCCAATCCTGTTTGGCTTTGGGATCGCGGGTATTGCGGTGCTGTACCGTTACGGGCCCTCAACGCGCTTGGCACGCTGGCGCTGGTTGACGCCGGGCGCGGTGCTGGCCTGCGCGCTTTGGGTGGCGGGATCGCTCGGTTTCAGCCTCTATGTGCAATCGTTTGCCAGCTATAACGAGACGTTCGGTGCACTAGGCGGTGTGATTGTGCTGCTGACATGGATGTGGTTGTCGGCGTTTGTGGTGCTGTTCGGGGCCGCATTGGACGCCGAGCTGGACCTCGCGGCACCGGACCGCTTGAGGGCGAAATAGCGCGCTACAGCCTCGTTCGAAGCTGGTGACCGGGGCTGTAGAGGATGCGCACTTTCGTGACCGATTGCGCATTGTCCCATGTCACGCGGTCTACCGCAAACAACGCAGTTTGCGGCGCACAGGCGAGGGCTTCGGCATCAGCGCTTGTCGCATTTATCGCAGAAAACGCGATCTCCCCATGGGTGTAGGGCGCGTTTTGCAGCAGCCATTCATTCGCACTGACGGCATGAAACGCCTCGCCCAGCGCGCTAGGGACGACATCAGTGTTGATCCAGCGATCCTCAAGCGCGTAAGGCGAGCTGTCTGCCAAATGCAGCGCGCGCACATGCGCAAGTGCGACCTCGGCCCCGGTGCGCATTGCGGCACTGATCGCGATGGGTGGGATTTTCTCGGCCCGCGCGATGCGCCTGTAGCTGTAGATCTGGCCGCGCGCCTCGACCTCTTGGCGGATCACGGCGATATCCAGCGTTGCCTTGGCCACGGGCTGTGCGGCCACACGCGTGCCTGCTTTGCGCCGCCTGTCCAGAAGCCCGGTTTCGGCAAGTGCACGCAGCGCCCGGTTCACCGTTGTGCGCGCGCAGCCGAATTCTAGCGCCAAATCCGCCTCATTGGGGATCAGATCACCGGGCTTCCATTCGCGTGCGTGGATACGGCGCAAGACCTCGTCCTGCACGCTTTGCCAATTGCGAAAGGACGGAGTGTTCATAGCGCGTCTTTCAAAGCCTCGATGGTGCGCCGGTAAGCGCTCACAATCTGAGACCGCGCAACATGCTGCCCCCCCGTTACCATGTGACGTCCGGCAGACCAAACATCCGTGACCAAGCGGTCATCGCCCGCGAAGATCCATGTATCAAGCGCCGTGTCCTCAGCGCGCCCGCACAGATGCTCGGACATGGTGTCGAGGCTTAGCATATCGGCCCAATACCCTACCTCTAGTCGCCCACTACGGCGCCCGGTTGCTTGTGCACCGCCTTGCAGCATGCCCTCAATCAACCGCCGTCCAGTCGACTGCGAGGCCGTTGCCAAAGCTGCCCGCGTCCCGTCACGCAGGCGTTGGGAATAGTCGAGCGTGCGTAGCTCCTCGCTCAGCGAAATGCGGATATTGCTATCGGACCCGATGGCAAACGCGCCGCCCGCTTCCGCCCAGCGCACCCCGTCAAAGATGCCGTCCCCAAGGCTGCTTTCGGTGATCGGGCAAAGCCCTGCGACAGCGCCAGAATGGGCCAGACGGGTCGTCTCGTCCGGGGTCATCTGCGTGCAATGGATCAAGCACCAACGCGCGTCCAAACCCATCTGATCCAGTGCCCAATCCACGGGACGCGCGCCCCAATGATGCAGGACCTCCTCCACCTCGGGGATTTGTTCGGCCAGATGCGTGTGGATCGGTCCAGTCGGAAACGCGCCTGTATAGGCCTTGAGCGCTTCAGCCCCAACCGCGCGCAATGAGTGCGGCGCGACACCGATGCTTGCGTCTTGAGGCAGCGCGGACACTGCGGCACTGGCCTTTGCATGGAGCGCCTGAAACCGACCCAGATCGTTGCCGAAGCGAATTTGACCAGCGGTTAGGGCACGCCCATCGCATCCGCCAAATTCGTAATGCACCGGCAGCAAACACAGGCCGATGCCGGTCTGGGCGGCGGCAGATACGACCCGGTCCGACATCTCGGCCAAATTCTCGTAGGGCACGCCGCCGGGTTGGTGGTGCAGATAGTGGAACTCGCCACTGCTGGCATAGCCCGCCTCCAGCATTTCCATCTGCACAAAGGCGGTGATTGCCTCGACATGCTCGGGTGTCAGGCGATCTAGAAAGCGAAACATCAGTTGCCGCCATGTCCAGAAACTGTCGCTGGGGTTTGGGCCGCGCCGTTCGGTCAGGCCGGCCATGGCGCGCTGAAACGCGTGGCTGTGCACATTCACCGGGGCCGGCAGCAGCATTCCAACGCGGTCGCTAACATATTGCGCGCCGTGTTGAGCGCCGGGTTGCACGCCCGTTGTGACGGCGCCGATCCGCCCGCTTGCATCCACATCTACGCGCACATCTGTCGCCCATCCGGCCGGCAGGAGGGCGCTTTGTGCCCAGAGAGTTGTCATGAGGGCTTCCCTTGACATGTTATTATGTATGCACATAACAACATTAAACGTGCCCTAACGCAAGTGAGTCGCCCGAGATGCTTTTGACCAACGCACAGCTCGTCACGCTTCAAACAGATGACAGCTTTGGGCTGATCGCGGACGGAGCCATTGCGCTAGACGGCACGCAGATTGCATGGGTCGGCAAGGCCAGCGAGGTGCCCGACGCCTACCGCAGCGCGAAAACCCATGACCTTGGCGGGCGGCTGATTACCCCTGCGCTGATCGATTGCCACACCCATGTTGTCTTCGGCGGCAACCGCGCGGCCGAGTTTGAGCTACGCTTGAACGGGGCCAGCTACGAAGAAGTCGCTAAGGCAGGCGGCGGTATCGTCTCGACTGTCACGGCGACGCGCGCTGCATCGCACGAGGCATTGCTGACGGACGCTCTAACGCGCGTTGATGCGCTGATCGCCGAAGGTGTGACACTGATCGAGGTGAAGTCAGGATACGGCCTCGACCAAGAGACCGAGTTGAAAATGCTGCGCGTCGCCCGTCAGATTGCTCAAGTCCGGCCCCTTGAAGTGCGCACCAGTTTCCTTGGCGCCCACGCGGTGCCTGCTGAATATATGGGCGCGCCCGATGCCTATATCGACGCCGTTTGCATCCCCACCTTGCGCGCCGCCCATGCTGAGGGGCTCGTTGATGCGGTTGATGGGTTCTGCGAGGGGATCGCGTTTAATACGGCCCAAATCGCGCGGGTTTTCGATGTGGCGGTGGCGCTCGGGCTTCCCGTTAAGCTGCACGCCGAGCAACTGTCCAATAGTGGCGGCACGCAGCTGGCGGCAAGCTATGGCGCGCTGAGCGTCGACCATGTGGAATACGCGACCGATGCAGATGCGCGTGTCTTGGCCGCCTCTGGCACAGTTGCCGTTGTGCTGCCCGGCGCGTTCTACACCCTGCGTGAGACCCAATCGCCGCCCATCGATGCGTTCCGTGCGCATGGAGTCCCGATGGCATTGGCTACCGATTGCAACCCCGGCTCATCTCCGCTGACCTCGCCGCTGTTGGCAATGAACATGGCCTGCACCTTATTTCGCATGACCCCGCTAGAGGCGTTGCTGGGCATGACGGTTCACGCGGCCAAAGCGCTTGGCGAGGTGGGCCGAGGCCGCATCATGCCCGGCGCGCGTGCGGACCTATGCGTTTGGGACGCCGCACACCCAGCGGAACTGGCCTACCGGATCGGCTTTAACGCGCTGCACGCGCGCATCTTCAAGGGATCGCTATGACGGATCTACTCTTGCCCGGTGCAACATCTCTGCGCCAACTTCACGACATCTGGACCCGTGGCACTGCTCCGCGCCTCGACCCATCTGCCCATGCAGGGATCAAAGCCGCTGCGGCGATGGTCGCCAAGGCTGCTAGCGGTGAGGACGCGGTCTACGGGATCAACACGGGCTTCGGCAAACTCGCCAGCGTCAAGATCGCGCCGCAAGACGTGGCCACCCTGCAACGCAACTTGATCTTATCGCATTGCTGCGGCGTTGGCGCGCCGCTGGACGAGGCCACGACCCGGCTGATGATGGTGTTGAAACTGCTGTCACTGGGGCGCGGCGCGTCGGGCGTGGCAATGACGACCGTGATGCTAATCGAAGCGATGCTGGCGCGCGGCGTGACGCCGGTGATCCCCGGACAAGGCTCTGTCGGCGCATCGGGCGATCTGGCCCCGTTGGCGCATATGGCCGCCGTGATGATTGGCGAGGGCGAGGCGATCTATGAGAGCACTCGGATGCCCGCAGGCGACGCATTGTCCAAAGCAAGTCTGGCACCGATCATCCTGGGTGCCAAAGAGGGGCTGGCGCTGATCAACGGCACTCAGTTTTCCACCGCATGTGCTTTGGTCGGCCTCTGGGGCGCGTGGCAGAACGCAGCCACGGCGGTGCTGAGCTGCGCGCTGTCGACGGACGCGATCATGGGCTCGACCGCGCCCCTGCAAGACGCGATCCATACATTGCGCGGTCACGCGGGCCAGATTGCTGTGGCGCGCGCCCAACGCGGCTTGATGGACGGGTCCGAGATCCGCGAGAGCCACCGCGACGGCGACACCCGCGTGCAAGACCCCTACTGCATTCGCTGTCAGCCACAGGTGACAGGGGCCGCGATGGATTTGCTGCACTTTGCGGGCCGCACATTAGAAGTTGAAGCCAACGCCGTCACGGATAATCCGCTGGTGCTCGTTGCCGACGATTTGATCGTGTCGGGCGGGAATTTTCATGCCGAGCCTGTGGGCTTTGCAGCCGATCAGATCGCAGTGGCCGTCTCCGAGATTGGCGCGATTGCCCAACGGCGCGTTGCTTTGATGGTGGACCCGACGCTATCGTTTGATTTGCCGCCGTTCCTGACGCCCAATCCCGGCCTCAACTCGGGCATGATGATTGCCGAAGTGACGACCGCAGCGCTGATGAGCGAGAATAAGCATCTGGCAAATCCGTGCACCACCGACAGCACACCGACCTCAGCCAACCAAGAGGACCACGTATCAATGGCCGCGCATGCCGCGCGGCGGTTGGAGCGGATGAATGCGAACCTCAACGTTATTCTGGGCGTGGAGGCGATGTGTGGCGCACAAGGGGTCGAGTTCCGCGCGCCCTTGCAAACCAGCCCCGCCTTGCAAGCGGCAATGGCGGTGTTGCGCGCCGATGTGCCCAGCTTGGCCGAGGATCGCTATATGGCCCCGTCGATCGAGGCGGCGGCAAAATTGGTGGCAACAGGCGCATTAAGCGGGGCGGTTGATCTACCCGACTTCGTCCGAGGTTTTGCCGAGTGACGCCCGTTTCTGTTGAACGCGGCAGCGGACCGATTGTGCTGGGGTTGCCGCATACGGGGACCTACGTGCCTGAGGATGTTGCTCGCGCGCTGAACGCCACGGGCCGCAAGCTTGCCGATACAGATTGGCATATTGATAGGCTCTATGCCGGGTTGCTGCCTGAAGTTACGACCGTCACAGCCAATTTTCACCGCTACGTAATTGATGCAAATCGCGATCCGGATGGGGGCAGCCTTTATCCCGGTCAGAACACCACGACGCTGGTGCCGCTGACCGATTTCGATGGGCTTGATATATGGGATACGCCGCCATCGCAGGCCGAGGTTGAGGCGCGCCGCACAGCCTTCCATGCCCCTTATCACGTTGCCCTGAAGGCCGAGTTGACCCGCGTGCGCGACCTACACGGCGTGGCGGTCTTGTATGACTGCCATTCGATCCGCTCAGGCATTGCGTTCCTGTTTGACGGCACTCTGCCCGACTTCAACATCGGCACCAATGAAGGGGCGACTTGCGCCCGCCAGTTTGAGGCCGCAACCACGCAGATCTGTATGCGCGCTGCCGGCTATACCAGCACCGCAAACGGGCGATTTAAGGGCGGTTGGACCACGCGGCATTACGGACGGCCCGACGCTGGCATCCATGCGGTCCAGATGGAATTGGCCCAATCCACCTATCTGACAAGCGAGGCCGCGCCTTGGACTTATGACGCTACCAAAGCTGCACGCCTGCGCCCGCATTTGACATCAATCCTCACCGCCTTGGCCGATCTGGCCACAACCCTAGGAGGCCCAAAATGACCGATCGCCGCCACAATACCCGCGACGTCTTTCCACCCACCGGGACCGAGATCACCGCCAAAAGCTGGCTGACTGAAGCCCCGATGCGGATGCTGATGAACAACCTACACCCCGATGTGGCCGAAAACCCGCATGAGCTGGTCGTCTATGGCGGCATTGGACGCGCCGCGCGCACATGGGAGGATTTCGATGCTATCGTCGCGGCCCTCAAAGACCTTGAGGACACGCAAACCTTGCTGGTGCAATCGGGAAAGCCCGTCGGCGTGTTTAACACCCATAAGGATGCGCCGCGCGTATTGATCGCAAATTCTAACCTCGTGCCGCATTGGGCGACGTGGGACCATTTCAACGAACTCGATAAGAAGGGTCTGGCGATGTACGGCCAGATGACCGCCGGATCGTGGATCTATATCGGCACCCAAGGTATCGTCCAAGGCACCTACGAGACATTCATGGAAGCCGGTCGCCAGCACTATGATGGCAACCTGACTGGACGCTGGATTTTAACCGGCGGCTTGGGCGGAATGGGCGGCGCGCAACCGCTCGCAGCAGTAATGGCCGGGGCCTGTTGTCTGGCGGTTGAATGCGACGAGACCCGCACCGATTTCCGGCTGCGCACGCGCTATGTCGACGAGAAGACCCATGATCTGGACGATGCGCTGGCAATGATCGACGCTTGGACCAAGGCCGGTGAGGCGAAATCCGTGGCCCTGATTGGCAACGCCGCTGATGTGTTTCCTGAACTCGTCAAACGTGATGTGCGGCCCGATATGGTCACTGACCAGACCAGCGCCCATGATCCAATCCATGGGTATCTGCCCCAAGGCTGGAGCGTTGCTGAATGGCGCGCCAAGCAAGACAGTGATCCCAAAGCGGTTGAGAAAGCCGCGCGCGCTTCGATGAAAATCCAAGTCGCGGCGATGGTGGATTTCAGGAATGCGGGTGTGCCAACGTTCGATTACGGCAACAACATCAGGCAGATCGCCCTAGAGGAGGGGTTGGAAAATGCCTTCGCCTTCACCGGCTTTGTGCCCGCCTATATTCGCCCGCTGTTTTGTCGCGGCATCGGCCCATTCCGCTGGTGCGCATTGTCAGGTGACCCAGAAGACATCTACAAAACTGACGCTAAGGTCAAAGAGCTGATCGATGATCCGCATCTGCACAATTGGCTCGATATGGCGCGTGAACGGATCGCGTTCCAAGGACTTCCGGCCCGTATCTGTTGGGTCGGTCTGGGCCAGCGCCACAAGCTGGGTCTCGCGTTCAACGAGATGGTGCGCACGGGCGAGTTATCCGCGCCTGTGGTGATCGGGCGGGATCATCTGGATTCGGGGTCAGTCGCCTCGCCCAATCGCGAGACGGAAGCGATGAAAGACGGCAGCGACGCGGTCTCAGATTGGCCGCTGCTGAACGCGATGCTGAACGTAGCGGGCGGTGCCACATGGGTGTCGCTGCACCATGGCGGCGGTGTCGGGATGGGCTTTTCGCAACACTCAGGCATGGTCATTTGCTGCGACGGGTCCGAGGACGCCGACCGCCGCCTCGCCAACGTCTTGTGGAATGATCCGGCCACGGGCGTGATGCGCCATGCCGATGCAGGCTATGAGGACGCGCTGGAGTGCGCGCGCGAGCAAGGGCTAAATTTGCCCGGTATCCTTGGGAGATAGCGATCGTCGTTCTGAAAAATGCTTAATGTGTAGCGGCGAAACTAGCGGATCGCCTTTCTGATGGTCAGGTCGACGCTGCACAACCTGTGGCTTTGACCGCGCGCTAGTTCCCTAAGAACGCTGCATCAAAGGGAACATCGCGCGTTTGTCCGCACTCGCCTGTCACGCGCAACATATCGCCAATCACCTCGACGTCTTGGATCCCAGAGGCGCTCGGCCAGTGAATCGCCCCGATCACATGATGGATTTCGACCTGAGAACCTGTGCTCAGCGATATCGCACCGGGCCGGCCGAGTATGTCTTCGTGACCAGCACCGAGCACATGTCCCGCCAGCCCCTCCTCGACCCCGAGGCACCCGAAATGTCGCCCAGACCACGGCGCGTAGTCTCGCCCACCGTTAGAATGCCAAAGCATCGTCATCGGCAGGGCCTTGGCTTGGCGCAGTGACAAGAACACATCTCCCTCGTTTGGTCTGGTTATGGCTGTCCAGCCGAGGCTGAGGCCCGGTGCGTCGAGGCCCACTACGAAATCTTCATGCTTTGGAAACCACGGATATTCCGTCAGATCGACGGATCCGTCCTTGCCCGGAAACGCCGTCGCACTGGTGCTGCGCGCTGGATAGACAAGCCCCGATCGCCCAAGCGAGGGGTCGGTCTCCAGCGCGCATTCAGGCGTCACCCAGCACGATTTCGGCGACGTTCTGATCAGGCCCCCGTTCGGCAGTGATACATTGGCGTGGTTTGAAACCGGCACCTGACCGCCGCCGCCATGGAAAATGTGGCGCTGATAGACAAACGGATGGCCGGGTCTAAGCGTGATTTCTTTGTACAGCTCGGCCCCAAAAACTTTGCGGTCCATTTTGGCGTGGATGTGGCCCTGCCCCTGATCCTCAATCGTCCAAGCTGAGTTCGGCGGCCAGCCGTGCAGGGCCGATCCGTCTTCTTGCGACCCAAACGGCGCGCAGAAAAAATCACCCCCCAGTTTGACGACATGAGGTGTGATATCTTCCGGGAAATCGGTCCCCGTTCCGACCCATGGCGCGCGGTGCAGGGGCGAGATTTCATACCCGCCGTCGACCACATTAAAGTCCTCAATCATCCCCAACTCAGCGTCGAAAGAGAGGGATATGCCCGCAGCCGACAGACTTGTCATGTCTTTGAGGCCATCCGCGCACGGAACGCATCAAGCTGATCGGCGGGCATTCCGACAAGATGCTGCTTTTGTGGAAACGCGCCTGATTTGACCTCGGCGACAAACTCCTGAAACGCGGCGATCCGCTCTTGGTGCAGACGTTCATATTCGTCGCGAAAGTTGCGGTAGGCCTTTGAATGGCGCGGCACATGGCCCTCAGTGTAGCCCAGCATGTCGTTCGCAAACAGGTATTGGGCATCACAGCCCGCACCCGCGCCCATGGACCAGACGAGGATATTGACGTTCTTCGATATCTCAGTGGCAACCTCTTCGGGAACCACTTCAAGTTCGACCGCGATCGCGCCTGCATTCTCGTAGGCCTTCACCTCCTCAAACAAGCGAATGGCCTCGTCGGCGGTCTTGCCAACCGCGCGAAATCCGCCTGTCCAAGTGGCCCGTGAAGGCACAAGGCCGACATGTCCCACGACGGGAATATACTCGCGTGCAAGCCGCTCGACCGTGGCCAATGAGCCTGAGCAATAAAGCGCGTCGGCCCCGCGTTCGAGCGCGTCATTGCACCAGCGCAAGTAATCATCCGGCGATCCGCACCCGGTATGGGTTTGGCCTGCCATAGAGAACACCGAAGGGGCGGCGTCACGGTATTGCGGATCAAATATGACGTCGTCAGGAACCGAGGCGATATCAATGCCAGCCGCCTGTGCAGCCGCTGCTTCCTCAATCGAGAAGTAGCGCAACATGGTCAGTTGTTTCTTGCCCTTCAATGCACGCAGGTCCGCAACGGTCGGGCGTCGTTTGGGCAGGTCCGTCATTCGATCAGCACCTGCACGCGGCCCCCTTCGACCTTGGTCTCATACGTCTTCAGATCCACGCAAACCGGGGCTCGAAGGGCTTTTCCGGTGCGGTAATCAAACAAGCCATTGTGCTTTGGGCATTCGATTTCGTTGTCCATCACAAGACCGTCTGAAAGATGCACCTGTTCGTGAGTGCACAAGCCATCGGTGCAGAAGAACTTGCCATCTAGACTTTGGTACACCGCATAAGTTCGCGCGCCGTGATCCCAGCGGATAACGTCCTCTTCATCGATATCTTCGGTCGCGCAGGCATCAATCCA
Source organism: Dinoroseobacter sp. (assembly GCA_034111085.1). Taxonomy (GTDB): domain Bacteria; phylum Pseudomonadota; class Alphaproteobacteria; order Rhodobacterales; family Rhodobacteraceae; genus Dinoroseobacter. Next base: position 75,747 of record JAWUXZ010000031.1, read on the forward strand.
AGGCATCACGGTCTCTCGCTTCGTTGGTTTTTGGGGTCATAACGCAGCCCGCTCCGGCACTGTCATGTGCAGGCTTTCCTTGTAGGGCCGCGCGGTCGGTGGCAGCTCTTTGCGCACCGCATGGGTCGGGTCGCGGCGCTGACGCAAGACGGCAACCGTCATCTCTTTGTAGGCATCCCAGATTGAGGTGTTGGCGGGCGGCAGGTCGTGCTTGAGCACCTCATGAAGGGCCGCAAGCGAGTAATAAGGCACCATCGGAAACATGTGATGTTCGATGTGGTAGTTCATATTCCAATAGAGCCAACGACTGATTGGGTTCATATACAGCGTTCTGGAATTGAGCCGGTGATCGAGCACGTCTTCGGCCAGCCCGCCGTGTTGCAGAAGTCCGGTCATCACAAAATGCCAACATCCGTAGGCGCGCGGGCCACCCACCAACAAAATCGGGATCGCGGACGCCCAGCCCATGCCTTGGGATAACATGATTACCGTCGCGAGCACCACAAACCCATAGATCGCCATATGGATGCGGGCGCAGAAATGGGCCTTGTGCCATTCGGTTTGCGGGATGTAATTCCGCTCGTCTTCGGAAAGCTGCCCCAATGCGTTGCGCATCAGGACGCCCAACGACTGGACTGGGCCATAGACGCCAACAACGGCCAGCGCGCGACCGATTAGACTGATCGGGTGCATCCATGCAATTTCGGGATCGCGCCCAACGATGATCGTATCGGTGTGGTGGCGCGCGTGGCTCCACCGCCAATTGACCGGGTTTCGCATCACCTGAAACGAGGCAATCTGGTAGACGGCGTCGTTCATCCAGCGCGTGCGAAAAGCCGTGCCATGCCCGCATTCGTGCCAGCGGCTGTCACAGGCGGACCCGTACAGCACGCCGTACGCCAGCCAGAACGGAACCGCTGTCCAAGAGCCCCAGAAGTAGATGCCACCAGCTGCGAAAACAACGTGAAGAGCGATCCACAGCAGAGTATCGCGAATGGCCGGCGCGTCCCGGCGCTTCATCAGGGCTTTCAATGTCTTTTTAGGAATTTCGCTGTGATACCAGTCCGCCGTCGCCAACCCAGCATCGACGGCGCGTTGCGCAGAGGCTCCGGTCAGCGAATAGTCGCGACCGACTGCGGCGCTGGGAGATTGGGTCATATGGATCTGGCTTTCGTATAACGGGGGCGAAGGCTCACATCCGGAGTGCTACCGCAGGCCGTCAGCTTGGCCGAACCGCCTGCAATCGATCAAGCGGCAATCACATCAGATCACATCAGATCGGTCATGCGCGCAGCGGCTAGAGACACCGCCGCCTTGATGCGCCAAGCTGTGTGATATGGTTTCGACCCAACAGGGCAATTTTCGACCGATGGCACGTGCAACACTTATCGACATTGCCCGCCAAGCCGGCGTTTCGACGGCAACGGTGGACCGTGCGCTCAACAGCCGTCCCGGTGTCAGCGCCGCCAATCGCCAGCGCGTGATGAGTGCGGCGCGTGCGTTGGGCTACGTCCCCTCGGATGGCATGGTGATCTTGCCCGCCCGTCCGGCGCGGCTCGAATTCCTGTTCCCGATGGGCCAGATTGCATTCATGCGCGAGGTGGCAGACAACATTCTTCGCGTTGCCAAGGACCATCCACTTGTCGAAAGCTGCACGATCATTCCGCTCGGTGGGATTGGGCCGGACGCTTTGACCGCCGGGCTGGACCAGCTATCGCCGGGAACCGAGGGCGTTGGGATCATCACCACCGACCACCCCAAAAGCCGCGACGCCATTCGCGGCTTGAGTGCGTCTGGAGTGCGCGTGGTGACCATCGCCTCGGATGTTCACGAGGCGTCGAGATCGGCATATGTTGGTGTGGACAACCTAATCTCTGGACGCACGGCGGCTCAGATCCTCGGGATGCTCGCCTGGCGAGGCGACGGAACCGCGGCGGTGTTTCTCGGCAGCCGCGCCTTCAAAGGACACCAAGAACGCGAAACAGGGTTCCTCGCATGTATGGCCGAACGCTGTCCAAACCTGCGCATCCTGCCATCGATTGAGACCAATGAGGACAGTGGTCGGGTTCGGTCCGAAATGGCAAAACTGCTCCGTAACGTGCCCGATCTTGCTGCGATTTACTGCGTCGGTGCTGGGCGAAGGGGAATTGTTGACGCGTTGGAGGAACGACAATCGTCGCGACGTCCCGCCGTTGTCCTGCACGACCTGACCGACAATTCGCGCGTTTGGCTCGCGCAGAACAAAATCGATGCCGTGATCGACCAAAACGCGTCGCTGGTTGCAGAACAGGCCGTGTTACGCTTGCTTGGGGCGATTGCATCCACGAACCCGCTTTTGCCTCTACACCATATTGAGCCACGCATTATCCTGCGTGAAAACATCCCTGCTGAAAGGCCGCCGCGATGAAAACCGAACTCGAAAGCGCGGTCATTTTGGTCACAGGTGCGGCTGCTGGCATTGGCCGCGCAATTGCCGAACATGCTGCGGGCGAAGGGGTAGCGGGGCTGTTTCTAACCGACATAGATGGGGCTGGTTTGAGCGTGGTCGCCGAGGCTTTGAAGGGGCAGACTGAGGTGCATTTCCATGCGGTCGACCTTGCAGATCCGACGGCTCCGGCAGCGATTTTCGAGCAGGCCAAGGCGCGATTTGGCGGCGTGACGGGCTTGGTTAATGCAGCAGGGATCACGACCCGTGCAAGTTTCACCAATGGCTCGGCTGATCTGTGGGACCGGCTGTTCGCGATCAACGCGCGTGCGCCTTATCTGTTGATGAGCGCATTCATCAACGACGCCCGGGCTCGCGAGACAGGCGGCACCATCGTGAATATCCAGTCCATGAACGCCCATTGCGGCGCGCCTGAGCTGGCCATCTATGCGTCAACCAAAGGCGCGCTTCAAACACTGACGAAAAATGCGGCCAACGCCCATCTCAGAGACGGGATTCGCGTTAATGGGATCAACCTTGGATGGACGCTGACAGAAGCTGAAGACCAAATACAGTCTGAGACCCACAGCGCAGGGCTGGATTGGGCGCAGGCCAGCGGTGCCGGTTTGCCGCTCGGACGACTGATCCTGCCGGATGAAGCCGCAAGATTGGCGATCTATCTTCTGAGCCCCGCATCGGCACCGATGACAGGCGTATCGTTGGATCTGGAGCAATCAGTTGTAGGTGCGCCGCGCTAATCAGGCGGACGCGCGGTACTGGCGCGGATGACCAGCTCAACCGGAATCGCGGCTTCGGGCGCATGCACGCCACCTGCCCCGGACAAACGCTTCAACAGCACTTCTGCCGCGCGCCTGCCAAGTTGGCGTCGATCTTGCCTAATCGTCGTCAGCGCCGGGACATAGTATTCGGACATCTCAATATCATCGAACCCAACGACCGAGATGTCTTCGGGCACTTGCACCCCCACAGCTTGCAGCCCAGCAATCAAGCCAAACGCGACCATATCGGCCGAACAAAACACCGCTGTTGGGCGGTCGCTCATGGCAAGGATATGAGCGGCGGCAGCATAGCCCGACTCTAGTGAAAAATCGCCCCTGATGATCCAGTCAGCGCGGGTGGGAAGTCCGAGGCGGGCGCGCTCAGTCACCATGCCTTCGCGCCGTGCGGTGGTCAGAACATTGCCGTCAGGACCGGTGATATGGGCGATTTTTCGATGTCCAAGCGCATAAAGATGCTTGATCGCCAAGCGCGCGCCCTCCGCATTGTCGCTCGCGATGACCGGAAAACCCTCGCCTTCCACCCACTCGCACAAAAAAACAATCCGCTCGCCAACGCCGAGGTCGCGACATTGGCTTAGGGCTTGCGAAGACAGACCTCCATCAAGCGAAATTGCCCCGTCGATGCGCCCATCCATAAAGTAGCTCGCAAGGGCCGCGTCTTGTAGCGGATCGCATTCGGTATCGGTGATCAGCACGGAATAATCGGACCCGGCGAAAACCTCGCTTAGCCCTGCCAAGATGCCTGAATAAAACGGTTTACCAAGATTTGGCACCAGAACAAGAACCGCCGCCGCCCGCTGCATTCTGAGATTGCGAGCGGCCTGATTGGCGCGGTAACCGGTCAGCTCGATTGCCTCATGCACCGCATCGCGCGTGCGCTCGGCGACGAGCTCGGGATTGGTCAAGACCCGGCTGACAGTCGTGGCCGAAACCCGCGCAGCGCGGGCGACATCCTGAATGGTTTTGGTCTTCTGAATCATAGCGCCCTGACATGCGTTTGAGAAATCTGGCTTGACACGAATCCCTCTCGGTGACGAATATGAAATCGATTTCATGATCTGCAAAGAAGATTCTTGCTATTATGAAATCGATTTCATAAGCGCTTTTGGCGTATGAGAGGGATTTCTGTGCAAGACCGTGAACACCACAACACACGAGGCAAATCACGTTGAGCGCATCCGCCAACTTTGATTTTGCGGGTGCGCATGTGGTGGTGATCGGCGCAAGTCGGGCTGGCATAGGGGCTGTGATTGCGCGCGCGTTTCAAGACGCAGGCGCGCAGGTCGAAATCACTGGGGTTGAGCCGAATTGCGCACCCGAGGACGCATCGCGGTTCAGCTACACGCAACTGGATGTTTCTGACACGCGAGCCGTCAAACGCTTTGCGCGCGATCGCCCCCATGTGGATGTCTTGGTCAATTGTGCTGCGCTCACCCGGCGCGGCGAAGAGATGGAGCCTGAGTTTTTCGCCCATGTCGTTGATGTGAATTTGACCGGGTCATTTCGGTGCGCCGAGGCGCTGCATCCCGCGTTGTCGGCGGCCAAGGGGCGCGTGATCAACATAGCGTCGATGTATGCTCGTTTTGGGTCGCCGCGAAACCCGGCTTACGGTGCGTCAAAGGCCGGGGTCGAGCAGTTAACCAAATCGCTGGCGATCGCATGGGCCGAAGACGGAATTCGCGTCAACGCCATCGCACCCGGCTTTATCGTCACCGAACAATCGGCCCGGGCGCGCCAAGACGCGTCCTTCACGCAAGCCGTCGAGGCCCGCACGCCATTGGCGCGGTGGGGTCTGCCGCAAGACGTGGCGGGTGTGGCGCTCTTTCTCGCGTCGGACGCAGCTGGGTTCATAACCGGAGCCTGCGTGCCCGTTGACGGAGGATACTCAGTTGTCTGATCGGAGCCCGCATTGACCTCCATCTCTGAGACAGGTGCCGCCGTGATTGGGACCGGCTTTATCGGCACGATCCATGTGCAGGCCTTGCGCCGCTTGGGCGTTCAGGTCCGGGGTGTTTTGGGCTCGTCGCCTGAGCGCGGCAGGGCGAGTGCGCAGGCCATGGGCGTTTCGCACGCCTACGCGTCGCTTGATGCGTTGCTCGCAGATGACAGCGTTGATGTGGTGCATGTGACCTCGCCTAACCACGCCCATTATCCGCAGGTGAAGGCGATCTTGGCGGCTGGAAAGCACGTGATCTGTGAGAAGCCACTCGCCTTGAGCAGTGCGCAATCAGCAGAAATGGCCAAGCTGGCAGCTGCATCCGGGAAAATCTGCGCGGTGTGCTACAACATCCGCTTCTATCCACTGAACCAGCAAGCCCACGGCATGGTGCAGGCGGGCGAGTTGGGCGATATCCGATTTGTCACCGGGCACTACCATCAAGATTGGTTGGCCATGCCGACGGACTGGAACTGGCGGCTTGAGGCTGACATAGGCGGCGCGCTTAGGTCTGTGGGCGATATCGGCACGCACTGGCTGGACCTGACAAGCTTCGTAACAGGCCTGAAGGCGAAGTCCGTAATGGCCGAGTTAAGCACCTTTATTCCAGAGCGCCACAAACCAACTGGCCCCGTTGCGACCTTCACAAGCGGTGACGGCGCAACTGAGACCGTGGCGGTTGATACCGACGACGCTGCTATGATCATGATCCGCTACGAGGGCGGCGCGCGCGGTGTAATGAGCACATCGCAGATCAACATCGGCCGGAAAAATTCGCTGCAATGGGACGTCGCGGGCGCGGACGCGAGTGCGGCTTGGGACAGCGAGACACCCGATCATCTGTTTATCGGACACCGCGACGCGCCGAACCAGACGCTGATGCGCGACTTTACTTTGATGAACCCTGCTGGGGTCGCGGCCGCTACTTTGCCGCCGGGCCATGTGGAAGGTTTCGCCGACAGCTTTTTCAACTTTTTTCGCGCCGTTTATGCAGATGCCCAAAACGGAACGCGCAGCCCCGACGCCACATGGGCCGATTTCGACGCGGGCCATTACGAGATGCAGTTTTGCGACGCGGTGTTGAAATCCGCCCGCGAAGATCGATGGGTCGCGTTGAGTGAATTTGAGGAGACGGCATGAAACTGGGATTGCTCACCGCACCATTTGAAGATGCAACCCTTATGGACGTGGCCTCTTGGGCTGGCAGCAACGGATTTTCGGCGTTTGAAGTGGCCTGCTGGCCTGCATCGGGCGGCGAGAAACGGCGCTATGCCGGGACAAGCCATATCAACGTGGACGGTCTAAGCGCGAGCGAAGGGGCAGATATTAAATCTGAGCTCGCAGGTCACGGGATCGAGATTTCCGGCCTTGGCTATTACCCAAACCCACTCCACGCCGACGCCGATCACCGGGACGAAGTGATCGGGCACCTGATGAAAATCATCACTGCGGCGGGCGTCATGGGCGTGCCGATTGTGAACACCTTTTTGGGGGGCGACAGAAAGCTGACCCTTGATGAAAACTGGGCGCGGGCAACCGAAATTTTCGCCCCGATCGTCGATCATGCGCGTGACGCCGGGGTGACGCTGTGTTTTGAGAATTGTCCGATGATTTTCAGCAATGACGAATGGCCCGGCGGTCATAACATTGCCTATTCGCCGAAAATCTGGCGTCGCATTTTTGAGCATTGGGGCGACGGCGTTGGCATGAATTTCGATCCGTCTCACCTGATCTGGCAGTTCATCGACCAAACCCGTTTCATCCGCGAATTCGGCGGGCGCATGGGTCATGTCCACGCCAAGGACGTTATGGTTGACCAGGACGGCCTCTATGAAAATGGCGTCATGTCTGTCGGAATGGGGTGGCAAATCCCACGCCTGTGCGGGCTGGGCGATGTGGATTGGTCCGGGTTTTTCTCGGGACTGTACCGCGAAGGCTATGATGGACCGATCATCATTGAGCACGAAGACAGACTATTTGAGGGCACAGACGAGAAGGTGAAGCGCGGTTTCCTGCTCGCCCGAGACGTCTTGCAACCCTTCATCAAATAGAAGGGTGCATTGAACCACTTACGTAACTGATCACTGAACTGGGAGGACTACCAAATGAAGAAACTACTCTCTGGCGCTGCAATTATTGCCATCGCCGCATCTCTGGCCCCGGCGGCTTTTGCCGACGCCCATAAAAGCTACACCATCGGTATTTCCAACACCGTGCAGGGCAATGGCTGGCGCGAGCAGATGATCTGCGCGATGCGGGCGCAAGCATTGGTCGAAGGCGACGTCACCAACCTGATCGTGGCGCACCGCAACACCGACTCTGCCGGACAGCTTGAGGACATCAACAACCTCATCGAGGCTGGCGTGGACGCAATCGTTCTGAACCCGTCCAATCCTGACGCGTTGAACTCGGCGCTGAATGCCGCGATGGCGCACGGCATTGTTGTTGTCGCCGTTGACGCTGGTGTATCGGCCGAGGGCGCGTACATTCTGTCCAACAATCAAGAAGAGTATGCTTATCTCGGGGCCAAGTGGCTGTTTGAGAAAGTCGGCGGATCAGGCGACATCGTCTACATGCGCGGTATTGCTGGCGTTTCTGCGGACACCGACCGCGACAATGGCGTAAAGCGCGCCTTGGCAGAATTCCCGGACATCAATATCGTCCACGAGGTCTTCACCGGCTGGCAGCAGGACCAAGGCAAGCAGCAGATGTTTGACTTTTTGGCCACGGGCATCCCGTTTGACGGCGTTTGGACCAGCGGCATCGACAACGTTATCGTTGACGCGTTTGTCGAGTCTGGCGCTCCTCTGGTGCCAATCGTCGGAGCAGACAATGCAGGGTTCGTTCAGTATCTGAGCGAGACCGAAGGGCTTGAGGGCGCTGCGGTCACCAATCCCGGCTCTGTCGGCGGTGCAGGTGTGGCCCTTGCGGTTGATATCCTGAACGGCGAAGCGCCAGACAGCAAAACGGTTCTCGTTGATCCAATTCTTTGGGAAAACGCCACCGACGCTGGCCGCGCAACTATCATGGCGGCACAAAACCCAGACCTCGATCCTGAATGGCCTGTGTCTGTGACCATTCCGGGCTGGACTGACTACACGATGGCCCAGATCATCGCGTGCGAAGGTCCCGGCGAAGGCTGATCCACACAACAAAATCGACCTCTGCCCCCAATCCGGGGCGGAGGTCAGCTTCGAGGCAGCTAGAACTTTCGGACTTTCAATGAACGATACCGCTCTACTCGACGCATCAGGCGTTGCTAAAAGTTTCGGAGCGGTGCGTGCGCTAACCGATGCTCATCTGCGGGTGGGCGAAGGAGAAGTCGTCGCCTTAATGGGGGCGAACGGCGCAGGAAAATCCACATTCGTGAAAATCATTACCGGCGCGATCAAGCCTGATACTGGCCATGTGCTGATCCGCGGCAAGCCAGCTCGTGTCGGCAGCCCGGCCGAGGCCCGACGCTCAGGGCTAGTGCCAGTCTATCAAGAACCATCGCTGATCCCGGACCTCAACGTTGCCGACAACCTCCGCCTTGGCGACACCCCAAAAGAAGAATTCCAGCGCTGGGTGGCCGAGCTCGGGATCGCCGATCTGTCGCTATCTGCGATGATCACGGATTTGCCGCTGGCAACTTTGCGCATTGTTGATCTGGCCCGCGCGTTGGCGTCTGAGCCGGACGTGCTTTTGCTAGACGAGATGACCGCCGCCCTGCCCACCGATCTGGTTGAGCGGGTGTTGAAGGTCGTGCGCGGCAAGGCCGATGACGGGATGGGCGTGATCTACGTGTCCCACAGGTTTACCGAAATCTCAGAGTTATGTGACCGCGCAACCGTTCTGCGCGATGGGCGCACGGTTGGCGATCTGAAGATTGAGCCCGGCGTGGAGGATCGCGTGGTCGAATTGATGCTCGGCCAAAAGCTTGATCTTGGCGACCGCGACATGACGAAGACCCGCAAGGAGCACGCGAAATCCCCTAGGGTACGTGTCAAAGCACTGGCCGCAGCACCCAAGGTCACGGATGTATCGTTCGATCTGCACGCGGGCGAGGTGCTTGGGGTCGTGGCACTTGAAGGCCAAGGGCAAGACGAGTTGTTCGAAATGCTCGCGGGGTTTTTGAAGCCCAGCAGTGGCGTGATCGAGGTTGACGGACGCCCGGTCAGTTTTTCGCATCCCGCTGATGCTATTGAAGCTGGTCTGACCTTTGTTCCCGGCAACCGGGCCGAAGCCCTTTTGTACGAACGCTCGGTTAAGGAAAACATTGCCCTGCCATTTTCGGCCAAGATCAGATCTTGGGGACCGCTCAAACTTGGTCTTGAGCGTGAACGGGTCAGTTACGCCATCGAAAAACTCCAGATAGACACGCGCGCCCAAGGCGAAGTGCAGCGATTGTCCGGCGGCAACCAGCAGAAAGTCACGATTGGGCGGTGGCTGGCAACTGGGGTTGAGACCCTGCTGCTGTTTGACCCTACGCGCGGCATCGATGTGCGCACCAAGCGCCAGATCTATCCACTTGTCCGCGAATTGGCCGATCAGGGGGCTGCGATCTTGTTCTACACCTCCGAGCTGGAAGAGATCCCGCTGGCCTGCGCCCGCGCGGTCGTGATGTTCAATGGCCGCGTGGGTGATGTGATTGAAGCGGCCGCCGCAGCCGAGCACTCCATGATGCGCGCCGCCTACGGCCTGACATCGACGGAGCACGCAACATGAACGGCTTTGTGCGAAAGAACGCTTGGGTCGTCGGGCTGGCAGTGCTGTTGGTCGTTCTGCTGGGCGCCGCCAAGCTGATCCAGCCGTCTTTCGGGGCCTCGGGTGTTGAAAGCATGGCGCGCGCCGCTTTGCCGTTTGCATTCGCCACTGCTGGGATGGCTGTGGTCGTCATCGTCGGCGGCATCGATCTGTCGGTCGCGTCGATCATGGCGGTATGTGCCGTCACAGCCGCAGTTTTGATGGAGCGCATGGCTGGCGTGCCAGCGCTGATTATCGTGCTGGGCGCAGGACTTGCCATGGGCCTGATCAATGGCGCGCTGATCGTGCTGACGCGGGTGCCGGATATCGTAGTCACGCTCGCGATGCTTTTTGTGTGGGAAGGCACGGCTTTGTTGATCTTGCCTTCGCCGGGGGGCGCGACCGCTGATTGGCTGCAACAGCTTATTCGTGGGGGCCTTCTATTTGGCCTTTTGCCCAAAGCGATGCTTGTGATCGCGGTTAGCGTGGCCATTGTTTGGGTTCCGGTCCAGCGCTCGAAACTGGGTCTCTCGATTTATGCAACTGGATCAGACGAGCTTGCCGCGTTCCGCTCGGGCGTCTCGGTTGGGCGCACCAAAATCTTGGCTTATGGGATTTGCGGGCTGTTTTGCGCGATGGGTGGGCTGAGCCTCGCCGCCTTGACCGGTATCGGCGAGCCTGTTCCGGGCCCGTACCTGATGGCGTCGGTTGCCGCAGTAGTACTGGGCGGAGTGGTTCTGGGCGGCGGCAAGGGCGGGCTGATTGGTCCAATCATCGCTGTGTTCATTCTGCGCATTATTCGAACCATCCTGACGCTTTTGGCAATCGATCCGAACGTCACCACCATAATTGAGGGAACAATCATGGTTGCCGTTGTGATGCTGGGAACCGCCGCCACCATGAGGGGGGCAAAACGATGAGCACCACCGACACCGATCCACCGATGGCGCGCGTGGGACGTTTTCTACGCGATAACCCGATGGTGCCTTTGCTGGTCTTCTTGTTCTTGTTGATCGCCAGTCTTGAGGTCATGCGTCCGGGCATTGTCATGCCGGTTCGGGCCGGGCGCGACGGGTTGCTGTCGACCTTCTGGATTGGCAATCTGATCAAGTTCGCCATTCCGCTAGCAATGCTCGCCGCCTGTCAGGTTCTGACCATGTTGACGGCCGGCATCGATCTGTCCGTGGGCGTTGTGGCCACGGTCGCCGCCTTCGTATGCGCCACGCTTAGCACTGTTTGGGGCGTTGCTCCGGCAGTCATGATCGCGCTTTCATGCGGCGTTGTCGTCGGCGTCGTGAACGGAATTGGCGTTGGGATCGTGCGTGTGCATCCGTTGATTATGACCCTCGGCACCGGGCTAATTGCGACCGGGTGTCTGCAAGTCTACCAGCGAATGTTCATCAACGCGGGCTCCGAAGTGCCCGGCTTTCTGGTGTGGCTCGGCACCGGGCGAACTGCTGGCATGCCAAACGGTCTATTCATGTTCATTCCGTTCGCGCTCTTTATCCTATGGCTGATGCGCTACACCGGGTTTGGTCGATTGCTGTTTGCGCTTGGCTCAAACGAGAAGGCCGCCAAACTGTCCGGCGTGCGGGCGTGGCAGGTCTATATCGCGCTTTACGCGCTGTCAGGTCTGATCGCGGCGCTTGCGGGTCTGCTCTATCTTGGCATGATCCGGCAGACGTCGCTTAGCCTTGCCAATCCGCTGCTTCTGCCATCCGTCGCGGCGGCAGTCATTGGTGGCACCTCAATTTTCGGGGGCCGCGGCAGTTTCGCAGGTGCCATTGTCGGGGCGCTAATTCTGCGGGTGCTCGACACCATGCTTACGCTTTTGCAGATGCCCGAGGGCGCGCGCACGGCCCTATTTGGCATCATCATCCTTGCCGTGACGGCGATGTACGTCAGGATCACAGGCACTCGATAACGGAGACTTCGTATGAGCAAATCTCAAATCGTTGGCATTAGCTTCGACCATATGCACATGGGCGATCTGCTGCGTATGATTCATGACCATCCCGATGCCGAGATTGCGGGCATCTTCGACCTTGACCGTGAAAAGATGCAAGCTGCGGTTGAGGCTTTCGATATCCCCGAGGACCGCGTGTTCACCGATTTCGATCAATGCATGGCAGCTGGTTCTTATGACATGGCACTTCTGTGCACCGCCACGGGCGCGCATGCCGAATATACTGAACGTCTCGCCCCGCACGGGGTGCATGTGTTTGTCGAAAAGCCCTTCGCAGCTTCGGTTTCTGATGCAAGCCAGATGATGGCGGCGATGGACGGGACGGCCAAACAGCTGGTTATCAACTGGCCGCTCAGGTGGGTTGAAAGCCACGTAACCTCCAAGCGTCTTATCGACGAGGGCATGATTGGTGATCTGCTTGAGGTCCACTTCTACGATGGCAATCGCGGACCCCTCTATCATTTGGCCGATAAGGTCGAAGTCAGCCCCGAGGAGGTCGAGCGTCAAAAGCCAACCTCGTGGTGGTACAGGTCTGAATCTGGGGGTGGCTCGCTGCTTGATTACCTCGGCTACGGCGCGACCCTTGGGACGTGGTACATGAACGGCGAGGCCCCGATTGAAGTGACCTGCACCGTCAACGAGGCACCAGGGATTGAGGTTGATCAGCATGCTATTGCTGTGCTGCGCTATGCGCGCGGGCTCTCGAAGATGGAAACGCGGTGGGGCACTTTCACCGATCCGTGGGCGATCCAGCCGCAACCCACCTGCGGGTTCGTGTTCGTCGGCTCAGACGGCACGATCGCATCACCGGACTACGCCAGCCACGTCACCGTTCAAACCCGCGCGCGTCCTGAGCGGCACGAGATTGCAGCGGACCCGCTGCCCGACGGTGAGACCAACGCAATTGAATATGTGCTCGGGCGGATCGCGCGCGGTCAGCCGGTTGAGGGCCCACTTGATCCCAACCTGTGCCTCACCGCGCAACGTATCGTCGATACCGCTGTGCGCTCGGCTGCAGAGAAACGCACGCTTGAGTTGCTGCCATGACCGCAGATGCCGCCGATACAAATACCTACGCGCTACGCTCCAGCACCCTGGCCGAGGTTGCCGCACCCGATCTGCAATACCGCCCGCCTGCGCCAAAAACATACCGTCCTCGGATCGGCTTGATCGGCACCGGGGGGATTTCTGACAGCCATCTCGACGCCTACAAGACCGCCGGATGGGAGGTCGCCGCCCTCTGGAACCGCACACGCGCCAAGGCTGAGGCCAAAGCCGCCACGTTCTGCCCGTTGGCCCGGATCGAGGACGATTGGCACGCGATGCTGACCGACAGCGATATCGACGTTGTCGACATAACGCTGCATCCCGAACATCGCGCACCGATCATTGAGGCCGCATTGAAGGCCGGAAAGCACGTCCTAAGCCAAAAGCCATTTGTGACCGATCTTGATCTTGGCGATGACCTTGTAAAGCTTGCCCAAGACAACGGCGTTGAGCTGGCCGTGAACCAAAACGGGCGCTGGTCCCCACATATGGCATGGATGCGCGAGGCGGTTCATGGCGGGCTGATCGGTGACGTTTTATCGGTGCATACGTCGCTACATTGGGATCATGGCTGGACGGCGGGAACCCCGTTCGACGCGATCGAAGATCTAATCTTATTTGATTTTGGGGTGCACTGGTTCGATTTTCTGACTTCCCTGATGGGCGACAGGTTACAAAGCGTTTTTGCCACCGCCGCACATGCGCGGGGCCAAGCCAACAAGGTGCCGCTGCTTGCACAGGCCTTGGTGCGCGCGGATGGCGGCCAGGCCAGCCTTGTCTTCGATGGGGCCGTACCGCACGGACCGCGCGATACAAGTTATGTTGCAGGCACGAGCGGGAGCCTCGTCTCAGATGGCTCCGATATGGGTTCGCAAAATGTGACACTGACAACGTCTGAGGGCATTGCACGCCCCAAGCTTGAGGGTGAATGGTTCAACGATGGGTTCCGAGGGGCGATGGGCGAGCTGCTTTGCGCCGTTGAGGAAGGCCGCACGCCCAGCAATTCAGCCGCCGAAAACCTCAAATCGCTTGCGCTGACCTTCGCGGCGATCCAATCGCGTATCTCCGGCAAGGAAGTGACGATTGGGGACGTTCGTCGGCTGGCATGATCAACTGGATGAGGAATAGAGCTTTATGATCCGAGTACTTATCGTCGGTTTGGGCAATATGGGGCAAAGCCACGGGCTTGCGCTGCACGGCCAAGAGGGCGTCGAGATTGTTGCTCTGGTCAACCGCTCGGCCCGCGTGCTGGAGCCGGCGCTGCGCGACTACCCGGTGTTCGACAGTTTCGACGAGGGCATGGCGATGCAGCCCGACCTCGTTGTTATCGCCACCTATGCAGACAGTCATGCTGACCTCGCCATACAGGCAATGGAAGCCGGAGCGCATGTTTTCGTGGAAAAGCCTTTGGCCACAACCGTTTTGGACGCCCAGCGCGTGGTCGAGACCGCGACGCGCTTGAGGCGCAAACTCGTGGTCGGCTATATCCTGCGCCACCACCCGGCGTGGCAGCGCATGATCGCCGAGGCCCGCGCGCTTGGCGGCCCTTACGTGTTTCGGATGAACCTGAACCAGCAATCTACGGGGGCTGAATGGGAAACCCACAAAGCGCTGATGCAAACAACGTCGCCCATCGTCGATTGCGGCGTCCATTACGTCGATGTGATGTGCCAAGTCACTGATGCGCGCCCCCTGCGCGTCCAAGGCATCGGATTGCGGCTTTCAGATGAGATTGCCGAAGACATGTATAATTATGGACAACTCCAGGTCACGTTCGAGGATAGGTCCGTCGGCTGGTATGAGGCGGGTTGGGGTCCGATGATGTCTGAGACGGCATTCTTTGTGAAAGACATTGTCAGTCCCAACGGGGCCGTCTCGATTAAAGATCCAAGCCAGAAAGCGTCCTCAGATATCGACGGGCACACGGAAGTTGGCAACTTGCTCGTGCACCGCACCACGGGCGATACTTGGGTCGATCTCCCGCCCGAGCCGGGACATCAAGCCTTGTGCGATGCCGAACAAACGTTTGTTCTGGACGCAATCAAGGATGACATTGACCTGTCGCGCCACATGCAAGACGCGGTGCGGTCGCTGGCAATCTGCCTTGCTGCCGATGAAAGCATCCGCACGGGTCGCGTTGTCGAGATGTGAAGGACTGGGCTTGGTTCCGCTAAGGGGCGAGAGCGCCGCCCTGCCCTGCCCGGCCGTTCACCCCAGCTCTACAGGCTGCCCGGTCTCAAGCGACTTGGCCGCCGCATCTGCAAGCCTTTGCGCCGCAACACCGTCCGAGATGCTTGGGTTTGACGGGCCACCGCTTTTGAGCGCGGCAACGAATGCCTCCATTTCGGCAATATAGGCGGCCTCATAACGCTCGAGAAAGAAGTGCTTGTTGGGCGCTGTGGTGAAACCTTGCGCGCCTGCGTGCTCGACCAGATGCTCTAGCTTGTTGGCAGCTTTCAACATCCCCTCGGACCCGTGCACCTCGATGCGCTGGTCATAGCCGTAGGTTGCGCGGCGCGAGTTGTTGATCAATGCGATCTTTCCCGACGCTGTTTTCAGGGTCACGGCGGCGGTGTCGATGTCACCTGCGGCCCCAATCTTGGGGTCCACAAGGCACGAACCGGTTGCGAAAATCTCTACCGGCTCTTCGCCCAGCAGAAAACGCGCCATGTCGAGATCGTGGATCATCATGTCCCGGAAAAGACCACCTGACTGCTCGATATAGCTGATCGGGGGCGGTGCAGGATCGCGCGATGTGATGACGACCATCTCGATTGCCCCGATGGCACCTGCGGCCAGCTCTGCTTGCAGATGCGCGAAGTTCGGATCGAAGCGGCGGTTGAAGGCGGTGAAGAACGAAACACCTGCGGCCTCGACGGCCTTTTGACACGCCGCGGCGCGCTCGGATGACAGATCGATTGGCTTTTCGCAGAAGATGGCTTTGCCAGCCGCCGCCAGCGCGTGGATTTGGTCGTAGTGCAGCGTGGTCGGCGTGGCGACGATCACGGCGTCGATGTCGGCACTGGTGATTATGTCGTCAGCGCTGCGCACCTGCGCCCCACTGGTTTCGGCAAGCGCCTCGGCTGCAGTAGGCACCGCATCGGCGACAGCAACCAGCTTGGCAGAGCCGATCCGCAACAGGGACCGCGCGTGGACCTGACCGATGCGTCCGCATCCCAGAAGGCCGATAGTGATCATGGACATGTCCTTTGGCTTAGGCGGGCGCGATGCAGCGAAGTGCGGCACGGGCGGCGGTTTGGATATCAGGCTCGACTTGTTTGAGGATCGAGACACGATCGAATGTCTCGGTATCGGCCTCAAGCACGCGGCGCAAAGATTGACCGAAGGCAAGACGCAGCTCGGTCCCAATGTTGAATTTGCAGATCTTGGAGGTCTGGGCGAGGCGCGTGCGTTGGGCATGCGGCACGCCCGATCCGCCGTGGATCACCAGCGGCACGTCCGTCAACGCCTCAATCGCGCGGATGCGGTCCTCGTCCAGTCCGCCCTCGTGGTTCTGTTGGAGGTGCACATTACCGACTGAAATCGCCATCGCATCAACACCGCTTTCGCGCGCGAATTGAGCGGCCTCAGCGGGATCGGTGCCTTGCGAATTCTCGCCGTTGCTATAGCCGACAAACCCAATCTCGCCCTCGCACGAAATCCCTGCCGCATGCGCCATCTCAGCAATGCGCGCGGTCTCGTCGATGTTCTGGGCCAGCGGTTTGCGCGACCCGTCATACATCAGCGAAGTGAAACCCGCATCAAGTGCTGCGCGGCAATCGTCAAAGGTGTAGCCGTGATCTAGGTGCGCGACCACGGGCACAGAGACAGTCTCGGCGAGTGTGCGGTACATTTTACCCAAGACCGAAAGGGGCGTGTGCGCGCGGCAAGACGGGCCCGCTTGCAGGATCACTGGAAGGCCTTCAGCCTCGGCCGCATCCACATAAGCGCGCATATCCTCCCAGCCGAGCGTGACCAGACCACCAACCGCGTAGCCGCCTGTGAGTGCGGGTTGCAGAACCTGCGAGAGCGTTGCCAGAGTCATTTGAACTTCGCCACCATGTCGAGGATGCCGGGGATCGTATGGAGCTGATCTTTATGGGTTTCCTGGAAGTTTTGCACGAGGCTGCGCTGGCTCAGGCCACCGAGGATGGTGAAATAGTACATCTCATAGCCCGGAAGCACGCAGCAAGGATGGTAGCCTTTGTCGATGCAAATCGTCGAGCCATCCATGATGTGATACGCATCGCCGGGCTTGTTATCTTCGCGTTGCAGCATTTGCAGGCCCGAGCCGTAATTGGGCTTGAAGCGGAAGTTATACGTCTCGTCATGGCGGGTCTCAACGGGCAATTGGTCGGTGTCGTGCTTGTGGCTGGGAAAGCCAGACCAGCCGCCTGCGCCCACGGTATATAGCTCGGACACGAGCAAGCGGCCGACGCGCCCATGTTGCTTTTGACCGAGTATGTGCTTGATTTTACGGTGAGTTTTGGTGTCGTCGGAGCCGTATTGCACGAAGTCGATTTCATCAGAGCGGACCGCAAACGGCTCTAGCACCTCGTCAAATTTAGCACCCGCAACGAAAACCTCGGCGCTATCGGACAGGCAGGTGAATCGCGCTTCCATACCCGTGGGCACGTAGACGCCTTCGGGCTCGCCATCCCAGACATCAACACCGCGTCCGCCCAATTTCTTGACCTCGAACCCACCAACTTGGACGTCGAGTAACCCTGTGGCGGGCGCGATGCAGGTTTCAAATCCGGGCACCGCGTAACCGAAGCTTTCGCCCTTCTTGAGTTTGACGATATTGAAGTAGTTCAGCGGCACCAACGCGTCGCCAATATCCACAATCGGGGCGTTCTGGTTGTCGAATGGGGCAATATGCATAGGTTATCCTTCCGCGTTTTCAGATGGCGCGCTTGGCCCAGAATGGGCAGCCAGAAACGCTTCGAGTTGGTCTGTATTGGGCATCGCGGGCGCGCAGCCGGGTTTAGCAACGACGATAGCCGCACAGGCCGATCCGCGCAGGACGGCCTCGTTTAGATCGCGCCCCTCAGCCAAGCTGGCGATGAAGCCCGCCATGAAACTATCGCCCGCACCTGTAGGTTTGATGGCCTCGACAGGGTATATCCCGGTGTGCGTCTCTGTGCCGCCTGCGAAGGTGATCGCGCCGAGATGGCCCATTTTATAGACAACGATAGTCGCGCTTGAGGCGGCCAGCGCGCGGGCTTTGGCGAGGCCTTTGTCGATGCCGCCGGCCATAAAGCCAAACTCTTCGTCATTGGCAACGATCACGTCGGACAAGGCACCGGCTTTTGACAACACCTCTTCGGCCACTTGCGGCGAGGGCCAACTGTAGGGGCGGTAGTCCACATCGAAGATGATCGGCAGACCTGCGGCGCGGGCCAGCTCGAACGCGCGGAACGCAGCTGTTCTGGACGGCTCAGCGGCGAACACGGTGCCTGCGGTGATCAGCGCGCCGTATTGGCTGTAATCAACCGCTTCGACGTCGGCGAGGCTCATTTGAAAGTCAGCGGCCCCGTTGCGGTAGATGACCGATTGGTGACCCTGAACGCGTGTCTCATAAAGCGCGAGAGAGTTTCGAAACTCGCCCGCAACCGGCTTCACATGGGTTGCATCGACACCGTATACGGCGAGCTGGTTGACGCAGTAGCGGCCCACCGCGTCGTCAGATACGCGCGTCACGAGTGCTGCGTGGGAGCCGAATTTAACCAGACCAGCGGCGATATTTGCAGATGATCCGCCCATCGCCACCATCATTGAGGTTGCATCTTCAATTGCGCTCCCGGCGGGCTCGGGCGAGAAATCCATACCCACGCGCCCGACGACAACGAAGCGGTTTTTCTTGATGCCAGCGAGGACGTCCATCAGACGCCCTTTCGCTGTTTGGCGCGGTTGGCCTCAATCTCAAGATGCTTTTCGCGAACCTTGGGATTATCGCTTACATGCGGGGTGCCGACCTCCCACCAGGTATGTCCTTGGGTCGTCCAGCCCTCGTAGGCATCGACATTCATCAAGATGACGGAGGTTTTGTCGGCGGCTTTTGCGGCTTTGAAGGCGCCTGCCAAATCGTCAGGATTATCGGCATAGACCGCGTTGGCCCCCATCGCAGCCGCATGGGCGACGAAATCGACGGAGAACGGGTCCGGCACTGTGGGTGTGTCGGCTAGCAGGTTGTTGAAGCTCTCATTTCCGGTGTTGTTTTGCAGCTTGTTGATGACCGCAAAGCCGCCGTTGTCGAGCACGAGGATGATCAGCTTCTTGCGCGTCAGGACCGACGAATAGAGGTCAGAGTTCATCAGCATATACGACCCATCGCCGGTGAAGACGATGGTGTCGGCGTCGGGCTCGGCCTCAGCTTGGGCGATCCGCGCGCCCCAGCCACCGGCAATCTCGTACCCCATGCAGGAAAAGCCGAATTCCACATCCACGGTACCAATATCGAGCGTGCGCCAGTTGGCAGCTACTTCCGCAGGCAGGCCACCGGCAGCGGCCACAACACGGTCGCGCGGTCCTGCTAGTGCGTTCACTATGCCGATTGCTTGCGCGTAGGAGTTGGCGCGATTGCCCGGCTTCACATTCTCGGCGACGTAAGCGTCCCACTTCACGCGCTCGTCGCGGGCAAAAGCGGTCCAGCTCGGAGGTGCTTTATAACTGTCGAGGCCACCTGCCAATTGCGCAAGTCCCAGCTTTGCATCGCCAACTACAGGCAGCGACATATGCTTGCCCGCGTCATGGCGTGCGGCATTCAGCGAGATAATTTGCGCATCCTTGGCAAAGGCCGTCCACGATCCGGTGGTAAAGTCCTGCAAACGGCAGCCGACCGATAGGATCACGTCAGCGGCCTCGGCCACGGCATTGGCGCTGTCGGAGCCAGTCACACCAACGGGGCCGATGTTGAGGTCATGGGTGGCGACCATATTGGCGCGCCCAGCAATGGTCTCTATCACGGGGATCTGGTGGGCTTCGGCAAAAGCGGTCATCTCGGCCACGGCGAGCGAGTATTGCACGCCGCCGCCTGCGATAATCACCGGGCGTTTTGCAGATTTAAGCAGCGCAACTGCATCGGCGACCTCGCCTGCATCGGGTGTGATGCGGCGAATGCGGTGGGTTTTCTCCTCAAAGAACGAGGCCGGATAGTCGAAGGCCCAGCCTTGCACGTCTTGGGGCAAACCGATGAAGGCCGGGCCGCAATCGGCAGGGTCGAGCATGGTCGCAAGCGCTGCCGGCAAAGACTGGATGATCTGTGCTGGGTGCGTAATGCGGTCCCAATAGCGTGTGACTGCCTTGAACGCGTCGTTCACGCCCAGCGTCGGATTGTTGAAATGCTCAAGCTGTTGCAGCACCGGATCTGGCAGGCGGGTCAGGAACGAATCGCCACACAGCATCAACATCGGCAAGCGGTTGGCGTGCGCAAGCGCGGACGCCGTCAGCAAGTTCGCCGTACCGGGGCCCGCCGAGGCGGTGCATAACATAAAGCGGCGGCGCAAATGGTATTTGGCATAGGCCGCAGCGGCAAAGCCCATGCCCTGCTCGTTTTGGCCACGATAGAGCGGCAACGTCTCAAAGTGATCATAAAGTGCCTCACCCAGACACGTCACGTTGCCATGGCCGAAGATGCCAAAGCCGCCACCGCAGACGCGTTGGCGAACGCCACCCGTCTCGATGTACTGCGCGTCCAGATAGCGGATGATGGCTTGCGCCGTTGTCAGGCGTATCGTCTTATCGCTCATCTGCTGGTCCTCCCCCGAGGTCTCAAATTGTGCACTCGCGTGTTTCATCGCGCTTGACGCTGTTGTTGGTTAAAAGATACGCGTGTTGCAACCGGTTGCAATCGGTTTTTAAGGGGGAACGATGCAAGAGATCGGTTTAGGCATAATTGGCGGCGGATATATGGGCAAAGCTCATGCCGTGGCACATGCAGCGGTGGGGGCTGTTTTTAACACCCGTTTGCGTCCGCGCTTGGAAATGGTTGCAGCATCATCATTGGCATCAGCCGAGCGATATCGCGACGCCTTTGGCTTTGCGCGCGCCGCAACCGATTGGAGTGCACTTATCGAGGATCCTCGGGTCGAAGCGGTTGTGATCGCCTCCCCGCAAGAAACCCACCGCGAGGCCGCTGAATTGGCATTTTCGCTCGGAAAGCCAGTGTTTTGCGAGAAACCACTGGGTGCCTCGGTGGCAGATGCTGAGGCGATGGTAGCGGCTGCAAAAGCAAGTGGCTGCGTGAACATGGTCGGCTTCAACTACATCCGCACACCCGCCTCGCAATTCGCCAAAGCGCTGGTGGCCGAGGGCACGATTGGCGACGTGACGTGGTTCCGGGGCGAGCATACTGAAGACTTTCTATCCGATTCCGCCATCCCCGCGAACTGGCGCACGGATGGCGATGCAAACGGCACAATGGGCGATCTGGCCCCGCATATGATAAACGCCGCCCTGGCGCTGCTTGGACCGATTTCAAGCGTCATGGGCGCGATTGAAACGGTGCACCCGACGCGCGGTGGCGTGGCCGTGACCAATGATGACCACGCTCAGATGATGTGCAGATTCGCGGGCGGCGCGATGGGGCATATGTATTTCAGCCGTGTCGCGACGGGCCGAAAAATGGGCTATGCCTACGA
Organism: Dinoroseobacter sp.; assembly: GCA_034111085.1. Taxonomy (GTDB): domain Bacteria; phylum Pseudomonadota; class Alphaproteobacteria; order Rhodobacterales; family Rhodobacteraceae; genus Dinoroseobacter. The sequence continues at coordinate 97,288 of JAWUXZ010000031.1, forward strand.
GATTACAGGCACCAAAGGGGCGATCCGTTTCGATCAAGAAGATCAGAACGCGATCTGGCTCTATAAGGCGGAAGGACCGGAAGCCGAGCGCGGTTTTCGCAAAATCCTGACCGGTCCGGCGCACCCAAATTATGCCGCGTTTTGCCAAGGTCCCGGCCATGGCACTGGCTATCAAGACCAGATTATCATCGAGGCACGCGATTTTCTCGACGCGATTGCCGACAACACTGCGCACTGGCCCAACTTTGCCGATGGCCTCGCCGTCAGTCGGGTGATAGAGGCCGCGCGCGCATCGCACACAACCGGATCATGGACGCACGTCCAAGGCGTTTGAAGGAGAGACCCCCGTGACGATTAGAATTGGCAACGCCCCCTGTTCTTGGGGCGTAGAATTTGCGGATGATCCGCGCAATCCCAACTGGCGCGATGTGCTGCGGGAGAACGCTGAGGCCGGCTATAAAGGGATCGAGCTTGGCCCGGTTGGCTTCATGCCCGAAGACCCTGCGACCCTATCGGAAGCGCTGTCGGAGTTCGATCAAGAGCTGATCGGTGGCGTGGTCTTTCGACCGTTTCACGAGCCGGATCAATGGGACGATGTGCTGGATGCGTCTGTGCGCACATGCAAGGCGCTGACCGCCCATGGGGCCAAGCATCTGGTATTGATCGACTCGATCTCGGCCCGGCGTGCACCGACAGCTGGTCGCGCGAATGCAGCTGAGCAAATGGATTTGGCCGAGTGGACCGCCTACCGTGACCGGATTGCCCATGTGGCAAAAATGGGCGCTGAAGAGTACGGCCTGACCGTCGGCATCCATGCCCATGCAGCGGGGTTTATGGATTTTGAGCCGGAGTTGATTCGCCTTCTGGACGAGGTCGACGAGAGTATTCTAAAGATCTGCTTTGACACCGGGCACCACTCTTTTGCCGGGTTTGATCCGGTGGCCTTCATGGAAAAATACGTCTCTCGCATCAGCTACATGCACTTCAAGGACATCGATCCGGTCGTGAAAGCCGACGTAATCGCCAAGGGCACGGGGTTTTATGATGCCTGCGGGCAAGGCATTTTCTGCAACCTCGGCGACGGTGATGTGAACTTTCCGCGCGTACGTGAAATCCTCATCGAGAACGGTTTTGAGGGCTGGTGTACGGTTGAGCAGGACTGCGATCCAACCTTACCTGACACTGACGCGCTCGGCGATGCCAAGGCAAACCGCGCCTATTTGCAATCTATCGGCTTTAGCTAAGGAGCCTTCGAAATGACGAAATTAAACTGGGGTATGATCGGCGGCGGCGAAGGCAGCCAGATCGGGCCAGCGCACCGACTTGGCGCGCAAGCCGATGGCAATTTTGTGTTGGCAGCCGGGGCGTTAGACGTCGATGCGGCGAAGGGTAAAGCCTACGGCGAAAGCCTCGGCATCGCTACAGATCGCGCCTATGGCAACTGGCAGGAGATGCTCGCGGGTGAGAAAAATCGCGCCGACCGCGTGGACCTTGTGACCGTTGCGACACCAAACAGCACCCATTTCGAGATCACGAAAGCCTTCCTTGAGGCAGGCTTCAACGTGCTGTGTGAAAAGCCGATGACCATGACAGTCGAAGAGGGCGAAGAGATCGTGCGCGTGGCTGAGGCAACGGGCAAGGTTTGCGCCGTCAACTACTGCTATTCGGCCTATCCGATGGTGCGCGAGATGCGCGAGATGGTTGCGACGGGCCAGATCGGCAAGGTCCGTCTGGTTGTAGCGAATTTCAGCCATGGCCATCACGGCGATGCATCCGACGCAGACAATCCACGCGTGCGTTGGCGGTATGATCCGGCAATGGCCGGTGTGTCAGGTCAATTCGCCGATTGCGGTATCCACGCGATGCACATGGCCAGCTTTATTGCAGGCGATGAGGTGGAAAAATTGTCGGCAGACTTCGCTTCGACAATCCCCAGCCGCACTCTGGAAGACGACGCGATGGTCAATTTCCGCATGAGTGGCGGGACCGTCGGGCGGCTTTGGACCTCGTCAGTTGCCATCGGGCGTCAGCACGGGTTCGACATTCAGGTGTTTGGCGAAACCGGCGGGATGCGTTGGGCCTCTGAGCAACCCAACCAAGTCTACTACACCCCGGTTGGCGGGCGTACACAGATTATGGAAAAGGGCGATGACAGCCTGTCAAACGAGGCGCAGCGCCTCAGCCGCGTGGCAATCGCCCACCCCGAAGGCTTTCCCTTGGCGGTTGCGAATATCTACGTCGATCTGGCGGCAAAAATTCGAGGTGAAGACGCTGGATCGCTGCCTTTGGCCGTGGACGGAGTTCGATCAATGGCCGCGGTCTATGCGGCTGTGGCCTCAGCCAAAAACAACGGTGCTTGGGTCGATGCGCGACCTCCGATGTTTCAAGTCTGACAGCAGCGAAATGCGCGGCGTTGAGGTTGCCTAGAGCGGCCTCAGCGTCCCGCGCTCTACCACTTCGCACGAGAACAGACGCGCCTCGGGGTGACGATCCGGGTCGGCCAATGCCGCCATAACCAACTCAATCGAGCTGTCGATGATCTGCTTTACCGGCTGGCGAATCGTGGTCAAGTTGATGTTCTGCCACCGCGCCATTTCCATATCATTCAGCCCAATAATACCGATGTCGCCCGGCACTGACAGACCTTCTGTCTGGATCGCGCTGAGCGCGCCGATCGACAACACATCGTCGCCGCAGAAATACGCCTCAGCCGGTTTGGATTTCAACAGGCGCAGCATCTCGACGCGCCCGGCGGCAAACGAATAGGCAGTGGCATAGCTTTCGCTGACCTCGACGCCTTCGGCTTGGCGCAGGACCTCCAAAAACCCCGCGCGCCTGTCGATTGTGGAGGTAGCTTCACGCGGCCCACCCAGCAGTCCGATGCTGGTATAGCCGCGCGCCAGCAGCGTGCGCGCCGCCATGCGTCCGCATTCAACGTTATCAATACCGACGACATGGACATGGGGCGCGCTGGCAAAGCGACCGAACGAATGCACCACCGGGATGCGCGCGTCGCAGAACGCCTTGGCAAACTCCGCAGGTAGGGTCGAGGACGCCACAATGACGCCGTCCACAGAATACTGGCGCAGCATACGCATGGAATTCTCGGGGTCCGTCTCGTTGGTCAGGTTCACCAACAAGGGACGCAAGCCCCGGTCTTGCAGGCTGCGGGTGAACAGATCGAACACCTCCAGAAACAGCGGGTTGTGGAAGTTGTTAGAGATCAGACCGATCAGCTTGGTGCGTCCGGTGGTCAGTGACGAGGCCAGCGCGTTTGGACTATAGCCAAGTTCCTTGGCGGCCTTCTCGACTTTCTTGCGGGTCTTGGCCGAAACCGATGCCCCTTCGGTGAATGCACGAGACACGGCAGACCGGGACACTCCGGCGCGGGCGGCAACCTCTTTCAACGTGATCGACACAGGCGTTCCCCTCAGCTTTCATAGGACATAGGCGAGGACGCCCAAAATGTGAAACTCGTTTTTTGCAACCGGTTGCATTATGAATGGCCATGTGCTTTGTTCATACGGTGAGACGAGCAATTCGTTCGACGACCGATAGAATAATAATGTCTGGGAGGACTCCATGAACAAAGTATTTAAGTCGCTCGCGGTGGGCGCGGCACTTCTGGCCGCTCCGTTCGCAGCCCATGCCGATGGTCACGGCGATGACCTCACCTATGTGCTTGTCAGCCATGCGCCAGATAGCGACAGCTGGTGGAACACTATCAAGAACGGTTTGGCGCTTGCAGGCGACCAAATGGGCGTTACGGTCGAGTACCGCAACCCACCCACCGGCGACCTTGCAGACATGGCCCGCATCATCGAGCAGGCAGTTGCATCCAGCCCCAACGGCATCATCACGACGCTGTCGGACTATGACGTGCTCAGAGGCCCAATCATGGACGCGGTTGCCAGCGGCATCGATGTCATCATCATGAACTCGGGTACGCCAGATCAGGCGCGCGAAGTTGGTGCGCTGATGTATGTTGGCCAGCCAGAGTATGACGCAGGCTTCGCAGCCGGTCAGCGTGCAGCAGGCGACGGTATTGCCAGCTTCTTGTGCGTAAACCACTACATCTCCAGCCCATCCTCAACCGAGCGTTGCCAAGGCTTCGCAGACGGTCTGGGTGTTGATCTGGCCAACCAGATGATCGATTCCGGCCAAGACCCTGCCGAGATCAAAAACCGTGTGCTGGCCTACCTTTCGGCCAACCCTGAGACCGACGCTGTCCTGACCCTCGGCCCGACATCCGCAGACCCAACTCTGCTGGCGCTGGACGAAAACGGCATGGCCGGTGACATCTACTTCGGCACGTTCGATTTGGGTGAAGAGATCGTCAAAGGCATCAAAGCCGGCGTGATCAACTGGGGTATCGACCAGCAGCCATTCCTGCAGGCATATCTTCCAGTTGTCGTGATGGCCAACTACCACCGCTACGGCGTTCTGCCCGGCAACAACATCAACTCCGGCCCCGGTTTCGTAACCGCAGACGGTCTTGAGTTGGTCGAGAAGTTCGCAGGCGAATTCCGCTAAACTAAAGCTTGGGGGCGGCGTCGATACAAAGACGCCGCCCCGATTCCGTTTTAAATGAACGCTGAGGGGGGCGAACCAGCCATGTCTACCAACACACCCGAAATTGCCGACGAACGCATCAAAGAGACGTCGCGGTTCCGGCAAGCAATGATTCGTCCCGAGCTTGGGGGCATTGTCGGCACCATCGCCGTCTTCACATTTTTCCTTATATTCGCCTTTGACAGCGGCATGTTTAACGCACAGGGCGTGATTAACTGGTCCGTGGTTTAGGCGCAATTTATGATAATTTCCGTGGGTGCTTGCCTGCTGATGATCGCGGGCGAGTTTGATCTGAGCGTCGGCTCGATGATCGGCTTTGCAGGTATGCTGATTGCCATTTTCGGCGTGACGATGGGCTGGCCCATGTGGATCGCCATCGTTGTGACCTTTGCGATTTGCGTTTCCATTGGCGGGCTGAACGGGCTCATCTGTATCCGAACCGGGCTTCCGAGTTTCATTGTGACACTTGCGTTCCTGTTCATCTTGCGCGGCTTCACAATCTTCCTGCCACAAACGATCGAACGCAAAACCATCATTGGTGGCATCCGCGAGGCGGCTGAGGGCGATTGGCTCGGCGCGATGTTTGGCGGCAAGATCCTTGGCGGCTTCTTTCAGTGGTTGGGCGATGTGGGCATCATTGGTGTATTCACGCGCGGCAACCGAGCGGGCGAAGCGGTCGTGGACGGCATTCCGATGTTGATCGTATGGGCGATTGCCCTCGTGATCTTCGGCCACATCCTTTTGACCAAAACTAAGTTCGGCAACTGGATCTTCGCCAGCGGTGGCGACGCCGAAGCGGCCCGCAATTCGGGCGTTCCAGTGAACAAGGTCAAGGTTTTGATGTTCATGTTCACCGCCTTCTGCGCGACGGTCTTTGCCACCTGTCAGGTGATGGAGTTCGGCTCGGCCGGTGCGGATCGTGGTCTTCTGAAAGAGTTTGAGGCGATCATTGCCGTGGTTATCGGCGGCGCACTTCTGACCGGCGGCTATGGCTCTGTAATCGGGGCAGCACTTGGTGCGCTGATCTTCGGCGTCGTCCAGCAGGGATTATTCTTTGCAGGCGTTGAAAGCTCGCTGTTCCGGGTTTTCCTTGGCGTAATCTTGCTGGGTGCTGTGATCCTGAACACCTATATTCGTCGCATGATCACGGGGGAGCGTTGATATGACCGCGCAATCAGACAACACGCCGATCATTCAAATGAAGAATATCGAGAAACACTTCGGCGCGGTCATCGCGCTGGCCGGTGTGTCCATCGATATTCTGCCAGGCGAATGTCACTGCCTTCTCGGCGATAACGGCGCTGGCAAGTCGACTTTCATCAAAACCATGTCAGGTGTCCACGCTCCGACCAAGGGCGAGATCATCTTTGAAGGCACACCGATGAACTTCGCTGATCCGCGCGACGCTATGGAGGCAGGCATTGCGACTGTCCACCAGCACCTTGCGATGATCCCGCTAATGTCGGTCAGCCGCAACTTTTTCATGGGCAACGAGCCCACGAAGAAGATAGCGGGGATTTCGTTCTTCGACAAAGAACACGCTGATTCTGCGACCATGGAGGCGATGCGCAAGATGGGCATCAACCTGCGCGGTCCCGATCAGGCCGTGGGCACTTTGTCGGGCGGCGAGCGTCAAACTGTGGCGATCTCACGCGCAGTCCATTTTGGTGCGAAGGTGCTGATCTTGGACGAGCCGACCTCTGCACTTGGTGTGCGCCAGACCTCTAACGTGCTGGCGACTATCGACAAGGTCCGCAAGCAGGGCGTCGCCGTGGTCTTTATCACCCACAACGTGCGTCACGCTTTGGCTGTGGGGGACCGGTTTACGGTGCTCAATCGCGGCAAAACCCTTGGAACGGCAGAGCGCGGCCAGATCACCCCCGAAGAGCTGCAAGACATGATGGCCGGCGGTCAGGAAATGGCGAAGCTTGAAGGTTCGCTCGGCGGTACAGTATGACACCTCGGGTGGCGCAATGAGCGGGCGTCGCAATCCTGCGCTCGATCTGCGCCACCCGTTCTTTTTGCCCAAGTGGCGACGGGTGGCCGTGATCGCGGCGCTCGCGTTCTGGACTTGGGTTGAGATCACGCAAGGCAACCCATTCTGGGCCATGCTCGTCGGCGGGATCGGCATTTATGCGATCTACGTTTTCTTCTTCGATTTCGTGCTGCCGGACGACGAGCACTAGCAGCGCCCCAACTTGTCGAGACCTGCAATGCCCAATCTCAAACGCTCTGCAATTGGCGCCTCAGGCAAGGTCCATGACATCACGCCTGAAAGCGCAGATTGGGCCTATGTGGGCTTCGGCCTCTACCACCTAAGTGCCGGCGAGAGCGCGTCTGAGCTGACTGCCGATCGCGAGGTGATCCTTGTGCTGGTCGAGGGCAAGGCGAACGTCACCGCCGCCGGGCAAAACTTCGGCGAGATGGGCGCGCGCATGTCGGTATTTGAGAAATCCGCGCCGCATTGCCTTTATGTGCCCGGAGCTGCGCAGTGGAGCGCGAAGGCCACCACCGATTGCGTGCTCGCAGTCTGCTCGGCCCCCGCGAAGGGTGACTATCCGGTCCAACGCCTCGGCCCCGACGGCATTGACCTGACCCCGCGCGGCAAAGGCCAGAACACTCGCTATATCAACAACATCGCCATGGAAGGGCGCGACGTGGCGGGCAGCTTGCTGGTCACTGAAGTGTTCACGCCACCGGGCAACTGGTCGTCCTATCCCAGCCACCGCCATGACGAAGACGACTTCCCAAACATGACCTATCTCGAAGAGACGTATTACCACCGCCTCAACCCCGCCCAAGGCTTCGGGGTGCAGCGGGTCTATACCGAAGACGGCACGCTCGACGAGACGATGGCCGTCAAGAATGGCGACGTCGTGCTGGTGCCTAAAGGGCATCACCCGTGCGCAGCACCTTACGGCTATGAGTTGTATTACCTGAACGTTATGGCGGGCCCCCTGCGAAAATGGCGGTTCAAGAACGATCCGGCACATGACTGGATCGCCCAGCGCGACGCTGACTAGGCGGGTAAGTTGTAGGGTGTGACTACCTGAATATCGCTTGGCCCGGCCCAATCTTGCTGCGCAAGGAGGCGGTGGTGACGCGCGATGGCTTGGAACGCATTGCGCATGTCGGTGACAAGGTCGTGATGCAACACAAAACTGATCTTCCCGGCCTCTAGCAAACGACGGTTCTCAGCGTCTAAATCATGGGCCACGAACGGCAGCCCTGCATGACCTGCGGCCTCTAGCGCATCTAGAATGGCCGCATTCCCACCGCCCATAGAATAGACCGCGTCTATACGCTGTCCGTCCTGCAACAGATGTTCCAACTGGGCGCTGGTGTGCAAAGACAGCCCAGCCCCGCCGCTCAGGTCGATCCGTTTGCAGCGCGCGGGCAACGTGGCGGCAAAGGCATCAAAGCGCTCAGCTTCGCCATAGAAACTCTCGTGACTGCGACTGGTCAGGACCGTGCCTTCGTCCGGCAAGAGCTGTCCGATCAGGTAGGCAGCCGTGCGCCCGGCATTGGCATTATCAAGGCCCGCATAGGCGAAGCAGCCGGCACCAGGAAGGTCCGTGACCAGCGTCACCACCGGAATACCCGCCGAGATCATGTCGGCAACGGCCGAGCGGATCATGTCGGTATTGCGGGCCTTCAGGCAAACACCTTGGCTGCCGCGCTTGATCACGCGCCGAATGGCAGCGGCCACCTCGGCGTCATCCATGACCTCTTGGAATATGAAGCGCGGCCTGAACACACCAACACTGATCTGGGGTAATACATGCTCCACCGCTCTACGGATCTCGCGGCTGAACCGAACCGGCGCCTCAACGATGATATCCACAAACAACCGCCGTCCGCGTGCAGCGAGCTGGCCCTGTTGATCTTCAAGCTCACAGATCGCAGCCGCAACCCGGCTACGGGTCAACGCGCTGACATGGGCGCGCTCGTTCAGAACCCGGTCGACCGTTGCTGTGCCAAGCCCAGCCTGACGGGCAATTTCTTTGATCGGAAAGCGGTGCATCATTGATGTGTTATTGATGTGTTTTGCATTCCCGCACAAGCTGGCACTGCGCTAGGCTGCGTGTAGATTGACAGGAGTGCAAAATGGACCGGAACACTGAAAACAGCAGCGGGTACTACGACCCTGAGACCTGCGATTTGGGCGAATTTGCCAAGCTCGTCACGCAATCGGTTGACCTGACCCGTTTTCCGCATGCGAGCGGGGCGCCGAGCAATGTCCCGGTTTACGAGGCGGACCTGCTTGAGAACGCTCTAGCAACCCCTCAGACACGGCGTGGGATCATGGCGGAATGGGCCGAGATTCTACACTCAGGGGCAGGCGTATTTGTGCTGAAGGGGGCGTGCCAAGACCTTGATGCACTTGATGCTGCCACTGGAATTTATGAGCAGATTATAGAGGCGGAAACAGCCGCGAATGGGGGTGGGGCTGATCATTTTGCGACCGCAGGCTCTAATGATCGGATTTGGAACGCGCTCCAAAAGCTCTGTCTGGCCGCCCCCGATGTGTTCGCGCGCTACTTCGCAAATCCGTCAATTGATGCGGCATGCGAGGCGTGGCTGGGACCAAACTACCAGATGACAGCGCAAGTGAACCTCGTGCATCCGGGCGGACAGGCGCAAAAGGCGCACCGCGACTACCATCTGGGGTTCCAGACAGCCGAGGTCAGCGCCGAGTATCCGGCCCATGTTCATGATCTATCGCCGCTGATGACGCTCCAAGGCGGGATCGCGCATTGCGATATTCCGATCGAGAGCGGTCCAACGAAGTTCCTGCCGTTCTCGCAACTCTATCGGCGCGGTTACGCTGCATGGCGGCGCGAAGATTTCCGCGACCATTTTGAGGAAAACTATATCCAAGTCGCACTCGAAAAAGGCGACGCCGTATTTTTTAGCCCCGCCTTGTTCCACGCGGCCGGATCGAACAGCACGGAGAATGTTCACCGCATGGTCAACCTGCTTCAGGTCTCCTCACCCTTCGGGCGGGCCATGGAAACCGTGAACCGCACGGTGATGTGCAAGGCCGTTTTCCCCGCGCTTCGCGAGATCTATGCGCAGGGCCGGTTGAGCGATGCCGAATTGGAGGCGGTTTTGGGCGCTGTCGCCGAAGGCTATTCCTTCCCCACAAACCTTGATCGCGATCCTCCTGTCGCAGGTTTGGCCCCTGTGACCCAAAAGGAAATCTTGCGCAAGGCAGTGTTGGAGCACCAAGCCGAGGACACATTGTTCGGTGTTCTTGACGCTTTGACCGATCGCCAACGGGCATAGCTAAGTATTCACTGAAGCCGTTTATTACCAATGGCTTCAGTGCCCCAGCAGGTTCCGCCATTTGTGGGCTGATTTGAGCAGATCATGTCCGACCCGCCCCCTCCTGACGCCTAGAGCGCGAGATAGCCGATCCCGCAGAACGTGACCAAGCAACCGACCCATTGCGGCACCGTCATCGGTTCGCGCAAGAATGCCCACGCCAATACAATCGTCAGCACACCAAAAACCGAGGCCGCGACGGCTGCGTATTGCGCATCTGGCAGTCCGCCCGCCGACAAGACGCTGACGAGGGCAATGGCGTCCGCCACCCCCATCAAAAACAGCAGCGGCAGCGCGGAAAACCCGGCCCAGAAAACCTCGCCTTTGAACCACATAAGCACGACAAGCAGCGCTACGGCGACTATCCGTGTAATCAGCGTGACCGGCAATTGTTCAGACATTTCAACGGCGATCTGGCCAACCGCAAAGGTGCCTGCAAAGCAGATCGACGCAATCAGGGCATAAAATATCGTCGGACCCTTGGACGGCACGTCCTCGCTACGGCTGCCTGACAAAGCTGCAACGACCGAGACGCCTAGGATGATCGCAAGCACCGCGAGGAGCTGCCCCCAGCTGACATCAGCGCCCCGTATCGCTGCCCACCCAACGGAAAGGATCGGGTAACTTGCAATGATGGGTGCCACCAAACGCACGGGCCCACGCTGAAACGCAGCATAAAGCCCGAGGCTGGCCCCGAGAAACAGCGCCCCAGCAGCGACCGAGTATGCCATTGCTGCAAACGAAATTTGTGCAAACCCCGCCTCGACAGTCATCAGGCCTAGATGAAACAGCAGCCCCACGACCAGAACAGTCAGCAAAGCTGCAAGAAGCGGCACCGTCTGGCTGAGATACCTCACGCAGATGTCATGGAAGCCCCAGGCGACCGCGGCGATCAATCCTAGGGCCAGAGCGCTCACCTAGCGTGCTCCGTGAGAACGGTGAGGGAGGCCACCCGCAACTGCATGCGAGCAGACATAGTCCAGACCGTCCAGGCATGCAGGGGTGCAAAATCTGGGCGCTGAGCCGACGAAACACTCCCAGCCGGTGAGGCTCGTGTGATGTTTCTTCCTACAGGGCTCGATTTCATTTGCCGAACCTCGGGATCTTATTTCAAAGACTTGCGTGATACCTCAACGCTACAAAACTGCCCTGCCCGCCTCAAGCCGATTTGTTCTGACAGTGCGCGCACACTGCATTCGATCTGAACCGGATCACAGCCATCGCTCAGATTTTCTGACCTGTTGAATTGACAACTTCTCAGGCGTGGTCTGTGGTCGGTTCATGAAAACTCTCAAAGGTCATTGGCAGCTGATTTTGATCACTATCGCCGTATTCGCCCTTTGGAGCACTCCGTTAGCTCTGCCCTTAAAAATCCTCGTTGTGTTCCTGCATGAGCTGTCACACGGGCTAGCTGCGGTATTAACCGGCGGATCAATCGAGGCCATATCGCTATCCGCGCAGCAAGGCGGACATGCGATAACACGCGGCGGGAATGGATTTATCATTCTTAGCGCAGGCTATTTGGGCTCCCTGCTTCTCGGAGTTATGCTGCTGTTGATCGCGCTGAGGACCAATGCGGATCGCGCTACTTTAGGCCTGTTTGGATTGATAACATTGCTGGTGACGCTTCTATATATCCGCGATCTATTCCCACTGGTTTTCTGCACCATCATCGGTCTGGCAATGCTATCAACCGCATGGTTCTTGAGCCGGCCCATCAATGATTTCGTATTACGGGTCATCGGGCTCAGCAGCGTGATCTATGTGCCATACGATATCTTCAGCGACACGATAGCCAGATCAGAGCTGCGCTCCGATGCCTATATGTTGGCGGAACAATTCGGAGGGCCGACGGTGTTATGGGGTGGGCTTTGGTTGGTGCTGAGCCTGGCAGTCATCGCGTTTTGTATGCGCTACGCGATTGGAGAGGAGAGCAACTTATGAAAGGCCGCATGGCTAGTGCCTTGCTTCAGGCAGGCGCGCTTTCTGTTTGGGCAAGTCCGCTGCACGCGGCAGTCTGTGACTTTGGTGACTTCGAATTAGAGATCAATCCGGTGGGTAATTACCTGCAAGTGATCGACCCAAGCGGACGTCAGGAATTTCAACCTGTCATGGGCGAGCCGGGCTTTTGGTTTGCGATCAGCTTCTCTGATCACGGCAAGGAGGCTGCATATTTGGCGGCTCAAGACACCCGCGTTGTATTAACGGTGCATTCCATCGGGCAGCTGGTTGTGTCGGAGACCTTTCAGGGGGTCTGTGATGAACCGATCGTCCATAGGTCGATTTGATCGCACTTGGCCCTTATCACGGGCAAAGACAGCATCTAAAGCACCCGCGCGAGGAAAGCTCTGGTGCGCGCCTCAACAGGATTGGCAAACAGCGTCTCGGGCGGGCCCTGCTCGAGAATGCGACCCGCATCCAAAAAGCAGACTTTATCGGCCAACTCGCGCGCAAACCCCATCTCGTGGGTGGCCAGCACCATCGTCATGCCTTGAGCACGCAGGTCGCGCAGCACATCTAGCACCTCGCCCACAAGTTCGGGGTCCAGAGCGCTGGTGATCTCGTCAAAGAGCATGATCTCAGGCTCCATCGCGAGTGCTCGGATGATCGCGACGCGTTGCTGCTGGCCGCCCGACAACTGATCTGGAAAATGGCCCATGCGATCGGCCAGCCCGAAGCGCGCAAACAACTCCGTCACCTTGGGGCGCTGCGTATCGTGGCTTAGCCCCTTCACACGGCGCGGGGCGAGCATGACGTTGTCTTCGGCGGTCATATGCGGAAACAGGTTATAGGATTGAAACACAATCCCGATGCGTTTGCGCACAGGCTGCGGATCGAGACCCGGCTCAGAGATATCTGTTCCATCAAACCAGATCGCGCCGTCATCGATAGGCTCAAGCAGGTTCATGCAGCGCAAAAGCGTAGATTTGCCCGAGCCCGATGCGCCAATCAGGCAGACCATCTCGCCCTCAGCAACATCCAGATCGATGCCCTTACAGACCTCGTGATCGCCAAAACTTTTGCGCACGCCGCGTAAGGAAAGCTTCGCGCTCATGACCGCCGCCGATTCTGCTTGTTCACAAGGTAATCCGCATAGCGCGTAGCCGGGATGGTTAGCGCCAAGAAGATGAGTGCTGCCCCAACATAGGGCGTAAAATTTGCATAGAGCGATTTGTAGACGCCTGCCTGACGGAATATCTCCACCGGGCCGATAAACGACAAAAGCGCCACGTCCTTTTGCAGCGCAATAAACAGGTTCATGTTGGCGGGCACGACGTTGCGGATCGCTTGGGGCAGTACGACAAAGCGCATGGAATCCGCATCAGAAAGCCCCAGCGAGGCGGCCGCAGAGCGTTGGCTTTGATGGATCGAGTCGATGCCCGAGCGGATCACCTCGGCAACATAGGCCGAATAGACGAGAATCAGCGCCAGCGAGCCCCAAATATACGGAGAATTCCATGGGCGTGGTAAGCCAAGGCCGGGGATGCCGAAGCCGACAAGGTAGATCACCAGCACGACAGGCAGGCCGCGAAACACGTCTGTGTAGACAGCGCCAAACAAACGCAGCGGGAACAACGCAGGCGCGCGCACATCGCGGCACAATGCAATCGCGAGGCCTAGTAAGGCAATCAGCGGCGCGCACCAAAGAAAGATCATCACGTCGAGGACGAACGCGCTCAGCAGTCCCGGAAAGGTTGCCGCAAACACGTCCGTATTGAAAAACGAGCGCTTCACGCCTTCCCAACCCGGTGCAAGTGGGACCAGCACCATTATGGCCAGAACCACACCTAAGGTTGAGGCCAATGCGATCAGGTTCGAGCGTCGGCGCACCGCGGCTTCGTAAGTCGCGCGGCGGGTTGGCGCGGCAGGATCAGATCCCGCCGCACGGTTTTGCAAAGATGTCTCGGACATCTACTCGATGACCGGAACGCCTGTGGCCTGTTGCAGCCACTGCGCTTCGATCGCGGCCAATTCACCGCTATCGGTCAACTCGGTGATGGCGGCGTCGACGCATTCTTTCAGCGCGTTGCCGTCTTCCATCAGCATACCGAACTGATCCGGATTCATGGATTGCTCAGGCAAGAACTGACCCAAAAGCGCTCCGTCATCGACGACGACCGCAGACAGATAGAGCGCGGTGGGCAGGTCATAGATCGCCGCATCGATCTGGCCCGCCATGATCGCAGCGTTCACATCAGCATTGTCATTGTAAAGCAGCGGGTCACTGTCTGGCGAGACGATCTCGGCCAGCATAGGCAATGCTGTGGTAGTTGCGACTGCGCCCCATTTTAGGCCCTTGAGGCTTTCGATGGTCGGAGCAGCGCCCGCCTCAATTACCGATCCGGTGGTCAGAACCGCCATGGAGGACGTGTAATAAGGCAGCGAGAAATCGACCATCGCCTCACGCTCGGGCGTGATCGAGTATTGCTGCATGTTGAAGTCGAAATTCTTCGCGCCCGGCTGGATCGCTTGGTCAAACGAGGTGCGGACCCAAGTGACGTTTTCTGCCTCAAAGCCCATTTTCGCGGCGACGGCATAGGCGACTGCGGCCTCAAACCCTTCGCCTGCTTCCGGCGCATCGTTCAGCACCCAAGGGTAATAGGCCGGGTTACCAGTGGCGATGGTTAGGGTGCCTTCGGTCAATGTTTTGCCCGCGGCACAATCGCCATGGCTCATCGCAAGGGCCGTGCTGGCAGACAGGATCAGGGCCACGGCAGATGTGGTCAGCAGTTTCATAGAAGCGACTCCCGGTGTTGTTAATCTCAGGGACTAGGTTTGAGGCAGCCAGAGGATTTGTCCAGAGGCATGCAGCAAAGCAAGCCGCATTCTATGGCAGATGACCGAAAAGAAATGATTGGCTAGAGGGGATATCGCGAGAGAGGGAGAAACGGTGTGGATGAAGCTCGCAACATCAAACGCGCTGAGTGCGACCTTGCAAGACTGGGAAGTCCAACGGGTAGCCTGAGCTGATGCATGCGGGGTCGTCTATGGGTCTTGGTCCCAATCTACCCTTGTTGGCAATCAACACGGCGGCGCGCGTAATTTGTGGATGCAAATGCTCAAGCGAGAGAATGATCCCGCTCATGTCCATGGACTGCGCAGTTTTACGCTGGGCGCTTGGAGAACGCCGGGCAGGAAGTGGTGTTCCAGCGGGATGCGGGTCTTTAAGGTCTGGATCCGTTGTCCTCTGCCCGGCGGTGTATGCCAGCCTGCACGAGCGGCGCTGAGCAGACGCGACTTGTGGACGGCGTAAACTTGGTCGCACCCGGCGCCTGCAAAGCCAAGTCGAGCGTGTCAGTCACGTCCTCAGCCCGCATGTTCGTACAGAGTTTCCATGAGAAGATGTAGCGGCTGTGATTGTGCTGAGATCGAACCAGCCCCCCAGAACCTTGAGGTAGGTTAAATCGGTCTGCCTGCAGCCCCGCAGTTGCCGCTTGTGGCGATGAGAGGGGGGGCTGGTGATCAGGTTGTGCGTCAGTTGTCACAATGACGCACCGAGGGGCAGATGAGGGTTGATCGGTGTGCGAATCTTCTAGAACATTCCCCAGATGGCAAACCAACTGGGGAATGTCGGCATGAAAGATTTTTCAAAATGGTTTTACGTTCTGCTCTCATTTTCTCGGTTGCAGTTTTGCTGCCTTTGGGCGCCCATGCTCAGACATCGCAAGCTAGCATAAATCAATGTATTCAAACGGCTTGCGCCGCAGAAAGGAGCCAAGTTTCTGAGTGCTCCACAATATTGGATTCTTGCCTTGCCGAAAATGGCAATTGCGACCACTTGGCTATAATTGAGTGCCCGTCGGTTGCGGAAACTTTGGACGCCTGCGAAGCATTCTGCAAATAAAATCCATATCAATAAGCGCATCTTAACAGTACCGTTGCGACGGGAAAACCGCACCGCACACAGCGTTCCCGTTGCCACCCTATTTCGTCATCTCCTGATGCGGAGCTATGGCACTGCGGCGACATAAGCTCGCCAAAGGCTTTTCCCCTTCGCTCCGGCAGCACCTGATGTAGTGCGACACGGCTTGCCACTCTGCAATGTTCCTTCCATGCCAACCAGATGGAAAAACGAAAAACCCATGTCCCGCCCTGCGTCCGACGCCAGGTTATCTAATGAGGAACCGTGTTCGCATTATCTGGCGGAACATCGTTGGCCTGAGGGCTTCGTGTGCCCTTCGTGTGGCACCTGCAAGGGCTGGCCGTTCAAGCGAAACCGCGCAACTTGGGAATGTGCCGGTTGCGCACGGCAGACATCCGTGACGGCTGGCACGGTGATGCACAGCAGCCATTTTCCGTTGCGAATTTGGTTTCTTGCCGCGCACATCATCACCAGTCATTCCAACGGCATGTCAGCGCTGCAACTTCAGGCGCAACTTGGCCTTGGCAGCTACAAGACGGGTCGCCATCGTCGCTCGGACCGATGGCGCTTCTCGGCGACCTCCTCTTGCAAAAGCTGCGGCGGTCGATGATCAGTCCTGACCGCAACCCACTGAAGTAACTTGTTGAAATCGGTGAAACAGAGATGCCGTTCCGGCCCCGGCATGATCCCGAGGATCGGCCAAAGGGTGGGCGGAGCCCGGTCGGAAAGTTGTTTGTCGTCTGTGCCGTCGAGTGGCTTTGTTGCACAAATAGATTTGTTGGACTCACTGTATGAATCTAGCGTGATAGTAGGAGGGCATGAGTAGTTGGGCCCCTATGAAGTACAAGACCAAAAACTGGTCGCCTTACAATGACAGTTTGAAGCAACGCGGATCCTTGTCGGTCCATTAACCTCTCATGAGATGGTTTGGACGCCGCCGCCAAGTGCCAAACGGGGTCGGCAGCAGCAATTCAGTGATGCCGCCATTCAGGTTTTTCTGACGCTGAAGGTCCTGTTTAGCATGCCGCTCCGCCAGACGATTGGGTTCGTTCAAAGCTTGCTACGGTTGGTCGGGCTTGACTGGACCGCGCCGGATTTTAGCACTCTTTGCCGCCGTCAGAAAACGCTGAGGGTGAAGGCGAATGGAACGCCCGTAAACATGGCGGCTCCAAGCGCCGCATCTGGCGTAAGATACACATAGGCATCGACGAGGAAACGCCGGGGTTCGGGCAGTAGAAGTCACCAGCGGCAACATCGGGGAGGCTGCCATGCCGCCCGAACTCCCGAATCAAATCCCACCCGATCAGGACATCGGCAGTGTTACCGCAGATGGTGCGTATGACACGCGTAAATGCCATGAGGCGATTGCCGCCAGAGATGCCCATGCGGTGATCCCGCCGCGTAAGAATGCAAAGCTACAAGATTGTCACTAACACGGACATGGGTCGCGTAGGCTTCGCGCCCAAGGGCAACCTGCTGGTCCGCATCGAGTTCATGAAGCGTTTTCTTGATGGCACTCAGGCGACGATACACATCAGATATCTCACGGCGCTTTTTTTAGGTGGCCGCAGTTGCATGTTGCAGCGCCTCTGCCCGATCCGAAGTTCCAAGTGAAACCCAGTATTCTTTGCGCCTTAGACGCTCCCGCATCGACTTGGCAACTTGAACACGGACGTACCACGGGCTGCCACGAAGGAAGACTTTCGGGACTGACACACGTGAGTTCATGGACGCTATTGGAGCAGTCTATTGTAGCAAAGCAAGCTGCACAAACCCATTTTTTTGCAGTAGCTTTCTGAAAACAAGGGTAAAAGGGTGTAGTGGCGGAGACGAACGGAGCCTTACCTCTCATAACTAACTAACTGTTATATAAAATCTTTTCGACCTATCGCAGCCCATTTGTCTTGTTGTAATTGATGGGCCTCAGGTTATGCGACCCGGGCATCTGCAACAACAGCCATATCGCCGCTATACCTCCCCAGACTGCCCCAAGAGCCACTCCCCGTCTCCGCCCCACACCAGCTTGTCGCAGGGGTGTCATTCAGTGGTCGAGGGGCGCTTGAAGCTCAAGGCGCCGTGAGGGCAACTGAGACGCTTAACCTGCTCACGCCACGACAGGAGGCTTCCAACCAAGGGTTGCCAACGATCCAAAACCTCCAAACCGCTCTTACTAGGGCGGATGGAGATTTTGGATGCATTGGCTTTAGCGTTACGCTTATCGGAGAAAATCGACTTTTCTTTTTAGCATTCCAAGCCTTCAAGTACTTGATTCAGGAATTGATACTGTCGGCTGTCGTGATCAATTAGATAAATCTCTAGGTTACCCAAATCGATATGAACGCTGAAATCTGCGTTCTGAGTGACGTTTTGCACAAACCAGTCTGTTTGTGAGGTACCATCATCCAAAAGATTGAAACTGCGAAGGTCGAGGCGATCGTTTTCAGTACCATCGCGGGTATAGTCATGGATGGTGTCCGTCGTGCCATTGGCGTCTGACGTGCGGAAAACAAACCAATCTGAATCTGAGCCACCCCAGACATCGTCCGCGCCTGAACCCATAAGGATTTTGTCTCGTCCATCGCCCGCTTCAATGGTGTCATCACCCTGACCTGCATTGATGTAGTCTCGGCCCGTACCGCCGTTGATCAGATCGTCGCCTTTGCCACCATACAGCTTGTCCTCGCCAGAACCGCCATTCAACGTGTCATCGCCGGTACCACCTTTCAACACATCTCGCGCACCACCCCCAGACATTAGGTCATTGCCAGACCCTCCTGTCAGTTGATCGATGCCCGATCCGCCAGTTAGTACGTCATTGCCAGAACCGCCTTCTAACGTGTTGTCACCAAACGCGTCTTGCAGAATATCGTCTCCAGTACTGCCTTGCAGCACGTCGTCGCCAGTACCACCGATCAGGAGGTCATCGCCAACACCACCGTTGAGCAAGTCATCACCCGCGCCGCCGTCCATCGTATCGACACCTGAGCCACCACGTAACACATCCACACCGTCACCACCGGACATATGATCATCGCCTGAACCACCAACAAGTTCATCATCACCTGCACCACCGCGCAGCACGTCATTTTCAGACCCAGATGCAAGCACGTCATTGCCGTCGCCACCGTCCAACGTGTCAGAGCCAGAACCACCGTTTAGATTGTCGTTTCCTGTCCCACCCTCAAGGATGTCATTGCCAGAACCGCCATGCATGACGTCGTTGCCAGCCCCACCGAACAAGATATCATTTTCTTCCGACAGCAAGTTACCACCGGCGTCATAACGATTGCCGAAAACGTCGTAGAAAAGCCCGGCACTGGGAGCGCTTTGTCCAGAGTTTCCCCCATACAATTCATCATCGCCGCTATCGCCAAACAACGTATCATTGCCACCTTGACCTGCAATCACATCTTCACCAAGGCCGCCATGAGACTGGTCTGCACCATCACCATTTTGAATAGTATCATCATAGCTTATATCTGCGACAGAAACAAAATTCAGGCTCAAGTTTTGTATCAAAACCGTTGGATCAGGTTCTTCTACGGGAGCACCATGACTAAGTTCTGGAATCATGCACATTTCGGCGCTGGGCACTAGAATGGTCACGGTAGGCGATAGAGGCGGCTCGTAAACTACATTTTCAATATTCGTAAAGGTAAGAACTTCGTCGGCATCCAAAAAAGTGACAGTACCATTTTGAGAACTGTCTGGATCATAGTCAATGGTGTGGTTTAGTGAAGTTAACTCCAGCCCCAGATTAAGGGTATCCACACCAATACCACCATCAATCACATCCCCAGCATTCCCATAGATGTAGTCAATCCCAGCGCCCGTGTTGACCGTATCGCTTCCAGTGCCACTGTTGATAATGTCATTGCCATCACCCGTTGTAATCGAGTCATTTCCGATTCCAGAAGTAATATCGAATTTTTCGATACCAGCATAAGTCACTGCGCCCAATCCAGCAAAGGACCCGGCGTATCCAGCGGCAAAGGTTCC
>JAWUXZ010000032.1:0-22728 GCA_034111085.1 Dinoroseobacter sp.
CGGCTGGTCTTTGGTGCCGATAAAGAAGCGGACAATGCCGTTCATCAGGAACATCACACCAACCGAAACGATCACATAGATCACCGGCGGCGAGCGTTGTTCTCGATAGAATTTGTAGACGACACGGTCAGTCGCAAGAAGCAATACGGCGGTCGCAGCAATGCCGAAGGGAAGCGCCAAAAGCGCGGTTGGCAACGGCGCGATGCTAACGCCAAGGCTTTGCAGCCACCATGTTGCGCCAATGGTGGCCATCGTCCCAAACGCCATAGTGTCACCATGGGCGAAATTGGAGAACCGCAGCACGCTATAAACAAGCGTAATACCCAAAGCACCCAGCGCCAGTTGGCTGCCGTAAGCAGTCGCAGGTACCAGCACGAAGTTGGCGAAGAGGACAAGGGCGTTCAGGATATCGGTCATGTCTCAGCCCCCCAAGAAACTGCGGCGCACGTCGGGGTTGGCGAGCAGCGCTTCCCCGGTGTCCGTGTAGCGATTTTCGCCGGTGACGAGCACGAAGCCTTTATCCGCGATTTCCAGCGCTTGGCGGGCGTTTTGCTCCACCATCAGGATGGCAATTCCAGTGTTGCGAATTTCCAAGATGCGGTCGAACAGCGCGTCCATCACGATGGGGGAAACCCCGGCGGTCGGCTCGTCCAGCATCAGCACATCTGGCTGGGTCATCAGCGCGCGGCCGACTGCTACCTGCTGGCGTTGCCCCCCGGACAACTCACCTGCCGATTGCAGACGTTTATCCCGCAAGATCGGGAACAGGGTATAGACCTGCTCCATCGTCTCCGAGATATCATCGCGGCGCAGGAACGCACCCATCTCAAGGTTTTCTTCCACCGTCAGAGAGGTGAAGATGTTCGAGGTTTGGGGGACAAACGCCATCCCCTTAGCCACGCGGGCTTGAGGTGTCAGCGCTGTAATATCCTCGCCATTAAGGCGCACAGCCCCTTGGCGCACGTTCAGCATCCCGAATACCGCCTTCATTGCCGTCGATTTGCCAGCCCCGTTAGGGCCAACAATCACAGCAATCTCGCCTTCCTCAACAGCCAACGTGCAATCGTGCAGGATATCCGCGCCTTTGCCATAGCCGCCGGTCATTGCATCGCCGATCAGATATGGCCCGCCGGGCGCTGGTTTGGCTTTGCCACCAGGTGCAACCGGCTCAAGCGTCGAGGTCGGGCGCGGGTTCGCGATAGATGCATCCTTGCCGCCGCGTTTGGTATGATACGCGTTGTCGTCGCTCATGCCTTGGCCTTCTCTTTGTTCTTCAGGCCTGTGCCTAGATAAGCCTCGATCACCTGCTCGTTGGCCTTGATCTGGTCAATCGTGCCCTCGGCGAGCACCTTACCTTCGGCCATAACGATCACCGGATCACACAGACGACCGATAAATTCCATGTCATGCTCGATCATGCAGAACGTGTAGCCGCGCTCTTTGTTGAGCCGGATGATCGCGTCGCCAATGGTGTTCAGCAGGGTGCGGTTCACGCCGGCGCCTACTTCATCAAGGAACACGATTTTGGCGTCGACCATCATCGTACGCCCGAGTTCCAGCAGTTTTTTCTGACCACCAGACAAGTTGCCCGCTCTTTCGTCTTTCAGATGATCAACTGTAAGGAATTCAAGGACTTCGTCGGCCTTCTTCAACAAGACCGCTTCCTCTTGAGCGATACGGCCCCGATGAAACCATGTGTTCCAAAGCGTTTCGCCCGATTGAGCGTCTGGAACCATCATCAGGTTCTCGCGCACCGTCATCGAAGAGAATTCATGCGCGATCTGAAATGTGCGCAGAAGTCCTTTCTCAAACAGCGTGTGCGGCGGCAGGCCTGTAATGTCTTCTCCGTCCATCAACACACGACCAGAAGTCGGTGGAAGAACGCCCGCAATCACATTGAAAAGAGTGGTTTTTCCAGCCCCGTTTGGGCCAACAAGGCCCGTGATAGAGCCCGTGGCAATTTCTATCGAGGCCCCGTCGACCGCGTGAAATCCACCGAAATGCTTGTGTACGTCTTGAACGACGATCATATCCAACCCCCAAGTCGAAAAAATTGTGCCCGAAATCCAAGGACTTCGGGCACAATATCTTGGTATCGTTCAGTTTAACGGAAGGACACAGTCACGTCTTTACCGTCTTCGAAGCCAACTTCACGGTAGTTGCCTGCCGCTTCGCCTGGTCCGATTAGCTCAACTGCGGTGGCGCCCACATAGTCAATTTCGCCGCCGTCTGCGAGGATTTGCAGGGCCTTGGCCAGCTCGCCAACCTGGATCAGCTCGCCTGGTGCGTTTGCAACATCAAACACATGATCCTTGTACTCGCTAGGTTCATCCGAACCCGCCGCCTGCATCGCAAGCAGAATGAGTGCAGCTGCGTCATAGCTTTCTGGAGCGAACGGCGAAGTCGAATCGAACGCACCATCTACAAGTTCAGCAAACGCATTCGAAAGCTCATCCGAAGGCGAAGGAACCTGACCGGAAGATCCGTTGATCTCGCTGCCAAAGTTCTCAACCAGTTCAGAAGAGATCATGCCATCTGGGAAGTGGAACGTATCAAACGCGCCTGTATCAAGCGAAGCGCGCAGAATGCCCGAACCGCCCTGACCGACATATCCTGCAATGACCAAACGCTGGCCACCGGCCGCTGCCAAGGCACCAACCTCTGCTGAATAATCCGCTTTGCCGTCTTCATGCGAGGTGCTGATCGTGACAGTGCCACCAGCTGCTTCAAATGACGATTGGAACGCGTCGGACAGGCCTTTGCCGTAGTCGTTGTTGGTGTAGGAGATTGCGACCTCGGTGATGCCCTGTTCCATAAGAACTTCGGTCATCACAACACCCTGACGCGCGTCAGATGGGGCTGTGCGGAAGAACAGGCCGTTATCTTCAGCGGTCGACAGACCGGGCGAGGTGGCCGATGGCGAAATCATCACCATGCCGTTTGGAATTGCCACATTGGCCAAGATCGCGCCGGTAATTCCCGAGCAATCCGCGCCCATAATCGCTTTGACACCTTCGGATGTGATCAGGCGTTCAGCGGCAGCTGTAGCGACAGCGGAATCAACGCAAGTACCATCGGCACGCACGGGCACGACTGTTTTACCGCCAAGCAGCAAACCAGATTCGCTAACTTCGGTGATTGCAAGCTCGGCGCCGGCAGCCATCTGTGGTGTCAGCGATTCGATCGGGCCAGTGAAGCTCAACAACACGCCAATTTTAATTTCGGAGTGACCCGCAGCGAACGCGCCGGTCGTCATCAGTGCTGTAGCCGCAGTGGCCATGAGCATCTTTTTCATTATAACAATCTCCCAGAATTTTTTTTGTAGAACGTGTCTATTCGTAACAGCCTAGTTTTGGAAGTAGAGTTGGCAGCACGAGAGCAATCTGCACTGTTTTTCTTGGCAGTTTGATACTTATTGACCGTTTTCACAGCTGCGTCACCTTGGCTGGTCCTACTTAGGCATCCCCCTATGTTCTAAGCGAATCAGATGACGCTACGGCAGGAGAACCCCATGAGATTGATCCCATCCTTCGCGCTGGCGATAGCAATCGGCGCCGCGAGCCAACTCAATGCTCAAAATATAGGCAGCAGTCTCGGCGCGCTAGACGTCACTAAAGTGGTCTCGGGGCTGGACGAACCTTGGGCCATCGGCTTCCTGCCGTCGGGCGCGCTTTTGATCACCGAACGTGCGGGACGCTTGCTGCACATCTCGCCGGACGGCACCGTTCAAACGGTCACAGGCCTGCCGCAAGTCGAAGCAGACGGGCAGGGTGGGTTGCTTGATGTGCTGGTGCCGGTTGATTTTGCTCAGACGCGCCAGATTTACCTGACCTATTCCAAGGACCAAAGACGTGGCGCTGGAACGGCAGTGGCCGTGGGGACACTTAGCTCAGACGGATCACGGCTAGAGGCCACCCGCGATATCTTCGAGATGGCCACCGGCACGCGCGGTGGGCGCCATTTCGGCAGCCGGATTGTCGAAGGCGGTGACGGACATCTCTATATCACCATTGGCGATCGCGGAGATCGTGATTTGGCCCAAGACACCAGCATCGAGGCGGGCAGCGTTGTGCGTATCGCTCACGATGGATCCATCCCAGCCGACAATCCATTTCTGGGCGACAGGCGCGCGCAACCCGGTCTGTTCTCCATCGGGCACCGCAACCCCCAAGGGGCCGCGCGAGATGCAGCAGGCAATCTGTGGGTTGTCGAGCATGGCGCGCGCGGCGGAGACGAGGTGAATTTTCTGCGCCCCGGTGCCAATTACGGTTGGCCGGTGATCAGCTACGGCACGCATTATTCAGGCTTTTCCATCGGTGAGGGCACCCAGCAAGACGGGCTCGAGCAACCTGCGCATTACTGGGATCCGTCCATCGCACCGTCAGGCATGATGATTTACCAAGGTAGCATGTTCCCCGAATGGCAGGGCGATATCTTCGTGGGTAGCCTGAAATTCAACCTGATCTCGCGACTGAAAGTGTCTGGCGAGGACGCAACAGAGGTCGAAGAACTTGAAGGCCCTGAGACCGGGCGCGTCCGCGATATCCGCCAAGCCCCAGACGGATCGATCTGGTTTCTAAGCGTAGGGCTGGGTGCGGCCTACCGGATCAGTCGCTAATTGTCGTCAAACGCTCAGCCGTGTGCCCTGACTGCCGCGCTCGCGGTACGGTGTTGTGTCGTAATGCGCGCGGTAGCACTTTGAAAAATGCGACGGTGAAGCAAATCCGCAGGCAAGGGCGACGTTAATCACGCTCATATCCGTCTGCATCAACAGGTTACGCGCCTTTTGCAGCCTAAGTTCCATGTAATACCGCTTTGGCGAGCGGTTCAGATAGCGCCGAAACAGCCGTTCAAGCTGGCGCGTCGACATACCGACATCGCGCGCAAGGATTGAGGGGCTAATCGGTTCTTCAATATGATTTTCCATCATTTGAATGACTTGGCTCAGCTTGGGATGCCGAACGCCAATGCGCGTCGGGATCGACAGGCGTTGGGTATCTTGGTCGGTGCGGATCGACGAATAAATCAGCTGATCGGCAACGGTATTGGCAAGATCTTCGCCGTGATCCTCAGCAATCAGTTTCAGCATCAGATCAATCGATGCAGTTCCGCCGGCCGTCGTGATCCTGTTTCCATCGACCACAAAGACCGATTTGGTCAGCTCAACCTCATCAAATTCCTCAGCAAAGCTGTCTTGGTTTTCCCAATGGATCGTCGCGCGTTTGCCATCCAGCAACCCTGCGCGCGCCAATGCATACCCTGCAGTGCAAAGCCCACCCATCGTGACGCCGCGCCGCGCCTCTCGCCGCAACCAGTTCAACAGTTTCTTGGTGGTAGATGATTGAACGTCAATGCCGCCGCAGACCAGCGCGATATCTTCACGCTCGAGGTCTTCAAGATCAATATCCAACTTAAAGCCAGTACCGGCGCTGCAATAGGCAATCTCGCCGCCTTCGCCCGCCAGCGTCCATTCATATAACGTCTTACCGCTCATGCGGTTGGCAATTCTCAGCGCCTCTACAGCGCAGGAAAAACTAAGCATCGAAAATTGATCAAGCAAGACAAAGACAAACCGCTTTGGTTTCACGCCTCCGTCGGCCATCAGGCGTAAATCAGCCATATTCCAGCGCTTCCTTGTTGCTGGCGACGCTCTTGTAGACATCGATCCAAGGTCGACCGAACCAGCTTTTTGCACGCCTGGCAAGATCCTCCGTTTCACGTTGTGCCACTTTCTTAGGCGGACATCGCGCATGTTAGCGCCCCCAGCCTTTAGAAACTTGAGAAAAAGCCGGGTTGGCAAGGGCTGGCCAAGCCGTTACGAGACCTACCGAGGTATCGCCCGACGCAGCGCCGGGCAGGAGGACATGACATGACCAAAGCCTGGACCAAAACCGATTGGCGCGCCCTGCCGCGTGTGCAGATGCCCGACTATCTTGACGCGGCTGCGCTCACGCAGGTCGAACAGAACCTGGCGAAATACCCGCCGCTGGTGTTTGCAGGCGAGGCGCGCAAGTTAACCAAAGCACTCGGCCAGGTTGCCAAAGGCGAGGCGTTCTTGCTTCAGGGCGGCGATTGCGCCGAAAGCTTTGAGGAATTCAGCGCCGACGGCATCCGCGACACCTTCCGTGTAATGCTGCAAATGGCGATGGTTTTGACCTTTGGCGCAAAATGCCCTGTTGTCAAAGTGGGCCGCATGGCAGGCCAGTTCGCCAAGCCGCGCTCAACGCCGACCGAGACCATCGGAGGGATCGAACTGCCCAGCTACCGTGGTGATATCATTAACGATATCAACTTCACGCCTGAGGCCCGCATCCCAAACCCGAAGCGCATGTTGCAGGCCTATACCCAAGCCGCTGCGTCGCTGAACCTGCTGCGCGCTTTCTCTACGGGCGGTTACGCGGATGTTCATCACGTTCACGGCTGGACGCTGGGCTTTGTCGAAGGTGAAAAAGCTGCAAAATACGCCGACATGGCGAACCGGATTTCCGACGCGCTCGATTTCATGAGTGCGGCTGGCGTAAACCCTGATACGGCCCACAGCCTGTCTGCGGTAGACTTCTACACCAGCCACGAGGCCTTGCTGCTGGAATACGAGGAAGCGCTTTGCCGGACCGATAGCACTACGGGCCTACCCGTTGCGGGCTCGGGCCACATGCTTTGGATAGGCGACCGGACCCGCCAGCCAGATGGGGCACATGTCGAGTTTTTGCGCGGTGTCCAAAACCCAATCGGACTCAAATGCGGGCCATCAATTTCGGCTGAAGACCTTAAAGTTCTGATTTCAAAATTGAATCCAGACAACATTCCTGGTCGTCTGACCTTGATTGCCCGCTTTGGTGCGGGCCAGGTTGGCGATCACCTGCCGCGCTTGATCAAAGCCGTTCAGGAAGAGGGCGCAAACGTGGTTTGGTCCTGTGATCCGATGCATGGCAACACGATAAAAAGCGAATCTGGCTATAAGACACGGCCCTTCGAGTCAGTTTTGCGCGAGGTCCGCGAATTTTTCGACATCCACAACGCTGAAGGCACGTATCCGGGCGGCGTGCATTTCGAAATGACTGGTAAGGATGTGACCGAATGCACTGGTGGCGTGCGCGCTGTCAGCGACGACGATCTATCTTCGCGCTACCACACCGCATGCGATCCACGCCTGAATGCGTCGCAGTC
Source organism: Dinoroseobacter sp. (assembly GCA_034111085.1). Lineage (GTDB taxonomy): Bacteria > Pseudomonadota > Alphaproteobacteria > Rhodobacterales > Rhodobacteraceae > Dinoroseobacter. The sequence continues at coordinate 7,168 of JAWUXZ010000032.1, forward strand.
GTTGGAACTCGCGTTTCTCGTTGCGGAAGAAATCAGCGGAAGGCGGCGCGCACGGGCAGTCGCTTAGACTGTTACTTCAAGCGCTTACTGAACGACCTTCAACCAAGGGATCGATGTGGATTTCCAATCCGTGTCGATCCGTTCAGCTTTCGCAGGGACGTCTACGGGCCAATTTGAAGGCACCTCGACGGGTTTAGCCAGTGGCGTAAGCCGCGCATCCTGAATAGAAAAGCGATATGGCGTGAACTCAATCGGGCCACGCGCCACGAGACACCCGAGCGCGCGCGTCACCTTTCCCATTCGATCCGCCATGGGCAATATTAACATTTCAGCCGCTTTGGCAGGCTTACCGGCGCGCTCGGCCAGCAGATCCAGCGAGAGGCAAGATGGGCCGTCAAAGACCGCATCCAACAACGGCAACATCTCAGCCCGAGCCCCGGGCGCACAGAAAGAGGTAATAGGCGAGCCCGCCACATTGCGCCCCATCACGTCGTGTAAGTGCCGTCCAGCAATCCGAAGGCGTGCAATTCCGGGGGCCAAATATTCCAATAGGAAGACGTATGGGAGCGCGTCTCCCATGCGCGAGGGATCCACATCCATCCGGTATGGCAATGCTGCTCCGTCACGTAATTTATCCCAATATTCAAGCACATCCGAGGCAATGCGACTACGCGAGGTCGCCTTGCGTCGCCACAAATCTACGACCTGTGTGTTGGCAGTCTCCCCAGCCAATCCCACAGGTGGTCTATCAAACTCACCAAAATACAGCATCCCACCTCTCCAAACATCTTGCGCACTTGCGCCGCTTCGCACGGAGATTGCCGTTGTTCCCAGACGATGCTACCCCGCAGTTAACCTGGGGTGCTCGACCGGGAGGCAGGCCAACCGTCCATGCTCTCCCTCGGGCTGAATTTGGCAGGTTTTTGTGAAAAACTCATTCAAAACCTATCGAAAGGGTTAACGCTAATGCTGAAATCAATGACCGGCTATGCCAGCGCCGAAACGATTGTTGAGGTCCCTGCAAGCTGGTCGGCGTCTTGGGAATTGCGCGGCGTGAACGCCAAAGGGCTCGATATTCGAACGCGTGTGCCAGATTGGGTGCCGGGGCTGGAGGCTGCCACGCGTAAACTGCTATCGGCCGAGATCGGACGCGGTTCAGTAAGTTTGTCACTTCGATTGACACGCACCGATAGCGGCCCCGCGACCATCAATGCAGCGGCCCTCGACGCTATTCTCGCGCAAATCGCTATGATTGAAGCCGCTGCGGAAGCCAAAGACATCGAGTTGGCCCCAACAACTGCATTGGATTTGCTTCAAAGCCGCAGCATTACTGTAACCGAAGACCTCGCGCCTGAGGCAGCAGCAGCCCTGTCTAGTCATCTGATCAAATACATACCGAGTTTGTTGAAGTCGTTTCAAGGCGCACGCAGCGCCGAAGGTGCGGCCCTGACGCAAGTCATAGATAGGCAACTCAGTGAGATCGAGGGGCTAGTTGCAGCTTCCACACTGGCCGCTAAGGCGCGGGAACCGAACGTAAAAGCTGCGCTCGCTGAAAATATGAAACGTATCATGCATTCGGTGGACGCTGATCCGGGCCGTATTGCCCAAGAGCTTGCACTGCTTGCAGTCAAAGCAGACATCACCGAAGAGCTTGATCGACTGCAAGCTCATTGCCTTGCTGCACGCGATCTCTTGCAGCAAACTGGCCCAGTGGGACGCAAATTCGACTTTCTATGCCAAGAATTCAACCGCGAGGCCAATACGCTGTGCTCAAAATCCGGCGATGCTGACTTGACGCGGATTGGACTTGCCTTGAAAACAGTGATTGACCAATTGCGTGAACAAATTCAAAACGTGGAGTAAGCCTTTGAAACGGCGCGGTCTTCTTGTAATCCTCTCGTCCCCTTCAGGGGCCGGAAAATCTACACTCGCGCGTCGAATGATGGAATGGGATCCGGCGCTCAGCTTTTCGGTATCGGCAACAACCCGTACGCCGCGCACTGGAGAATCCGAAGGAACGGAGTACTATTTTCACACGAAAGACAGCTTTCAAGAGCTTGTTGATAAACGTGAAATGCTGGAACACGCCGAAGTGTTCGGAAATTTCTATGGCTCGCCTAAGGGGCCGGTTCAGGCAGCGATTGATGAGGGGCGCGATGTTCTTTTTGACATCGATTGGCAAGGCGGCCAACAAGTCCGCGAGTCGAGCCTTGGTAAATACGCGCTGTCGATTTTTATCCTACCGCCCTCAATTGCTGAGTTGGAACGCCGCCTCATTCAGCGCGCTCAAGACAGTGACGAAGTGATCGAGCGCAGAATGCAGAAAAGTCGCGACGAGATCAGCCATTGGCCTGAATACGACTATGTCTTGGTTAACGACGATCTCGACCAGACCCAAGCGCGTTTGCAAACCATCCTGAGCGCTGAACGCTTGCGAAGGAGCCAGCAGCCGGGCCTCGTTGATATTGTACGATCCTTGAACGCAGAATTTGAGGACCGTCATCCATGACTTTGTATACGCTTGGTAATTTGCGACCTGTGACGCCTGCTTCCAGTGACTACTGGGTGGCGGGTAGCGCTCATGTGATTGGCGCGATCACGCTAGGCGACGCAACTTCGGTTTGGTTTAATGCAACTTTGCGCGGAGATAACGAGCCGATTGTGATCGGTGACGGCACGAACATCCAAGAAAGCTGCGTCCTTCACACCGAAATGGATTTTCCATTAACGGTAGGGGCGGGCTGCACGATTGGGCACCAAGCGATGCTGCATGGCTGCACGATTGGTGACAATACTTTGATCGGGATGGGTGCTTGCGTGCTCGACGGCGCGGTCATTGGTCGGGATTGCCTTATCGGGGCTGGGGCTTTGGTTACTCAAGGCAAGGTCATTCCGGATGGCAGCCTTGTGGTTGGATCACCTGCGAAAGTTGTGCGCGCTCTGCGTGAAGACGAGATCGATGCCTTGCGGGTTTCCGCGCGCCATTACCAAACTGCAATGCGTCGGTGTAGAAATGAGATGCGCCCGATAACATCTTGATCCAAAAACCTTTCTTATGAATACTATACGAGGTGTTTTATGCGCAATTCGACCCAAGATCCCGTCCGTGGCGTCACCTGGCCTGAAGGTGTTAGCACCCCAATCGGGACGCCCCTACAACCTTCTGTTGTCTACGCGACCAGCGATATTGATACGCTGCACGCCCAGTATGAAGGGCGCGCCCAAGGCTATACCTATTCGCGCGAAGGGCACCCAAACGCATCGGTGCTGGCCCAAAAAATCGACCGGCTTGAGGGCGCAGAGGGCGGGATAATGACCGGATCAGGTATGAGCGCCGTGACAGCTGTCATGCTTGGCTTGCTCAAATCAGGCGATCATGCGCTTGGCGGCAATCAGCTTTACGGGCGTTCGCTACGTATGATGAAGACGGATCTGCCGCGTTTTGGCATCCAAACCGGCTTCTTTGATCCGACTGATTCAACAAGTCTGCAAAGCAGCATCCTCCCTGAGACCCGATTGATCTTGATCGAGGTCGTCTCCAATCCTACCCTCAGGGTCGCTGATATGGACGCGATTTACGAAATTGCGCGTAAAAACAACATCCTCGTGGTCGTCGACAACACCTTTACGACCCCACGCGCCTACCGCCCGTTTGAGCATGGCGGCGATGTTGTGCTGCATTCAGTTACCAAGCTGCTTGCCGGGCACTCTGACGCGATGCTTGGCTATGTCGCCGCCAAGACGCCCGAGCATCGCCAAGCCATTTGGGATGTGATTGTGACATTAGGGTTAACCGCTAGCCCATATGATTGCTGGATGGCTGAGCGTGGCATGCATTCGTTCGATCTGCGGTTCGAGCGCGCCTGCGCCAATGCCGCGCGGGTCGCAGATGCTTTGGCCGGAATGCCTAATATCAAACGCGTCCTCTATCCGGGCCGGATGGATCATCCGGACCAAGCGCGAGCAAAGCAGCTTTTGGGCGAGAATTTCGGCAATATGGTCAGCTTTGAGGTGAATGGCGGGCACGATGCTGCCCAGTCATTAACCAAGGCAAGTGATTTAGCATTTGCGCCCACCCTTGGTGATGTGGCCAGCACCCTGTCGCATCCGGCGTCTTCGTCTCACCGTGGGCTAACGGCTAGCGAACGCGCCGCTTTGGGAATGTCAGACGGCTTCTTTCGGCTATCGGTTGGCATAGAAGCACCAGAGCGCCTGATCGACAGTCTTACGCGCGCGGTAAAGGCAGCGGCCTAAGCCAGCGTTCGCCAAGCCGCACGCGGTGTGACCAGTTCTACCTCAACCGATTTTGCAACCGCTTCAATCTCACGGCGCACCAACAGCGGGTTGGGCAATTCTGGCGACAGGATCTGCAATTGGCCATAATAGCCAATACTTGCAAGATGTTGCGCCACATCAAGCGCGTCGAACGCGTCGGTTGTCAGCGGCGTGACAACGACACAAACGTTGTCATTGGCCAACGCTGCGGTCAGTTCGTCAAGCGTGCTGGCAAGGTTCAAGGCAGCGTCTGCCGCGACGATTTCGGACAAGGCGGCCATGTCTCGGGGTGCCACGCCAAGAAGCAGCGTTTCCTGCTTTGCATTTTTGTGGACGTTCTGATTTGCGGCAGGGCGCTGAGCCGTTGCCTGGGTCACTACGTTGGTCGGATTGATCCAAATTGACCCGTTCATGTGAGCACCTCGCGTATGATCTGCGTGGCCCCAATGCCTGCATACCTCATATTATAAGGGTATAACTTGTGTTCACATATTGCAAATCGCAATTTGCATTTTAAGTTGCATAATGCGAAACACGAATCTTTGAGGTTTAACACCCACGCAATAAGGACTTGTGGTTGCACTTCGCACCCAACAGACCCCAAGAAAGACCTGTGGCTCACCCTTCGCGGAAAGAAAGCGACATGTCTAAAAATGCGCCCCTCCTTTTGATTAACGCCATTCCGATTCCGGCCTTTGCGGTGCTGCGTGACGCGCGAATCGCCGCTGCAAACGCTGCGGCGACTAATATTCTAGGCGCACAGATAGTCGGGCTTCACTATATTACTGCCTTGCGCCAGCCCGATATGCTCGACGCAATCGAGCTATCGGCCCGCACCAGCCAAAGGGTTGAGGCGGAGTATGTCGCTTTGGATGAAACGGGCGAAACCCGTTACCGTGTCGTTGCATCGCCCTTTGGGGACGGCAAGGACATTGGCACGCTTATCTGTCTCGAAGACGTCTCGCACTTGCACATAGCGGGCCGGATGCGCCGCGATTTTGTTGCCAATGTTAGCCACGAGCTGCGCACGCCCCTGACCGCCATCGTCGGGTTTATTGAGACGCTGCAAGGCCCGGCTCGCAAAGATGAGGCGGCGCAAACTCGTTTCCTGAGCATGATGCACAAAGAAGCACAGCGCATGAACCGGCTTGTTGGTGATCTGTTGTCGCTTAGCCGCGTCGAGACGGTAGAGCGTCAACGACCATCTGCGCCGGTGCGCGTTTCAGATATGCTCTCGGCGTCTCTGTCATCGCTTGACCGGCTGAGCGAACAGGCGGGCGTTAAAATCACCACGCATCTCGACGATGATACAACCTGTGTGCCCGGCGACGCCGACCAACTGCGCCAAGTGATGAACAATTTGTTGGAGAACGCGATCAAATACGGCAGTGACGGCGGCGAGATCACGCTAACGGTAGGCACACCGTTCCAAGACGCCAGCCTGCGTGCCCGCGCCGTGCGGATCACGATCAAGGACCAGGGTGCGGGAATCGATCCGTTGCATCTGCCGCGCCTGACTGAGCGTTTCTACCGGGTTGACGAGCACCGTTCGCGCGAAATGGGCGGCACAGGTCTGGGTTTGGCGATTGTTAAGCATATTGTTAACCGCCACCGGGGCCGGATGGAAATTCACAGCCAGCCCGGTAAAGGCAGTCAGTTTTCAGTGATTTTGCCGGTTCTGTAAGGCTTTGGCTTGTGGGTAGTTCTCGTTCCAACCACCAATCTGAGCTCGCAAAAGCGACCGTCATAAAACTGTTACGCAACCGTCACAAAAGCATTGCGCGTCAGGCTTAGCACTCGGCCCATGGCGTCACCTTCCGATGCCTCCATGGTTGAGAAACTCAGGAGTTCCAAATGTCTCTCAAATTGATCGCTACCTCTGCTTTGGCCCTTGCGGCTGTTGCCACCTCCGCATCCGCCCGTGACCAAGTTCAGGTCGCAGGTTCCTCCACCGTTTTGCCCTACGCGTCCATTGTGGCCGAGGCGTTTGGTGAAAACTTTGAATTCCCAACCCCCGTGGTCGAATCCGGCGGCTCGTCGGCAGGCCTGAAGCGCTTCTGCGAAGGCGTGGGCGAAAACACGATCGACATCGCAAACGCTTCACGCGCCATGCGTGACACCGAAGTTGCTGTCTGTGCTGAGAACGGCGTGACTGACATTGTTGAGGTCCGCATTGGCTATGATGGCATCGTGTTTGCCTCAGACATCAACGGCAACTCGTTCGAGTTCACCCAAGAAGATTGGTACAAAGCCCTCGCCAACGAGCACTTCATCGACGGAGCCCTGGTTGCAAATACATTCACCACTTGGGATCAAGTGAACCCTGCGTTCCCGGCCCAAGAAATCCAAGCCTTTATTCCGGGAACAAAGCACGGCACCCGTGAAGTGTTTGAGGAAAAGGTGATCCTTCAAGGTTGCGAAGATGGCGGGTTCTTCCAAGGCATGCTCGACGCAGGCGTGGACGAAGACACCGCAGAAGAAAAGTGCATGTCGATCCGCACCGATGGTCGTTCCGTTGACATCGACGGCGACTACACAGAGACCTTGGCGCGCATCAATGCCGACACCAATGGCATCGGCGTCATCGGCCTGTCGTTCTATGAGAACAACACCGACAAGCTGCAAGTCGCAACCATGGGAGGCGTCGTGCCAACCGTTGAGGCGATCTCAAGCGGGCAATACCCGGTATCACGTCCGCTGTATTTCTACATCAAAGCGGCCCATGTCGGCGTAATCCCCGGTTTGCAGGAGTTCGCCTCGTTCTTTGTGGCCGACGAGATTGCTGGCCCAGACGGCCCGCTCGCCGCTTACGGTCTGGTTGCCGATCCCGAACTGGCCGCGACCCAAGCAAAGGTTGCAGCCGCGTCGTCAATGTGATCGGCGTGACCTGACACCGAGGGTGGCGCGCAACACTGCGCCACCCTTCTTTTAAGACAAGACGCCTCTATTTTGCCCATTAGGACAGACCGCAATGCCCGTCATTTGGCTTTTGGTACTTCTCGCAGCCCTCGCCGCGATTGGCTTTGTCCTTGGGCGCAGCCGCGCGCTCGCCTCAGGTAAAGGCGACATCCGCAACCTACATTCGCTGCCCGGCTATTACGGCTATAACGCGGCTTTGCTCAGCGCTGTGCCTGCGCTTTTGTTGATGGCCGCTTGGCTACTGATCCAGCCGGTGATCATTGAGAACCGCATCATTAACCTAATCCCCGAGACTGCAATCAGCGAAGACAGCACCCGCGCTCTGGTGATGAGCGATGTGCGCCGCATTGCAGAAGGCCTCAACACCGCCGTGGCCGAGGGCGCGTTGACAGACGGCGCGACGCGCAGCTTGGACGCGACAACCACCGATATCAGACAATTGCTGGGGCAGGTGGGTGTAGCGCTTGGGTCAGAAGTGCAGCCCGCGGTTCTGACCGCCGCACAAAGTTACCGGGCGCTCAGTGCATCGTTAGCGATATGGATGACCGTTCTGGTGATCGGGGCCGCCATTGCAGGCCTCGCCTATGCTGTCACCCGTACCAACGCCGCTTACCGCGCGCGCAATATGGTTGAGGCGATGATCCTCGCGCTTCTCATGCTCGCCTCCACTATCGCGATCCTGACGACCGTTGGCATCATCTTCTCGATGGTGTTTGAGACGCGCAATTTCTTCCTGCAATATCCTTGGCATGACTTCTTTTTCGGCCTGACATGGTCGCCCAGTTTTTCGGGACGCGGTGGTGCCAGTCAGCTTGGCATTATCCCGCTGCTGTGGGGCACGCTTTACGTGTCATTCATAGCATTGCTCGTCGCCGTGCCCGTTGGACTTTTCGCTGCGATCTATCTCAGTGAATATGCAGGCCCAAAGATGCGCGCCATCGCCAAGCCGCTGATCGAAATCCTCGCTGGTATCCCCACCATCGTCTACGGCCTGTTTGCGTTGATCACAGTTGGGCCGCTTCTGCGTGATTACTTCGCCGCACCGCTCGGTATTGGCGACAGCTCGTCTTCTGTTATGACCGCAGGTATCGTCATGGGCGTGATGCTGATCCCGTTTGTGTCCTCGCTGTCAGATGACATCATCAACGCGGTGCCACAAACCATGCGCGACGGATCTTTCGCGCTGGGTGCCACCCATTCCGAGACGATCCGCCAAGTTGTGATCCCCGCTGCCTTGCCGGGCATTGTTGGCGCCGTCTTGCTGGCAACCAGTCGTGCGATCGGTGAGACGATGATTGTGGTGCTGGGGGCAGGGGCCGCCGCCAAGCTGGATCTCAACCCGTTCGAGGCGATGACCACAGTTACTGTAAAAATCGTAAGTCAGCTAACAGGTGATACCGACTTTGCCAGCGCCGAGACCCTCGTGGCCTTCGCGCTTGGCCTGACCCTGTTCACGATCACGCTGGGGCTGAATGTGCTTGCCCTGTTCATCGTGCGAAAATACCGGGAGCAATACGAATGACCGACGTGACCTCGGAAATTGGCGCAGGCGAGCCGCCGCGCAAAGGCTCTTTGCTCAAACAAGACGCTCGCACCAAGAAACGCAACGCCGCCGAGGCGCGGTTTCGAACCTACGGATTAATCGCGGTATGTGCGGGCCTGTTGGCGCTGTTGGTGCTGCTGACCTCGATATTCTCCAATGGGGCCAGCGCGTTCCAGCAAACCTTCGTAACGCTGCAAGTGGCGTTGCCCGCAGATAAACTCGACAAAACCGGCAACCGTGACCCCGCCGAGATGCGCAGCGTGTCAACCTTCGGCTACGCGCCCTTGATTGCCACCGCAGTGGTGGCCGAGATGGCAGCACAAGGGATCGAGATCGAGGGGCTGTCTGAGAAAGACGCAGGCGGTATCATCTCGAAAGACGCGCCGGCGCAGTTGCGAAATTTCGTGCTCGCTAACCCCGAAGCCGTTGGAACCACTCAGGAATTCACCTTCCTTGCGAATGGTCGCATCGATGGGTTCTACAAAGACCGCGTCAGCTTTGCGACCGCAGAATTGGACAAGAACGTCTCGCCCGCGCAATTGCACCTTGCAGAAGCGCTGCGCGAGGTCGGGGTATTGGACCAGAAATTCAACACGCTGTTCTTCACCGCCCCGGATGCCTCTGATCAACGGCCCGAGGCCGCAGGGCTGGGCGTCGCCATAATCGGATCGATCTATATGATGGTGATCGTTCTTGCGTTGGCCTTGCCCATTGGGGTTGCCGCGTCGATCTATCTTGAGGAATTCGCTCCGAAAAACCGCCTGACCGACTTGATCGAGGTGAACATCGCCAACCTGGCAGCCGTGCCGTCCATCGTGTTCGGCATCTTGGGTCTCGCGATATTCATCAACTTCGCGGGCCTGCCGCAATCGGCACCGATCGTCGGCGGATTGGTATTAACCTTAATGACGCTACCTACGATCATCATCGCTACCCGTGCGTCGCTGAAATCCGTGCCGCCCTCGATCCGGCAAGCAGCCCTCGGTGTGGGCGCGTCCAAGATGCAATCCGTGTTCCACCATGTGTTGCCGCTCGCCGCTCCTGGCATCCTGACAGGCACTATTATTGGCCTCGCCCAAGCCTTGGGAGAGACCGCGCCGTTGCTGCTGATCGGCATGGTTGCGTTCGTGCGCGAATACACCAGCGGCGTGCCAGACGGCTTTTTCGACCCCGCATCGGCCTTGCCCGTGCAGGTCTATAACTGGACCCAACGCTCTGATCCTGCTTTTGTGGAACGCGCGTCAGGGGCCATCATCGTGCTTCTGGTGTTCTTGATCCTCATGAACGCCGTCGCCGTGCTGTTGCGCCGCCGGTTTGAGCGCCGCTGGTAGGAAAGGACCGACCATGAACGATATGCGATTTACGGAGAGAGACGTGCAAACCACTGAGACAAAGATCGCGGCAAAAGGCGTGGACGTGTTTTACGGAGAAACCCATGCGATCAAGGCGATTAACGTCGAGATACCCGACAAGACCGTAACCGCCTTTATCGGCCCCTCAGGCTGCGGCAAGTCCACCTTCCTGCGCTGTCTGAACCGGATGAACGACACAATCGACACCTGCAAAGTCACCGGGGATATCACCTTGGACGGCGAAGACATCTACGACAAGCGCGTGGATCCAGTGCAGTTGCGCGCCAAGGTCGGGATGGTGTTCCAGAAACCGAACCCGTTTCCAAAATCAATCTACGACAATGTCTCTTATGGACCCCGCATCCACGGGCTAGCTGCCAACAAGGCCGAGCTGGACGAAATTGTCGAAAAATCCTTGCGCCGCGCGGCGTTATGGGGCGAAGTTAAGGATCGACTTCAAGCGCCGGGCACGGGTTTGTCGGGCGGCCAGCAGCAGCGTTTATGCATCGCGCGCGCCGTCGCGACCGAGCCTGAGGTCTTGTTGATGGACGAGCCATGCTCAGCCCTCGATCCAATCGCTACAGCACAAGTCGAAGAATTAATCGATGATCTGCGCAGCCGTTATTCGGTTGTCATCGTGACCCACTCGATGCAGCAAGCCGCCCGCGTCAGCCAGAAAACCGCTTTCTTCCATCTTGGTGAATTGGTCGAGTTTGACGAGACAGGCACCATTTTTACCAACCCTCGTGATGAGCGCACGGAAAGCTACATCACCGGCCGGATCGGATAGCGCCATGAACACCGACCAAGGACATATCGCCAGCGCGTTTGACCGCGATCTCGAAGGTATCCAAGCCCTGATCATGAAGATGGGTGGACTTGTCGAAGAGCAGATCATAGCGGCCGCCCGCAGCCTTGAAGAACGCGACGAAGAATTGGCCGAGAAGGTGCGTAAACGCGATTCTCTGGTCGATGACCTCGAAGATCAGGTAAACACAGAAGTCGCGCGCGTGATTGCGTTGCGCGCGCCAACTGCGCGGGATTTGCGTGTGGTTTTGACAGTGATGAAGATCTCTGCCAATCTTGAACGCATTGGTGATTATTCGAAGAACATCGCCAAACGTACTGGAATCATTGTACAAACTCCACCTATCGGCAGCAGCTCAGGCGCGATCCGGCGAATGGCGAAAACCGTCGATCTGATGCTCAAAGACGCGCTGGATGCCTATGTGCAACACGATGTTGATCTGGCCTATGCTGTGCGCGAGCGCGACCAAGATGTAGACCAGATGTATAATGCCCTGTTTCGTGAGTTCGTGACCTTCATGATGGAAGATCCGCGCAACATCACGGCCTGTATGCACTTGCATTTTGTCGCCAAAAACATCGAACGCATGGGTGATCACGTAACTTCCATTGCTGAACAAGTGATCTATCTAGTGACAGGCGAGGTGCCCGAAGAAGAGCGCGCTAAGAAAGACAGCACCAGCCTGATCGCGGAGTAATTAGATGGCAATGGCAGAGCAACCGACGGTTCTTGTGGTCGAGGATGAGCCTGCTCAGCGCGAGGTCTTGGCCTATAATTTGGCGGCCGAAGGCTTCCGCGTCGCCCAAGCTGGGAATGGTGAAGACGGTTTATTGCTCGTGGATGAAGAAAACCCCGATATCATCGTCCTCGATTGGATGCTGCCGTCGGTGTCCGGGATCGAGGTCTGCCGCCGCCTTAAGACACGGGCCGACACACGGTCGATCCCGATCATCATGCTGTCTGCGCGTACAGAGGAAGTTGACCGCATTCGCGGGCTGGAAACCGGCGCGGATGATTACGTAATCAAGCCGTACTCGGTGTTAGAGTTAATGGCGCGGGTCCGTGCACAATTGCGCCGCGTGCGTCCAGCAACCGTTGGCCAGCAACTGACTTATGGCGACATCCTTCTGGATGCCGAAAGCCACCGCGTTTTCCGCAATGAAGCGCCCCTAAAGCTTGGCCCAACCGAATTTCGCCTGCTCGCAACATTCATGGAAAAACCAGGCCGGGTCTGGAGCCGTGAACAACTGCTCGACCGGGTTTGGGGCAGGGACATATATGTCGATTCCCGCACCGTAGACGTTCACGTAGGACGACTACGCAAATCACTGTGCCAAAACGGTGGCGACGACCCTGTGCGCACTGTGCGCGGGGCAGGCTATGCGCTGGGTTGAAAATTGGACAGGGCGTCTAGTTTAGAAGAATTTCAATCTCTTATCAGCTAAACATACCTGCAAGATCAACACTGCTCCGCGTTCCAACATCAGCCTCATGTGCGTCTAGGAACCTATCCGTAGCCGCACGCCCAGCTTGCTTCAACTGAGCCAACACAACCGCATTCGGCATCACTTTCGTGGCGACGGACAATTGCGTCATCAACGCATCATCAGCAATCATATGGACCAGCACGTCCTTTTTTGAGGTCTGTGTGATCGCACCTTCAGCCAGCAAATCCTTCACATATTGGATCGCACGTAATTCCCGCAGCAAAGACGAGTTGAAACTAATCTCGTTGATCCGATTTTGAATGTCTCGCGCCGTCGTTGGCAAGTCTTCGCGGTGCAGCGGGTTGATGTTCACAATCACAATGTCGCGTGGCAAACCGTTGCGAAACAATGGAAAAAGCGCTGGATTGCCGGTGTATCCGCCATCCCAATAGGCTTCTTTGCGCTCGGTTTTAGGATCCCAAATCTCGACCGCACGAAACATCGTTGGCAGGCAGGCCGATGCCATAATCGGGTCTGGCCCAACTTCGGCCCCCGTAAACACTCGGATTTTTCCAGACCGCACATTGGTCGCGCAGATGTGCAACTCTGGGCCCTGCGCGCCACAGACCTCATCATAATGAAACCGCGCCACGATTGGCTCTAGCGCATTGCGATAAAACGCGCCGCTGTCATACGGGCTGGACATGCGCCCCATCGATTCCGACAGCGCGAAGGGCAGCGAATGCTCGATCGTCTTGGACATCAGGCCAGGCGAGAATGCCGTTAGCCATGGCAACATCATCGGATCGTTTATCGCGCCGACCTGTTCCCACAACCAGTCAAGATTTTCACGCGCGGCCTCAGCCCCACCGCCACGTTTTGCAAACCCAGCTTTGACCGCGGCACCGTTCAGGGCTCCCGCCGAGGCACCGGAAATCGCTGCAATCTCCAAAACATCTGCCTCAAGCAAGCGGTCGAGCACGCCCCAAGTGAACGCGCCATGGGCACCTCCACCTTGCAGGGCGAGGTTAATGGCTGGTTTTGACATGAAGATCGACCTTTAAACTACTGATATTATATTGCAGTCCAACCGCCATCGACACTAATCGTGGTGCCAGTGACCTGCGCAGCCGCATCCGAGCACAGATAGACCGCCGTGCCACCCATCTGCTCGACAGTGGCGAACTCCTTAGAGGGTTGCCGCTTGAGCATCACGTTCTTGATCACGTCTTCGCGGCTCATGGCATATTCCTTCATCGTGTCGGGGATTTGGGCCTCGACCAAGGGGGTCAGAACATAGCCAGGGCAAATAGCGTTCGCGGTGATCGGCTCTTGCGCCGTCTCTAGGGCAACGGTTTTAGTCATCCCGATCACACCATGCTTGGCCGCGACATAGGCCGATTTGTAGGGCGATGCGGTCAGACCATGAGCAGACGCGATGTTAATCACCCGTCCCCAACCGGCTTTGCGCATCAATGGCAGGGCCGCAGCGGTCGTGTGAAAAGCTGAACTCATGTTGATCGCAATGATCGCATCCCATTTGTCGACCGGAAATTGGTCGATAGGTGCGACGTGCTGGATGCCAGCGTTGTTAATCAAAATATCGCAAGTGCCAGCCATCTCAATCAGGGCACGGCACTCCGCACCTTTGGACATATCCGCTTTGATATAGCGCGCAGTAACGCCCGTCTTTGCCACGATCTCGGTGGCCAATGCGTGATCTTCATCGCGGTCGGTAAAGCTGTTCAGCACGACATCCGCACCCGAGCGCGCCATTTCCCAAGCAATGCCAAGACCGATGCCTGAATTTGACCCGGTGATGACGGCGGTCTTGCCCGAAAGGTCGATGGTGAAGGCCATGATGCATCTCCTCAATACGATTTGAGGCAACCTTACATGCTGCACCTGCAACATGCACCTGACACATAAGTGTGCATGTCAAAAAAAACGCCCGCACAAGGCGGGCGTTAAGTCATTGAGGTAGGTTTCATACAGGCAAGAAACCTATCGAGCAGTGAAACCTTTATAAGCTTAAACCCCGGTGAGGTCCAACGAAAAAATTGCGCGACACACAGGAGCCCGTTAGAGTTAGCGCCATAATTACAGTCCGATAGCGGAGCGTTTCCAAAATGAAATCAGTGTTTTTCCATAGGCTAAACCAAGGGATCGCGGTGCTTGGAGCCGCTATTGTGCTTGGCACTGGGGCAGGGCTCGCGCAGCCGAAACATGGCATCTCTATGTATGGGGACCCCGCCCTTCCACTTGATTTTGTGTCTCTCCCCCACGTGAACCCTGACGCGCCAAAGGGCGGTACCTTCGTGGATGGGCAGGTTGGAAGCTTCGATAGCCTCAACCCGCATATCCGCAAAGGACGGGTTCCATGGCAACTGAGATTTATTGCTTACGAGAGCATGATGCAGCGCTCTTATGACGAACCATTCACGCTTTATGGGCTGCTTGCCGAATCGGTAGAGGTCGATCCGGACGCGATGTGGGTCGAATTCACCCTGAATCCGGCTGCCCGATTCTCTGACGGCACGCCGGTTACGATCAATGATGTGATCTGGTCCTACGAGACGCTCGGCACCGAAGGCCATCCGCGTTACCTGGGCGCGTGGCAGAAGATCGACAGCATCGACGCTGTTGGCGAACGCGGCGTGCGGTTAACCTTTAAAGAGGCCGACCGCGAACTGGCCCTGATCATGGGCCTGCGCCCAATTCTGAAGGCCGCGCAGTGGGAAGGCGTCGATTTTGCCGATAGTGGCGTCGATGTCGTCCCAATCTCGTCGGCACCCTATGTGATCACAGATTTTGAGGCTGGGCGCTTTGTTGAGCTGACCCGCGACGCTGACTATTGGGGGGCCGATTTGCCCGTGCGGCGCGGCACCAATAATATCGGCACAATTCGAATGGAATTCTTCAGCGACGGCACCGCGATGTTTGAGGCATTCAAAACTGGCATCTTAAGCACGATGCGCGAAACCTCGGCTGCCAATTGGGACCGCAACTATAATTTTCCGCGCGTGGCGTCTGGCGAAGTCGTCAAATCCATCATCCCGCACCAACGCCCCTCGGGCATTACGGGTCTTGTAATGAATACGCGCCGCGATCTGTTCCAAGATTGGCGGGTCCGCGAGGCACTGATCCAAGCGTTTAACTATGAGTTCATTAACGAAACCCTGAATGGCGGTGTTGACCCACGCCTCACCTCGGTTTTTTCCAACTCAGTGCTGTCGA
>JAWUXZ010000033.1:0-55798 GCA_034111085.1 Dinoroseobacter sp.
AATGCATCATCTCCGGTAACTGCTTCCCTTCATGACCCTGCGGCCCGTCCAGTGCACCTCAGAGCATCGCTGCCCGTCTGGTGAAGAGACGTCTAGGTCCACAACACAAAAGCCGCAAGACCTTTCTTGAGGCATGGTGAACATTTTTTGCACTGCAGCATTCGTCACAGCAAAATATAGTGTTTTTAACTGGTTGAGGCACAAGTGAGCCGGTTCTTGGGGATAAGTCGTTCGACTTTTCCTATCTAAGTCCGATCGAAAATCGCCCTACGCTCCGTTTGGCAGGGACACGCTCATTACGTTAACCGTGATTTACGCAAACCTACCTCGGGTAAGGCCGTCGATTTTCGCAAATCAGCCTTCTCACCCCTCCGGTTCAGCCCAAGTGACACGAATCGAGCAGCTCAAACGCAATCGAGTCGCCCTGACATCTGCCAAAGCGACTCGCTTATGCCCATTCTCAGGGCGGGTTTCAGCGCAGAGTGCTTAAGCCGTCGCCACTTTTCGTTTTTGCAGCTTCACCCGCAGTGCCAGCAGGACCACAATCCCAGCTAAGTACAAGAATGGCTCCGTCTGCCAGGTCTTCACCACCATTACATAGTGAACACCTCCGGCAAGCACCGCCAGATATGCCAGCTTATGCAACTTGCCCCACGCCGCAGCACCCATCCGCCGGATTGCACCGTTCCACGAAGTAAGCGCCAATGGTGCCATCACCAACAAGCCAACCATCCCAATGGTAATCGCCGGTCGCTTGAGGATGTCCTTCCAGATCTCGGCCCAGCGGAACTGGATATCGAGGCCCAACCAAATCATGAAGTGACCTAGTATATAGAAGAACGCCAAAAGCCCGATTGCGCGGCGGAACTTCAGCAGGTTCACCCCGAGATGCTTGCGCAGTGGCGTGATTGCCATCGACGCAATCAGCAGCTGCAACCCCCAGAGCCCCATCTGGTGCTCCATGCCTTTTACAGGGTCCACGCCCAAACCTCCGGTGAGGGCTTGATAGAACAGCCAGACAGGCGGAATCGTCCCCACTATATACAAGGACCATGCTGGCAGCTTTCGCGCAGCCCCATTGAAGGTGGCAACAGCGGTCATTAGTAGAATTCCGCCAAATCCATACCTTCGTACAGACCAGCCACTTCGTCCTCGTAGCCATTGAACATCAGTGTGTCGCGACGGCGCGCAAACAACCCACCGCCAATCCGACGCTCAGAGGCTTGCGACCAACGCGGATGATCTACCTCCGGGTTCACATTAGAATAGAAGCCGTACTCGTTCGGCAGGATCTGGTTCCACGAGTTCTCGGGCTGCGTATCCGTCAGCACGATCTTCACAATGCTCTTGATCGACTTGAAGCCATATTTCCACGGCACGACCAAACGGATCGGTGCGCCGTTCTGGTTCGGCATCGCCTCGCCGTAGAGACCTGTCGCCATCAAGGCCAACGGGTTCATCGCCTCGTCGAGACGCAAACCCTCGCGGTAGGGCCATGGCACATTCGCGCGGTTCTGGCCGATCATCTCTTCGGGGCGAACCAGTGTTTCAAAGGCTACGTATTTCGCGCCTGACTGTACGCCGACTTGCTCCAGCAACTGACGCAGCTCAAACCCTTGCCACGGCACGACCATCGACCACGCTTCCACGCAACGCAGACGGTAGATACGGTCCTCAACCATTTTGCCCTGCACGATATCATCAAAGCTGTAGGTGCCGGGCTTATCGACCAGACCACCGATCTCAATCGACCAAGGCGATGTGGTCAAACGGTGTGCGTTCTCTTCCGGGTCGCTCTTGCCCGTCCCGAACTCGTAGAAATTGTTATAGGTGGTGATGTCTTCCCAGCTATTGGGCGTCTCGCCACCAGCCATATCGACGCCGGGCGCAAGATCAGGGGTGCGCGCCATCAAGGGCCCACCGATACTTCCGGCGGCAAGCGCGCCCATGCCAGTCATAATCTGGCGGCGGTTCATATACAGGTGCTTGGGTGTAACATCGTCTGAGGTCAGTCGGGTTTTCATGAGGGCATCTCCTATCTGCTTACCGACAGTATATAGAGAGCCTTGCCTGTAACCGCTTTCACGTTGCTGTCACGGAATGCGAGGTTGCTGAAACATCACGCGGTGGTGAGTTTATGCAATCTTTGGCTTCCGTTTTCCCGGATAAAGCATGCTCATCGGAACGGATGTGCCATCCGGCTGCACGATACGAACATGATCGCGCCGCAACTGACGCGGCTCAGCCACGCCGACCGAATGCGCGAGCGTCTCGACCTCATGCACAATTCCTTCGGCGTATTGCTTCACGCGCACAAACTTCTCCTCCACCACAAGACCCTGCTGCAAACGCGGGTTATGCGTGGTGATCCCCGTGGGGCATGTGTTCTTGTTGCACTTCAGCGCCTGAATGCACCCCAGCGAGAACATGAAGCCACGCGCGGAGGTCACGAAATCTGCGCCTGCCGCCAATGCCCATGCCACATCGCCGGGATTGACAAGCTTACCGGCAGCAACCAACCGAATGCGATCGTGCAACTGATACTCCGCCCGCAGGTCCGCAACCAAAGGCAGCGACTCGCGGATCGACATACCCACCAGATCAATCAGCGGCATCGGCGCGGCACCCGTGCCACCTTCACCACCATCGAGCGTTATGAAGTCCGGCGCGCTCGCCTCGCCGCGCTTGCGGATCAAAGCGAAGAACTCTGCAATCGGCTCAAGGGCGCCAATGCACAGCTTGATCCCCGTCGGCTTGCCCGTGACCTCGCGCACATGGGCGATAAAATCGAGCAGATCGCCCCAATCATCGACCTCCACATGCCGGTTCGGTGAATAGGACGTTTGCCCAACTTCAAGCCCGCGTACCTTCGCAATCTCAGGCGTTACCTTCTCGCCAGGTAGAATGCCGCCCTTACCGGGTTTCGCACCTTGGCTCAGCTTGATCTCAAACATCTTGATCTGCGCATGCTCGGCAATCTTGGCCAGCTTCGCGTCATCCAAAAGCCCCTCATTGTTACGCACACCGTATTTTGCTGTCCCGATCTGGAACACGATGTCCGCGCCACCCTTCAGATGCCATTCGCTGACAGCGCCCTCGCCGGTGTTCATCCAGATACCGGCCGCCTTCGCCCCTTTGGATAACGCCAGAACCGCCGGGGCCGAGATCGCGCCGTAACTCATACCTGACAGGTTAAAGACCGATTGCGCCAAATACGGATGTCGCGTGTCTGGCCCGATCATCATCGCAGGCGCAGCGGTGGCTTGATCATCCAGAGGCGGAAAGGCCGAGTTCACGAAGATCGGCGTCCCGGGGATCCGCAAATCACGGGTCGATCCAAAGGCGACGGTATTGCCTTTGTCTTCGGCAGCCCGTTCGATCCAATGGCGTTGCGCGCGGTTAAACGGCAACTCCTCGCGGTCCATGGCGAAGAAGTATTGCCGGAAAAACTCGCCCAGCGTCGAGAACAGGTGTCGGAACCGCCCGATGACCGGATAATTGCGCCGAATTGCGTCGCGGGTCTGGGTGCGGTCGATGATCAACAAGACCACGAGGGTCAGCGCCACCAATCCCACGGCGAGGACAAAGGCGTAAATCAGCCCCTGAACGACATACTCAGTCCATACCATCATCATTGCGCGCATTTCCCTTCGCTAGCGGGAAGCCTACGGTCCGGCGGCGTCAAGCGCGAGAGGCATTCGGTGCAACTAACCGTGAAACAATCGAGGCGGATTTCTCACAAAGCGTCACCCGTTTGTGATGGGAAATTCCACAGGCGCTGCGCTTAGCTGGAATCTGCATTCGATCAAGCCTGCCGACGTTTTTTTGATGCACATCCAATACATCTTTTGGCCCGTTCTCCCTGCACGCCACCGCAATGGTGGCCGACTTTACAGTCATACACGACGGAGAATGACCCAATGTTTCGTAGAACCTTTATCGCACTGACCGCCGCAACTGCCCTGACTTCGGGCGCAGCTTTCGCTGACGGCCACTCCATGGATATCGTCGACACCGCTGTTGCGGCAGGCACCTTCAACACCCTCGTCGCCGCTGTGACCGCTGCTGGCCTTGTAGACACTCTGAAAGGCGAAGGCCCATTCACCGTGTTCGCCCCAACCGACGAGGCGTTCGCTGCTCTGCCCGATGGCAAAATTGAAGAGCTGCTGGCAGACATCCCAACCCTGACGGCAATCCTGACCTACCATGTTGTTGCAGGCAAAGTGATGAGCACCGACCTGTCCGACAACATGATGGCTGCAACCGTGAATGGCGCAGAAGTCACCATCACCACGATGGACGGCGTAAAAGTGAACGGCGCGAACGTTACCTCGGCGGACATCGAGACCTCCAACGGTGTGATTCACGTCATCGACGCTGTGATCATGCCGCCAGAAAGCTAAGCCCAGACCGAACAGGCGCGGCCCCTCACCGGGGTCGCGTTTTTCTGTCGAGCACTTAACTCAATTTACCCCGACTAGGAGGAGACACATTATGGATCGCCGTAATTTCCTGAAGACCACCGCCGCTGCCGCACTGGGCGCAGGCCTCGCAACTCCAGCTCTTGCAATGGGCGGCAATGACATCGTCGATATCGCCGCTGGCAATCCGAATTTCTCTACCCTTGTGGCCGCCGTGTCTGCTGCTGGCTTGGTCAATACCTTGAAGGGTCGCGGGCCATTTACCGTGTTCGCACCAACCAACGCCGCGTTCGCAGCACTGCCCCACGGCACACTGCAATCCTTGCTGCTGCCTGAGAACAAGGCTCAGCTGACTTCGATCCTCACCTACCACGTGCTGGCAGGCCAATTCGACGCCTCGCTTCTGCTGGGTCGTCGCGGTCGCCTCATCACCGTTAACGGTGCATCGATCATCTCGGACGGACGTTCCGGCGCTGTGCATTTGAACGGTGGCACTGCCGTAACGACGCCAAACTTAATGGCCTCCAACGGGATCATTCACGTGATCAATAGAGTTTTGATGCCGCACTAAGTGCCGTAAAAAACCCCTGAAAAGGCCTCGCGCGTGCGGGGCCTTTTTTGGTTAGACATGTTGGTCGATCAGCACCGGATTTCCATCTGGATCAATCACAACAAAACTCCCCGGCCCACTTTCAGCTTCAAGCCCGGCTTCCTGCGACGTCTCAAGCCCGGCTTCCTTAATCTTCTCGTAGATCCCGCGCACATCATCGCCCGGCACTTCCGAAGCATCCTGTGCCCAGCGCGGATTAAATGTCAGCATATTGTCTTCAAACATACCCTGAAAAATCCCGACCAGATGGTCGCCGTTTTTCATAATTAGGTAACCATGCTCGGCGGTCCCGCCGAACGTTGTAAAGCCAAGCGTCTCGTAAAACGCGCGTGAAACGGTCAAATCCTTTACGCTCAAGCTGATCGAAAATGCGCCTAAGTTCATGTCTGTCTCCTCTCATTTTCGCACCAACCTAGCATAAACGGCCTTCCCTTGCCCGCAAATCCTCTGCAACACTCGGGACAACTGGAGGACCATCATGACCAAAACTGCCATCGTCACTGGGGCCGCGCGCGGCATCGGCTTGGCCACCACAAAACTGTTCCTCGCAGAGGGTCGCCGCGTCGCCATGATCGACCGTAATGCAGATGTGTTGGCCGAGGAAGCTGCCAAGCTAGACGGCGTGCTGCCTGTTGTCTGCGATGTGTCGATCCCCGAACAAGTGGACGCGATGGTCGCCGAGGTAACCGCCAAGTTCGGGCGCATCGACGCGCTGGTGAACAACGCAGGCGTGGCTGATTTCGGCCCGATTGAGGACACTACATTCGCGCGTTGGCGCACTGTGATGCAAACCAATCTCGACGGGGTTTTCCTTTGCACTCAAGCCTGTATCCCTGCCCTGCGGGAGACAAAGGGGGCCATTGTGAACATCGCCAGCATCTCGGGCCTGCGCGCATCCACATTGCGAGTGGCCTATGGAACCTCGAAAGCTGCCGTCATTCAATTGACCCTCCAACAAGCGGTTGAGCTTGGCGAGCACGGCATCCGCGCCAACGTCGTCGCCCCCGGTCCTGTACGCACGAAACTCGCCATGGCCGTCCACACACAAGAAATTATCGACGCCTATCACGACGCAATCCCCCTGAACCGCTACGGGTCCGAGGACGAGATCGGAAATGTCATCGTATTTCTATGCTCGGACAAGGCCAGCTATGTGACCGGGCAGCTGATCGCGTCAGATGGAGGTTTTGAAGCAACCGGAATCGGCCTGCCCGCGCTTCGCGGTTAACGAAAAGCGCAAAGAGCGACGCGCGAGCGTTAACCCTAAACCGGGATCCCGACGCGTTTGTAGATAAAGCTAAGCAGCCATGCGGGACCAATCATCAAGAACTGAATGTCTTTAAGGAACGACGGTTTCTTGCCTTCGATCTTATGCCCCCAGAACTGGCCAGCCCATGCCAAGACGAACAGAACCAATGCGACTTGCCAAACGACCCACCCCGCGCTCTCAACGCCTAGAACAAGCCAGTAGCTGAATGCCGCATAGATCCCAACGCCCAGCGCGAGTGTTGGGGACAGAAAAACGTAGTAAACTAAGGATGCGGCCAGGACCAACGTCAGCCAGTTCAGCCATGCGACATCGGCCATAAACCCCGGCTGCGGGATCGCATAAAGCCCTGCCATTACCGTCCAAACAATCACCGGAACGCAGACCCAATGCACCGCCTTGTTGGTCTCGTTCTGGTGGCTTTCGCCGTATTCAGCAAGCAAAGCCTCGATCTTGCGCGCCATGATGCACCCCCTGTTTCGGACACATAATATGGGACGCCCGGCCCGCCGCATAGCGCAACCGGGCGTCACTTAAAGTTAAGGCGCAGTGGCGTTAGGGTTAATGCACGACCGCTTCATCTGGAGGGGTGCGCTTGGACGCCGAAATCCTGTCGCCAACCATCAACCCATCGGCGGCCGCACTGACCTGCACGGTCTCACCATCAGCAACATCGCCCGCCAAAATCATCTCGGCCAACTGGTCCTGCAACGCACGTTGAATAACCCGCTTCAAGGGCCGCGCCCCGAACACCGGATCGTAGCCTTCCTCGGCCAGCCACTCGCGTGCGGCGGCATTCAGATCAAGCGTGATGCTGCGTGCTGCCAACCGCTTTTCAAGCAGTCCCAACTGGATATCCACAATCCCCGCCATGTCCTCGCGCGCTAGCCGATCAAAGATAATCGTCTCGTCCAAACGGTTCAGGAACTCAGGCCGGAAATGCGCCCGCACTGCGTCCATAACATCGTCCTTGGCCATCGCCGCATCTGCCCCATCGGGAAGCTGCGACAAAGCCTGCGCCCCAAGATTTGAGGTCAGCACAATCAGCGTCTGCTTGAAATCGACTTTGCGGCCCTGCCCATCGGTCAGCACCCCATCATCGAGTACTTGCAGCAGCACGTTGAACACATCCGGGTGCGCCTTTTCGACTTCATCAAACAGCACAACCTGATCGGGCCTGCGCCGCACAGCTTCGGTCAACACACCACCTTCATCATATCCGACATAGCCGGGAGGGGCCCCGATCAGACGCGAAACCGCGTGTTTTTCCATAAACTCGGACATATCGATCCGCACCATGGCCTGATCGTCGGCGAACAGATATTCGGCCACCGCTTTGGTGAGCTCCGTCTTCCCCACCCCAGTTGGGCCAAGGAACAGGAACGACCCGAGCGGCCGATTTTCATCGTTAAGACCCGCCCGTGCACGCCGAACCGCGTTGGAAATAGCCTTAACCGCCG
Organism: Dinoroseobacter sp.; assembly: GCA_034111085.1. GTDB lineage: Bacteria > Pseudomonadota > Alphaproteobacteria > Rhodobacterales > Rhodobacteraceae > Dinoroseobacter. Next base: position 7,759 of record JAWUXZ010000033.1, read on the forward strand.
AATGCTGACCGATCACACGTTTACCAAGTTCCTCTTCCATCCGAAGCAGCTTGTCACGCTCGCCTTCCAGCATCTTCGAGGTCGGAATCCCAGTCCACCGCTCAACCACGCTTGCGATCTGTTCTGGGCGCACGGCCTCTTCCACCATGACCTCTTCTTCGCGCGACTCCGCGTCGGCCAGTTCTTTTTCCAGCCCCGGAATCACGCCATAAGACAACTCGCCCGCCTTGGCCAAATCGCCGGCACGCTTGGCCTTATCCAACTCTGCGCGCGCCCGGTCCAACTGCTCCTTCAAGCCACGAGCCGATTCCAACATGTCCCGCTCGGCCTGCCACTGCGCGGTCATTTCCGTGCTTTGCTCTTGCAGCCCGCCCAACTCACGTAGCAACTTTTCCAGTCGGTTCTTCGAGGCCGCGTCGTCCTCTTTCTTCAACGCCTCCGCTTCAATCTGCTTTTGCAAAATCTCGCGGTCCAGCGCGTCCAACTCTTCGGGTTTGCTGTCGACTTCCATGCGCAAGCGCGAGGCCGCCTCGTCCATCAGATCGATGGCTTTATCAGGCAAGAACCGATCGGTTATATAGCGGTGGCTTAGCGTTGCAGCCGCCACCAACGCGCTATCGGAAATTCTAACCCCATGGTGAAGCTCGTATTTTTCCTTGATGCCGCGCAAGATCGAAATCGTATCTTCGACGGTCGGCTCTTCGATTAGCACAGGCTGGAAGCGCCGCGCGAGGGCTGCGTCCTTTTCCACATGCTTGCGATATTCGTCCAGCGTCGTGGCACCAATGCAGTGCAACTCGCCCCGCGCCAAGGCAGGTTTGATCAGGTTCGCGGCGTCCATCGCGCCTTCAGATTTACCTGCGCCGACCAGTGTGTGCATCTCGTCGATGAACAAAATGATCTCGCCAGCGGCCTCCGTAACCTCGGTCAGAATGCTTTTCAAACGCTCTTCAAACTCGCCTCGATATTTCGCGCCAGCAATCAGCGCGCCCATATCAAGCGACATAAGCTTCTTGTTGCGCAAGCTCTCAGGCACGTCGCCATCAATGATCCGCAGCGCCAAGCCTTCCGCAATCGCGGTCTTACCGACGCCCGGCTCACCAATCAAAACTGGGTTATTTTTCGTGCGCCGCGACAGAACCTGCATTGTGCGCCGAATCTCTTCGTCACGGCCGATTATCGGGTCGATTTTGCCATCGCGCGCCGCTTGCGTCAGATCGTGGGCATATTTTTTCAGCGCCTCATAGGTATCCTCGGCGCTGGCTGAATCCGCCGTGCGCCCACCGCGAATATCGTTAATGGCGGCGTTCAGGGCTTGGGCGTTAACTGCACCTGCCTCCATCGCCTCTTTCGCTTTGGATTTAACCATGGCCAGTGCCATCAACACGCGCTCAACTGGCACAAATGTGTCGCCTGCTTTCTTTGCAAGCGTCTCCGCTTCATCCAGAACCTTGCCCATTAACGGATCAAGATAAATCTGGCCCGCATCGCCGGATACTTTGGGCAGTTTTGACACGGCCATATCGACCGCTTGTTTCACACGATCAGGCGCCCCACCCGCGCGTGTAATCAGGTTGCTTGCCAACCCTTCTTCATCGTCCAAAATGGCTTTCAATAGATGCTCGGGCACCAGTCGCTGGTGGTCTTCGCGCATCGCAATCGTCTGGGCCGCCTGCAGAAATCCGCGCGACCGCTCCGTGAACTTTTCCAGGTCCATAGGCAATTCTCCTTCTGATAGCACCCTGCTGATCAAAGCGCCCGCTTGGCGGCGCGCCCCGGTTAGGGCCTTGTTCAATATGTGGGATCACACACCCACTTGCGCAAGGGTCTGCTTGACAGGCGAAGCCCCCACCCGCACGAAGTCGAAAAAGGAGAGCGCCAATGTCCGATGACCGCCTGATCGTTGCCCTCGATGTCCCGAACGCGGTGGCAGGCTTAACGCTGGCCCAGCAACTGGGTGACAGCGTAAGCTTCTACAAAATTGGCCTCGGCATGTTAACGGGAGGCGGTCTCGCGCTGGCCAACGAGCTGAAGTCCGAGCATGGCAAACGCATCTTTCTGGATATGAAGCTGTTTGATATCGGCGCCACGGTGGAAGCTGCGGTGCGCGGTCTCGCTCAGTTCGACCTAGATTTTCTGACCGTCCATGGCGACCCGCATGTGGTGCGCGCAGCCAAAGAAGGCGCGTCCGGCAGCAACCTTAAGATACTGGCTGTGACGGTGTTAACTTCGTTGGATCGCCGCGATCTTGACGACTGCCTCATCCAAGCGGGAGACGTGCAAAACCTCGTCGTTGAACGCGCCGCGCGCGCGTTTGAGGCTGGTGCTGATGGCGTTATCGCGTCCCCGCAAGAATCTGCCCTGATCCGCGCGCTGCCCGAATCGGCAGGCCGCTTGATCGTCACACCGGGTGTGCGCCCAATGGGCAGCGCCAAGGGCGACCAAAAACGTGTGATGACACCGGGCGATGCGATCCGCGCGGGCTCCGATCACATCGTTGTCGGGCGTCCGATCTGGCAGGCAACATTGCCGCGCGAAGCCGCAAATGCCGTGTTGGCGGAACTGCCCTAGGCGCGTATCGTCCACATATGCCCAGCCTCTGCCGCGACTGCTTCCACACCTTCCCGACACCGGGGCGCTGCCCTGCTTGCCGCTCGCCGCGCACGCTAAATCATCCTGAGCTTTACGACCTCTCTATCGCCCATATGGACTGCGACGCCTTCTTTGCCAGCGTCGAGAAGCGCGACCGCCCCGATCTGGCCGACAAGCCTGTGATCATTGGCGGCGGCCAGCGCGGCGTGGTCTCGACCGCGTGTTATATTGCGCGCATCCGGGGCGTGAAATCGGCGATGCCAATGTTCCAGGCAATGAAGCTATGCCCGGATGCGGTTGTCCTGAAGCCGAGGTTCGAGGCCTATGTCGAGGCCAGCCGCGCCATTCGCGAGCTCATGGAAGACCTCACCCCCGCGATAGAGCCGCTCAGCCTTGACGAGGCGTTCCTTGATCTGACCGGAACCGCCCGCCTTCATGGCGCGCCGCCTGCTGTGATGCTCGCAAAACTTACCAAACGCATGAACGATGAGCTTGGCCTAAGCGGCTCCATCGGGCTGAGCCACAACAAGTTTCTCGCCAAGATCGCGTCCGATCTGGACAAGCCACGCGGCTTTGCGATCATCGGCGCGGCTGAGACGCTGACTTTCCTACACGACAAATCCATTCGCCTGATCTGGGGCGTTGGGCCCGCCGGACAGGAGGCGTTGAATGCCGCTGGTATCCGCACTTTTGCAGACCTCAAGCGCTGGGACAGGCGTGATCTGAACATGCGTTTCGGGTCCATGGGCGAGCGTCTGTGGCACCTCGCGCGCGGGCAGGACAAGCGGCGCGTCTCGGCCAATGCGCCGATCAAGAGCATATCGAACGAGACAACGTTTAATGCCGATACCAGCGATGCAAAGCTGCTCGATGGCCACCTCTGGCGCATGGCCGAAAAAGCCGCGAGCCGTGCAAAGGCGCGCAATCTGGCCGGGCGCGTTGTTACGCTAAAGCTCAAACGCGGCGATCACCAAAGCCTCAGCCGCCGTCACCGTCTGCGCAGCCCCACGCAAATGGCCGATACGCTGTACCGCGAGGCCTCGGACCTTCTCGCCAGCGTCACCGATCCCGGCCCGTTTCGACTACTCGGCGTTGGTCTGTCAGAACTTGTGCCCGCCGACGAGGCCGACCGCATGGGTGATCTGCTCGATCCAGAAGCCGCCAAGCGCGCTGCGGCTGAGCGCGCCACAGATGCAATCAAGGCGCGGTTTGGCGAGGATGCTATTGTGATGGGGCGCGGGCTGCGCTGATTATTCGGCAGCCAGACTAACCGCAGGCCGCCCGATATCGGCAATCTCGGCCAACGCCTCGGTCAGGGTCAGACGAAACGCCTCGAACCCGTCATGAGGCCTGATCGAGGTTTCATCCATATAGAGCCCGCGATCAATCTCCACCTGCACAACATGCACATCTTGGGCAGGTCGTCCGTAGGCTTGCGCAATATAGGCCCCCGCAAATGGCGCATTACGAGCGGTCACAAGACCCGCCGCCGCAAACGCCGCCTCGATATGCTCGGTCACCGGACCAGAAGCCGCTGCACCGAACCGATCCCCAAGCACCACATCGGGGCGGCGCCCTTGTCCGTCGCGCAGGTTCGCAATCGCTTCATGGGGCATGGAATGGCAATCGACCAGAATAGCATGCCCAAACTGCGCCTTGGTTGCTCCGATCATGGCGCGAAGCTGCGCATGATAGGGCCGCCAGTAGCGGGTGACGCGCATCTCCGCCTCATCAGAAGTCAGTTTGCCCCGGTAGATCGCGCGCCCGTTCGACACCACACGGGGAATCACACCGAGGCCGGAGGCGACCCTTGGGTTGTGCGCCATGCGCGGAACACCTGCGATGACAGCAGCATCCAGCTCGTCTTCAGCGCGATTCAGGTCGATATATGCACGCGGCAAATTAGCGAGAATCGATTGCGCGCCCAAATCGGGGGCTGCTGCGATCAGATCATCGACATACGCATCCTCGGACGATCGCACGCCGAGCTCATCCAAAATCGTCTGTTTTAAGAAGGTTTTGGGATAACTGCGCCCCGAATGCGGCGAAGCGAAGATCACCGAAGTCGTGCAAACCGAGGGGGTAAGAAGGGTATAGGCGTCACTGTTCATAGCTAGGCATATAGCGCAAAAATTCAGACCTCCAAAAGGCTTGAACCCCCCTCGTAACCCTTTTATAGAAGCGCGACTTAGACGGCGGGGTTCACTTCGCGTGTCATAAGGGCGATTAGCTCAGTGGTAGAGCACTTCGTTGACATCGAAGGGGTCACAAGTTCGAACCTTGTATCGCCCACCATCGTATCCCCGGGTCCGGGGGCCAGAATTTAACGGCGCATGTCATAAGCGCCGCGCCGTAGGAGAGAGACCATGAAGGTCCGTAACTCACTTCGCTCGCTAAAAGCCCGTCACCGGGATTGCCGCATCGTGCGCCGTAAAGGTCGCGTTTATGTGGTCAACAAGACCCAGCGTCGCTTCAAGGCCCGTCAGGGCTAAGACTGACCGCGCTTTGCGCAAGGATGTGCCGCCCGAGCAGATGCTCCGGCGGCTTTTCTTGTGTTCTGCGCTTGGGCCGAACGGCGTCTAGTTCCCGCCCACCGCTTCGGCCAGCATTCGCGCGGCGGTGGTTTGATCGACAAATCCCGTCGCCTCGATATCGCGAGCGCGCTGAAAACGTCGGATCGCACGCCGCGTAGCATCGTCAAATTGCCCGTCGACGCGCCCCGGCTCCAGTCCCAGATCCGCCAAGCGCCGTTCAGCCAACAGGCGCAACACTGGATTGCCAAGAACCTGATTCTCGGTCGCAGCCAGTTGTGAGGTGTTGGTCTGCGATTGCAGCTCGGCCAAGGATGCCTGCGCATCGCCAGCAAACGCGCCGCTTGGATAGCGTTGCAGATACAGCTCATAGGCCTCGATGCTGCCATCCTGGCGTACCTCGTCCCAAAAAAGCCGCTCCTCCGCGCGCGCTTCGCGCCGGGCTTGGCGCTCAAACTGGCGCAAGCGCTGCACGGCATCGGCTTCATAAGTCCCATCAGGGTAGCGTTCCATATAGGCACGGTACGCTTCCGCTGTATCCGTACGTTCAGTTCGCCGCCAAACGCCATCCTCGCGCGACGCTTCCTGACGAGCGCGCTCTGCCGCCTCTGCTTCCAATTCGTCTTGGCGCACCCGCGCTTGCGCATTCAACGCATCCAGTTGAGGCGCATCAAAATACCCGCTCTTAAACCGCCCAGCGTCACCCTGCCATTCGCGAATACCAGCACGCGTGCCACGCCCGAAAATTCCGTCGACGCCGCGCGTGTTATAGCCCAACAACACTAGGGCCCGCTGAATCGCGCGCCGCTCATTCCGGTCCAGACCCAAGGCAGCCTCTGCCGCTTCGGCCTCACGTTGGGGGCGCTCTCGGATATCACCCAGCAAAGCGCTTGCCTCAGCTGCGAACGCCCCATTTGGATAGCGGTCCAGATAGGCCTCCACAGCGTCAGTATTTCCAAGCACTTGCGTCGCCGCCCAGAACCCTTCCTCGCGCGCGCTCTCAGTGTCACCACCAGACCCATCCGAGCCACCGCCAAGGAACGGATGCAACCGCCCAATAAAGCCCTCCACCGCAACCGCACCCTCGAAAGCCCGCACGCCATCAAGCACGCTGCGGCTATCACTCAGCATAACCTCTTCCACGAAATCGGTCACGGCCTCGGGGCTGCCAGTCACCAGCGTCACCCCCTGCGGGACGTCCACGCCGCCCAGCCCTTCACGCCAACGCCGATCAAGACCGCGTACAGCCCCACGTTCGGTGCCAATAGCAATCACTGCTCCGCCGGGACGCGTCGCCGCAATCTGCATCAATTCAGTTATCGTCAGGGCATTGCGCGAAAGGCGCCGCCCAGAACCGGGATTCGCATCGGCGGGAAGGAACAGACTGCCTGTGTCACTATTCACAACATGCCCGGCCAGCACAAACACCAGCCGATCCGCATCATCGAGGCGGTCTAGCAGCGCGTCCAGCACATCTTCAAACTCGTCGCCGTTCAAATCACGGCCCGAGATCACTTGAAAACCAGCTTCTCTCAGAGGAAATTGCAGATCAAATACGGCATCTGCTCCGCGCACCGTGCCGGCACGATCATGGTCGCGGTTGCCGATCAGGACGGCCACATCCTGCGCAGCCGCTGTGGTAGCCAAAAGGGCCGCAAGCCCTGCTAGGATAATCTTGCGCATGTTATTTCCTCCCCAGGACCGGACCGAGAGGGCTTCGACATAGCAGCGCCGGCCCTCAATCATCCCCCATCATTGGGCAGGCTGGCCAGCATGACAACCTCAACCTGAAATTTGGCGGTGTGTCAGTCGTATTTCGGGGCTGCGCGCGCTGCAAGCCAGACCCGCGAAAGCCACCAACATCAGCGCCGCAACATGCGTGCACGGCGGCCTCGGCGACAGATCAGGCTTCCGATCACCCCATAAACAAATAGCAGCCCCAGCGACCAATAGAACTGATCGACCCAAAGGTCTGGGAGACCGAATATCAATCCCCCCACACCGCACAAACCCACAGCGGCCCCTTGGGCGAGGTCAGCAAATCTCGTCACATACCGCCCAATGGCGTAGCAAGCGGCAAGGCCAAGCAGGAAGAAAAACGCACCTAGCAGGATCATTGAGGGCTCCGGAACATATCAGGCGCATCCGTTAAGCGATGCACCAATTCGCGCGCTTGATACCAGACAACGCGGCAAAATCCATAACGCGATGTTCACTGGGCGAAACCGAGGATTGCAGCCCACCCAAGGTGGTCTTTCCAACACTTAGGTAGACGATTCCTATCCAAGCCGCAGATTTGTTGTGCTAAGGCATAGGGCATGAATATCGATCCTCTTCCCCTGTTCTACTACTGCCTGATTTGCGCAGCCCTCGCAGGCTTAACTCCGCGCCTGATTGGCGTCAAAAGCCGTATGATTTTTGGGGGCGTGGTTGGGCTCACGGCAGCCTTCTGGATGCCCGAGATCCAAGATCGCTTCGCGGGGTTCGCGGGATGGTAAGGGCGGCGTAAACCGCCCCTTCGCCATTGCCTACTCAGCCGCGACAACGCTTTCCGCGTTCTCGACTTTCACCGCACAGAACTTGAACTCGGGGATTTTTCCGTAGGGGTCGATGGCCGAGTTGGTCAGCAGGTTTGCCGCCGCCTCCACAAATGCGAAGGGCAGGAATACCATGTCCTCAGCCACAGCCCGGTCGGCGCGCGCCAACAACATCACCGACCCGCGACGTGTCGTCAGGCGCACCCAACCACCGGGAGCAACATCAAGTTTGCGCAAGGTTTTAGGGTGCAGCGAACAGTTTGCTTCAGGCTCTACCGCATCAAGCACAACCGACCGCCGCGTCATTGATCCGGTATGCCAATGCTCAAGCTGCCGCCCGGTGGTCAGAATCATCGGATAGTCGGCATCAGGTGCCTCATCGGGTGGGATCACATCGGCAGGCGTGAAGCGCGCACGACCCTCGGGGCGCGGGAATCCATTGCCGAACACGATCGGTTGGCCAGGGTCGGTTGGGCTAAGCGACGGGTATGTCACAGCGTTCTCAATCGACAAACGGTCCCATGTGATATTGTCAAGCGAGCGCATGTTCAGCTTCATCTCGGCAAATACCTGCGACGGATCGGTATAGGTCCAGCCCAAGCCAAGGCGCTTGGCAAGTTCCACCTCGATCCACCAATCCTCACGCGCCTCGCCCGGAGGGGTGACCGCAGGACGCCCCATTTGGACTTGACGGTTGGTGTTGGTCACGGTCCCGGACTTCTCGGCAAAAGCAGATGCAGGCAGGATCACATCGGCATAGTTGGCCGTCTCAGTGATAAATATGTCCTGAATGACGAGGTGGTCGAGCTTGGCCAAAGCCGCACGTGCATGATCCACATCAGGATCACTCATCGCCGGGTTTTCGCCAAGGATATACATCGCCTTGATCTGATCGGTGTGGACCGCATCCATGAGCTCGGTGACGGTCAGGCCCTTCTCGTTGGAAAAGTCGCCGCTGCCCCAAACGTCTGTGAACGCACTGCGCACACCGTCATCCGTGACACTTTGATAATCGGGCAAAAACATCGGCACGAGGCCCGCATCGGACGCACCTTGCACGTTGTTTTGGCCGCGCAGCGGATGCAGACCCGCGCCCGGACGCCCGACATGACCGGTCATCAAGGCCAGCGAGATCAGGCAACGCGAATTGTCCGTCCCGTGGATGTGCTGCGAAATGCCCATGCCCCAGAAGATCATCCCCGCCTTCGCGCCTGCAAAAGTGCGTGCGACATCGCGCAAAGTCTCGGCATCGATGCCGCAAATTTCGGACATTTTCTCGGGCGAGAAGCCTTTGAGGTGGGCTTTCTCAGCCTCCCAATTCTCGGTGTAGGCCTCGATATATTGCTTATCGTAAAGCTCCTCTTCCACGATCACATGCATGATCGCGTTCAGCATCGACACATCCGCGCCGGGGCGGAATTGTAGCATATGCGACGAGAACCGCTTGAGCGCTTGGCCGCGCGGATCCATCACAATCAACTTGCCGCCGCGCTTGGTGAACTGCTTGAAATAGGTGGCCGCAACCGGATGGTTCTCGATCGGATTGGCCCCGATAACGATGGCGACATCGGCGTGTTCAATCTGGTTGAAAGTCGCGGTGACAGCGCCCGAACCGACGTTTTCCATAAGCGCCGCAACAGACGAAGCATGACACAACCGCGTGCAGTGATCGACGTTGTTATGCCCGAACCCCTGACGGATCATCTTCTGGAACAGGTACGCTTCCTCGTTGGTGCATTTGGCTGACCCAAATCCCGCAACCTCGCGCCCGCGCCCCTTCAGACCGTTCGCTGCGAAATCAAGCGCCTCGTCCCAGCTGGCTTCGCGGAAATGGGTCTGCCAATTGCCCGGATCAACGTTGAGGCCCTTCGCAGGCGCATCGGCGCGCCGAATCAAAGGCTTAGTCAGACGGTGATCATGGTGAATATAGTCAAAGCCAAAGCGGCCTTTGACGCAGAGCCGTCCCTCATTCGCAGGCCCATTGATACCTTCGACAAACTTAACTTTGTTGTCCTTAACCTTAAGGCTGACCTGACAGCCAACACCGCAGAACGGGCATACGCTTTCGACCTCAGCATCGTAATCCGCGCTATCCCCGACCTGCGCGTCATCGAGCACAGTCGCGGGCATCAAGGCCCCAGTCGGACAAGCTTGCACGCATTCGCCGCACGCAACGCAGGTGCTCTCGCCCATTGGATCGTTGAAATCGAAGACCGGATAAGAATCGTGCCCACGCCCAGCCATCCCGATCACATCATTGACCTGAACTTCGCGGCACGCACGCACACACAGGCCGCATTGGATGCAGGCATCAAGGTTCACGCGCATCGCAACATGAGTGTCGTCAAGCAACGGAATATGCCCTGCGTCCAGCGTCGGCAGGCGCGATGAGGTCAAGCCGTTGGCATCGGCCATATCCCAAAGATGGCTCGATTTATCGTGAGACACCTCGCGCTCAGGCTGGTCGGCCAGCAACATCTCGACCACCATTTTACGAGCGGATGTCGCGCGGGCATTATCCGTGACGACAATCATGCCGTCAGACGGTTCTCGGATGCAGGACGCGGCCAAGGTCCGCTCGCCCTCAATCTCAACCATGCAAGCACGACAATTGCCATCGGGGCGGTAGCCGGGCGAGGGTTTGTGGCACAGATGCGGAATCACGAGGCCGCGCCCATTGGCGACCTCCCAAATTGTCATACCAGCTTGCGCTTCAACGGCCTCGCCATCGAGCGTGAATTTGATCGTCTCGGACATACGTCATCCTCCAGTTGCGCAAATCCTAACCATTGAGCACCGGTTTGCGAGCCTCTGATCCGACATTGCACGGCTCAATTGCGCCGCCTTGCGAAGCGCTTGTTTCCCATAGGCGACTTTGGGATTGCTCCTGAGGCGCTCGCCCCTATTCTGCGCGCTCGTTCTTAACCCCGGAGGGCCCCATGGCCGAGATCATTTTGGTGCGCCACGGCCAAGCTAATTCCAAGGCGCGCGACGCGGAAAGCTATGACCGTCTCAGCGATCTGGGCCATCAGCAAGCAACTTGGCTGGGCGAATGGATGCGCGAGACCAACGCGCATTTTGACCGGATCTATTCCGGCTCGCTGAAACGCCAACGCGGTACGGCACAAGCAATGGGTTATGGTGACCGGGTCGTCGAAGATGCGCGCTGGAACGAGCTTGATTACTTCGGTCTGTCCAAAGCGATGGAGGCCGAGCATGGCCTGCCTTTCCCAGACAAGCCCGATGATTTCGCTGAACATGCGCCGCAATTGTTCCGTGCTTGGAAAGAGGGTCGCATTAAGGATGAGACCGAACCCTTTGCCGCGTTTGATACGCGCGTGCACACCGCTTTGGCCGAGGCCGCAGCGCCCGGCGGACGCGTCTTGATCGTGACCTCTGCAGGTGTGATCGGCGCTGTTATGCGACGCCTTTTGGACTTTGATACCGATGGCATGGTGAAGATCGTGCTGCATACCATGAACTCGTCCGCGCACCGGATTGAGGTTATTGATAGCAAGCCTTTCGTGAACGGCTTCAATGATACGGCCCATCTGGCGAGCCCAGATCGCGCCCATGCGAGGACCTATGTCTGATTATCCTGAACTGACCCTGCATTATTCGCCCGGCACTGTTGCCGCCACCGTGGCCTTAGCTGCGCATGAGTTGGGTATTCCACTTCATCTCGTCCGCGTGGATTTTGCCAGCGGCGCGCAGACTAAAGGCCCGTATCTCGCGCTGAACCCCAAAGGCCGCGTGCCTGCGTTGGTCACACCGCAAGGCGTTCTGTCTGAGGTTGGCGCAATCCTCGACTATTTGGCGCGACTGAACCCGAGCGCAGGCTTCGTACCGCGTGATGCATTTGAGGCCGCTCAGATGCGCTCGGTTCTGTATTATTTGGCCAGCACCATGCATGTGAACCACGCGCATCGAGTACGCGGCTCTCGCTGGGCAGATCTAGAGGCCAGCATTGCCGATATGAAGGCGAAGGTGCCTGAGACGATGGCGGAATGCTGCGCCTATCTCGAGGCCGATGTGGTGCAAGGAACATTCGTGATGGGCGATACGATGTCACTTGCGGACCCGTATTTGTTTGTCGTGTGCACATGGCTGAAAGGCGATGGCGTGGATATCGCGAACTATCCGAAACTGGCCGCGCATTTTAAGGCGTTCGGTGCCCGCGCGTCCGTTGCGGCGATGCGCGAGGCTGGGGTATTATCGTGACACATCTGTGGGTTCGCGCCGAGCAACGACCAAACGAGGATCGCGTCGGCATGACACCTGAGGGGGTTGCGGCACTCGTTTCAGCAGGCATCCGCGTGACTGTCGAGGAAAGCTCAGTCCGCGCGATTGGGATCTCGGGCTACCGTATGGCGGGCGCTGAGATTGCGACCGAGAATTCATGGCCCGATGCGCCCCGCGATGCGATCATCTTTGGCCTGAAAGAGTTGCCCGATGATGGAAGCGACCTGCCCCACCGCCACATTATGTTCGGTCACGCCTATAAAGGCCAAGCCGATGGGCGGGTGCTGCTGGATCGATTCAAAGCCGGGGGCGGGACGCTCTATGATCTAGAGTATTTGGTTAATGATGAGGGGCGCCGCGTTGCCGCCTTTGGCTATTGGGCAGGCTATGCAGGCGCTGCCGTCGCGCTGAAATGCTGGATCGCGCAGCTGTCGGGCAAAATCGCCGGACCTGTGGCAACCTATAAAAGCGCTCCGGCTTTGCTGGACGATTTGCGCGCTGGTCTTGGCCCTCACCGCCCGGCGACGATTATAATCGGTGCGCTTGGACGCGTGGGCACCGGGGCGCGCGATTTATGCGCCGCTTTGGGGGTCACGACTACGAACTGGGACATGGCTGAGACCATGCATGGCGGACCGTTTCCCGAGGTGCTCGACCACGATATCTTCCTAAACTGCATTTTTGCCAGCCCCGGCACCCCTGTGTTCGTATCCGCATCCGCGCTGGACGGGCCTCGAAAGCTGACCGTCATCGGTGACATTGCCTGCGATCCGGGCAGCGATTTTTCACCGATTAAAGTTTACGACCGCGCGACGCATTGGGACGAGCCAGCGTTGCGGGTGGCCGACGATCCAGTCCTCGATGTGACTGCCATTGATAACCTGCCCTCGCTGCTGCCTGTAGAGAGCTCGCAAGATTACGCGGGGCAATTGTTGCCGACTTTGTTGAGTTTAAGCGATCTGGACAGCCCCGTTTGGGCGCGCGCTGAGGCGCTTTTCATACAACACCGCGGTTAAGGGAGAGACGCGCATGACTATCCATTGGTGCGGCACCGGCCTAAGTGCCATTCCCGGTTTGCGGCGACTGATTGCGGCGGGCCACGACGTCCAAGTGTGGAACCGCACTGTCGAGAAGGCGCGCGAGGCCGTGGGTGATTTGACCGACAAGATCGCTGTTTTTGACATGGACGTTTTGACCGCGGCCCTCGCCCCCGGCGATGTGGTCGTTTCCATGCTGCCCGGCGATTGGCATGTGCCGCTGGCGGAAATGTCGATCACCAAAGGCGCGCATTTCGTGTCTTCCAGCTATATCGCACCCGAGATGCGCGCGCTCAATACAGGCGCAAAAGCGGCAGGTGTCGCACTGGTCAACGAGGTCGGCCTTGATCCCGGCATCGACCACTTGATGGCCCATGCAATGTTAGGACAATACAGCGCCTCAGACGCATTCTCGCCGTCAAACGCGACGCACTTCCTCAGCTATTGTGGCGGCATCCCCAAGACGCCAAACCCATTTCGCTACAAGTTCAGCTGGTCGCCGCTGGGTGTGTTGAAGGCGCTCCGCTCGCCCTCAAAATCAATCCGCGATGGCCAGCCTTTTGATGTGGCGCGTCCTTGGGATGCGATCTCAAGCTACGTGGCACCTCTGCCCACAACTGAGAGCTTCGAGGTCTACCCAAACCGCGACTCGCTGCCCTTCATGGATCAGTACGGCCTCAGTGCGGACTGGAATACACAGACTTTCGTGCGCGGCACCCTTCGCTTGAATGGATGGGCCGAAGCATGGGGCGACGTGTTTACCGAGATCGAGACGCTCGAGGGCGCTTCAGGCGACGCGCGTCTGCGCGAGATGTCCGACCAGTTCTGGGCACAAAACGCCTATGACGCGGGCGAACCTGACCGCGTGGTGCTGTGCGTGGACCTGAAAGCCGAAGCCGAGGGAAAAGCAGTTTGGCACAAGACCTACGTGTTGGACGCGTGGGGCGACGGCGCCGGGACAGCAATGGCGCGGCTGGTGTCAGTTCCAGTGTCCCTCGCCGTCGAGGCGGTGATTGCAGGACGCATTGGGGCGGGTGTAAGTGCTGCGCCAAGTGCGCCGGAGCTCGTCGCCGAATGGATGGAAGTCGTTGGACAACTCAGCCAACATCTAACCGTCGTGGATCACCTAGATGGGTAGCCGCTAAAGATCATCCTCAGCATCAGTGACATCGATCCCAAGCGCGTCCATCCCGCTTTCGATATAGTCGGCGATCTCTGGAATACCGCTTAGGTATTCCTCGGTTGGGGCCGAGGCCTCTTGGCGCGCGGTGGCTTTCGCCTCCTCCAGATCATCGGCATCGAAGCTGTCGCGCCCGACCCACATGCAGGCAACGAGGCTGACCTTCTCGTCGTCGTTCATGCCCGCAATATAGTCGTGCAGATGCACCGATTCTGGGCCGTTTTCGCGCGCCAACGCGATCACGCGTACAAGTTTTCCAGTACTAATCTCGAGCATCAAACGTCTCCTGTTGCCGAGCACAACCATCAAGCGAATGGGAAGAGGCGCGCAACCCCAAAGCGTCGCGGCTATTTGCCCCCGCTACCGAATACCTTGTAGTACAGCCAATCTGGAAAGAACTGACTGGCGCGGAAAAACAGACTGAAGAAACGCGGAAAGCTCTTCTTAAAACGGTCCGTGCCCATGAACTCGACCATCTCGCGGGCGGCATCATCGGGCTCCATGATGAACGGCATCGCGTGGGTATTTTTGTCGGTCAGACGCGTCTTGATGTAGCCCGGATTGATGATCTGGACCTGCACGCCTGATCCGCGCAGATCGCATTCCATCGATTCCGCCAGCGCCTGCACGCCGCCTTTCGACGCCGCATAGCCAATAGCACCCGGAAGGCCTCGAAACGCCGACAGCGATCCGGTCAGCACGACATGACCACTGTCGCGCGCGACCATCTGGCCGATCACGTTGCCCACAACGCGCGCCGCACCTGTGAAGTTGACGTCGCACATCGCCTCGACCTCGTCGGGGTTCCAATTTTGCACGGATTGGGGCCAGTAAACACCTGCCAGAAAGACAACTCCGTCGATTTCGCCTACCGCCTTAGCCGCAGCTTTTACCGAAGCCATGTCCGAGATATCGACCGGAACGATCTGCGATTTTCCCGGCAATTCCGCGGCCAGTGCCGTTAAGCGATCTTCCGAGCGGGCTGACAAGATCACTTCCACCCCCAGTTTGCTGAGCAGGATCGCCACCGAGCGCCCTAAGCCCTCGGACGCGCCCACAACCCAATACCGCTTGCCTTGCCAATGTCTCACGAGGTCTCTCCTTGCCGGCGCTTAGGCGGCCTGACTGTCTTTGGTTTCATTGCTTTTTTCGGCCTTAGCCGGGGCCGGGCGCATGGTGGCGACAAGCTCTGCGACCTTGAAGCCGTATTTGCGAAATTGGCTGCGGTTCATGATGGTTCCATTTTCCATCAGATACATCCAGTCTGTCACGTCCAATTCGTGCCCGCCCGAGCTTTCGGGCAATTTTATGCGGTAGTTCAGAAGCACGCTAGACCCCGATTGCCGCCCGGAACCTGCGCCAATCAGATCAGGTGCTTCGGCCTTGATGGAACCGTCTTCATTCAGTGTCAGCGTCCATTTGCGGTCCTGCTTGGTGCCGCTGTCATAGCTGAAATGCTCTTCCATCACACCGCGATTTCCGTCCCAGCGCGCGTTGAAATCAGCAACAAACCGCGACGAGACTTTGCCAGTCGGCCCGTAGATCACGCCTTCGCAAAGGATCGCTCCATTCAGATGCTCTCGGATATCTAATACGGGCGTCTGAGACGCGTAGTCAGCCGGTGTCTGGGCGCGAAAACCAAGGTAGCGCCTCGCAGCAAGGACCAAGGCGGCGGCAATGGAGAGGCCAAGCAGGAATGCAGTCATCGCTGACATCTTCAGGACTCCGGTATTTGAGTTGCGGCCAAAAGGCCTATTGCGATCAGTTTCAGCACACACGGCACCAGGGCATAGAGCACGCTCAGCATCGTCAAAGCCTCAACCGGGTTGGTTGCGCCGGAGCTAAACCCGGAGGCCTGTAGCAAAGGCAAAAGCGTCACGGCAGCGAAGGCCAGCGTGAATTTGGACACAAACGACCACAGCCCAAAGGCTTGGGCCGCGTTCGGGGCGATCACGGACATGCGGCTCGCGAATATGGCAGGCAACAGCGTCAGGTCCGCGCCCATGGCAGCCCCCGAGGCGATGCAGATTATCGCAAACGCGGTGGTGTCGCCGGGGCCAAGGGCGGCCGCATATCCAAATGCAACGATGGCGAGAACCATAGCCGACAGCAGCACGGGCTTGGCACCGTAGCGTTCGGCGAGCTTGCCCCAGACCGGGGCCGAGGCAGCAGCTGCAAGGAAGAACAACAAAAGCAGCGGGCCTTCCCAGCCGGGGGCCAGCAAGCGGCTCTCTACGAAGAACAAAAACAGTGTGGAAGACACCGCAACAGGCGCCGCATTAACCAGCGCTATCAGCAACAGGCGGCGCGCGGTGGCGTCGCGCAACACTTCCCGAAAGCCCGTCTCGCCCGGCACTTCGCCAGCGATCCACTGGCGGCGCATGGACAGGTAGGCCAAAATGCAAAACGCTCCAAACCCGGCGGAAAATATCGCAAATGGGGATGTGAAGCCCAACAGCAGCGTGGGCGTAGCAGCGGCAACGCAGACGCCCAGAAGACCGCCGGTTTCGCGCCAAGCGGCAAGGCGAAAGTGGCCGCCTCGCATGGTCTCGGCCTTCGTCACGCCTTGGGCGTAGAAACAAATCGTCAGGAACGAGAACGCGGAAAACAGGCCCGTCAGGCAGAGCGCGAACCAAAGAAGCGGTGCGACCGGAGGCGTCACTGCAAACAGGCAAAACATCGATATTGCCAATATCACGACCGCAACCAGCACCGTCAAAGCGCGGCTCGATCGGGTCTTATCGGCCAGCCAGCCAAAGGCCGGGTCTTGCACAACGTCCAATAACCGAAGCCCAAACAGCACCGCGCCAAGCGACGCAAGGCTGACGCCGTAGCTATCAACGAAGAACTTTGGCGCGTGAATATAGATCGGCAAGCCAGCCGATGCGAGCATCGCGGCAAACAGCGCATAGGCTGGCAGGGCATCTGCGCGGGTCGTCGTCATTATGACACGTCTTGCGTGGGAGGCTCTGGGCGCGGGCGGAACTTTGCCCCTTTCCACCACAGCTTCAGCGCTTGCCAGTGGATCAACCCCAGCACCCTGCGCGAGCCTAAGGGACGGCGCACGAGCGAGGTTAAAATTGACAGGTTCGTCATCGGTGCACGCTTACCGGTCAGGGTCGCGAGAAGCGTCTCGTTTCCGGCTTTATAAGAGATCCATATGCCGACGCGCTCACCTGAGATATCGAAGCGGAACGTATAGTCCCCCTCAATCGGCTGGAACGGCGAGACGTGGAATATCTTCTGCGCGCTTATCAAGTCTGAGCGCGTGATCGGGCGCAGATCGTCGTTATGGCACAGGTAGGAATGTCGGTCGCCGAAGGTATTGGACACCTCCGAGATCACCACGCGCAGCGCGCCGTCTTTGTCGTTTATCAGCCAAAAGCTGACCGGGTTGAACACATGCCCCAAGAAGCGCGGTTGAGCGAGCAGCAGAATTTGACCATCGGCCGCGTCCAGACCATGCGCCGCCAAGATTTCGCGCACCCACGCGGTGCCGCGCCCCTCGCCCCGTACTCCGCCATGATCGACGGTTTGCACCGAAGACACATTGCCTGAGTTCACACCGAACAATGCAGGCCGTTTGCCCTGCGCGTCGAGGTCCAGAAGCACATAATCAATCGAGTATTTGAACGCGTTTTCCACAGCCCCTTTGCGGCCATGAAACGTCTCACCTCGGATATGATCGACATCTGTAATCACGCAGGTACGACCTCAGGCGCATTGCGCGCGGCCATTATGCGGACCACATCGACGGCACTCGCAAGCCCGTCTTCATGAAAACCGTTCTTCATCCACGCCCCGCAGAACCATGTGTTGCGCATCCCTTGCATCGACCGGATCGCCTCGCGCCCATGCTGTGCCGCCACATCATAGACAGGATGCGCGAAGGTGGCTTGATCATAAATCAGCTCTTCGCGGATCGGGGTGTTAGAGTTCAACGTCACAAACATTGGGTCCGTCTCAGGGATCGGTTGCAGGCGGTTCATCCAATAGGTCAGGTCGATCTTCTCAGGTTTTGGTCCCTGCGGTTCGACGTAATTCCACGACGCCCAGCACACGCGGCGCTTGGGCATGAGTGCTTCGTCCGCGTGCAGGACGGCGGTGTTAGGTTGGTACTTGATTGCAGCCAGGGCAGCGCGCTCAGCCGGGCTAGCGTCGCTCATCAAAGCCAAGGCTTGGTCGGAATGGGTTGCAAACACGACCTCATCAAACATTTCCCACTCAGCGCCACGCGTCTTGACCAACGCACCGCCTTCAACACGTTTGACGCCATCGATGGGCGCGCCGATGCGCAATTCCACGCCTTCGCGGTCCATCGCGGCAGCAAGCCGGTTGACGTATTCAATGGATCCACCGTCAACGGTATACCACTGGTGCTGACCGGTGATGCCCATCAGCGCATGGTTCTTGAAAAACTGGATCATCGCTTGCGCTGGGAAATCGAGGATCTTTTCTACTGGCGTGGACCAGATCGCACCTGACAGGGGTAGTATATAGTAGTCACGGAACCAGTCCCCGGTGCCCAGCTTCTCCAGAAACTGCCCGATGGTCATCTCCGGATCATCAGCAACCTCGAAGCCGCGTTTGTTAAAGTGCAGCACGTCGCGGATCATCCGCAGGAACCTCGGGTTCGCAAGGTTAATTTTCTGCGCAAACAGAGCGCCAACCGAATGCAGCCCATATTCAAGCGCGCCGCCATTGATGGAGGCGGCGAAGCTCATATCGCTTTTCGCAATCGGCACATGAAGTTCATCAAACAGCTTCAAGAGGTTGGGGTAGTTCACATTGTTGAACACGATGAAGCCGGTATCGACAGGCTGATCGCCGTTCTTGCCCGCGAGCACGGTGCGCGCGTGTCCACCGAGACGGTTCTCGGCCTCGAACAGCACCACGTTGTTATGGCGTGACAGCATATGCGCTGCACCCATCCCCGAAATCCCGGCTCCAATAACGGCGATGCGTTTCGGCGCACCTCTGAAAGTCTCAAACGGCATTCAATGTCGTCCTCAATATTTTTCGTTAGCAGGAGTACGTCCTACTTAGCCAACCGGATTGATTTGAAAAACATAAGGATCAGATACAATTTTGTTTTGATCCAGCCGGGCGTGGGCGGCGTATAGCTTTACGTGACACACCTTAAAAGCGCAACTTCGCTGATGCATAGGCTGCGTGGTAGCTTTATGATCGCACGGCATGCAAATACGTATGTGGACGAATGGAGCGCTTGAACGGTGTCTGTCGCAAAGAAGGCTATGAGCCGGGAAGAAGCAGACCTGCAATGGGTCACATTTCTTCTACGGGTGCGCGACGCGCAGGATCGGAAAGCGTTTGCTGACCTGTTCCGGCATTTTGCACCCCGGCTTAAAGGTTTTTTGATGAAATCCGGCACCAGCGATGCGCTGGCCGAGGAGGTGGCACAGGACGTGATGGCGACTGTTTGGCAAAAGGCCCATTTGTTCGACCCACAACGCGCCAGCGTAGCGACTTGGATCTTCACAATTGCCCGGAACCGAAAGATCGACATGCTGCGTAAACAGCGCAGGCCAGAGCCTGAAGAACTAACATGGGGCCCTGAGGCCGAACCGGACCAAGCAGACACTCTGTCGTTGCAGCAGGACACCGAAAAATTGCGTGCCGCACTCGCGGATTTGCCCGAAAAGCAGCGCATTCTGGTTGAGCGTGCGTTTTACGGCGACCTCAGCCATAGCGAAATTGCCACCGAGACGGGATTGCCCCTTGGCACAATCAAGTCCCGGATTAGGTTAGCGCTCGAGCGCTTGCGCCACGAGATGAAGTGAAGTGACAATGATGACCCAGACGATCAAACATCACCTGACGGACAATATTGTCACCGCCTATGCGGCAGGCAGTTTGCCCGAGGCGTTCAACCTGCTGGTCGCAACCCATGTCAGTATGTGTGACGAGTGCCGG
This sequence comes from Dinoroseobacter sp., assembly GCA_034111085.1. Lineage (GTDB taxonomy): Bacteria > Pseudomonadota > Alphaproteobacteria > Rhodobacterales > Rhodobacteraceae > Dinoroseobacter. Next base: position 27,812 of record JAWUXZ010000033.1, read on the forward strand.
GCGACGGTTGCAGCCCATGAAGCCGTCGGTGGCGTCGTGCTGGAAGATGTGCGCGAGATCGATCTAGGCGTTGATGCGCTGGAGGCATGCTTTGCCATGATTGAGACTGGTCCAAAAGACCCGATCAAGCTGCGCGCACAACCGACAAAACCAAACTCCGAATCGAGGCTTTATCCAACACCCTTGCACGATTATGTCGGCGGCGATCTGGATGCCGTAAAATGGCGCAAGGTCGGGGGCGGCGTGAAACAAGCAATTCTGCCCACCTCAAAAGACGCGTCGGTGCGGTTGCTCTATATCCCTGCGGGCTGCGAAGTGCCTGACCACGGCCATAACGGCACCGAAATGACGTTGGTTCTACAAGGTGCGTTCCGTGACGAATTTGCGCGGTTTGGCACAGGCGATGTGGAAATTTGCGATGCACAACTTGAGCACAAGCCGATTGCGGAAGAGGGCGAGGATTGCATCTGCCTCGCCGCGACCGATGCGCCGCTGAAGTTCTCTGGCTTCTTGCCAAAACTCGCGCAGCCGTTTTTGCGGATTTAAGGCTACCCGCTTTTCGAGGCCCGGTCTTTCACAATCAAGAGTGCGATCAGCATGCCGCCGCCTGCCAAAGCGACCACCCCGATATCATTGCCAAATAGTATCGCGCCAAGCGGTGCCGCTATGGCGATAGAGACGTAATTTGCAAAAGCAACAAAGCTGGCCCCATAGGTATTCGTGATCTTCAAATAGACAACGATCGCGGCAGCTTCGAGCACAGAAATCAGCGCAATCGCCCAAGGATTAACCAGCGCGAGTGACCAATCCGAGGTTACGCCTGTTACGACGCTGCCGAAAAGTGCTGCCAGCGCCACAACAATTGCCTGACCCAAAGCGACTGAGCCTGCATCAACGCCCTTGGGCCAGCGTTTCGCAATAAAGACCGTGTTCAGCGCATAGACAGCGGGCACAAAGAACGCAAAGCCAGCCCATCTTAGGGAAGTAGCGGCGCCGTCAGCGGCTCCGGTGCTGTCCCAAATCACAAGGCCTGATATCGCAAAGCCCGCGATCACGACGGCGACTTGTGTCAAGTTTGGGCGCTCTAAGCCAACAGCAACTGCCAGTATTTGCGTTAGCAGCGGCATCGTCGCGATGATCACGATAAAGACGAATACAGGCAGATGGGGGGCGATGACCGCTTCCAGAAAGAACGGCAAGACGAAGCCAAAACTGCCGCTCAAGACATAAAACACCAGTGTTGCGTGGCTTAGTGGGGGCCAAGTTCGACGCGCGGTAGCCATGAGTATCAGCACAATAGCAACGCCGAAAATAGCCAGTGTTACGGTCACAAATGCAGGGATGCCGGACAAACCTACCCACTTGATCGCCGAAAGTCGTGCGGCCCAGAGGCTTCCGAGTAAAATGAGCAATGCGTATTTCATGAAGCTCTGCCTACGATCTCAAGTCAGGTTTAGGTCAAACCCTTTTCGGCGAGCGGAAGGACGCCAGCATCTTCTTCCTCAAACTCGAACGCATCAATCCGCGTGGCGCGTTTGCCTGCACGTTCGGCGGCTGTGGTGATTTCCTCAAGGTCTTTGCGCGCTTGGCCGAAATGGGTGTTCAGCTTATCGACGCGCTCCACCACCATCTCAACGTCGCGGTGCAGCATCGCCAATTGCTTGCGGATCGTGCCCGCTTGTTCGCGCATTCGGGCATCTTTCAGCACCGCGCGCATGGTGTTCAGCGTCGCCATGCAAGTCGTGGGCGAAACGATCCAGACCCGAGCGGTGAAGCCGTCGCGCACGACCTCGGGAAAGTTCGCGTGCAACTCGGCGTAGACAGCCTCGGAGGGTAGGAACATCAGCGCGCCGTCGGCAGTTTCACCCTCTAGGATGTATTTATCGGAGATGGCTTTGATATGGGCCCGCACCGAGATACGCATCTGGCGGGAAGCGATTTCGGTCTCGGTTTTCGTGCCGGCCCGGCGCAGCGCCTCATAAGCCTCCAGCGGGAATTTGCTATCTATGACGATAGGGCCGGGCGGGTTTGGCAAGTGAACAAGGCAGTCGGCGCGTTTGCCGTTCGACAGCGTTGCCTGCATGGTGAAAGCGTCCGGCGGCAAGGCTTTGGCGACGATATCATTCAGTTGGATTTCGCCGAACGCCCCGCGCGTTTGCTTGTTCGACAAGATATCTTGCAAGCCCAGAACATCGCCAGACAGCTTTTCGATATTGGCCTGCGCGCGGTCAATTGTGGCGAGGCGTTGTTGCAACTCGCCCAAGCTATGCGCGGTCCGGTTGGCCGAGCCGTGCAGCGATTCGCCCATCCGCAGCGTCACATCCTCCAGCCGTTTCTCCATGGTGGTTAACATCTGGGTCTGCGCCATGGCTTGGGCCTCAGACACCGCTTGCAGACCCCCTGCCAGTTGCTGCTGACCGTTGGCGAGGTTTTGGACTGACTGGCCGAGGTAGTTCATGTGCTGGAACATCGGCTCGGTCAGGCGCGCAGTTTTCGACAAGCCGCGCAGGGCTACGATCAGCAAGATTAAGATTGCAAGGATCGCGAGCGCGCCCCCGATCACCACCAGCACGCCGGGGTCATCCAGCGCAAAAGACCGCTCACCGATCTGGATCATGTGCGCCCGAAAAGCCGTTCAATATCAGACAGTTTCAGCGACACATAGGTTGGGCGCCCGTGGTTGCATTGGCCTGAATGCGGGGTCGCTTCCATCTCGCGCAGCAACGCATTCATCTCGTCTGCCTGCATCCGTCGGCCCGACCGAATTGATCCGTGGCAGGCCATGCGCGACAAGATTGCTTCCACCTTCGCTTGCAGATTTGCCGATTGGCCGAGGTCATGCAACTCGTCGAGAATGTCGCGCAACATAGCCTCGGCATTCACTGTGCCAAGGATCGCAGGCGTCTCGCGGACGGCGATAGTGCCGGGGCCAAACGGCTCCAGCGTTAACCCATATTGCGAAAGCGCTTCGGCATGAGACAGTAGAAGCGTGGCATCGCCTTCTGACAGGCTGACGATCTCGGGGATTAGCAAAGCCTGCGCCGCAACGCCGTTCTCGGCCATCTGACCCTTCAATCGCTCGTAGACCAAACGCTCATGGGCTGCGTGCTGATCTACGATCACAAGCCCATCGACGGTCTGCGCGATGATGTAATTCTCGTGCACCTGCGCGCGCGCGGCACCCAGCGGCGTACTTACCGGCGCATCATCTTCAACCACATCCTCGACACGCCCGGATGGCGCGAAGGGTGGCGCGTAGGGTGCTTGGAAATCCATCGGCGGCGCGCGGTATCCCCGGTGCTGGCGGTCCATTTGGTAGACGCGCGCGGGGCCGGTCGGCTCGGGTTGGAATGCGCCCAATGTGGCGTTTGCGACTGTGCTCGACGCGCGATGCCCGGCTTCGGCCAGCGCATGACGCAGCGCAGTCACGATCAAGCCGCGCACCATGCCGGGATCGCGGAACCGCACTTCGGACTTGGCCGGATGCACGTTCACATCGACCAGCTCTGGCGGCAAATCGACAAACAGCACCGCCGCCGGATGACGGTCGCGGCTGAGGAAATCCGAATAGGCCCCACGCAGCGCTCCGATCAACAGCTTGTCGCGCACGGGTCGTCCGTTAACGAACAAAAACTGCGCCACCGCAGCACCGCGCGAATAGGTCGGCAGCGCCGCGTAGCCCTTCAGAAGGATCGCCTCGCGGTGGGTGTCGATGCGCAGCGCATTCTCTGCAAACTCCGCGCCGAGTATCCGCGCAAGCCGACGGTGCAACGCGTCAAACAGCTCACCTTGCTCGGCGGGCGCATCGAACGTCACGCGCCCTGCCCCGCCGCCAGAGACATCGCGCAAGGTGAAGCCGACATGCGGCTCGGCCATGGCAAGGCGCTTGATCACGTCGCCAATGGCTTGCGTCTCGGCCCGGTCCGAGCGCAGGAATTTCAGGCGCGCGGGAGTGGCGGAGAACAGATCGCGCAACGTAACGACGGTGCCCCGGCCTAGGGCAGCCGGGCGCACGGGACCAATTTTGCCACCCGCAACTGTAATTTCGGCGGCCTCATCTGCACCCGTCGCGCGGGAAGTCATTGTCAGCTTGCCAACAGCCCCAAGGCTGGGCAGCGCCTCGCCCCGAAAACCAAAGGTATGGATATTCAGCAGATCGCTACCGTCGATTTTGGACGTGGCGTGGCGGGCGAGCGCGAGCGGCAAAGCCTCCGCCATAATCCCGTGCCCATCATCGGTAACGCGCAGCAGGGTTTTGCCGCCATCCGCATATGCGACTTCGATCCGAGTGGCCCCGGCATCTAGCGCATTTTCAACGAGCTCTTTAATCGCAGACGCAGGCCGTTCGACCACCTCGCCCGCCGCAATACGATTGATCGCGCCCTCGTCGAGCTGACGGATGACCGGCAATCCGGCAGAGATATAGGGGTCATGGGCGATCATGACGCTAAACCTAGCATGACCGCCCCCGAGTCGGAAGAGTGGGGTTAGTTGGTGTTTTCCACGCCCTCAGGCTGCCCGACCACCACGAAATGCAAGTTCTCGGGCTGGAGCAGACGCGTCGCGACCTCGTTGATCACCTCCAGCGTCACCGCGTTCACCTTGTCATTTCGCGTCGGAATATAATCGAGGCCCAGATCGTCCATCTGCATTCCCACGAGGATATTTGCGATCCGCCCATTGCCATCAAAACGCAGCGGATAGGCCCCGGTTAGGTAGGTCTTTGCCGCGTCCAATTCAGACTGCGTGATGCCGTTGGTGGCGATGTCCTGCCATTGGTCACGGATCACCTCAATGGCTTCCGAAATGCGCGAGTTGTCCGAGGAAAACTGCCCCAAATACAACTCCGCGCGGTCCAGTGGCACAAGGAAGCTGCCGATGCCGTAGGTCAGGCCACGCTCCTCGCGCACTTCGCTCATCAAGCGCGACGCAAATCCGCTGCCGCCCACGACTGAGTTCAACACAAAGGCTGCGATGAAGTCAGGATCGTCGCGTACCATGCCCTTGTGGCCAAAAATCGCGACGGATTGCGGCGTATCGAACGGCACAACGGTCACGCCACCGTCCAGTGTGTATGTGGCTTGTCCGGGCATCGAAGCACCCGTCTCGGGCAAATCACCGAGCAACTCGTCGAGCATCAAGCCGAGTTCTTCCGCTGTGATATCGCCCGTCGCGCCGACAAACACCCGGTCAAGGGCCAGCGCGCCTTGATGCGCCGCAATCAGATCGTCGCGGCTTAGCAATGCAACGGATTCTGCTGTGCCTTCACGCTTGCTGGCATAGGGGTGATCACCGAACGCGAGTGCGTCGAACGTGGCGCTGGCTATGTCATCAGGGTCTTTGGCGTCGCCTGCGATGATCGATTGGATCTGGGCGCGCACCCGCTCGACCGCGTCTTCGGGAAAAGACGGCGCGACGAGGGCTGCACGCAGATGCGCCATCGCCTCGGCCCGGTTTTCCGTCAGAACGCGAGCTGAGATCGAAACGCCATCATCAAAAGCATCAAAATCGAAATTCGCAGCCAAGCCCTCGGCGCGCTGTGCAAACGCAATCGCGTCCATCTCGCCGCTACCTTCTTCCAGCAGACCGGTCATCAAGTAAGTCGCGCCCCGTTTGCCGGCGCCATCTAACGACGTGCCGCCCTGGAAGCGGATTTCAAGCGCCATGAAGGGGATCGAATGATCCTCCACCAGCCACGCCTTGATGCCACCCGGAGACGTAACGGGAACGATATCGACCGAGGCGCGGGCCGGAAGCGCGGTGAAAACAGCAAGCGACAGGATCGTCAGAAAACGGATCATTGGGTCACCTCTGTGGTCGGAAACTCAGTGCTCAGCAGGTAGCCGGTGACTGATTTGCGGCGATCAAACACCATCTCGGCGGCGGCCATCACATCCTCAGGCGTCACCGATTGCAGAGCGTCGGGCCAAGCCTGCACGTCCGCAATTGTCAGGCCCGAGGTCAACGCAGCCCCGTAGCGGCGCGCGGTGCCTTGGACGGAATCGCGGTCATAAATCTCAGATGCGCGGATTTGCATTTTGATCCGCTCGAACTGCTCGAGGTTCACACCCGTTTCCATAAACTCGGCAATCACGCGGTCCATATCGGCCTCAGCGTCTTCCAACGAGCGGCCCTCAACCGGGGCGACGACAACACCGACCTCGCCACTGTCGAGCGCGAGACCGGAATAGAAAGCAGACGTGAACAGCGCAGTCGCCTCGCCGAATTGCAGTGCCTGTCCCAGAACTGAGGTTTGCGAACTGCCGCCGAGGATTTCAGCCAGAAACGTCAGCGCCGCAGCGGTTTCCTGCGCCCCAGCGTCACGTTCGGGCGCGAGATACGAGCGTATGACATAGGGGGTGGACACGCGCGCATCTCTATAAACCACCCGGCGTTCGGCAATATGAGGCGGCTCTGTCGGGCGCACACGCTCGGCCAAGTCAGGGTTCGCCGTAAGGGGTCCGTAATGCTGCTCGGCCAAGGCCAGCGCATCCTCGGGATAGACATCGCCCGCGACGATTATGATCGCGTTATTGGGCGCGTAATGATCGAAATAGAACGCTTTGGCATCATCGCGCGTCAGCCCTTCCATCTCATGGCGCCAACCAATGATGGGGCGGCCGTAGGGATGGTTCAGATACATCGCAGCGCGGCGTTGCTCCCCAAACAGACCACCGGGGTTGCTGTCTGTACGCTGGCTGCGCTCTTCCAAAATGACCTGCAATTCGGGGGCAACATCTTCTTCGGTCAGCCGCAGATCAAGCATCCGGTCGGCTTCCATCTGCATCATCAGGCCAAGACGGTCAGCGGCAATGCGCTGGAAATATCCGGTATAATCCCACGAGGTGAACGCGTTGTCGGACCCGCCATTGGCGCGCACGGTCTCTGAAAACTCGCCGGGGGCCAGATCGTCGGTGCCTTTGAACATCAAGTGCTCAAGATAATGGGCGATACCGGATTTGCCGGGCGGCTCGTCAGCAGAGCCAACCTTATACCAAGCCATATGAGTGACGGCGGCAGCACGGTGGTCTTCGATCACAACAAGCTGCAACCCGTTATCGAGCATGAAACTGGTGACGTTCTCGGCTGCTGAGGCGAGGGCGGCGGGCACGGCAAGTACGGCCGCCAGAAGGGTCGAGTGTAGAACGCTCATGCGCCATCCTCCTAGGCTGTGTGAATAAGAGGTGGGGCTTATGGACGAGGCTTCAAGCACGCTGACGCGGACGTGACAGGCCTATTCCAACAAAATCGGATCAGGCGGTGCGCTTACCGTACGGATACCAGCGCGGCGGAAGCGCTCAAGCTCCAGATGCTGGTCGAGCGATTGACCTTCATAGGCACGGAAATAGACGTTCACATTCATCAACCGCTCTAGAATGCGCCCATCGTTTTCACGGCGGAACTCTAGATCTTCAGCAGCAAGCGTTTGGCGGATGCTCGGATCAACGCCGTAGCGCGACGCATATGTCACCAGATCGCCTTCGCGGATCGGTCCATCTGCACTCGACGCACGGCCGCCAAGCGCTGCAATTGCGTCATTACGCGGGGTCGGGTCGGTTAGGTTTGCGGCACCGGGCGTAGGCGCGGGCAAGCTGGCCAAATCACCTGGCATGATCAGTGGTCTGCCGGGCAGCACCGAAAATTCATCAGGAGAACTGGTGTTCGAGGCGACATTCATCAAAGACGGCTGCTCGGGCCCACCGCACGCGGCAAGTCCAGCACAAAGCATCGCGATACCTGCAATTTTGCCTGCGTAGCGCACCATTTCTGCCTCCGTCTTATATTTATCCCCAGCCTTTAGCGCATCTTGGCGCGCGCGTCACGTAGGGATTGTGCAAGTCCTACTTAGCCGTTTGCTCTTTGCCGGTCCACAGGATCAAGCCGATTGCGCCTGCGAAAATGAACACATCCGCAATATTGAACGTAAACGGGTTATTCAGGCCACAGCACGACATGTTGAGAAAATCCGCAACCGCCCCATAGATCACCCGGTCAAGGACATTGCCAAGCGCGCCACCGATCAGCAAGCCCGCCGAGATCAGCACTTTAACGCCGCCTTCGCGCAGTGCCCAACGGCCCACGAACACACAAATAATCAACGCCAGCGCGATCAGCACCCAACGCATGGTGTCTGCGTCATTGGCAAACAGGCCAAAGTTAACGCCCTGATTCCAGCCCATGCGAAAGTTCAGAAACGGCGGCAGCACATCAATCGCGCCACGATTCAGCAGATCAAGGCCGTAGATAATCACCCATTTGCTGATCTGATCGACCGCAAAAACGATCAGCGCTATGCCTGCGAGAAGCCGCATCCTAGTGCCGGAAATGACGTTGACCGGTGAAGACCATCGCGAGGCCAGCCGCGTCTGCCGCCGCAATCACCTCGCTGTCGCGCATCGACCCGCCGGGCTGGATCACGCAAGACGCGCCTGCCGCAGCGGCCTCCAACAAGCCATCGGCAAACGGGAAGAACGCATCAGATGCAACGGCTGAACCCTTGGCGAGCGAGCCGGGCAGCCCAAGTGCCTCGGCCATACGCTCGGCCTTCTTGGCGGCGATCAACGCACTATCAACACGGCTCATCTGCCCTGCCCCAACACCCACAGTCGCGCCATTCTTGGCGTAGACGATGGCATTCGATTTAACGTGCTTGGCAACGGTCCAAGCAAAGAGCAGATCATCCATTTCCGCATCCGTCGGCACGCGCTTGGTCACAACCTTCAAGTCGTCGCGCCCCACATGGCCAGTGTCCTTGTCCTGCACCAAAAACCCACCAGCGACCTGCCGCACGGCCAGCATTGCGGTGTGAGGATTGGGCAGCGCTCCGGTCGTCAGCAAGCGAAGGTTCTTCTTCTTGGCAAAAATACTCACGGCCTCCGCATCAGCGTCAGGCGCAATCACGACTTCGGTGAAAATCTCGCAGATCGCCTCAGCGGTCTGTGCATCGAGGGTTTGGTTCAACGCCACAATCCCGCCAAACGCCGAAGTGCGATCACAATCAAACGCAGCTTTGTAGGCCTCAAGCAACGTCGCACCACGCGCCACACCCGACGGATTCGCATGTTTGATAATTGCGCAGGCAGGGCCGTCTGAGGGCGCAAATTCCGCCACCAACTCAAACGCCGCGTCGGTGTCGTTGATGTTGTTATAGCTCAGCTCTTTGCCCTGAAGCTGGGTCGCCGTCGCCACACCGGGACGCGCCGCCCCGTCAGTGTAGAACGCCGCCGACTGGTGCGGGTTCTCGCCGTAGCGCAGGGTTTGGGAAAGTGTGCCAGCAAAGGCGCGACGACGCGGGGTCTTCGCCCCAATCGCGCCAGCCATCCAAGTCGAGACCGCTGCATCATAAGCACCGGTGCGCGCATAGGCGGCTTGGGCCAGCTTTTGGCGGAACTCAAGGCGCGTGGCACCCGCGTTCGCATCCATCTCAGCCAGAACACTCGTGTAATCCTCAGGGTCCACGACAACGCCCACAAACGCATGGTTCTTCGCGCCCGCACGGATCATCGCCGGCCCACCGATATCGATATTCTCTATCGTCTCGTCGTAATCTGCACCGCGCGCCACGGTCGCCTCAAACGGATAGAGGTTCACAATCAACAGATCGATTGGGCCGATCCCATGTGCATCCATCGCGGCGACATGCGCAGGGTTATCGCGCAGCGCCAAAAGCCCGCCATGGACCGCTGGATGCAGCGTCTTCACGCGCCCATCCATCATCTCTGGAAAGCCGGTAATGTCGGCCACATCGGTGACTTCCAGCCCTGCCTCGCGCAACATTCCGGCGGTGCCTCCGGTGCTCAGCAAGGACACACCGCGCGCGGCCAAGCCTTGTGCGAACTCCAGAAGGCCGGATTTGTCGGATACGGAAATGAGCGCGCGCTGCGGCGTCACGAGATTGGTCATGGAAAAGGGCTCTCCTTCAGCGCGGGGGCGCAAGCGTCAATCGACGGCCATCAAGTCATCTGCGCCAAGATCGCGCGTGGCCGCTGGTGCGTCCTGCGCCTTGGCCAATGACCAGCCGACCTCGGTCTCATAGTCGACTGCCACAGCAGAGAGAACGATCTGTTTTGTCGCGCGTGGCTTTAGGCGACCTTTTTCCAGATAGACCGAGGGCATCAGCGTCAAATTCGCCTCGCCCGCGCGAAACACCCAAACCTCACCAGAGCGCGGTATCAGCGAGACCGCGCGCCCGCCCATATCGACATGGGCCTCGACCTCAGGGTGCAGATGGAAGCGCACCGAGAATGGAATGCCATTGAGTTTGTTCACATCCATCGCAAGATCGAACGCGCGGCGGTCGGTATCGTTGGAGACACTCAGCGTATCCATCCCGATCAATCCGCGCCCATCAAAGCCAAGTTCCAGATAACGCGAGTGGGTCAGCCCATGGGTGCGCCTATAGCCATCATGCGACGCTAGAATCGTAACGGCGGTTTCTTCGTGCTGCACGCGCTGGGTGACAAGCAGCGGCACCTCCACCAGCACCTCTTGCCAGAGCGGGCCGCTCTTTCGGGTGCCGAGGCGCGATGATGAATACCCCTCGATACACAGCGCCGAATGGGATGGTGTCGCACGCCCGGCCCTGCGCCAATCCTCGCCAAACGTCCCGCCCGGACCGCAATTAACGATCAACGGACGGCGCGCCGAGGTGACTTCCAGCGCCAAAGTGCTGGCATGGGCATCCGGCGTGATTGTGCCCATCGGCGGTGCGCCCACATCCACAATAATCGAGGTGCGCCCGCCAGACAAACGCGCATAGCCCATAACGGGCGATTCCGCAGGCGCGGGCCGAACCCCAGCCATCGCCAGCGCCTGATCGAGGCGCCCATCAAGACCGCGCCCTCCGCCATGGAACCGCGCGAGCCCGCCATCGGTATGGCGCAAGGCGCGCAAGACCGATGCGACCTTTTCGATGGCCAGCGTGATGGCTTTCGGTGCCACCTGATCGCTTTCGCTGACAGCCGCCGAGGCCCAGGTCAGCAGCGTGAAAATCTCCAGCAGCTCCTCAGGATTGCGCGATGCGATCCCGCCTTGGATGTCGATCTGTCGGGTGCATTCGGCCTCGAGCGCTTTCAACGCAGGCTTCACGTACTTTTCCATGCCTTGCAGCGACAGTCCCGCGTAGATTATTCCGGTCAATGCCTCAAACCGAGGCAGTCCGGGTGCCGTCGATGGCCAGCGCCGCGCAAGGAACTTCGTCTGATGCGCGAGCGAGGCAAAATAGGGCTTCGACATTTTCGAGCCGTCTGCCGCCAACAAAAACAGCGCATGGTTAATCCAGCGGATTAGGCGACGCCCGGTTAGGTCCGGCACCCAACCAACGCCCTTGCCATTGCCGTAACGCTCGATCCAGTCGCCAAGCCAGCGCTGAGCCTGAACGCGTGCATCGACCGACCCAACTGCCGCCAAGTCGTCGAGCCAGGCAAAGCCGTGCAACTCCATCTCATAACTTAACGTCGGCATCTGCAAATCCCAGACGCTTTTCAGATCTCGGGGGGCTTCAACCAAATGGCCTGCAAATAGGAAGTTTCCCGCCAGCATCTGCCGACCTCGGGCGAATCGACCAATCGTGCGTGGCTCAGGCGCGGAATGAAAACCCGTGGCCGGACGGCCCAGCCCAGACAAGAAGGATTGGAACCGGTCCATAGATCGATAGCGCAGCCCGCGCGAGGCCGACCGCTTCCAGATATCCGCTTTACGCTGCTCCACCATATGCCTCAGACGACCTGCCGTGTCGGCGCACATTAGGCGGGGGGCCGATCCCTGTCACCGCTAATTGGAAGAAAATATTTGGCCTAAGCAGGTTTGTGCAGAGCCGCGATAAAGAAGCCATCAATCCCGCCTCGCTCAGGCCAGAAATCAGGACGCAGACGCAGCGCACCTTTTGGCGTCAGCCATTCGGGATCAACGCCAAGGCTTGCAGGATCTGCAGGCAAAACTTCAAGATTGGGGTGGCGCATTAACGCACCATCCAGCTGCGCCTCGCCCTCCGCGGCCAGAAGCGAGCAGGTGCAAAACACCAGCCGTCCGCCGGGCTTGAGAATGCTCACCGCATGATCGATCAGGCGCGCTTGCAGGTTCAGAAGGCTGTCGATGCGGTCGCCTGTGCGCAAGAACGGCAACTCAGGGTGGCGGCGAATCGTGCCCGTGGCCGAGCACGGTGCGTCTAGAAGAACAGCGTCGAGCGGTGCGTCGGGCCTCCAGCTGGTCGCATCGGCGGCGATGACCTCAGCCGTTAGCCCGCAGCGCGTCAGGTTCTCGTGAACTCGGCCAAGGCGTTGATGCGATACGTCAATCGCAGCGACATTAGCACCAGTTGCGGCCAGTTGCAGCGTTTTGCCACCCGGTGCGGCGCACAGATCCGCGATGGACTCTCCTGGCTGAGCGCCCAGCAAACGCCCGGCAAGTGCTGCGCCCGCGTCCTGCACCCACCAATCGCCAGCCTCATATCCGGGCAACGCCGTGATTTGGCCGGGGTTTGGGAGACGCACAGACCCAGTTGGAAGAACCTCCGCCCCGGTTTCCTCAGCAAACGCCTTTGCGGCATCCTCAGACTTGAATGTCAGATCAAGCGGCGCACCTGCCAAATGCGCAGCCTCCATCCCTGCGACGGCTTTTGGGCCATACCGCGGGGTCAGCTTCTTGCGCAGCGGTCCGGGCAGACGCGGAACAGACAGACCCTCCCATCGGTCCATGTCTTCGTCCACGATCTTGCGAAGCACCGCGTTGACCAGCCCAGCCGATCCGGCATGGCGCTGGCGCATCCGCGTGAGCGTAACAGCAGCATCAACCACGCCGTGCGGGGCCGCCTTGTCTACACATAATTCGATCACAGCGAGCCTCAGAATATCACGCACGGCCACGGCAGGCGGCTTTGTCAAATGCCCGTCCATCAGCTTGTCGGCGCGGGCACGGTGGCGAAACAGCTCGCCCGCCAGACGTTGCGCGCGGGCGCGATCGTCCGGCTCTAGCCCACTCAGCGGTCCGTCGGCCTCGGCCAATTGCTCGCCCAGCGTGCGACCATCTTCGCGAACCCCGGTGGAAAGTGCCAAAGCCGCGCGTCGGGCAGCGAGGCCAAGTTTATCGAAGCGTTGGGGATCGGTCATCGCGGGGCCCTTCCTGCGCGCAAAATCGTCGCGCGGGGTGTTGTCGAAGGTCCGTGCGCTATATCAGGTTCACGCCACGTTCAAGTCAGGAGGCCCGGTGCCAATGTCAAACGAGACCCAATTTCCCCCCGAAGAAGCCACGCGCCGCGCCGCGTTGTCTGACGTTGCACGCCGCGCGCTCGAAGAAGCCGAGACCCGCAAAGCCAATTCTAAGCCTTTGGACCTGCCGACAGAGCTAGGCGGCAGGAAAGGGCCAGAGGCCGTGCGTTACGGCGATTGGGAGAAAAAAGGGATTGCGATCGACTTCTAGCAGGGCCGATCAGCGGATCTCAAAATAGGCGGTGCGGAACAGGCCGGTGTCGGACACAAACTTCAATGTACTGCCGCTTTGCGACACCGCTTGGCAGCTATAGCGCACATTAAAACCACCCCAATCCATTTGGCGACAAAAGCGGTCACCCTCCCAACTCCAGGATCCAGTCAGGTTATGGCCGCGCGCCTCGCCCGTCAGCTCGCCGTTGCGCTGGACCTGCAACGCAATCGGGCGCGCGATCCGGGGACGCGTCAGAACGAGCGTGCGATCGTTCACAATCTCCAGAAACTCGGATTGCTTGCTGATCGCACTATAGCCCTCAGCCTGCGCGGCGGCCGTCAGGCCCAGCAGGGCGATCGAAAATATAGCTAGAAGTCTGGTCATCGCGCACGGCTCCGGAGGTTGTTTGAAAAGCTATACGTCAGACCCCGGACACTAGATCAAGGGCAGTTGGCAGTTTCACGCAACGGTGAGCAGTTCACACTACTCAGCCGCCCTCAATGGCATATCAGGCGCGCGCATGACGGGCTCAACCTTCGGCGCTAGTCCCTGCGGCTCAGCACGCTCGTCCGGCTCGCTCGTGTCCACCAGCCCCAAAGGCTCCGCCCCGAACAGACGTCGCATCAGGTTCGCTGCGCGCCACTGCGCCATAAACACCGCAGGCACCGTGAAGATGATAATAACCGTACCGAAAAGCACGCCAAAGCCGATGGAAACGGCCAGCGGGATCAAGAACTGCGCCTGAAGTGAGGTTTCCATAATCAGCGGGAACACCCCAAGGAAGGTTGTCAGCGATGTCAGAAAAATCGGGCGGAACCGATCTTTTGTGCCCTCAATAACGGCGCGGCGGACCTCGTAGCCCTTGGCCAAATACTCGTTATACAGATCAAGCATCACGAGGCTGTTGTTGATGACCACGCCCGCCAATCCAATGATGCCGAAGATCGACAACAGGCCCAGCGAGATATCCATAATCAGGTGTCCTGCAACCGCGCCCATCAGGCCCAGCGGGATTGCTGTCATCACCACAATGGGTTGGACGTAGCTGCGAAACACCAGCGCCAGCAGTGCGAAGATAATAAACAGCGCGATGCCGGATGCGGTGCCAAGTGCGCCCGCCGCATCGCCTTGTTCGGCCTGCTCGCCGCCAAACTCGATGATCAGGCCCGGGTTTTCAGCCTGCAAGCGCGGCAGAATATCCGTCGTGATGATCTCATTTGCCTCGCCGCCAGTGATGACGGAGGTATCCACATCTGCGGTAATCGTTGTGATCTTACGTCCGTCGCGGCGCAGAATTTCTGTGGGCGAGCGCGCTTCGCGGATTTCAGCCACACTCGACAGCGGGATCAAATCACCTGCCGAGGTGCGGATTTCGGTGTCGAGCAAATCAGACAGACTGTCGCGCTGATCTTGGGGCAAGCGTACAAAAACGCGAACATCATCAGCACCGCGCTGCACGCGCGTTGCCTCAATTCCGAAGAACCCAGCGCGCATTTGTTGGGCCAGATCGGCCAGCGATACGCCGAAGACGCGCGCGTCTTGGCGCAAGGCCAGCGTATATTCGAGCCGCCCAGCACTGAGGTCGTCGCGGATGCCAAAGACACCCGGAATACCGCGCAAGCCGTCCTCGACCTGTGCAACTAGGGGCGCGATATCTTGGTTGTCTGGCAGCGACATCTCTATCGCAACCGGATCGCCCGCACCAAACAGCGACGCAGATACAACCAGCGTTTTCATCCCGGCAATCGCACCGATTTCTTCGCGCCACAGGGTCTCGAACTCGGCGGCAGGCCAAGATCGCAGCTCTGCGTCGGTGACCTTGATCACCACATTCGCAACCGTACCGCCTGAGCCCGCGCTATCGCCAAAGGGCCCGCCCCCGCCAGCAGCCACACCGACCACGACGTTGGTGTTCTCAATCACGGGCGCGCTGTCTTGCGGCAAGGTCGCGGAAATCCGCTCGCCCGCACGTACACCAGCGCGACGCACCTCGTCGGCAACCGCTTGGGTGCGATCAAACGCGGTGCCATCGTTCATTTCGATATTGGCCGTGATAAACGCCCCATCGATGGAGGGGAAAAACTCGAACCGCACATACCCATGCACCATGATCGCCACGGTGATGATCATCATCCCAATCGTTGCGCCGATCGGCACCAACCAGCGACGCGTGACGAAGTCCAAAAGCCCGTGCAGCGGTTTGCGGATCACCCATTGCAGGCCCATGTCGATGAGTTTTCGCACATATCCCAGAAGGCGCAGCGGCAGCACCGGCCGGTAGCTGGGCGACACATCGAGACGCGACAGGTTGCGCGGCAGAATCAACAGTGCTTGTAGCAGCGACAGGGTCAGCACGATAATCACGACCGTTGGAATATCGCCGAGGAACTTGCCCAAAACGCCGGGCAATTGCAGCAGCGGTGTAAAGGCCACGATGGTGGTCAGCGCCGAGAAGATCACAGGCACCGCGACGCGTTGAACGCCTTGCACGGCAGCCTGCATCGGGGTTTTGCCTGCCTCGCCCTCGGTATAGATTTTCTCGCTGATCACGATGGCATTATCGACCACGATCCCGATCGCGAGGATGAACCCAAACAGCGAGATCATGTTGATGGACATGCCCATCATCCCCATGATCGCGAATGACCCGGCAAAGCTGACCGCGATCCCCACCGCAGACCAAAACGCCAGTCGGAAATCCAGAAACAGCGTCAGACACAAGATCACGAGCGCCAGACCTACGACCGCGTTTTTGACCAGAAGATCGATCCGGTTTTGCAGCTCCTCGGCATCGTTCTGCCACAAGGTGACCTCCAAACCGGGGGGTAGGCTCGCCTCATAGCTGGCGGCCAGATGCGCTTTGGTGGCGGCGACAACGTCCAAAACCTGCTCGTCACCAATGCGGAACACGTTAACCGTGACAGCTGGGGCATCGCCGAACTGTGTGGCAATATCGGCATCCTCGAACCCGTCGACCACAGTGGCCACATCGCGCAAAAGCACCTTGCCACCCGCGTCATTGGTCACGATCACGATGTTCTCAAAATCAACGCGAGTATAATTCCGCCCGACGGTGCGCAGCGGAATAGTTAGCGTGGCGGTCTCGATCTGTCCGCTCGGCAACTCAAGCGAGTTTGCCGCAACGATATTGGCCACCTGTTGCAGTGTCAGCCCAAAAGCCTTCAGCGCGTCGCGATCGATCTCGATGGAGATCTCGTAGTTTCGGGTGTTAGCGGTTTCGACAAAGCTGATCTCGGGCAACAGCACCAATTCGTCGCTCAGTCGCTCGGCTTGGCCTTTCAGCACCGCCTCAGGCGCGTCACCACTGATCGTAATCTCAAGCACGCGCGTGCGGTTGGTACGTTGCGCAACTGATGGCTCTTCGGCGTCCTCAGGGAAGACGGAAATGCGGTCGACCTCAGCCTTGATGTCATCAAGCTTGGCCGCGATATCTTCGCCCAATTGCAATGTCAGCGCGACGGAAGCCGCACCTTCACGCGCCGTCGCCGTGATCGAATCCACGCCGTCGATGCCAGATAACTGGTCTTCAATCGGCCGGATGATCGATTGTTCAATCTCGGATGGGGACGCGCCGGGATATGTGACGCGCACGTCGATCACATCCAGCGAAAAGTCTGGGAAGGTCTTTTGCGGCAGTGCGGCAGCGCTAAGCAGACCCACAATCAGCACAAGCACCATGGTCAGGTTGCCAGCGACCGGGTGTTCGGCCATCCATTTGAGCATCGCATTCATCTGAGTTTACTCCGCCACTTCAGCGCGACGCGCCTCAGATTCCGTCCGGCGCACTTTCATGCCCGCAAACGCCGTATCAAGACTGGAGGTCACAATCTCGGCCCCCTCAGGCAACGAGGCCAGCCTTACAAAACTACGCTCACCGTCGACATGAATACGCTCGGCGTCCGTCACGACCAATTCACCGTCGACATAGAGCCAAATCGTATCTCCGTCACGGTAAGCCGTGGACGGGATCGCATAGAGGCGCGTGTCCTGAATTCCGTCGATTGTCACACGTGCGAACGCGTTGATCAGCGCAGGCGGTGCCCCAGATGCAGCGGCCCCGCCCGAGACTTGGGTGCCGGGCTTATCTTCCAGCCGCAGGGTCACATTCAGCGTGCGTGTCCGGGTATCAAGCGCGTTATCGACCCGCGCGATGGTCGCGTCCCACTGGTAGGTGCGCCCTGCAAAATCAGCCTCGACGCTGGCCGATCCGCCGGCACCATCAAACAGGCCAGGAATCAATGCAGCCTCAGCTTGGCGCACCGGCACAGTGACTTCCAGCTGATCGACAGAATAGAGCGTCGCAAGCGCTTGGCCCGGACTGGCCACAGCGCCTAACTCAGCAACAGAAGTCAGCACAGCCCCATCAAAAGGCGCGCGAATCTCAGTGCGCTCAAGTGCGATCTCGGCACTGCGCCGCCCAGCGCGCAAGGCGGTCAGGCTAGCGTTCAGTTCGGTCTTTTGGGTTTGCAGTTGGTCCAACTGGTCTTGCGCGATCACGCCGCGCGATTGCAGCGTCTGCGCCCGCGCCAATTGCGTCTCTATCAGATCAAGGCGCGCCTCGGTCGAAGCGATATTGGCGTCGGTTTGGGCGAGCGCCGCAGTGGCAGAGGCATTATCGAGGCGGATCAGCACCTCGCCTTCGATAAACCGGCCGCGGCGCTTTAGGGCCGGGTGAATACCCTCGATGCGACCAGATGTTTCTGTTGCCAGCGCAACTTCACGGAACGGCTGGATGAAGCCTTCGCCGCGCAGGGGCACCGGATCGCCAAACACGACAGGCACCGCAGTATCAACGAGCACCACCGGACGCTCCACCGATTGGGCGATAACTTCTGGTCTGATCTCGCCAAGATACCGGAATCCCCAAAGGCCCGCCCCGACCAACGCAACGGCCAATACCAGCCAAAACGCATCCTTCGCCCACACCCAAAGCCGTGCCATTTGATATATCCTCTTAGGTCTGCTCCGCTTTATGACCCTCGGGTCAGTAAAGCAAGTGAGAACAGTTCCCGTGTTAACGCGTTGCCTGACGCACCGTTCCCGCGAATTGCAAATCAAAGCGGCGGCGCGTAGTTTGCATTATATACGGGGACAGCACCGCACTGGATGATTGGCGCACCGCCTTAGTTCGCAGCATCGGTATCCACGGAGGGGATGATGCCTATTTCACACGCCGCAGACCCGCCCGTGCGCAGACGCCGTAAGACCGCGCGCCCGACCGAGATCGTTGTGGCCGCGTTCGCCAGCTTCGTCGAGCACGGCTATGCAGGCACCAAGCTGGACGAGGTCGCCAAACGCGCCGGGATCGCCAAGGGCACGGTCTATCTGTATTTCGACACCAAGCAGGATCTGTTCGAGGCCGTCATTCGCAAAGAGGTCTCGTCGGTGATCGGCGATATCGAGGCGATGGTAGAAGCCTATGAGGGGCCCTCAGAAGAGTTGCTCCGCCAGATCATCACGCATGCCTACGGCAACATCGTGCTGTCGGACACACGCTACCTGTTGCGGATCATCATTGGCGAGGGCCAGCAGTTCCCCGAATTGTGCAAGCTTTATTACGAAAGCTCCATCAAACAGGCGATGGCTTTAATCCGAAAAGTCATGCAGCGCGGCTTGGATCAGGGCGAGTTTCGGCAAGGTCCGATGACCATGAACCCGCAACTGCTGATGTCGCCCTGCATCATGGCCGCGATCTGGTCGATGACCTTTGATGCGTCCGAGCCTTTGGACATCGACAGCTACATGGCCGGGCATATCGACCTGATCCTAAACGGTGTGCTGGCGAATAACGGCTCTTGATCTGAAACGGCTTTGTCCGGCTGGTGTTGGGCCACTTGGTTTGTGCCCGGATCATTCGCCGACTTTAAGTGCTGCGCCCAAGACGCGCCTAGCTAAGCCCAAGCACATCCAACATGTCATACTCACCCGGCTTCTGATCTTGTCCCCATAGGGCCGCACGCAACGCCCCGCGTGCAAAAACCGCGCGATCGGTTGCCAAGTGGCGCAGCACGATTCGCTCGCCCTCACCCGCAAAAATCACGTCATGCTCGCCGACAACATCGCCGCCTCGAATTGCCGAGAACCCGATATCGCCTATCTTGCGCGCCCCGGTGATGCCATCGCGTCCACTGTCGCGCACATCAGTCAAGTTCACGCCGCGCCCTTCGGCGGCTGCCTCGCCCAGCATCAAAGCGGTGCCAGACGGTGCATCGACCTTGTGGCGGTGATGCGCCTCGACCACCTCGATATCAAATTCCTCACCGAGGGCTGCGGCGACGCGCTTGGTCAGGTTGGTCAGAAGGTTCACGCCAAGGCTCATATTACCCGCGCGCACAATGACGGCGTGGCGGCCTGCGTGCTCAAAATACGTCAACTGCTCGGCACTGAAGCCGGTGGTGCCAATGACGTGCACAGCGCGGGCCTGAGCGGTTAGTTCAGCATGGGCAAGCGTGGCTTCAGGGCTGGTGAAGTCGATGACTGCTTGCGCGGTCGCAAAGGCCTCGAGCGGATCGTCGGTCACGGGCACACCGATTGCAGTCCCCCCGAGGGCAACCCCAAGATCCTGCCCAACCCAAGCATGGCCCGAACGCTCGGTCACCGCCACCAGTCGCGCTTTGTCGCTTGCACGCACCGTCTCGATCAGCATCTGGCCCATGCGGCCCGACGCGCCTGTGATAACTATTCCGGGGAGCTGCGACATGAGTGTGATCCTTCTTGCGGTGCGGCCCCTGTGTTACCGCGCGCATGCCCGCTTGGCAAAGCCCCGTTGCACCGCACGGCCCAAGCGCTTAGATCGGCCCCTTGATAAGGAGTGTCCTGATGGCCGCAAAAGCAAATTCCGCCGGCAAACCGCCCAGCCAACGCCAGTTGCGCGTTGGTGAATTGATCCGGCGCACGCTGTCGGACCTGTTGATGCGCGGCGATATTCACAACGCCGAGCTGAATGCCATGTCCATCACTGTGGGCGAAGTTCGCATGTCCACCGACCTGAAAATGGCAACGGCCTACGTGCTGCCCTTGGGTGGCAAGAACGCCGATGTGGCATTGCGGGCCTTGCGCGAAAGCCGCCATGAGGTGCGCCGCGCTGTATCCAAAGTTCTGACGCTAAAATACGCGCCTGAAGTGCGCTTTGCTATCGATGAAACGTTTGACCGGATGGACGAAACCAACCGCCTGCTCAACAGCGCCGAAGTGCGCCGCGATCTGGAGAAATAGCCTTGGCGCGTCGCAAGAAAGGCCGGGCCGTGTCCGGATGGTTGGTTTTGGATAAGCCTGCTGGGCTGACCTCAACCGCAGTGGTTAACAAAGTGCGTTGGGCGTTTGATGCGCAAAAGGCAGGCCATGCGGGTACGCTCGACCCTGAGGCAACTGGCATTTTGGCCATTGCCTTGGGCGAGGCAACAAAGACGGTTCCGTACATCACGGACGCCTCGAAAGCCTACCGCTTCACCATGCGGCTGGGCGCTGCCACGAACACCGACGATGCCGAGGGCGAGGTAATCGCGACCTCAGATACGCGCCCGTCAGATGCCGAAATCACCGCTGCGCTTCCCGCCTTCACCGGCGACATCATGCAAGTCCCACCACAATTCTCTGCGGTGAAGATCGACGGCGAGCGCGCCTATAAACGCGCGCGCGATGGTGAAGAAATGGAAATTGCGGCGCGTCCCCTTCTGGTCGAAAGCCTCGAGTTGATAGAGCGCCCAGATGCCGACACGGTTGTGCTGGAAATGGTCTGCGGCAAGGGCGGCTATGTGCGGTCCATCGCGCGCGATTTGGGCGACACACTTGGCTGCAAGGGGCATGTTTTGTCCTTGCGCCGCGTCTGGTCAGGACCGTTCGAGTTGGAAGATGCCGTGACCCTCGCGCAGATCGAAGAACTCGCCAAGGCACCGGAACTCGACGAAATGTTGCTGCCATTAGAGGCGGGCCTGACCGATCTGCCGGAACTGCGCTGCACAGAGGTCGCTGCCGCCAAGTTGCGCAACGGCAATCCGGGCATGGTGATCACATCGGAGGTGGAATACGGGGACGAAGCTTGGGCCTCGCTGAACGGCCAAGCCATCGCCGTGGGCATTTACCGTGCGGGCGAATTGCACCCGGCGCGGGTGTTCAACCGCTAAGCAATGATCGAGCGGCACCATACCAAAGGCGATGCGGCCTCTGTCGCGCTCTACTCAGATTGCGAACGCTACCGCTATGCGCTGACCCGCGTTTGGGCACCCGGCGAAACTGCGCTTTTCGTGATGCTGAACCCGTCGACCGCAACCGAGGTGCAGAATGATCCCACAGTCGAGCGCTGCGAACGCCGCTCGCGTGCATTGGGGTTTGGCGGGTTTCGCGTGACCAATATTTTTGCGTGGCGTGATACCGATCCGCGCAATATGCGCGCCGCCGATGATCCCGTGGGACCACAGAACGACACCGCTATTTTGGACGGTGCTGCTTGGGCGAACCGGATCATCTGCGCGTGGGGGACGAATGGCGCACATTTGGGGCGCGGGCCTCAGGTGGAGGCATTTCTGCGCGCCACCACCTTGCCGTTGCATCATCTTGGGCTGACGAAAGAGGGGCACCCGAAGCACCCGCTCTATATCGCCTACACCCAGCAGCCCGAGGATTGGGGCTGATCCGTTAAGGCACAGCCACAACTGGAACGCCCACAATGATCGGAGGATTGGTCGAAACAGTTCCCCCATCGTCACCATCGATGTCCGCTGGATCATATGGGAGCAGGCCCAATGCAGCAGACCGGAAGTCGCCACCTTCCAAGGTCATTGCAGGGCTGCCATTGACCAGCAAAATCGAGAGGTCGGCCACCTCGTCATAGCTGACCGCAAGCGTCGGAACATCGCCCGTGCTGTCAAACATATACGAGAGGGTGTCGTCGGTCGGATCAAACCCGATCACATTCGGCACCTGAGCCCCAGCCACAGGCCGCACGAAATCACCCGTGATCAGAGTGTTCTCGCCACCTTCAATTGTGACCTCATCGTTTTGACCCAGATAGACGGTGTTCAATCCGCCTTCCAACTCGATCTCGTCGCCTTGATCGGTGTCAACAATCTGGCGATCGCCGTCCCCGGTTTCAAACGATTCAAGGTAGAGAGCATCAACAACATCGTCGCCTTCACCAGGACGCAACACGTCCGCACCGCGTCCACCGCTCAGAAAATCGTCGCCTTTGGCACCGATCATCAGGTCTTGCCCGTTCTCGCCGAACATCACGTCATCGCCGCGCCCGCCATGCATCCGGTCACCCCATGAGCCGCCGAACATTTCATCCTCGCCACGGCCGCCGTTCAGATCGTCTTTCTGGTCGCCGCCATACAGAACGTCATAGCCTTGGCCGCCACCGATAAAGTCTTTGCCGTTGTTGCCGTAGAGGCGGTCATTGCCTTCCTCGCCCTGCAAAGTGTCTTGGTCCGAACGTCCGATCAGCACGTCATCGCCTTCGCCGCCAAACAAGACGTCAGGGCCCGGCCCACCGCCAAGGTAATCGTCGCCAAACCTACCAAACAGCCGGTCAGCGCCGGAATCCCCGCGCAGATAATCATCGCCGCCATTGCCATCGAGCACGTCATCGCCCTCGTTGCCGCGCAGCACATCAGCTTGCCCACCACCGAAGATGGTGTCGTCGCCTTCGCGGCCAAACACGACATCATCCGCGCCTCGGGCGTTGATCGTGTCGGCGTTGTCGCCGCCTTGAATGAAGTCGCCACGCCCGGTGCCGTTCGCCGTGCCATCTGCGTCAATCTCGTTGAGCAGCGACAGGTCATCGAGGATGTCAGGTTCGGGCGCATCTGGCCCTTCTTCGTTATATGTATCGGAATCGTCGTCCGCGTCCGGCAGTAGAAAACTGACGCCTAAACCGGCGACTAGAAAGCTAAGAAGAAAGGTTGCACCAAGCATGATATGTCCCCCCAGACATGATTGTTAAGGATAAGTCGGCCCTGAGAAGACCGATTGACCCGGGAATTGTTCAAGAATTGTCGTGATCCCATTTTCCGCAACGAGCGTAGGATCATAGGAAATCGCCGTGATTGACGCGCCGGTGAAGTCGCCACCGATCAGCACCGCGACAGGTGAGCCGTTGCTGAGCACCGCGGTCTCGTCGAGACCTTCGCTATAAGCAAAGCTCAGGGTCGGGGCGGGAGTGTTCTCGCTGTAAAGAAAGCCCATCGCGTTATTGCCATTGCCGAAGCCTTCAATAAGGGGCGGCAGTTCGCCATCGCCCGGCTGGATGAAATCACCGATCAGCAGCGCGTTTTGCCCGCCCTCGATCACCACATCGTCGTTATGACCAAGTGCCGCGACATTCACACCGTCGCTCAGCAGAACGGTATCGCCCGCATCGGTGTCTATGATGTTGCCGCCCTTGTTGACCAATTCAACTGCGCTGACGAAGTCATCGCCGCGTCCAGGAAGAAGTTCGTCCTCGCCCGGCCCGCCGATCAGGAAATCGTCACCGCCACCGCCGTCCAGCGTGTCAGACCCACCCTCACCCAACAGGATGTCATCGCCGCCGCCGCCGTCCAACTCGTCGGCCCAGCGCCCGCCAGCCAGCAGGTCGTCGCCTTCGCCGCCAAAGAGACTGTCTTGCTGCGATCCGCCAAATAATTGGTCATCGCCTTGGTGGCCGTAAAGCCTGTCTGCGCCGTCTTGCCCGTAGAGCATATCGCCCGCATTACCGCCAAACAGACGGTCATTGCCTTCATTGCCGACAAGCACATCCGAACCCTGACCACCGCGAAGAGTGTCATCGCCCGGACCGCCGATCAGATAGTCTTTACCTTCTTCGCCGACCAGCAAATCACTTCCCCGATTGCCTCGGATCAGGTCCGCATCGTCACCGCCATAAATGCTGTCGTTTCCTGCCTGCCCAAAGGCCACGTCCTCGCCACGTCCAAGATCGATCTGGTCATCATTGTAATCGCCGAACACCACATCATCGCCCCCGAAAGAGCGGATGGAATTGTCGTCATCATCGCCGCGCATCAGGTTGCCATTGGCATTGCCGGTCACGGTGCCCGTGCCTGAAACGTCGATCTCATCAAGCAGGCTCAGATCGTTCAGCGTATCTGGCTCAGGATTGTCGGGGGGTGTGTCATCAAGCGTCTCGCCATCCCCATCAATGCCCGTCGGCAACAACATAGAGATCGACATCCCGCCAACCAGAAAAGCAACAATAGCACCAGCCGTCAGAAACATCAGACAGGCTCCTTACAAACAAAAGGGACAGGGGGCGGGATCAAAGGGTATTTCATAGGCCCGCGATGCTGGGCCTATGTGTCTTTGTTGGAAAATCCGGTGGCGTTATGCCGGGATCACAGCGCCCGCAAAGGTCGGTGGTGCAACTGGCACCGGAGGCAGCGGGATGGTGTCCGCATAGCCTTCAAACTCCAACTCGGACCCGTCCAGCTCAATCCCCTTCACGATGGCGACCAGTTGGCCGTCCATGCTGATTTCGGTGTTGCCACTTGTCAGCACCAGATCAACGGAAGGCATCGTCGGCTCTTGGTAGAACAGTTTGATCAGATCCTCGCCAGGTGTGTAGTCCTGAATGATCACCGGGAAACCGCCCGAATAGTCACCAGACACGAAGGTGTCGTTGCCTTCGCCACCAAAGCCGACATCGTCGCAGCCCATGATCAGCGTGTCGTCACCGTCACCACCGCGCAGCACGTCGGCATCATCGATATCGCGGAACGGTTCTCCGGCCACACGGTCAGTCCACAGACCCACCAGCGTGTCATCGCCCTCGTCGCCGCGCATTTCGTCTTCGCCAAGACCACCAAACAGCGCATCTGAACCGTCACCACCCGACAAGAAGTCCTTGCCGTCACCGCCGAACAGGATGTCATCGCCGTCGCCGCCAGCAACGCGGTCATTGTTATCGCCGCCGAACGCCAGATCATCCCCGTCACCGCCAGAAATGTTGTCCTTGCCCAGACCACCTGAAATCACGTCATCACCATCGCCGCCCAGCAGCCGGTCATTGCCCGAGCCGCCATCGAGCAGGTCATTGCCGTCGCCGCCCGACACCAGGTCACGGCCCATGCCGCCCGACACTTTGTCGTCGCCCGCATAGCCATAAACCCGATCAGCGCCGCTTTCGCCGTAGACCTCGTCATTGCCAGCACCGCCACGCACGATGTCATTGCTCGACCCGCCCAGCACGATGTCGTTGCCTTCACCGCCGTCCACGTCGTCCTCACCAGACCCGCCTGATACGTAGTCTGAGCCAACATTGCCGTTCATAAAGTCAGCGCCATCGCCACCGATCAGGATATCATCACCGGGGCCGCCACTGATCTTGTCGTCACCGGGATTGCCATAAATCACATCGCGGCCTTGATTGCCTGTGATGAAATCATCGCCGCCTTTGCCGGTCAGATAATCGTCGCCGGCGCGCCCTCGCAGCACATCGTCGCCGTCGCGGCCATTGATATAGTCGCCCTGTGCGGTGCCAAAGAGCGAATCATCATCGCCCTCGGTTCCGCGAATTTCGTTAAGAAGGCTCAGATCATCGTCGAGCGGGTTATCCGGCTCAGGCGGAGGAGACAGATCAATGTCGTCTTCGTCGGGCGCGCCCGTTGGCAAAATCCCTGCCAAAGCAGTGCCTGCAAAAAGAAGCCCCATTAAACTCGCAATACCCAACATCATCGTACTCCTATGTGCAGATTACCATTTGAAAAGATATTAACGAATAGGAGGGAATGTGGCAGTTGTTTCCGAATTTTTGCACTATTTTGACATAGTTAGGCGAGTTTTCGTAAACAGTTCGGGGCGCTGTAATAGGATTGTTTCCCAAACATAGTTAAGTGTACGAATCGCTCACCGCGCTCTGCACCTATTTCGTGATATTCGCCCAATGCAAAAACAAAGAAAGCCGCAGGCTTTTGGCTGCGACTTTCGAGAGGTATTGAAGACGGTAAGTAATCTGGCCGCTAAGAGATCGCCCGCAGCTCGACATCTTCGGGCGTCCCGACATTTGCGCCCGTTTGGGTAATCCTCGCCACGCTCTCTCCATCCAGCAAAACGTTCACGTTAACCCCCGTTTCCGTACTGACAAAACGAATGTCGGGGGCCTCTCCATTGTAATTGGCGGGATCATAATAAATGACCAAACGGTCGCCCTGATCGAAATCGAAATCCGCAACGATACCGTTTCTTCCAAGATCTGGATCAACCGGAAGGTCCGTGTAGATAAAGGTATCCCCGCCGGGACCACCGCGTGCGACATCTCGCTCGCCAACATAGATGACATCGTCGCCTTGACCCCCGGTCATCAGGTCACGGTCGCCATCGTCAGTCAGGGGCGTGCCATTGGCCGACAAGGTAAACCCACCATTGACGATATCGGCCCCTTTGCCGCCTTTCAGATCATCCGACCCTTCGCCGCCATTGAGGATATCGTCACCCTCTTTGCCACGCAGATCATCGCCTTGCAGACCGCCTTCGAGAACGTCGTCCCCGCGTCCGCCCGTCAAAATGTCGAAGCCGCGCCCGCCAAGAAGGATGTCGTCGCCTGACCTCCCCGTAAGGAAGTCCGCGTTCGGGCCGCCTTCGAGAATATCATTTCCCTCACCCCCATCCAAGAAATCTGCGCCACCGCCACCGATCAAAGTGTCCGCGCCGGGACCACCAAAGATGTCATCTGGGTTTTCCTCGCCTCGCAAGATGTCGTTGCCCTCGTCGCCAAAGATCACGTCCTCGTTCGGGCCAGCATTGACAACGTCATCGCCTGCCAATGCGTTTATTATATCGTCACCACCAGCGCCGGTGATGATATCGTCTTGTGATGTTCCTTCAATAAATTCGCTGCCGTCGATTTTATTGGGCTTGCCATCATCATCACCGTTATCGTCGTCATCATCGTCGTTGAAAAACTCAACTGCCGCAAAGCCAATGGCGAGCGGCGCAAGAAGCGCGAACACAAAGAGCAGCATGGCGTGACCTCCGAAACGGTGATGCGCGATCTGAAGCTCAGACCGCGTCATGGTTAACGCAATTCTAGGCCCACAATCGGCCTCGCGCGATGCCTGGGCCGGAAACACACCGTTTCCAACCGGATTGCGCCCCGGAATGGCCCCTTTCCTTTCACCCCCTAACCCGCCTATACGCCCCCATCCGCGCATGCGGACACTTACTCCACGGGCCCTGCTGGACGACATCCCGGCTTGTGCCATTCCTCAAACTCTTAAGGAGACCCCGATGTCGATTACGCCAGAAGAAAAAGCCCGCCTGATGAAGGAATACGGAACCAAGGAAGGCGACACCGGTTCGCCCGAAGTTCAGGTTGCCGTTCTGTCATCGCGCATTGCTACCCTGACCGAGCACTTCAAAACCCATAAGAAGGACAACCACTCACGTCGTGGTCTTCTGATGATGGTTGCCCAGCGTCGTAAGCTGCTGGACTATGTGCGCGGTAAGGACGAGTCGCGTTATACCGACCTCATCAAGCGCTTGGGCCTGCGTCGCTAACCAGCGGTACAGTGCTTCAAAACTGCGGCGCGCCCTCCGGGGCGCGTTTTGCGTTTGGGG
>JAWUXZ010000034.1:0-265488 GCA_034111085.1 Dinoroseobacter sp.
CGTTGCCTGTGTCGGGGTCAAGGTCGGCAAAAGCCAAATTGGCACCACAGTATTGGGCAGCATTTGCCGTCGCCACAAAGGTCGTAGGTGTCGTCAATAGCGTGTCACCTGCATTCAACCCAGCGGCCAGAGCCGCCAAATGCAGCCCGGCGGTCCCGCTTGAAACAGCAACTGCATAGTGTGCACCGACTCGCTCGGCGACTGCGCGTTCAAAAGCTTCAACGGTAGGGCCTTGGGTCAGCCAGCCATTGAGATTCATGAATTCGGCTACAGCAGCACGGTCATCCGCATCGATATGGTGGCGTCCGTAGGGTATCATGAAAGGTCCAAGTCCTTTTACCGGATGGTCAGCTTCGCATCGCTTTAGACGGGTTAGCCCAGTACTTAGGTCTGGCAGGCGAATGCTGAAAATGCTCTGAATTTTGGTGGTGTCAAGGCTCAAATCTAGCGGCCGTGGGGCCAGGTCGTCGCGGTCTTGGAGCCGCGACGGCACTGCGATACTTGCGTCCAAGTCAAACGTTGACGCGAGGCGCAAACCAAATTCCAGTTTCGACACTCGATCCCGACCGGCAACATTGAATATACCGGTGGCTTTTAGCCCTATGAGTTCGTGTGCGATTTCCACCAGATCCTCAATAAGGATGGGCGAGAAATACGCATCTTCAAACAGATGTAGAGGCCAACCAGCCCGTAGGTTTCGCAAGACAGTGTCACTGAACGAGTTTCGATATGCCGGGCCCCAGCCAAAGAAATTTGTCCTTAGCACCAGTGCATCTGGATGAGCGCTCAATACGCGTCCCTCCCCGGCTAGCTTGCTTTCCGCATAAATATTCATGGGGCTAGCTGGTGCGGTTTCGGGTGAGAAGGCCACCTTGCCATCGGAAAGATGATCTGTCGAAATTTGAATGCACCCGGCACCTACGGCCCACGCACCCTGGGCGATACGTCCCGCCAATTCTGCATTGATTTCGAATGCGCGCTCCGGCTCGGTTTGGCAAAGGTCTACGTTCGACAGTGCGGCAGTGTTTACTACCAGATCCGGCTCTATTCGCTCAAAAACCCGCGCAACTGAACGCTCGGACCGAAGGTCAGCCATCTGAGTTTTGGCGAACCCAACGCTGACTTGTCGGTGATTTTGAAGGAGAGTCACGTCCCAAGTCTGAGCCATGTGAGCGGCCCAGTTCAAGGCAAGAAGCCCGCTTCCCCCTGTAATTACCAACCTCGGTCTTGCGTGCTGCATCTGGTCCTCGTGATGTCCAATGCCTGACTATCGCTGAGGCCTTGAGGCCGCAAGAGTGCGCCAAGTACCCTCACGGTCAGGACCCACTATTCCTGCTGCCTTTACGCAAATCCAGCGAAATACTAGGGGTTTGGGGGGCAGCATGGGGTGGCACCCCTTGCAAACGGGCTATGCCTTTGGTGTGAAGCTCGATTTGGGTCTTTCAGATTTGACGCTCCTCCCTCTGGCTGCCTCCTAGTAGCTTGAAATACGACCTCTATTTCCGCACGACAGCGCGGTGTTGGAGAGAGAAATCTGTCAAACTAAGGCGGTAGGACTAATTGATCTCTACCCTAGACTGAGCCAGCATGTCTTCATAACGCCCGCTCCATATGATCCGGCCTTCATCGAGGCGGAAAATTATGTCGCAATTGCGAAGGGTGCTGAGCCGGTGCGCAATCATCACGATTGTCAGATCGTCCTTCAGTTGCTCAAGAGTATGAACAACTGCGGTTTCGGTTTCGCCATCCAGAGCACTTGTCGCTTCGTCGAAGACCAGCACCTCAGGATTGCGATAGAGCGCACGTGCGATCCCAATTCGCTGGCGCTGACCGCCCGATAAGCGTATGCCGTTTTCCCCCACTAGGCCAGCGTACCCGCCGTCCGTCCGTTCAATCATGGTGTCGATTTGAGCTTGGTGTGCTGCTCGTTTGACCCGCTCAAGGTCGACTGTGCCATCTGTCTCGGACCAAGCAATGTTTTCAGCGAAACTGCCATCGGTGAGATAGATCGCTTGAGGGACATGGGCGATGCGATCTTGCCAGCTCCGCAAGGTTTCTGGGAAGATCGGCGTTTCGTCGATCAAGATATGCCCTGACGTCGGAGTCAATAGACCCATGAAAAGATCGACCAAAGTGCTCTTGCCTGATCCGGTCTCCCCAATCAAACCGACGCAACTGCCACGCGGAATCTCAAGAGTGAGCCCTTGCAAGACCGCTTCGGTACTCCCTGTATAGGAGAACGAAACATCGTCGAAGGTGACCTTTTGAGAAAAGCCTATTGATCTTGCTACCATTCCGTTGTCCGTTTGCTTTTGCCTAAGAAGCTCCAGCACATCTTCCAAGATAGGACGGTACCCTATCAACTGGGACCAGCCTGCATAGATCAATTGTAGCGCCGGAAGCATGCGTTGCCCCCCTAGGGCAATGGCCGCCAAGATCGGAAGGCCAGAGATGCCGTCGCCTGCTGAGCTGTTTGTAGTAAGCCCATATGCCGCAAATGCGATCAGGACGACCGCAACCGCTTCGAGAGCATATCGTGGGAACTGCGAAACAAACAATGAATTGGCTTGGGCGTTGCGAAGAGCGATATCATGTTCACGAAACCGCCGTCGAAAATGGTCTTGCTTACCGTGCAGCAAGACTTCGCGAATGCCACCTAGTCCTTCTGACAAGGCTCGAAACACTTGGCCCTCTGATTGAGAGATAGTCTGCCCGTACCTCTTAAGTCTTCTTCGCATGGTAAGACTGATAAGGTAGTAGATCGCTCCGAATACAGTAATGATGGATACGGTTGCCCTCCATTCGATTACAAGCAGTGCTCCAATGCTGAAGGTGAAAATGAGCGTTGAGCTGGCAATATTGAGCATTGCGAGAATTATTCCCCGCACGACTCCATCCACCTTCCGGGTTACGCCGCTGATCACCTCCGAGGAATTTCGATTTGCGTGCGTCTCATACGGAGCCGCCATCGTGCGCGAAAAAACGTCGGCGCCGATATCTGCCCCGATCATGAATGCCAGACGTGTGCTGACTCTGATCAAAAGAACGCGGGCAGTACCTGCCAGAATGGCAGCAAGCGCAAAAATAGCCGTCATCGGAGCGAGTAAGTCCTCGGAGCGTGTCAAGCCGAGGAGCGATGCGATGGCGCGCACGAAGTCAGCCTCAAAAGCGATCTGAGGCTGAACCAGAAGACCTACGAATGGAATTACAGCACCCAGAGTCACGAGCTCTGCAAATGCGCTTAGAACCATCAGGCCAAATACGCCCAGCATTTGCACCCGACGTTCTGGTGACAGGCCCATCACCAGTTCGACTAAATCTTCGATCATTGACGTGGTCTTCATCTGGGGGGACATCAGGTGGATCCTTCATCAACTTGCCTGCTCTTAGCCCATTGCTACCTGTGCTGCCATCGGGATAATTCGACTGACTTGTCTTGCAGCCCTTGCCTTGTCATCGGTGTCTGGACGATAATGTTCTCTTTAATCTGGATGAGCCGTGCGCGTTGTTGGTCGAGAGTTGATTGAGTGGTGCAATGCTTTGCTTGCCGCTATTCCTGGCGGCACCGGGCGGATAGCGCGAGGCTTGATTCTTAAGGCTCGGATGCGTTCAGTCGGGTCTGGTCTAAGGATCGGTCTCGGCAGCGTGGTTCAGTGGGAACGTGCGATTAGTATTGGTCAAGATTGCCACTTTGGATGCGGCAACATGCTGAATGCACAAGGCGGAGTCCTGAGGATTGGAGACCGCCTAAACGCCAATTCTGGCGTTGTGTTAAATGCTAGTGTGTCCGGTTCGATCACCATCGGGGACGACGTCTTAATCGGCCCCAACGTCGTCATACGCAGCGCCTCGCACCGTTTTGCTGACCCGTTAGACTTAATCCGCAATCAGGGCCATATCAGCGGCCCCATCATTATTGGTTCTGATGTCTGGCTTGCAGCCAATGTTGTGGTCCTGCCCAACGTGACCATAGGTGATGGTGCTGTGATTGCCGCTGGCGCAGTCGTTACCCGCGATGTTGCACCGCTTGCGATTGTTGCGGGGGTGCCCGCGCGTCAGATCGGAACCCGTGGACAAAATGGTGGCACATGACTGAGACCTGTCCGATTTGCTGCACGGCTGAGACAGCGCCTTTGGGGGCCTACCGCAACGAAAGCGCTGTCCTTTCCGGCCTAGCCAAACGCGAATGTGCCGCCTGCGGGATGGTGTTTGCATCCCCCATGCCCTCGCCCGAGGTTTGGGATGCCTACAATGCCAGCTATTTCGAGACCGCCCATGGCCCGGCCACCGACAGTCCTCGTGCGCGGCTGTTCCGCCAGGGATTGGCAAAAGTGCGAGTGGCACAGGTGCTCGACCAGATCGGTCTTCCTGCGCCTTTGCGGGTTTTGGAAGTCGGCGCCGGGTATGGTGAATTCATGCAGGACTATTGCGCGCGCGCGTCGAGCGCAGACTATGCTGTCGTCGATACGGACGCTGTCGCCCGCGAGATGTTGGCTTCCAAAGGAGCCACCGTCTATGCTGATCTAATGGATGCGCCCGCGGACCGTGACCTGTTGGTGCTCAGTCATGTTCTAGAGCATACGCGCGACCCTGCCGGGTTCCTTGGCGCATGCCTGTCACGATTGATACCAGGTGCGCATGTTTTCATCGACGTTCCGTGCCGCGATGATCTCTACAAAAGCGGGGACGAGCCGCACCTGCTGTTTTTCGACAAACCCGCCATGGGGCATCTATTACGCAAGGTCGGACTTCGGGAGGTCGAGATTGGTTATTTCGGACAAACCCATGCGAAACTTCAAGCCGATCTTGCGCTCCCTCGGCCGCTGGCGCGCGGGTTGAATGCGATACGCCGTGCTTGGGCGCAGACTTCAGGCGCAGGCCCCCGCATCTCGCCTATGACAGAACGCGTGGTGCTTGCGCC
This sequence comes from Dinoroseobacter sp., assembly GCA_034111085.1. GTDB lineage: Bacteria > Pseudomonadota > Alphaproteobacteria > Rhodobacterales > Rhodobacteraceae > Dinoroseobacter. Next base: position 4,922 of record JAWUXZ010000034.1, read on the forward strand.
ATTTGCTGCCAACCAACAGCGACCTCATCAGGCGCGCTGGTTGCGAGCCATAGCCGTGAAGTGATACGAGCAATCAACGCTAGAGAAGGGTAATGTCATGTTGAAAACAACGCTCGAAAAGGTCGCGCGCGTCGGTCGTGGCGCGCCGTCCGAGACTGCATTGACCCAAACGCAGCGTGCTCAACTGGCAAAGCTGCGTACCGAGGGCTACGTTGCGTTCGATCACCTCGTCGGAACTGAGAAACTCGCCCAACTTCAAGCGGAGCTTGCGCAGCGGATCGAGCGAGACCTCGATTTTGAATATCCTTGCCTTGCACAAACCCGGATCGATCCCGAGCGTGACGCTGACATGATCGCGAGCAACTTCTTGGCGACCAATGCACAGCTAAAGGCGCGGAACCTGACCTTTGATCGGAGCGACGCGAAAGACTACGCGCAGGTCGTGAGCGAGTTTGAACCCTCCAGCCTCAAGACCTTCTTGCCAGAAACGCCTCAGTGGCTCGGAACATGGCTTGATCCTACGATTTTGCCGATCGTCGAAGCCTATATGGGCTTCCGGCCTGAATTGACCGAAGCCTATATCCGCCGGAATTTCCCGGCCAAATTTGTGGTGATGAACCACGCGTGGCACCGCGATCGAAACCACCCGACCCATCTTCTGAAGGCGTTTATCTTTCTGAACGACTGTACCCTGGACAACGGCCCGCATCACTACATCGCCGGGTCGGTTCAGGACCGCCGGATGGACGGCCAGAACTACTACTCCGAAGACGAGGTGCGGACGCTTTATGCCGCCGGTGGCCCTGAAGAGGTCGTCAGCGTCGTGCCCGCAGGTACTATAATTCTCGAAGACACGCGAGGGCTGCACAAAGCCGGGATGCCAACCTCTGGCTACCGCGATCTGGGCTTCGTGACATTCCTGCCGCCGATCGCATTGGTCAAGCGCGCGCCTCTTTATGCGGTGTCGCGCGGTGCGCTCGAGGGGCTGAGTGCGGCGCAAGCGGCCTATATTCCCAAAGCCAACATCAAAGGTTAACGCTGCTAAATCTTTCCGATCCGCGCGGCGTTTTTCTCGATCCAATTGCGCAATTCTTCCACCGGCATCCACTCGTCGTTGTTGTCAGACGCGTAGACGAAGTCGTCTGCGACCTTCTTGCCGGCACCAATACGCTCGGGCGCGCTGGACCAGTTGTTGATTGCGGGCAGGATCTTGTAGTGACCATCATAGGCGTAGGTGTGCGGCGCGTCTTCCAGACCAATCATCTGCTCGTGGATCTTCTCGCCTGGTCGGATCCCGATGATCTTATGGGTGGCCTCAGGGGCCACGGCCCGCGCAATGTCGAGGATACCGATGGACGGGATGCGCTTGACGTAGACCTCGCCGCCTTTCATGTCCTCGAATGCGTGCCAGACCAACTCGACGCCTTGCTCAAGTGTGATCATAAATCGGGTCATGCGCCCGTCGGTAATCGGTAATTCGCCGCTGCCCTTGCGGTTCAGGAAGAACGGAATCACTGAGCCGCGCGAGCCCATCACATTGCCATAGCGTACGACTGAGAACGTCGTTTTGTGCCGCCCATTAGCAGAATTCGCCGCGATGAATAGCTTGTCAGATGCCAGCTTGGTCGCGCCATAAAGGTTAATTGGATTGCTCGCCTTATCGGTCGACAGGGCCACGACGCGCTCAACCCCGGATTCGATGCACGCATCGATCAGGTTCATCGCGCCGTTGATGTTGGTCTTGATGCACTCGTTTGGATTGTATTCTGCCGTGGGCACAATCTTAGTGGCCGCCGCATGAACCACGCAATCGATCCCATCAAGGCAGCGCACGATACGGTCTTTGTCGCGCACGTCGCCAATCATGAATTCAACGCGCGGGTCGTCTTGGAATTTCTGCGCCATGTCCCATTGCTTCATCTCATCGCGTGAAAAGATCACGAGGCGCTTTGGGTTGTATTTCGCCAACGTCATGGGAACGAACTCTTGGCCGAAGGAGCCTGTACCACCGGTCAGCAGGATGGAGCGTTGTGTCAGCATGGGGCATGTCCTTTTTCGGCAAACGCGAAATATCGCGCGTGCTTAACAAAGCTAGCCGCCGGACGCCAACGGGATTCGCATCACGGGCGACAAAGAGCGTTCAGCAATGCGGTCAGCTTGGCCGGGTCCGCTGGGGCAAAGATCGTGCGCGCAACCGGCAGAGCCTTGCCGAACAGCATGTCACGGTCTGGGCTTAGGAGTGCGCTGTCGGTGGCAAGTGTGGCGATAAGACTTGAGGCGTCTCGTGTGTTCAAGCACCAACCTGTCGTGTCGGATACCGGGTTCAGTTGGACGGAACCCGGTATGTCCAAATAGATCGGGCGTACCCCGTGTTGCAGCGCTTGGACGCAGACTGTCGAACCCCGGTACAGCACCGCGCGTGCGGAGGTCAGCGCTTCGGTCAAGCCGCCGTCTGACCAGCTAATCCCCTCAGGCAGCGTCACCAATTCGGGCATTGCGTGAAGAACGCGGGCGCGGGGCAAGACCGGATGAAGGCGTAAGGCAAACTGCTGCTGCGCACCTTGCGCTTTGGCGGCGAGGGCTACACGAAACAGCGCGACCGTCTCGTCGAGAATGCCCTCGGGTGCGACCAGAACTGTGTTTCCCATCGTCGCGCTCATAGCAATGGCCGCACCCCCGCGAGGGCTTCCGACATATTCGACCGGGGTTTCGGCCCAATCAGGTTGCGCGCGATACCAGCCCTCGGCCTGCGCGCCGGATGTGACGATCAGATCGGGATCAAAGCCCGCTCCAAGTGCCTGCCCAGTGGCCGTCTGGTGCGCGAATAGAACCGCATGATGGTAGGCGATGCATTTGATATTCGGTTGGGCTTTTCTTGCTGCGGCAATCACCAACCGCTCCCAGGGGTGTCCTTCCCATGTCAGCAAAAGCGCCTCTGGGCGCAGCCGTGTCACCAGCTTTGCCACTTGGCTTGCCAGTCCCATTGCAAACAGATTGGATGCACCAAGCGATTGGGCGCGCACATGCCCGGCCAAAGCGCTGTCGGTGCAACTGCGCCCAAGACGCCGCCCGGCTTTATGTAACGCTCGTGCGTGTTGCACTCCGTGCGAGATAGGGACGCCGCGCGCGATCACCACACGCGCGGGTGTGCTGGCCGTCGCGCTTGGCGGTGTGCCCCATGTATGGTTGATCTGGGCCACAACAGTCGGACCACCCGGAGCCGTCGCAGATAGCAGCGATCCATAATACCCGTCCTCAGCCGCTGCAGCGCCGCCCAGATAGTGCGACAGCACCAAAAGCCCCGCCTTGTCTGGCAATGCATCCCCGCGCCAAACTGGTTTGGCCTGAGTTGCTCCTCGTACCAAGCGCAAGATCGCAGCCAGTCCGGTTGGCGTCGCCGGAACCCCTCGCAGCCAAGAATCGTGGTCCCGAAGCGAATTTGGATGCCCGTTGCGCGGCATTAGAAAACTTTGCGCGGCCATTGCAGCACTTGGCGTCTTAGCCAACGCCTCTTTCAAGATCGGTGGCAAAGCGGCAAGGCGAGCGCCTAAATCATGGATCGGATCAGTCATGGCCCGTCACTGACCATGACGACGCCTGACAGGCAAGTCACGCCGCAGCAGCCTCTCGACAATTTGGGGGAGACGGGGCAGTGATATGGCATGATTAGCTTTTGGCAACGCTTGGGACATTTTGGCACTTTCGTGCCGATCTGGCTGTTTCTGTTTGTGGCGCGCCGGGTTCCGTTTCACCAGCGCTCGCGCCTCGGCGGACGGTTCGTTGGTCTCGCCGCATCTGTGCTGCCGGGCGTGCGCAAACGGATTGAAGGCAATCTGCGCCTGATCTTCCCCGATCTGAGCGCGGCACAGGTCAAATCGCTTCGCAAGCATAACGCCAACACGATGGGACGCACCCTAACCGAGGTTCTGTTTAACGAGGATCAGCTGACCCACCATGTGCCCTACGAGGTCTCCGGCCCCGGTCTGTCTGCCATAGAGGAGGCGGCAGAAAAGGGTACCGGCGCGATCATCGTCAGTGGTCATTTCGGGCAATGGGATGCGGCCCGCATTTATCTCAAAGAGCGCGGTCTCGAGGTTGGCGCGATCTACCGCCCCAACAACAACCTCTATTACGAGCCCTACTTCCTGCGCGGGATCGAGGCCGCTGGCAGACCGATTTTCCCGCGCGGCTCGGATGGGCTAAAGGCTATGATCCGCCACCTGCGCGAGGGAGGTCGGGTGGCCATCCTCGCCGATCAGCATCTAGACGAGGGTGCGGTTCTGCCACTTCTCGGACGCCCATCCTACACCACGCTTTCGCCTGCGCAGATGGCGCTACGCAACAAAGCGCCGCTCGTGCCAGTGTGGGGGATTCGCGATGACGAAGCGGGAAAAGTGAGCGTGGTTTTCGAAGAACCGATTTCGCACAGCACACCCGAGGCGATGATGACCGAATTCAACGCCCGCCTAGATGCGCGCATTCGAGCCAACCCCAGCCAGTGGCATTGGGCGCACCGTCGCTGGAAACTAGGCTAGTCTCTGGCATCAGGGCCTTGCGGCTCATCCCTCTTTATCAGCCCTTTGTCTTTCTCTTCGCTGTTCATCATGCCACCAACGCGCATCGCTCCTGGCGTTGCTGATCGCGACCGCGTGCGTAGAACTGGCTGGTTGTCAGACCCCGGTCCGCGGCTTTCGCGGAACACGATATAAAGCCCGCTTGCAATTATAACCGCGACGCCAATCGCAGTGCCGGTGTCTGGCACTTCGTCAAACAGCAAAAACCCAAACAAGATTGCCCAGATGATCTGAGAATACTGCATCGGGGCGATCAAGGCCGCTTCGGCCCGGCGGTAGGCCGAGATCAGGCACAGCATCGCAAGGAATGCCAGCAGTGACATGGTGGCGAGGCCTGCCAAATCTTGCATCGGCACAGGCACATAGACCCAAGGCAAAATCGCCAACATCAGCACAAAATTCACCATCATCGGGTAAATCATCAAGACAACCGACCGCTCCTCCCGCCCGATTTTGCGCACGATGACCGAGGCGAGCGCACCAAACACTGCGCATCCAAGCGCCGAGGCATGGCCAAGCGTCAATTCTGTCTCGCTCGGGCGCAGCACGATCACAACGCCGATTAGGCCAACAATGACAGCGGCCCAACGGCGGATGCGCACTTTTTCGCCAAGGATCGGGATCGACAAGACGGTGATCAGCAGCGGTGTTGCAAACAAGATCGCGTATACTTGCGCTAAAGGCAGGACCGAGAAAGCGTAGAAAGCCGAGACGCCCGCCACCACGGAAGCGCCGGTTCTAAGTGCTGTCCACCAAGGATGCTTGGGCCGCAAGTTGCCGTCGCTGGGATCACGCATCAGCATGAACGTCGCCAGCGGGAAGCCGAAAATCACGCTAAAAAACACGATCTGGAACGGCGTATAACTGCCGCCCAAGAACTTGACGATCACGTCATGGACGGAAAATAGCCCAAAGGCGAGCAGGCCCAGCAAAATGCCGGAAAGGTTGGCGCGGGACATGGTTTTACTAACGGGGCTTGAGGAGGGTTCTCCCCAACCTCTGCCCGTTAGCGCTAGCAATCAAGCCCCTAAAGGGTGCGTCAGACGCTCGCAGCCAAGGCCGCAACAATCGCGTCGCCCATCTCAGACGTGCTGACTGGCTGCGCGTCACCTGCCTGCATCAAGTCAGCGGTACGCACTCCGTCAGAAAGTACCTTCTCGACAGCTGTCTCAAGACGCGTTGCCTCGTCGCCCTGATCGAAGCTATAGCGCAGCGCCATCGCAAAGCTGAGAACACAGGCGATCGGGTTCGCTTTACCTTGGCCGGTGATGTCAGGTGCGGAGCCGTGCACTGGCTCGTACATTGCCTTCGGGCGCCCATTCTCCATCGGTAAACCAAGGCTGGCCGAGGGCAGCATACCCAACGATCCAGTCAGCATCGCCGCACAGTCCGACAAGATATCGCCGAACAGGTTGTCTGTCAGGATTACGTCGAACTGCTTGGGCGCTCGCACCAACTGCATCGCACCGTTGTCGGCATACATATGGCTCAGCTCAACATCGGCGTATTCGGCCAAGTGCACTTCTGTGACCACGTCGCGCCACAGAATGCCGCTCTCCATGACATTCGCCTTCTCCATCGAGCAGACTTTGTTGCCGCGACGCCGCGCCAGCTCGAACGCGGAACGGGCCACACGAGCGATCTCCGACTCGGTATAGCGCTGTGTGTTGATGCCAACACGCTCGTTGCCTTCTTTGTGGATGCCGCGCGGTTCGCCGAAGTAGACGCCGGAGGTCAGTTCGCGCACGATCATGATGTCGAGGCCTGCAACGATGTCCTTCTTCAACGACGAGAAATCCGCGAGCGCGTCAAAGCACTGGGCCGGGCGCAAGTTCGCAAACAGGTCCATTTCCTTGCGCAGGCGCAGCAGGCCGCGCTCAGGCTTGACCGAGAAATCGAGCGCGTCATATTTCGGACCACCCACGGCCCCCAGCAGAACCGCGTCGACCTCTTGGGCCTTCGCCATCGCGTCGTCATGCAAGGGCGTGCCGTGCACATCGTAAGCCGCGCCGCCGACAAGATCTTCAGAGATGTCGAATTTCATCCCGCGCGCTTCGCCAAACCAGGCGATCACTTTGCGCACTTCGGTCATAACTTCGGGGCCAATGCCATCACCGGGCAGGATCAGAAGGGTCGGGTTCGACATCGGGCTTCTCCTCAACAGATGTTGGCTGCGGCCTACCCACCCGCGGTGAAAGGGTCAAGGTGGCGCGCGTTTGCACATGTCAGTCAGGCCGGTGTCAAGGATTTGCCAAACGGCTGAAACACGCGGTGTGGCGCGCAAACCGGGATGCGTGGTCAACCAGATCGGTAAGGGTGGGATCTTGAGGTCTGCCAAAACACGCTCGACCTCAGGCTCGGCGGCACCGATCAGCGTTTGGCTCGCGCCGATGCCACATCCAGCGCGCACCAAATGCCAATAGGCCGATTGGTTGTCGCACCTGACACCGAAGTCTGAGGGCTTGGCCTCAAATCCGAACGCGCGAAAACCCTGAAGGATCAGATCATTACGATCAAAGCCCACCAAATCGTGGTCTAAAAGGTCTTCAGGGCTGATTGGTGCGCTGTGCTGGGCGAGATAGCTGCGCGATGCATAGAAACCCATCGGCAGATCGCCCACATGGCGCGCGACCATATCGAGTTGTTCGGGCCGGACCATGCGCACCGCAATATCGGCCTCTCGAAACAGCAGGTTCTCGACCTTGTCGGTGGCGACCAACTCGACCTCAATGCCAGGATGGGTTTGGCGAAGGGTCGCGATCACTTCGGGCAACAGAAAATTCGCGGTGTAGACGCTGGCAGTTATACGAACCGATCCGGTTGGCGCTTCGTCTTTCCCAGCCAGCGTCAGTGACAAGGCGTTAGCTGCATCACGCATTTGGCGCGCAGCGGGCAAAAGCGCGTGCCCAACTTCAGTTAGGTGCAGACCCCGCGCGTGGCGATCAAACAGGCGGGCGGAAAGTTCCGCTTCAAGCGCCTTGATCTGACGCCCAACGGTCGGTTGCGTCAGTCTAAGCGCCGCACTTGCCGCCGACAGAGACCCGGTTTCCGCCACAGCAAGGAAGACCTGAACCTTGCGCCAGTCTGAAGTTATATCCATGCGCTCATGCATACCAGACTATCAGATTATCGCAATTCTAGCGGCGCAGCGCATGGCGTAACCTGAGATCATCCTAAAGAAACGGAGTTCTCAGATGACACGCACCGCCCTCCTACTTGGTCCTTCGGGCCGCTTTGGTCGCCATATGGGGACCGCTTTCCTCAACGCCGGATGGGAGGTGCGCCCGTTTCGACGCGGCACTGATGATCTGATGCAAGCTGCGCAGGGCGTCGATGTCATCATCAATGGCTGGAACCCGCCCTATCCTGAGTGGGAAGCGCAGGTGCCCGAGCAAATTCGATCTGTGCTGAAGGCGGCGGAGGTCAGCGGCGCAACTCTGCTTCAGCCCGGTAACGTCTATGTCTATGGGGCTGGCTCGCCTGAGATCATGGCTGCCAGCACCCCTCATTTGGCCGCGAACCGTCTTGGTCGCGTTCGCGTCAATCTGGAATCTGCGCTTAACGCGTCCTCGGCTCAGACGATCCTGTTGCGTGCGGGCGACTTCCTCGACACCGAAGCGTCCGGCAATTGGTTTGACATGGTCATGGCCGCAAAGCTTGCGAAGGGTCGTTTCGTCTATCCCGGTCCGCGTGACCGGGTGCATGCCTTCGCGTTCCTGCCCGATATGGCGCGCGCTTTCGTTGCTTTGGCTGAGACGCGCGAGACCTTGCCGCTTCATGCAGACATCCCGTTTGCAGGCTACAGTCTGACCGGAAAAGCGTTGCATACGGCTGTTGAGATGGCGGCAGGGCGTTCGCTAAAGACGGCCAACTTTCCATGGCCAGTGCTCGCACTTGCCGCGCCGTTTTCGCCGATGTTTCGCGGCCTGCGTGAGATGGGATATTTGTGGTCCATGCCGCACCGCCTAGATCCCGCACCGCTTGAAACGCTATTGCCAGATTTCAAAGTCGCGCCATTGGATGAGGCGCTGAAGGCGGCCATCGCACCCCTGACCTAGGGCGGTAGCACATCCACCCAAACCACCGCGCGTCGTCCTAATTCAGGCCAATGCAAGCCCGCGCCCACGACATCCAAATCACGACCCGGCAGCACGTAATCTACACGTAGGTTGCCGGGCGCATTGCGTCCTTCGTCATTGAAATCGGCCGCATCCAAGCTTGGATCGCCCTGATGCTGCCCATTGCGACCCGCATCCACGGCACTTCGGCTGGCGCCTTCGTCCGCTCTTTGGCGAGGATCACGCAGGGCCGGGTGTGATAGCAATTCCGTCAGTGCATCAAGGCGCCCCTCTCCATCGCCAGTCTCGTCCTGATTAAGCGTGCCCATCACCACAAACGGTGCATCTGAGGGGCCGTCCGGCCACCCATCCAACTGCGCGCGCACCAAGGCCAACTCATCGGCATTACGTCGGCCGTTGCGGTCCTCCGCACCATCCAAAACAGGCGGGGCGGCGGCCAATAGAATGACCGAGAGACCCGCGATCTGAGCTTGCCAATGCGCTTTATAGACAAGGCGCTGAGCGGCAAATGCGTCTGCGCTGGGAAACGGTGTCCCTGAACGGGTCAGGGGCGGCGCAGCGTTTGGCAAGTCGGCCCAAAGCAGCGCCGTGAAATTCTGCGAAATCTGGATGGGATACCGGGACAACAGCGCCATGGCACCCGCGCCCGGAAACGCGCCAAATCTCTGGGCATCCTGCGGATCACCTATGCGCCCGTCGCCGTTCATGTCAAATGGGGTGCGGACGCCAGCGTTTGAGGGGCCGGCAAAGTGGTATGGCAGGTCCGAACCGAGCGACTTCAATGCGTCTTGGAACGCCGCCGTCGCGTGCCCCTGCGCATCATGGTCTATACCTGCAAGCCCCAGCACGTCGGGGCTAACCTCAGCCAAAGCGGCGAGCACCGAAGAAATATCATCGGATTTGTCTGCGTCGAGATCGCGTAACAGAAGACCGGGGCCGTCGCGACCAAGTTCGGTCGAAAGATACGCAAATCTGATCGGATCAGCAGCGCCGATGCTGGCACCAGCGCAAAGCCAAACCCCTAGGCAGGCACTAAATCGCCTTGCCCACTGCGTTGCCGCACGCGCCGCTGCTCGGAAATCATTGCAGCGACCCGTTTCAGGGCAATCCCGCGCATGAACAAACTGGCTGGCAAGAAAGACCATAGTGCAAACATCCAGATCAGCGGTTGTGGCGTCAGGAACCGGTCCGGGTCGAACATGCCCGTGCCGAACCGTGCCAAGCCCGGTACGATGAATGGCAGCAGAAGTCCTAAGATCAGGTTAATCTTTGCGTCGCGGTTCAACCGCTCGACCACATCGCCGCCTGCTGTTGGATCGAATAACGGCAAGTTGACCCAAACGTTGAAACTGCCTGCAGAGGCTGGCCAATCGCTCAGGCGCATCACGACAACGAACACGACCAGCATCACCAGCGAGATCACGTAGCTAATGCCAGCGGCCGCGCGCAGTGTTTCCAACTCAGCCGCATTCAGCGAGCCTTGCAGGCTGTCCAGCAGAAGGTTCCAAGGTCCGAGCGGGAAGTCGATGACTTCGCCAACAAGGCCACCTAATGCTGTGATGAAATGTGTCAGGGCTGTGGGGTTCGTGTCACCGCGAAATACGACGGTCAGCAGGAACACGGTCGCAAACAGCGCCACAAATCGCATCCTGTTGAAGGGCGGCGCATAGCGAAACTCGATCAGGCCGGGGTAGGACGAGCCATATTCAAACAGGGTAAAAGTCGCCGCAAACAGCGCCACTAAAGTGACAATCTGTGTCGTGTCATTGCTCACGCCCGGCAACAACAGCGCCGGGGTTGCGATCAAGAGGATCACGAAAAATGCGCGCACAAAAGCGCCGATGATCTGAACGATCACTGCTAACCACCTTCAACTTGGCCGAACGCGATACGATGCCGCGTAGCTGTTCCAACTTGATTATGTCCGGATACGGACGACTGCCTCATTCTTGACATATTCGTGCCCCTTTTCAGCCGCTCCAACAAGCGTGCTTTAAGGTTAACGAAATCTTTACGGCTGATTTGGGGGCGGAGTGGTGCGGCTTTGCATCAATAATGCGACATAAAAAGGGCCGCCTTTTCAGCGACCCTAGATGTTGTGGCCCAAATCGAACATGGCCCTAATCGTGACACCGGCTCAATATGATCCGTAAAGCTTAAGAACAGATGAACACAGCGCCAAGTCTAGACCCAAGGACGTTCCTGCCCCAATTTCGCCTCAAATGCGTCGATTGAGGCGATCTTCTCAAGGCTCAGTCCGATATCGTCTAGCCCGTTCATGAGGCAATGTTTCTTGAACGCATCGACCTCAAAGCTGAACACTTCACCATCCGAAGAGGTCACGGTCTGCGCGTCCAGATCAATATCCATCCGAGCGTTCGAGCCCTTTTCTGCGTCCTTCATCAACACATCGATCGCCTCTTGCGGCAGTGCGACAGGCAGGATCCCGTTCTTAAAGCAGTTGTTGTAAAAGATGTCGGCAAAGCTGGGCGCGATCACACAGCGGATGCCGAAGTCCAGAAGCGCCCAAGGCGCATGTTCGCGCGACGAGCCACAGCCGAAGTTTTCGCCTGCAACGAGCACTTGTGCCTCGCGGTAGGCAGGTTGGTTGAGCACGAAATCCGCGATCTCGCCGCCCTTGCGATCAAAGCGCATCTCGTCAAACAGGTTCGCGCCAAGGCCCGAGCGTTTGATGGTCTTCAGGAACTGCTTGGGGATGATCATATCGGTGTCGATATTCACAAGTGGCATCGGGGCAGCGATTCCGGTGAGGGTGGTGAATTTTTCCATTACATCATCTCCCGCACGTCGGTTAACCGACCTGTAAGTGCCGCAGCCGCAGCCATGCCCGGCGACACGAGGTGCGTGCGGCCCCTATAGCCCTGACGTCCCTCGAAATTTCGGTTGGACGTGGACACGCAACGCTCGCCCTCGGCCAATTGATCAGGGTTCATCGCAAGGCACATCGAACACCCGGCCAGTCGCCATTCAAACCCGGCCTCCTTAAAGATATCGGCCAAGCCTTCTTCCTCGGCTTGGGCGCGCACAAGACCCGATCCCGGCACGATCATTGCGCGCAGACCTTCCTTGATCTTCTTACCCTTCAGGATCGTGGCCGCAGCGCGCAGATCCTCGATCCGGCCATTGGTGCACGACCCAATGAAGACGGTATCAATCTCAATATCTGTCAGCTTTTGACCCGGTGTCAGCCCCATATAATCGAGCGAGCGTTGCGCCGCCCCGACCTTGCCGCCTTCGAAATCGGAAGCAGCAGGCACAACGGCTGTGATCGGCAGAACATCCTCGGGCGAGGTGCCCCATGTCACGACAGGTGCAATATCTTCGCCCTTCATGGTCACAACCATATCCCAAGCCGCGTCATCATCCGTATAAAGCGTCTTCCACCATGCAACAGCGGCTTCCCACTGCGCACCTTTCGGCGCATGCGGGCGACCCATGCAATAGTCATAGGTCTTCTGGTCGGGCGCGATGATGCCCGCGCGCGCACCGCCTTCGATGGCCATGTTGCAGACGGTCATGCGACCTTCCATCGAAAGATCGCGAATCGCCTCGCCGCAATATTCGATGACATAGCCGGTGCCGCCCGCGGTGCCGGTCCTGCCAATCACCGACATGGTGATGTCCTTGGCAGTGACGCCCGGCGCAAGTTTGCCAGTAATCTCCACCTTCATATTCTTCGACTTCTTCTGAATCAGCGTTTGGGTTGCCAGAACATGCTCGACTTCAGATGTGCCGATCCCGTGGGCCAAAGCGCCGAACGCGCCGTGGGTTGCGGTGTGAGAATCCCCACACACCACAGTCATACCTGGAAGTGTCCAACCCTGCTCGGGGCCAACGATATGCACGATGCCCTGACGGATGTCAGACACTGGATAGTAGTGAATGCCGAATTCCTTGGCGTTCTTGTCGAGGGCGGCCACCTGAATGCGGCTGTCCTCGGTCATGTTCGCGGGATCGTTGCGCCCCGGCGTGGTCGGGACGTTGTGATCGGGCACCGCGATTGTCTTGTCGGGTGCGCGCACAGTGCGTCCGGTCAGGCGCAGCCCCTCAAAGGCCTGCGGCGAGGTCACTTCGTGGACCAGATGGCGGTCGATATACAGCAAGCAGGTGCCATCGTCGGCCTCGTGGGCCAAATGGGCATCCCAGATTTTGTCATAGAGCGTCTTAGGGGACATGGGGGTCCTCTCCGATTTTGGGTGATGTCTTTAGGTGAAGCGTGTCGCCAAACGGACGACGGATCGGTGGCGTTATAGTCGCGCAAGGACCGAGCGCGCGGCCCCGAAAAAGCGCCAAGGCAAACGGGCGCGGTCACCGATGTTGAATACGGGTGTCATGCGAGAGCCATAGCGCGCAGGGACAAGGCGATCAAGAGCCGCGATACATGATCCAAACGCTGCGGTATGGCGAAGATGAGCCGAACAATGTGGCAGCCCCATGATCCGATGTACTTACCTTGCGTTGGTTGCTGCCATGTTTGCCGCCCGCTCGGGGTTGTGCACCTGTCCAGAGCTGCCGTGCGGTTTGTCGCAACAAAGGCTGAGCAGCATCCGGTAGACCGATTCTCTGGCCGGTGCGCAGACGAGAAATTGGCGCAATGCGGTGCTCAATAGCGGGCAGCACCGGATGCGATGGGTTTCAGCGTGCAAGGCTCGCCAACCCATCACTACTATGACAGCCCGTTCACCCCGCAGCGACGTCGTCGCAACAAGGTGAATTGAAAATTGGCTAAATATCTGTTATAATTAGTCATTCATAGGCTTTTCGGGCCAAATCGGCATTTGCCTGTTGCTAATTGGCACCTTGCCTGAGCGGTGCTTGGCGTGTTCGCGCCGCTAAGGGCGACCTGACATTGAGATTTGCCCATCACGGTGCTAAATATACCAGATCCCAGCGCCGGGGACGTGCGGCGCTTTGCTGAGGAGGACAGAATTCTGTCTCAAATAGCGACTACGGTCGAGGCTGACACAGCCAACAATAGCGGCCGTATCATCAAAACAGACGTGAGCAGCGAAGTTCTGCGCGATCTGATTGTGGACATCTTGAACGACGCCAAAGCCGAAGAGCTTGTGACGATCGATCTGCAAGGCAAAACAGCCATGGCAGATTATATGATCGTTTGCTCCGGCCGCTCGTCGCGTCAGGTGGCCGGTATGGCGGATCGCGTGTCTGAAGGCTTGAAGGCCGAGTTGGACCGCTTTTGTAAGATGGAGGGCAAGACGCAAGGCGACTGGGTCCTCATCGATACAGGCGACGTGGTGGTGCATGTGTTCCGCCCCGAAGTGCGCGACTTCTACCAGCTCGAGAAAATGTGGATGTCGCCGCCCGAACAAGCGTAACGGCGGCCTCGGTTGAAGCTGACCCTCTGCGTTGTCGGCCGCCTTCGGGCTGGGCCGGAAAAAGAGCTCATCGACGACTATCTGACACGGTTTGACCGGACCGGGCGCGCGCTCGGCCTCGGTCCTGTGCGCGTGGTCGAGGTTGAGGATCGCAAGGGTGGCGGAATGGCGGCAGAAGCTGCGTTGCTGCGCAAGGCGATCCCGTCTGGTGCTGCAATTATAGCACTCGACGAGCGCGGCAAAGTTATGCCCTCGCCGAAGTTTGCCGCGCGCCTCGCCGATTTTCGCGATGCCGGGCGTAGCGAGGTCGCACTTGTGATCGGTGGTGCTGATGGGATTGACCCTTCGTTGCGCACGCAGGCTGATCTTGCCCTGAGTTTCGGCGCGATGGTTTGGCCGCATATGCTGGTGCGCGTGATGCTGGCCGAGCAACTTTACCGCGCCGTTTCCATTCTGGCCGGAAGCCCGTATCACCGCGAATAACAAATGACCGCGAGGAGAGCCCCAATGCCTGTCCCCAAACCCGTTGTCCTGTGCATCCTAGATGGTTGGGGTCTGAACCCCGACATAAGCGCCAACGCCCCCGTCTTGGCTGATACGCCTAATATGGACCGGCTGATGGTGAGCTGTCCCAACGCGACGCTGATCACGCACGGCCCCGATGTGGGTTTGCCGCGCGGGCAGATGGGCAATTCGGAAGTTGGACATACCAATATAGGTGCGGGACGTGTCGTGGCGATGGACCTCGGCCAGATTGATCTGGCGATTGAGGAAGGCACGTTTCAGACGGAACCTGCCCTAACCCAATTCATTCAGACCTTGAAAGCCAATGGCGGCGCAGCGCATCTGATGGGCGTCGTCTCCGACGGGGGCGTGCATGGGCATATCGTCCATCTGCTCGCCGCCGCAAAGACCATTGCCGAGGCGGGCGTGCCAGTCGTGATCCACGCAATCACGGATGGGCGCGATGTGGCACCAAACTCTGCCAAAGGCTTCATCACCGAACTGTCGGAGAATCTACCCAAGGGCGCGCGTATTGGCACTGTCATTGGGCGTTATTGGGCGATGGATCGTGACAATCGATGGGACCGCGTTGCCCGTGCGTTCGGCGCGATGGCCAACGGGCAGGGCGAGGCTGCGTCTACTGCGGTGCATGCGGTCGAGATGTCTTATGCGAAATCCGAAATGGATGAATTTGTCGCCCCCACGGTCATTGAAGGCTACGCGGGAATGCACGCTGGTGATGGCCTTTTTTGCCTAAATTTCCGCGCCGACCGTGCCCGCGAAATCCTCGCGGCCTTCGGTGCGCCGGACTTCGACGGCTTCGAGATGACGCGCCCAGACCTGAGCGTGATGCTCGGTCTGGTCAATTACTCCGAGGCGCATAGCACCTACATGCAAACCGTGTTTCCGAAACGCAAGTTGACCAACACACTTGGCCATTGGGCCGCGATCCATGGCAAGACCCAGTTCCGTCTGGCAGAGACCGAGAAATATCCGCACGTGACCTTCTTCCTGAACGGTGGTCAGGAAACACCCGAGGATGGTGAAGACCGGTTCATGCCCAAAAGCCCTGCGGTTGCCACCTATGATCTTCAGCCAGAGATGTCAGCGGCCGAAGTCACCGACAAGTTCGTCGAGGCGGTCCAGCACGGCTATGACCTGATCGTGGTGAATTATGCCAACCCCGATATGGTCGGGCATACCGGCGATCTGGAGGCTGCAAAAGCAGCCTGCACTGCCGTCGATACCGGGCTTGGCAAGGTGCTGACAGCGCTTGAGATTGCAGGCGGTGCGATGGTTATCTGCGCCGATCACGGCAATTGCGAAACGATGATCGATCCGGTGACCGGCGGGCCGCATACTGCACATACGCTCAACCCGGTTCCGGTGATCCTTGTCGGGGGCCCACAGGGTGCGCGTTTGCGCGATGGACGCCTCGCCGATCTGGCACCGACGTTGCTGGAGTTGATGGCGGTGGATCTACCACCGGAAATGACCGGTCAGAGCCTCATTCAAAAATGATCCGTGCGCTCTGCCTCTGTTTTCTAATCAGCGCGACCTCGGTGCAGGCCAATCCTGTGGCTGAAGCGGAAGCTGCGGTGGCCGAGTTGCAGGCGGCGGCAAACGCTTTGGCGGCGGCGGACACGGCCGAAGACCGCATCGCCTCGCTTACCCAAACCGTGCGCGCCTATGAGGCTGGGCTGAGCGCGCTCCGTGCGGGAACGCGCCAAGCCGAAATCCGCGCCCGGGTGATTGAGACACGCTTGACGCAAGACGAGGCCAAGCTGGGCGATCTGCTCGCTGCGCTGCAAATCATCCAACGCACCCCCGCGCAGGTCTTGCTGATCCATCCGTCTGGTCCTATCGGCAGCGCGCGCGCGGGCATGATGGTGGCTGAACTGACGCCCGGATTGCAGGCTCAAGCCGACGCGCTGCGCCGCGATTTCGAGGATCTGACGCTAATCAGGCAAACCCAAGACGCCGCCCTGACCCAACTCCAAACCGGGCTAACAGGCGCGCAAACTGCCCGCACAGCACTTGCCACGGCGATGTCCGAGCGCGAAGGCGTGCCCCCTGCGCAGCCCGACCGCGCGATGTTACAGGCGCTTTTGCAGAGCAGTGACAGTCTTTCGACGTTTGCGGTGGGTCTCGGTGGCCTCGACCAGCTCCCGACGCCTTCACAGAATTTTGCAGACCTGCGTGGCGCGCTGCCTTGGCCTGCAAAAGGGACACGTCTGCGCGGATTTAACGAGGCTGATCAGGCTGGTATCACCCGTCCGGGCCTCGTTCTGGCCGTAAGCGCTGGCGCTTTGGTGACCGCACCCGTGGCTGCGACCGTGCGATATGCGGGGCCACTGTTGGATTATGGTAACGTGATCGTGCTGGAACCAGAGGCGCGCTACCTGTTGATCATCGCAGGGTTAGGGACAGTATTCATAAGAACCGGAGATATTCCCGACGCTGGAGCGCCTTTGGGCCTTATTGCAGGCCAAGCGGTGCTCAATATCGGGATTGATGGTGGTCAAACGCGGCGTGAAACGCTTTATTTGGAACTCAGGCAGAACCAGCAACCGCTAGACCCGGCTGGATGGTTCGTGAACGACGAGGATTGAGGCAGATGCAAAGATATATTGTAGCCGCGCTGGGCGGTACGCTGGCGGGCGCATTGATGGTCACGCAAATCGCAGGCCCACTTGTGGCGCAGGAAAGCTCGCGCCAAGCTTCCGTTTACGAGCAGCTTGATCTGTTTGGCGACATTTTTGAGCGTATCCGCTCGCAATATGTCGAAGAGGTTGAAGATGCCGATCTGATCGAGGCGGCTATCAACGGCATGCTGACATCGCTCGATCCGCATTCGAGCTATCTTCCGCCCGACAATTTCGACGACATGCGCGTCCAAACCCGTGGTCAATTCGGGGGCCTCGGGATCGAGGTGACCCAAGAAGAGGGCTTCGTGAAGGTCGTCACGCCCATGGATGACACCCCAGCGTTCAATGCCGGGGTCGAGGCAGGCGATTTCATCACCCATGTCGATAGCCAGTCGGTGCTTGGCCTGACCCTGAACGATGCCGTCGATATGATGCGCGGCGAGGTCGGGTCCGAGATCATCATCACAGTTGTGCGCGAAGGCATGGACGAGCCGTTCGACATCTCCATCATCCGCGACGTAATCCGGCTGACTGCCGTGCGCGCACGCACCGAAAGCAATGCGGTCGTGATGCGGATCACTACTTTCAACGACCAGACCTACCCCAACCTCGCCGATGGTCTGCAAGAACAGATCGCTTCGCTGGGTGGGATCGATAACGTCGATGGTGTCATCCTCGATATGCGTAACAATCCGGGCGGTCTTCTCAACCAGGCAATTCGGGTGTCGGATGCGTTCCTGAACGAAGGCGAAATCGTCTCCACCCGTGGTCGTGACCCTCAAGATGGCGAGCGATTCAATGCGGTCGAAGGCGATCTGGCCCAAGGCAAGCCCATCGTTGTTTTGATCAACGGCGGGTCTGCATCTGCGTCCGAGATCGTTGCCGGTGCTTTGCAAGATCACCGCCGCGCGATTGTCATCGGGACCAAGAGCTTCGGCAAAGGCTCGGTGCAATCGGTCATTCCGCTGCGTGGGGATGGTGCCATGCGCCTGACCACGGCGCGGTATTACACGCCGTCGGGCCGGTCGATCCAAGCGCTGGGCATCTCGCCCGACATCGTTGTGCAGCAACCGCCACGCCGCGATCCTGAAGCCGAGGCTGAGATCGAGGAAGCACCACAGCGCCGATCCGAGGCTGGCCTGCGCGGAGCACTCGACAACGATTCGATGACCGAAGCGCAGCGCGAGCAGGCTCTGGAAGAGCAAGAGCGCGCAGCCGAAGTCGCCGAATTGCGTCTAGAGGATTACCAATTGGCCTATGCCATCGATATCCTCAAAGGGCTGAATGCACTTGGCCCGCAAAACTAAGCTAAGCGCTGCTGAAATCGCAGCACTTCCCTACCGCAAATGCGTTGGTGTGGTTCTGGCCAATGGTCAGGGCCACATCTTTGCGGCTCAACGCATCGATAGCCCGGTATCGAATCCCGCGTGGCAAATGCCTCAAGGCGGGATCGATCCGGGCGAGAGCGTAGAGCAAGCCGGTTTCCGAGAACTGTGCGAAGAAACTGGCGTGACGGCGGATAAAGCAGATCTGGTGGCGGTGCACGACGCGTGGCTGGCGTATGATTTGCCGCATGATCTGGTCGGCAAAATCTGGAGCGGCAAGTATCGTGGACAAGAGCAACAATGGGTTCTGATGCGGTTCAAAGGCGTGGACGCAGACATTGATATCGGCGGAGAGCACCGCGAGTTCTCAGCATGGGCGTGGAAATCGCCCGCAGAGGTGCTCGAAGGCATCGTGCCGTTCAAGCGCGAGGTTTATGCAGCAGTGTTCAAGGCGTTTGAGGGTCAGATATGATCCGGCTTTCGCTTCTTCTGACAATGATCGGCCAGCCTGCTCTGGCGCTCTCTTGCTTGCCTTACGGCGCGCAAGACAGTTGGGTCGAGGCAAGTGCTGCGGCCGAGCGCTATGTCGTTGTCTCAGGCGAGTTCAGTCTGACATCGACCACGCCGCCACGCCCGGCTCCTGAGGTTCGCGAGCCGTCTATTGTCGTGCCGCAGACGCAGACTTATCACGCGCGGTTCGAGGGCAAAGCATGGGCCAACGGCAGCTTCTCGCGCGCCATCACCGGCCAAGCGAACATCACTGTCAATTGTATCGCGCAATGGTGTGGGAACTTGCCCAAAGGACCGTGGGTCGTGTTTCTGCGCGAAGACGACAATGGCGGGTATGAAACTGAGACCGGGCCATGCGGGGGCAGGATTTATGCTGACACTCCGAATGTTCGTGGGGCAATCAGGTCCTGCGCCTCTGGTGGTGCTTGCCAATAGATTGCGGACATGGTGCTGCAGTAGCCCCTTTCGCCTCGCGCGCAGTCCCGTTAAACGCCGCCTATGGGACAAAAACTCGATACACGGGCCATCGGCCTTGACGTAGGCCTCTCGGCAACTGAATGGCTGACGGGCGCTGAAAATCTGCATTACGGTCTGTGGACCGGGCTTGAGGTCAACGCTGCTAATGTGGGCGCTGCCCAATCGGCTTATACTGACAAACTGTTCAAGCTGCTGCCCGAGGGCAAGTTGCGGATTCTCGACATCGGTGGCGGCGCAGGCGAGACGGCCAAGAAGCTGCTCGCGCTGGGCCACTCGGTCGATATCGTCGTGCCAAGTGCGTTTTTGGCAGACCGTTGCCGCGAGAACGCGCCGGGGGCCACAGTGCATGAGATGATGTTTGAGGATTTCGCCTCAGATAAGCCGTTCGACCTGTGCCTGTTTTCCGAAAGCTTCCAATACATCCCCATTGAGATTGCGCTGGATAAGGCCGCCACCCATGCGCCCGGCGGCCATATCATCGTGTCGGACTGCTTCCGGACGCCCGATGGTGGCACCCAAGAAGGCCATAAACGCAAAGTCGGCGGCGGGCATCACGTCGCCAAATGGCGTGAGGTTCTGGCGGCGCGGCCGGGATTGGAAGCGCTAAGCGAGGAAGACATCACCGAGGCCGTAGCACCCTCGGTGGATGTGGAGCAGGAGTTTTTCTTGGTTTTTGGTCTAGCTTTGACGAGAATAGACGAGGAGCTGACCCGCAAAAAACCACGGGTTCGGTGGGTCTTGAACAAGATCCTCCGGCTGGTGCTGTCGCAAAAGGCCCGCACGCGGATTTTGCAGCGCATTACCGAGCGTACGCGTACTGCCGAGGCGTTTTGCACCTATAACCGCTACATGATGGCGAAATTCGCGGTGAAATAGGCGGGGCTGGTGGTGGACATCCTGCCCACTTTACGTGTGAACGAACGCCACCCCACTAAACCGCCCGCGCAGCACCTTTGTCCGCGCCGCAATCGCCTCGGGCGCATCTGACGCCAACGCTTCGGCAATCAACGCCGCGACCTCCGGGCAATCGGCTGGCGTCACTCCACGCCGCACCAACTCAGGCGTGCCCATGCGCAAGCCTTCCCCGCTTGTCGTCGGCAACCCAATAGCACTCGCTAAAAAACCCGCCTTACGCAAATGCTTCGCCATAGCGTGCCCGCCACCATAGTGCGTCGCGTCCAACGCAAACTGATGCGACCGCGTAAAGCCCCTCTCTGCGGCGAACACCGCCACCCCGGCGTCCTGCAAGGCCCCGGCCAAGGTCTGTGCCAGATCAATCATCGCCTGCGCGTAGCCGGCGCCAAAATCGCGCCAATCCAGCAAACTCAGCGCCAAAGCCGCCGTCTTGCCCGCATCGAAATTCGCGGTCATGCCGGGAAACGCAATCGCATCCAGACGCTCGGCAATCCCGGAATCGTTGCTCACAATCAAGCCACCCGCAGGCCCGCCAAGGCTTTTGTAGGTGCTCATCGTCATCAAGTGTGCGCCCTGTTTGAGCGGGTTTTCCCAAGCGCCCCCTGCAATGATCCCGCATTGATGGGCGGCATCAAACAGCACCTTCGCGCCGACCTCATCTGCAATTTCGCGCACCTGCCGCACTGGATGTGGAAACAGGTTTAGCGACCCGCCAATGGTGATCAGCTTGGGACGCACTCCATGCGCCAGATCGCGCAGGGCGTCGAGATCGACAGTATAGCCGTCCGCGTTCACCGGGGCAGGATGCGTCACCAACCCGAACAGCCCCGCGCAACCATCCGCGTGGTGCGTGACATGCCCACCAATGCTGCCCGGCGGCGCGATGATCGCATCACCGGGCTGCGTCAACGCCATGAAGGCATACAGGTTCGCCATTGCACCCGACGCCACACGCACTTCGGCATAGCTTGCGCTAAAAATCTCGGCGGCGAGACCTGCGGCGAGCACCTCGATCTGCTCAATCGCCTCTAGTCCCATCTCGTACTTATCGCCCGGATAGCCAAGTGAAGGCCGTCCGCCGAGGCCGCGCGCCAGCACCGCCTCAGCCTTAGGATTCATCACATTGGTGGCTGGGTTAAGGTTAAAGCAGTTCGAATCGTGGATTGTGGCATTCTCGACGATCAGTGCTTCGATTTGGGCGGCAATGGCGGCGGAAGGCTGGGCCGCCCCGTCAGCAACGCTTTGCACGCGCGCTTCGCATTCGGCGGGAACCCAAGGTCGGTGGGCGAGGTGGCTCATGGTATGTCTCCTTTGAGGGGATCAAACCGCACGCCACTCTTGTTCGCAAATCAGTTTTCTGAAAAATAAGGGTTAGAAAAATTGAAGGTGATCCATGGCCGTTGCTCCACCTCGCCCCAAGGGCTTCGCGCTCAACGCCCTGCGCGCGGTTGAAGCTGCTGGTCGTTTGGGCAGTTTTGCCGCTGCCGCCCGCGAACTTGGCGTCACGCCGGGTGCAATTACTGCCCATGTCAAAGCGCTGGAGGTCGACCTAGACGCGCAGATATTCAAACGCACCGCGCGCGAGGTTATCCTAACACCGCTCGGTCGACGCGTACTGCCCGAGTTGACGCAGGCGTTTGATGCGGTCAGTGCGGCCAGTCAGACCCTGCGCCGTGAAGCTGCGCCAAAAACCGTCCATATCGCGACCTTGCCCGCACTTGCGCAGCTTTGGTTGTCGCCGCGCCTGCCAGAGTTGCGCAAGACAGATCCGGACATCACGATTTCGATCACCGCGATGGAGCACCCACCAAACCTCAAACGCGCGCCGTTCGATCTGTGCGTGTTCTACGGAACTGGACGGCGGGGCGAGAGCATTGCTCAAGATGCGCTGTTTCCGGTCTGCGCACCCAGTGTGGCCGATGGCTTGCGCGCGCCTGAGGACTTGGCGAATGTTCCTTGTCTGTCTGATGCCGTTTGGGCGCAGGACTGGGCGAAGTGGCTGGCGGTTGCTGCCCCGCACGCCGGTATCGTGCCGCGCGGGCCTGTGTTCTCGCTCTATGCGTTGGCGGTGGAGGAAGCGATCAATGGTGCAGGCGTTTTGATAGGGCATGAAACGCTGGTAGCGCGGATCATTGCTGAGGGCCGCCTTGTGCGCCCTTTCCCACAGAGCGTGCCGACGCCTGAAACCTTGCGCATCTGGTCCGATGCGACCTTGCGCGCGGGCAGTGCCGCTGACCGGGTGCGGCGGCATTTGCAGCACTTGGCCTAGTTGCAAATCCCGCTGGTGTGTTCCACGGTCGCCCCAAACGCGAACAGAGAGGGACACAAGATGCGCACGAAAGCAGCCGTGGCTTTGGAAGCCGGAAAACCGCTGGAGATTATGGAAGTTAACCTTGAGGGCCCAAAGGCAGGCGAGGTTCTGGTGGAAATCAAGGCAACTGGCATTTGTCATACCGACGAGTTCACCTTGTCAGGCGCGGACCCCGAGGGCCTGTTCCCAAGCATCCTCGGCCATGAAGGCGCGGGCATCGTCATGGAAGTCGGCGAGGGCGTCACAACCCTGAAACCCGGTGACCACGTTATCCCGCTTTATACCCCGGAATGCCGCCAGTGCTATTCGTGCCTGTCGGGCAAAACCAACCTGTGCACGGCGATCCGCAACACCCAAGGCCAAGGCCTGATGCCGGACGGGACGACGCGGTTTTCGATGCTCGATGGGACGCCGATCTATCACTACATGGGCTGTTCGACCTTCGCCAATCACACCGTGATGCCTGAGATTGCGCTGGCAAAAGTGCGCAAGGACGCCCCGTTTGAGAAGATCTGCTACATCGGCTGCGGTGTCACCACCGGGATCGGGTCGGTCATCAACACGGCAGGGGTAGAGATTGGGTCCACGGCTGCGGTCTTCGGCCTCGGCGGGATTGGTCTGAACGTGATCCAGGGCCTGCGCATGGCCGGGGCTGACAAGATCATCGGCGTCGATCTGAACGACGGCAAAGAGGAGATGGCCCGCAAATTTGGCATGACCCATTTCGTGAATCCCTCGAAGATTGAGGGCACTGTCGTCCAAGAAATCGTCAAGCTGACCCAGACCGATTTCGACCAGATCGGCGGGGTGGATTATTCGTTTGATGCGACAGGTAACGTCCAAGTCATGCGCGACGCGCTGGAATGCTCGCACCGGGGCTGGGGTGTGTCGGTCATCATCGGTGTCGCACCAGCAGGCGCCGAGATTTCGACGAGGCCCTTCCAACTGGTCACAGGTCGCGTCTGGAAAGGCACCGCGTTCGGCGGGGCGAAGGGGCGCACGGATGTTCCGAAATTCGTTGATTGGTACATGGACGGCAAGATCGAGATCGACGCGATGATCACGCACACAATGCCGCTTGAGGAAATCAATACCGCGTTTGAACTTATGCACGCGGGCAAGTCGATCCGCAGTGTCGTGATATATTGAAGCGCTAACGTGCCCTCGGGCGGATCACCGCAGTCGCAAATCCGACAGCTGCGCGCTGATCTGCCCGTTGGTGTCGTCGCTGTCTGACGATAGGGCCATGCCCACAAGTTCGCCCGCCTCGCCCCCGAACGCACGGGTGTAATCGGCGGCGAGGTCCACTTGCTCGGTGAAGTTACCGGTCCCGGCGGGGCGCAGCGCGATCGTGCGCCCGCGTTCACCTAGATAGGGCGATCTAACGATGGCTCCGCGCGGATAGTTCCCACCCCACACATACATCAACACACGCGCCTCCTCGATCGAGAGTAGCTTACGGATGCCCGCGGTGCGGTTAACCTCAGCAATCTCAGGGGGCATGAACACGAAATAGAGCGACAGATTGCGGTCATCGCCGCCCTTCTCGTCCAGCGCAGTCGGCACTACGCTTCTGGTCACGGACCACGACCAACTGGCGTTTCTGGTGGCCCCATCGCTGGGCGGCATTTGCGTCCATAGCATCGAGACTGTGCCATCGGAGGTCACTCCGACGCTGTCTGACCCTTGCGTCCAATCATTGCTTGAGAACATCGCAAAGCGCTGCTCGGCCCAGTCTGAAAAGGGCACGGCTTGGGCCATCCCAGCGAGGGCTAGGGTCAAGGTGCAGGCGAGGGTGGTCAGTCGGCGCATCGGGCGGCCTTTCGGAGCGATCATTTTACTTGCGTCCTCATCGCACAGTTCGTGGCCGAATGGCGAGCACACCCCTGCGAGCGTGGTGCCGATTGCCCAAGCCCCGTAATCCTGTTTGGATTGCGCACATGATCGACGCGCCAAATATTCGCCCTGCCTTGTCCGCTGACGAGGATGCCATCTGGGCCATTCTCCAGCCAATTTTTCGCGCAGGCGATACCTATACGATCGATCCGGGGATCAGCCGTGAAGACGCGCTCAGCTATTGGTGCGCGGCCCCTAGCCATGTCTATGTCGCCGAGCGGGGCACTCAGGTGCAGGGCACGTTCTATATCAAGCGAAACCAATCGGGTGGTGGGGCGCATGTTTGCAACTGTGGGTTTGCGACCTCAAAGACCGTCCAAGGCAAGGGGATTGCGCGTTTAATGCTGGATCATGCGCTTGGCGAGGCTGCGCTTTTGGGCTTCGCTGCCATGCAATTCAACTTCGTGGTCTCGACAAACACCCGCGCTATCGCCATTTGGGATGGGGCAGGCTTTCAGACCGTGGGTCGCTTGCCGGGGGCTTTTGTCCATCCTCAGCATGGCAAAACCGATGCGTTGGTGATGTGGAAAGACCTCGAACAAATAGATACCAAACAACCGTAAGGGGCCAATATGCCCAATGAAACCAAACTCCTCGCCGTTCTGATCGACGCCGACAATACCTCGCCGCAATGGGCGGAGGCGATCTTTGAAGAGATCGCGTCGCTTGGCGAAGCTTCTGTCAGGCGCATCTACGGCGATTTTTCTTCAAATTATCTGAAAGGGTGGGCCGAGAAACTGGCCACCCTCGCGCTGGTGCCGCACCAGCAATTCGCCAATACCATCGGCAAGAACTCGTCCGATATCGCGCTGGTGATCGACGCGATGGACATCCTGCATACCGGGCGCTTTGACGGGTTTGTGCTAATCTCGTCGGATAGTGATTTCACCCGCCTAGCCAGCCGCATTCGCGAACAGGGCGTCGATGTCTACGGCATCGGCCAGCAGAAAACGCCAGCCGCGTTCCGCAATGCGTGCAAGCGCTTCATCTATGTCGAGAACCTGATGGGCGATGCAGTTCCGGCCGACAAGACCGCTGCGAAACCTGTCAAACGCTCCAAGCCCGAGGATGCGCGCTCGCTTGTGCTGCGGGCATTCGATGCGCTGGACGATGAGGAGTGGGTATCGCTGGGCCGTCTTGGGCAGCAGATCACGACGGCCAATCCCGATTTCGATCCGCGCAACTACGGCAAGCAGAAGCTGAGCGACTTGATCCAATCGCTCAAAATGGTCGAGCTGCGTCAGGGTGAAAACAATCAGTTGCAGGTGCGCCGCCTAGATTAAACTTTGTAACGCGCCATGAACATGTCCAGCGCGTTGCGGATGATCTGCGCCACCTCATCGTCTGAAGGCGGACCAGATACGCCGAACAGAAGCCGGGTGTGAGCGTCGGTGCGGCACAGCTCGCAGAACTGGTCTGCCGCCAGCATTGGGTCGGTGATCGCCAGCGAGCCCTTCTCAGCGCAACATGCGAGATAGGTCGCCAATTCGCCGCGCGCGGTCATCGGGCCTGAATTGTAGTAAAGCTGCCCCAACTCCGGGAACCGCTCGCTTTCCGCAACGCACAGCCGGAAAATGCCGAGGCCAACGCGTGAATTGATGAAGCCGATGATTTTTGCCGCAGCGATTGGCAGCACAATCTCAGGCGGCGCGTCCAGATCAACCTCGTCCTTGGCGCGGTCAGCAAGGGCGGCGCATTCTAGCTGCGCGACCTCTAGAAACAAAAACCGCTTGTCGGGAAAATAGCTGTAAAGCGTAGCTTTCGACACGCCTGCCTCGCGCGCGATATCGTCAACACCGGCCCCGTCAAACCCGTCGCGCAAGAACACCGTGCGTGCGCCTGCGATCACATCGTCATATTTGCGCCCGCGCTTTTGCGGGACGGAAGCGGCCTTGGTGATGGGCTTATGCGCGGTCATGGATCAATCGTAGCCTGACTGGGGCTGAGGCGACAAGGTTCGCTCTTGCATGACGGTGCAGAAGGTATAACTTAGAATCATTCTAAAAGATGAGGCCAAAATGCGCTTTTCCCTACCGCACCGATTGCGTTTTTCTGATCTAAGCGAACAGGAAATCCTCGCGCTCGCCATATCCAGCGAGGAGGACGATGCCCGCATTTATCGCGGCTATGCCGAACAGCTGCGTGCCGAGTATCCGCAATCCGGCGCAATCTTTGAGGAAATGGCGGTCGAAGAGGACGGCCACCGCCAGCGCTTGATTGACCTGCATAAGACCCGCTTCGGCAACCTGATCCCGCTAATCCGGCGCGAGCATGTCACCGGGTTTTATGATCGCAAACCAGTTTGGCTGGCTGATGGTCTGGGGCTGGAGCGTATCCGTAGCGAGGCCGCTCGGATGGAGCACGACGCCCACCGTTTCTACGTGGAGGCCGCTAAGATCACCACCGACGCAGATACTCGCAAGCTTCTGGGCGATCTCGCCGCTGCCGAGGCCGGGCATGTGCGGATGGCTGAAGGTCTGGAGGTGACGCATCTCGACGATGACAGCCGCGATGACGAGGATGCCGTCGCCAAGCGCCAGTTCCTGCTGACCTGGATTCAACCGGGTCTGGCGGGGTTGATGGACGGGTCGGTCAGCACGCTGGCACCGATCTTTGCGGCTGCCTTTGCGACGGGCGATACTTGGCAGACCTTCCTTGTGGGGCTTGCCGCCAGTGTCGGTGCGGGCATTTCGATGGGCTTTACCGAGGCTGCCAGCGACGATGGAAAACTGTCGGGGCGCGGCAGTCCGTGGAAGCGCGGAGTGTCGTCTGGCGTGATGACCACCATAGGCGGACTTGGGCACGCGCTGCCGTACTTGATCACTGATTTTTGGACCGCGACGATCATCGCGGGGATCGTGGTGTTCGTCGAGCTTTGGGCAATCGCGTGGATCCAAAACCGGTTTATGCAAACGCCGTTTTTCCGGGCGACCTTGCAGGTGGTGATTGGCGGTGCGCTCGTTCTTGCCGCAGGCATCCTGATTGGGTCTGGTTAGGCTGGCAGGTCCGCAATGCTCATGCTAGGCGAGTTTCATGCTCGCGATCTTCCTGCAAACCCTTCCTTTCTTTGGCATCATCGCGCTGGGATACGGCGCGGGGCGCACTGGCTTTTTCTCGACTGAAGCGACGGCGTATCTGACCAAGTTCGTGTTCTACTTCGCACTGTCGGCAATGTTGTTTCGGTTTGCTGCGAACCTGACCTTCTCCGACATCTGGCAGCCTGACGCGATGCTCGCCTATCTGTGGGCGACGGCCGTGGTCTATCTGATCGTTACTTGTGTTGCGCTGATCCGCAAAGTCAGCGTGGAAGAAGCCGCCGTGGAGGCCCAATGCGGCGTCATCGGCAATGTTGGCTTCCTCGGCATTCCGATGTTGGTGCTGCTGCTGGGCGAGGCGGCTGTCGTGCCGGTGATGGTCGTGCTCGCTGTGGACTTGCTGGTTTTCGGCAGTCTGATCGTGATCCTAATCACCGGGTCACGCGATGGACGCGTCAGCCTCGGGGTGCTCGGTACCGTTGGCAAAGGCCTGGTGAAGAACCCGATGATCGTGTCGATCTTCCTCGGCCTCGTCTGGTCCGCGATGCAACTGCCGATCCCGGACCCGATGAACAGCTTTCTGGCTACACTTGGGGCCGCCGCAACACCCGGTGCGCTATTTGCCATTGGTGCCTCGCTTGCGTCCAAATCTGCCGAGCGGATCGAGGTCGCGGCTTGGCTGTCCTTCGCCAAGCTGATCTTGCACCCTTTGGCCGTGGCTTTTGCGGTGATCTTCTTCATCCCGCTCGATCCCTATACCGCAGGCGTGATCATCGCCGCCGCGGCCCTTCCCACCGCAGGCAATGTCTATATTCTTGCCGCGCATTACGGCGTTGCGCCGGCACGAGTTTCGGCCACCATCCTCGTCTCCACCACGATCAGTGTGCTCACCGTGTCCGGTGTGATCGCTTGGGTCGGCACAGTTTAGGGTTCCATATTATGCAAACCGTATCCGAAAATCGCGCTTACGGCGGCACCCAAGGGGTCTACGCGCATAGCTCTGACGCTTGTGCCTGCGACATGACATTCGGTCTGTTTATGCCCGAGGTCGCGCAATCGGGTCCGGTCCCTGTGCTGTGGTATCTGTCGGGCCTGACCTGCACACATGAGAACGCGATGGTTAAAGCGGGCGCACAAGCCTTCGCTGCGCGTCACGGAATGGCCTTGGTTTTTCCCGACACTTCGCCGCGCGGAAAGCATGTCGCCGATGATGCCGCCTACGATCTGGGCCAAGGTGCCGGCTTCTATGTGGACGCGACGCAAAAGCCGTGGTCCGCAAATTATGGAATGTGGGACTATGTAAGTGACGAACTTCCCAGCCTGCTGGCTGAGCACTTCGCAATTGATCCCGCGCGTCAGGCGATCACCGGGCATTCGATGGGCGGACACGGGGCTTTGACCCTCGCAATGGGTCTGCCG
Organism: Dinoroseobacter sp.; assembly: GCA_034111085.1. Taxonomy (GTDB): domain Bacteria; phylum Pseudomonadota; class Alphaproteobacteria; order Rhodobacterales; family Rhodobacteraceae; genus Dinoroseobacter. The sequence goes on from JAWUXZ010000034.1 coordinate 33,972, forward strand.
GGGCGCTTTGCGTCGGTGTCGGCCTTCGCACCGATTGCCAATCCAACAGCCAGCGACTGGGGCCGCAAGCAACTGACCGCATATTTGGGCAAGGACGAAGGCACATGGGCAGCACATGACGCGACGCTTCTGATGCGCGCCCAAGGCTTCAACGGGCCTGTTTTGATCGACCAAGGCGGCAGCGACCAATTCCTTGACCTACTCAAGCCTGAAGCGCTGTCCCACGCGATGGCAGCTCGGCGGCAGGCCGGAATTTTCCGCATGCAGCCCGGCTACGATCATTCGTATTTCTTCGTCTCAACTTTCATCGGCGATCACATGGCTTTCCATGCACAGGCACTGGGGTTGTGACGATCTATGTCGATGCTGATGCCTGTCCGGTCAAAGACGAGGTGAAGGCGGTCGCCCAGCGGCACGGGGTCGAGGTCAAAATGGTCGCCAATGGCGGTCTGCGCCCCGATCCGCATCCGTTGGTTGAAGTGGTGTTTGTGGCCGATGGACCCGATGTCGCTGACATGTGGATCGCAGATCGCGCAGGCGCAGGTGATATAGTGATCACTGGAGATATTCCGCTGGCCGCTAGGGCTGTCGAGGCTGGCGCGAAAGTCCTCAAGCACAATGGAGAGGCGCTGACCCATGCCAATATCGGCAACGTGTTAGCGACCCGCGATTTAATGACTGACTTGCGCGCGGCCGATCCGTTTCGACAAGGCGGCGGCAAGGCGTTTTCCAAGACGGACCGATCTCGGTTTCGCGAGGCGCTAGAGCGGATTTTGCGCAGCGTTGCCCCCTCCGTATGACACAGCCAGTCACCGTACCGTACTGGCTCGGCCCGATTTGCGCGTTGGGGGCGATCAGCTGCTTCGCGGTCAATGACATCGTGATGAAGGGGCTCAGCACGTCTTATGCGCTGCACGAGATTATTCTGTTCCGCGCGATCTTTGGTCTGATCGTCATGCTCGGTATCATCGTGCCGCTAACCTCCGGTTACCGCGCCTTGCTCACGCCGCGCTGGCCGATGCATTTGGCGCGGGGCGGTTGTATTGTCTTCGCCAACACCTTCTTTTTCATGGGTCTCGCGGCCATGCCCCTAGCTGATTGCGTCGCGCTGTTCTTTATCTCGCCGCTCTTGATCACTGGCTTTTCGGTGGTGTTCTTGGGCGAAACGGTTGGTCCCCGCCGCTGGACCGCGATCCTTGTGGGCCTTGTCGGTGTGATCATCGTTCTACGCCCCGGTACCAGTGCGTTTCAGTCCGCAGCGCTTTTCCCGATTGCGGCGGCGTTCGGATATGCAGGGTTGCACACGCTCACGCGCAAGATTGGCAATACCGAGAGTGCTGCGACCATGGCGTTCTACTTGCAAGCGATGTTCTTTTCGGTGTCGCTGACAATGGGACTGACGTTTGGCTACGGGCAGCTCGACACGTTCGACAATGTCAGCCTTAGTTTCCTGTTCCGCGCATGGGTCTGGCCGGATGCAAGTTCGGTATTCGCATTCGCGTGGTTGGGCCTTGCGACGTCCGTTGGCGGCTGGTTGATCAGCCAAGCCTACCGCGTCAGCGCGCCGGCCCATGTGGCGCCGGTTGAATACGTGGCGATCCCATTCTCAGTGCTGGGCGGGATCGTGTTTTTCGCAGAGTATCCAGACAGGGTCGCCCTAGCGGGGATTGCATTGATCTTGGCGTCCGGGCTCTACATGGTTTGGCGCGAAGGGCGCGGCGCACGCATATAACGGAGGCAGCTATGGCAGTTCAGGCAGTGGTGTTCGACATTGGCAATGTGCTGATCGAATGGGTGCCCGAGCGGTATTATGACCGCGTCTACGGCGAGGAGATGCGCAAGCGCCTGTTTGCGGAAGTGGACCTGCACGGCATGAACGATGTCGTCGATAAAGGCGGCAATTTCCGCGACACGGTCTATGCCTGCGCCGAGGCCAATCCCGAATTTAGCGACCTGATCCGCGATTGGCATGATCACTGGATCGAGCTTGCAGCGCCAGTCATTCCACAATCGGTGCGGTGTCTGCGGGCGCTTCGGGCCAAGAAAATAACAGTTTTTGCACTTACAAACTTTGGGATTGAAAGCTTTGACTACGCAAAGTCGATCTACCGGTTCCTAGAGGAGTTCGACCGTGCCTATGTCTCTGGTCACATGAAGGTCATCAAGCCTGAGGCTGATATTTATGCTATGCTAGAAGCCGATTGTGGTGTGTCCCCTGAAGGCTTGCTGTTTGCCGATGACAAGGCCGAGAATATTGCGGCGGCTAAGGCGCGCGGCTGGCAGACGCATCATTTCACCGGGTCGCAAGGCTGGGCGAATCGCCTGATCGCTGAGGGACTTTTGACGCGCGAGGAAACATTGCCATGACCTTAAGCATCGGCTGGGAAGCTGAAGAAAAGCTCGACTGGATCGCGCTGACAAAGGCGATTGAAGCGGGCCATATGCTGCCGCGCGCTGAGATCGGCGATACCTTGATGTACCGCGGCAAGGATACGGTGCTTAGCCGTGCTGCTTGGATCGACGGGCTGGGTATTGCGGTGAAGACGGCGACGATCTTTCCGGGAAATGCGGCTTACAACCTGCCCAGCATCGGGGGTGGCGTGTCACTTTACGAAGACAAAACCGGGCAGCTTGATGCGATCCTCGACTTCCGGCTGGTGACAAAGTGGAAGACGGCAGGGGACTCGCTTTTGTCAGCAATCAAGCTGGCCCCGCCGAAGGTCGAGATGATCTTGATCATCGGCGCAGGTACCGTCGCGCGCAATGTGATCGAGGCGTATTCTGCATATTTTCCGAACGCATATTATGCGATTTGGAGCAGGCGCCCTGAAGCCGCTGAGGCACTCGCGTCAGATCGCGTAAAACCCGTGCGCGACTTGCCCGATGCGGTCGCAAACGCACATATTATCGTATCGTGTACTATGGCAACCGATCCAGTGTTAAACGGCGAGTGGCTGAGCCCCGGCACCCACATCGATCTGATCGGTGCCTACCGCCCTGACATGCGCGAGGCCGATGATGAAGTTATGCGCCGCGCCGAGATTTTCGTCGACAGCCGCGCCACAACGATGGGCCATATTGGCGAGATCGAGATCCCGTTGCAAAGCGGCGTTATCACGCCCGATGATCTGCGCGCAGACTTCTACGATATGGCAAGCGGTGCGTTCGTGCGCTCGGGTCCGGATGCGATAACAATCGCCAAGAACGGCGGTGGCGCGCATCTGGATCTGATGACGTGCGCCTACATCCGCGAAGCTGTGACCGCCGAATGATCTGGGTGCTTGGCCTTGCCGTTGCGAGCTTCGTCCTTTGGCCATTTCTGGCCGAGGCTTTGCGCAAGCCAGTGGACGCGCTCCTGCAAGCAGATGCGCCCGGCGATTTTGTCGAACTAGCGGGGGGCGCCACGCATTACCGATGGGATGGTCCTGAGGGCGGTCCCGTTGTGGTGCTGATCCACGGGCTGACCTCGCCTAGCTATGTTTGGGACGCAGTGGTGCCGGGTTTGTCAGCGCTTGGGTTTAGAGTGCTTCGGTTTGACCTTTATGGGCGGGGATTCTCGGACCGGCTGATCACGCGCGGCAATACGGACCGCTATGTAGATCAGCTCGACGGACTGCTTGAGGCGTTGGGCGTTAGGGCTCGGGTCTCGGTCATTGGCTATTCGATGGGCGCGCGGATTGCGGTGGATTTCGCGGCTAAGGATGCGAACCGGGTGGAGCATCTATGCTTGGTTGCGCCTGCTGGTTTGACGCATGCGTTATCCCATACGGACCGCGTGGTGCGCGATTTTCTGGGCTTGGGCGATTGGTATTGCCGCGCGTTGGGCGTCTACCGGCAGCGCAAGACGATAGGCGCACAATCGCAAGGAAGTGCGGTTGATGGGATCGAAGCCCGCTTGCTGGCGGAAACGAAGTTGCGCGGCACCGCCCCTGCGATCCTTGCGGATTTGCGCGATGTGTTGCGCGATACCGATGTGGCCGAACATCGCGTCGTGCAGCGGGCATCCGTACCGGTAGCGGTAGTGTTTGGGCGGCGCGATGTAGTGATCCCGACCATCTCGGCTCAGCAGCTGGGCAATTGGAATCCGGATGCTGATATCGTGATTATCGAGGGGGCTGGGCATGGTTTGCCGCACACGCACCCGGATGCTGTGGTCGATGCATTTGCGCGGCTGAGTGACGATTTCCTCTAGGCCGCTGCCAGCTCAGCTCGTTTCTCGCGGATCGGCAAATGCACGATGGCGCTGAATGCCCCGACCCCGACGCCAATCCACCACACAGCCGTATAGTCGCCATAGACATCATAGAGCGCGCCGCCCAGCCAGACGCCTAGAAAGCTGCCAAGTTGGTGGCTGAAGAACACCAACCCATAGAGCGTGCCCATATAGCGCACCCCGTATAATTGCGCGACGAGGCCGGATGTCAGCGGAACGGTCGCCAGCCAAAGCGATCCCATGACGAGGCTAAAGATGACAACGCTGGTAGGGGTGATTGGCATCAAGATGAAGGTGGCTGCTGCGATGGTGCGCCCGGTATATATCCCTGCCAGCAGGTACTTTTTCGGGAACCGGTTGCCCAGATATCCTGCGTAGATTGTGCCTGCGACATTGGCGAGACCGACGAGGCTGAGGGCGACGGCACCAAGGGCGGAGGTGGTCGTGATGCCAATGCCCGCAAGCACGCCGTTTGGATCGATGGGGCCGCACAGCTCGGTCACGAAGGCCGGGAAGTGGGCTGTCATGAAGCCCAGTTGGTAGCCGCACGAGAAGAAGCCGAGGAAGATCAGCGTATAGCTTGGATCGCGGATGGCGCGCATGAGGACGGTGCTCATGGCCTCTTGCAACTCGGATTTACTGGCCGCTTCTGGCGCGCGCATCATCGGCAGGAATAGCAGTGCGGCGAGGACTATTGCGGCGAAGACTAGAAAGACCGTTTCCCAAGTATAGCTGCGCAACAGGACTTCTGCGAGCGGCGGGCCGAACACTTGACCAAGCGATCCAGCAGCCGTTGCCAGCCCGAGCGCCATTGATCGATGTTTGTCGCTGGCTGCGCGTCCGACCATCGCCAGGATGACGCCGAAGCCCATGCCTGCGATGCCGAATCCGACGAGAATGTTGAGGCCCTGCATCGTGCCTGGCGTCATCGCCATAGTGCTGAGCACAAGGCCCAACGCGTAGCAAATCACGCCAAGCACGATTGCGCGTCGGTCGCCGAACCGCTCAGCAATCGCCGAGAAGATGGGTTGTCCGATGCCCCATGCGAGGTTCTGGATGGCAATGGCCATTGAGAACTCGGCGCGGGGCCAGTTGAAATCCTCGGCGATTGGGATCTGGAACACGCCGTAGCTGGCGCGCACCGCAAACCCGAGCATCAAGACGATGCATCCCCCAATCAGGACGGGAGTGAATATGCTATCGGACTTGGTGCGCATTGGAGGGCCTCCGAGGGTGCGCGCATAAGGCCTTCAAACGGGATCAGAGGTCAAACCGCAATTTCTGACGTAATGCATCAGGAAAACTGATGCGAAAGTGTGGCGGCGCGGGTATGACGGGAAACGATGCGAGAGAAATTGACCACGAAATACAAAGCGCTGGTGACCGAGGGCGCGCTGCATGCGGATGCCGCTCAACTTGCGGTTTTGGCCGAGCTTGAGAGTGTGCGCGCGCTGGTTGAGGCCCCGCCGCCCAAGCGCAGTATTCTGTGGCGGGTCGGCAAGAAAGCGGCGCCCGAAGGCAAACGCGGTGCCTATCTGTGGGGCGGTGTCGGGCGTGGCAAGTCGATGCTTATGGACCTTCTGTTTGCCGAGACGGATATTGCCGAGAAGCGCCGGGTGCACTTTCACGCCTTCATGCAGGAGGTTCATACTGCTTTACACGAAGCGCGCAAGACCGGTGTTGAGGACGCTCTAAAGCCAGTTGCCAGTGACATTGCGCGCGACCTGAGGCTGCTGTGTTTTGACGAGATGCAGATCACTGACATCACCGATGCTATGCTGGTGGGGCGCTTGTTTGAGCTGCTCTTTGCGGACGGCGTGGTGATTGTGACGACCTCAAACCGTCCACCGGGCGATCTGTATAAAGACGGGCTGAACCGTGCCCTGTTCTTGCCGTTTATTGAGCAGTTGCGAGAACGCATGACGGTGCGCGAGTTGATCAGCGAGACGGATTATCGCCAGAATCGACTGGAAGGGGCCGCGCGGTATTTCACGCCACTTGGGCCTGCAAGCCGTTCGGCGCTGGATGGGATCTGGGCGGATCTATCGGGCGGTGATCCTGATGGGCTGGTTCTGACGGTGAAGGGGCGGAAGTTAGAGATCCCGCACTTTCACAACGGTGTGGCGCGGCTGAGTTTCTGGGATTTGTGCGGTCGGCCTTTGGGTGCCGGGGATTATCTGGCGCTGGCGACTGCGGTGCGGGTGCTTATTCTTGACGAGATCCCGCAGCTCGGGCGCACGAATTTCAACGAGGCCAAGCGCTTTGTGACGCTGATCGATGCGCTTTACGAGGGTGGCGTGACGCTGATTGCAAGCGCCGCGTCGCAGGCTGAGACGCTCTATATTGAGGGCGAGGGCAGCTTTGAGTTTGAGCGTACCGCGAGCCGATTGCGCGAAATGCAGGGGGTCGATTGGGGTCGCGACGAAGCCTAGCTGTTGTTCGTGAGCACATTGCCCGCGAGATAGAGCGATCCGCAGATTAGGATACGGGCGTTTGGCTGTTTCGCGATAATGGCCTCTAGGGCGACTTGTACGCTGGGGGCTTGGCCGTGATCAAATCCGACACTGTGTGCATGATCCGCCGTTTGCGCTGCTGACAGGGTCGCGGGCGCATCGGGGATTGAGACGGCTGTGAGGGTCTCGGCAACATCGCGCAAGGGGCGCAGAAACCCGGCGATGTCTTTGGTATTGAGCATGCCGCAGATCAGATGCGTCTCGCGTTTGGGCAAGGTTTGCAAAGTAGCAACAGCGGCGCGAGCCCCGGCGGGATTGTGACCGCCATCAAGCCAGACCTCAGCGCGAGGCGCGGCATCCACCAGTGGACCTTCGCGCAAACGTTGCATTCTTGCGGGCCAAGTGGCGTTGGTCATCGCCGCCTCGCAAGCGGCCTCGGGCTTGCCGAGCGCACGAAGAACAGCCAGTGCAGTGCCAGCGTTCTCTACTTGGTGCGGACCGGGCAGGCTCGGCAGGGGCAGGTCTAGAAGTCCGGTCTCATCTTGAAAGATCAGGCGGTCGCGCTCAATGGCGACATGCCAATGTTGCCCGTAGACCAGAAGCGGCGCGCCGAGGCGCATGGCGCGGGCCTCGATCACCTCCAAGGCTGCCTCGTGCTGGCGCGCGACCACACATGGCACGCCGCGTTTGATGATGCCTGCTTTCTCGCCAGCGATTTCCTCGATCGTATCGCCAAGGAATTGCTGGTGGTCGAGGTCAACGGGGGTGATCACCGTCATGGCAGGCTTTTTAACGACGTTGGTCGCATCGAGCCGCCCACCAAGCCCGACCTCAAGCAGTGTCCAGTCGGCTGGCGTGCGCGCGAAGGCCAGAAGGCCCGCGATGGTCGTGATCTCGAAATACGTGATCGGCGTGTCGCCGTTGGCCGCCAAGCAATCGTCGAGGATTGCAATCAACGCGTCCTCGTCGATCAATTCGCCCGCCAGCCGGATGCGCTCATGAAAGCGCACCAGATGCGGCGAGGTATAGGCGTGGCAGGTGTCGCCGACGCCTTCCAGCCCGGCGCGGATCATGGCGAGGGTCGAGCCTTTGCCATTGGTGCCCGCAATATGGATCACCGGAGGCAGCGCGTCTTGGGGGTTGCCGCTAGCATTCAGCAACGACCACACGCGATCCAGCGTTAGATCGATCAGCTTAGGATGAAGCGCGTGCATCCGGTCCAGCAGACGGTCGGACCCGCGCGAGGTGCCTTGTGTCACGCTTTGGTCTCGGCCTTTGCGGGTTTGCTTTGCATCTCTGGTGCGGGACTGTTGGCGTCAGCCTCGGCTACTTTCGGTGCCTCAAGTGCCGCGGGTTCGGGTGCTGGCAGATCTCCGCGCACGGCGGGCGGCTGGTTCAGAAGCATCCGAACGATTGTGATCAGTTCCTCGCGCATCTGCGGGCGTGGTGTGACGCGGTCGAGCATTCCGTGATCAAGCAGATATTCGGCTCGTTGAAAGCCCTCGGGCAGCTTCTCGCGAATGGTTTGTTCGATGACGCGGGGGCCAGCAAAGCAAATCAGCGCGTTCGGCTCAGCGATCTGCACATCACCCAGCATCGCATAGGACGCAGTGACGCCGCCTGTCGTTGGGTGCGTCAGAACCACGATATAGGGCAGTCCGGCTTCGCGCAGCATCTGGATCGCGACGGTCGTACGCGGCATTTGCATGAGGCTAAGAATGCCCTCCTGCATGCGCGCGCCGCCAGCGGCAGAAAACAGGATCAGCGGCGCTTTGAGTTTCACCGCATGCTGGGCTGCCGCGATAATCGCATTGCCAACATACATGCCCATAGATCCGCCCATGAAGTTGAAATCTTGGGCGGCAACGACAATCTTGGTGCGCCCGATTTCGCCTTCGACCACAAGCATGGCCTCGGCCTCGCCCGTTTTGCGCTGGGCGGTTTTCATGCGTTCAGGATATTTTTTCTGATCGCGAAATTGCAGCGGATCGGCCAATGGGGCTGGCACCTCGATCTCGGCAAAGATGCCACCATCAAACAGGGCTGCACAGCGGTCGCGCGGCGAAATCCCCATGTGATGGCCGCACGAGGGGCATACGTTCAGGTTGTCGGAAAGCTCGCGGTGAAACAGCATCGTGCCGCAATCATCGCATTTGGTCCAAAGGTTCTCGGGCACTTCGCGGCGCGAAAAGAGCGAGTTGATCTTGGGACGGACGTAATTTGTAATCCAGTTCATCGCGCGGGCCCTACTGACGGTGTCTAGGGGTCAGTTAAGCGGCGAGGCTGGGAAATGCAATTAGCGCGTGGCAGCGGTGGCAGTTTGGATCACGCCATAGCCACGCGTATCTATGTGGGTGCCATGAAGCCGCTCGGCGCTGTTGGCGACGAGGACAAGGCTACCGGTACCCATCAAGCCAATGAGGGTGGCGACTGTTAGAACTGCATTGCGCATATTTTGTGTCTCTTCGGACTTCATTTTTACTGCTCACTTAATCCACTAACGAAGCCGACGGGTTAGCGTCTCCATTTGTCGAAAAATCGGGGAAAAATTGTTCAATTGGTGTCATCGGTGCAACGCCGCCCGAATCGCGGCCCAGATAAGCACTGTGACGGTCATGTCTTGCAGGATCATCGGCAACAGCACTTCGGTGTCCTCGAACCGGAACGGCGTCAGGTAGAGCGACAGCCCCGAGATCGAGCCGGGCACCGCAACCGCTAGCAGTGCGAGGCAGTTATTGGCGAAGTGAAACCCCCATGCCGCCGCGATGGAGCCCGTCTTGGCGGTCAGGTCTGCGGCCAGAAGCCCGAAAATGGTCGCGGCAGCCAGCATCAAGGGCGCAGTGCTGCCCATACCTGCGGGGTCGAAATGCGCGAGGCCGAATAAAAGCGACGGGATCAGCATCCAGATCAACGGGCTGGCAAAGCGCGCGGCGAGTTGTTGTTGCAGGTAGCCGCGAAACACAAGCTCCTCCGCCCCGGTCTGGATCAGGATTGCCAACAGCGCGAGGGGCAGCAGCATCGCCCAAGTTGCGAAGGCGAGGTTTGCCTGAACCGGATTGCGCCAAAGGAACCATGCCAGCGATAGGATCAGGATGGCGAAGGCAATGCCTGCCGCTCGGGCGAAATCGCGGCGCACATGACCGTTTTGACCGACCAAGCTGGACAGGCCGCGACGGTGTAGAAGCAACCCAGCAGCGAGTGCTGCGAGGACCATGCCAAGGAAGGTCGATAGCACCATAAGTGTTGCGACTGGCGTATCAGCTTCCTGCAAACGCGCGATCCACAGAGGCAACGCGTCTCGCCCAACGATTAAGACGAGAATGCCGATCATTGCGCCAAGCGTCAGGGCGAATACTACGAGTGCGACAACGCATCCCAAAAGCAAGCGCCACAGAGCGGCACGCTGAACGGCGGGGGCGAAAAAGGCGGCGTGAGCAGGGTAGCGCATGTGCAAGGCCTTGGGGTTGAAAGGGTCTTGGCGCTTGTGTGCCGCCGAGCGCTGACTTATCCAAGCGAATGACGCCATTCAAGACCCGCGCGACCGGGGGGAGGACCAGCCATGAGCAGCCAATTCGACAAGAGCAAACTACCAAGCCGCCATGTGACGGAAGGCCCGTCGCGCGCACCGCATCGGTCGTATTTCTATGCAATGGGGCTGGGCGAAGAGGAAATTCACCAGCCTTGGGTTGGTGTTGCGACCTGCTGGAACGAAGCGGCACCGTGCAACATCTCGCTGAACCGTCAGGCTCAAGCGGTCAAGCTGGGCGTCAAGCAGGGCAAGGGCACTCCGCGCGAGTTCACCACAATCACCGTCACCGACGGCATTGCGATGGGCCATGAGGGCATGCGCTCGTCGCTCGCATCGCGTGACGCGATTGCCGATACGGTTGAGCTGACTATGCGCGGCCATTGCTACGACGCGATTGTCGGCCTTGCAGGTTGTGACAAGTCCCTACCTGGTATGATGATGGCGATGGGGCGTTTGAACACGCCGTCTGTCTTTATCTATGGCGGGTCGATCCTTCCGGGCCGCTTGGACGGTAAGGACGTGACGGTCCAAGACGTGTTCGAGGCTGTTGGTCAGCACCAAGCGGGCAATATGTCAGACGAGGCGTTGGCGATTCTTGAGCGGGTTGCGTGTCCCTCGGCGGGCGCTTGTGGCGGTCAATTCACCGCCAACACCATGGCGTGCGTGTCTGAAGCGATTGGTTTGGCGCTGCCGAACTCCGCTGGCGCACCTGCGCCCTACGAGAGCCGCGATCAATACGGCGTCGCCTCCGGTCAGGCCGTGATGAAACTGATCGAGAAGAATATTCGCGCGCGCGATATCGTTACGCGCAAATCGCTTGAGAACGCCGCGCGCATTGTGGCTTGCACGGGCGGCTCGACCAACGCTGGTTTGCACTTGCCGGCGATTGCCCATGAGGCCGGAATCGACTTCGATCTGAATGATGTATGCGAGATTTTCCGCGACACGCCCTACTTCGTCGATCTTAAGCCCGGCGGTCAGTATGTGGCCAAGGACATGTACGAGGCGGGCGGCGTGCCTGTTGTCATGAACGAGCTGCGCCGCGCGGGTTTGATCCACGAGGATTGCATGACCGTAACCGGACGCAGCATCGGCGAAGAGTTGGACATGGTAACGCTTAAGGCTGATGGCCGCGTTGTCTATCCTGTTGAAACGCCGATCTCGGTCACAGGCGGTGTTGTCGGGTTGAAAGGCAACCTCGCGCCCGAAGGGGCCATCGTGAAGATTGCGGGCATGACTGAGGACCAGCTGAGCTTCACCGGTCCAGCGCGTGTGTTCGAATCTGAAGAGGACGCGTTCGAGGCGGTTAAGCAGCGCGGATACGAGGAAGGCGAAGTGCTCGTCATCCGCAATGAAGGCCCAGCAGGCGGTCCGGGCATGCGCGAAATGCTGTCGACCACGGCGGCGCTGAGCGGTCAGGGCATGGGTAAAAAAGTGGCACTTATCACCGACGGGCGTTTCTCTGGTGCAACACGTGGCTTCTGTGTGGGTCATGTTGGCCCTGAGGCGGCCCATTGTGGACCAATCGCTTTGATCCAGAACGGTGACGTGATAACATTGGATGCAATGGCAGGTGAAATCTCGGTCGCGGTAAGCGATGAAGAGATGGCGAAACGAAAAGCCAACTGGGCAGGACCGAGGAAGACGATTTATGCATCCGGGGCACTCTGGAAATACGCACAGCTTGTGGGCGGCGCCAAGAATGGCGCTGTCACCCATCCGGGTGCCAAAGCTGAAGCCCATATCTACATGGACCTCTAGACCATTGCGGGGTCTTGCGCTGATTGCTTGTTTTGGGCTCGCCGCCTGTGGTGGCGGGTTCGGTGGCGGCGGTAGCACGACGGCTTCGCCCTCCAACCCCGTGTCGGGACTGACGAGCCTGTTTGGCACGCGCCCGGCGTCCGAGGTGACGGTCACGCAGAACCGAGTGAAGATCGCAGGACCTGAGGGTTTCTGCGTTGATCCGACGGGCACCAATGATGCCACTACCAGCGCGTTTGTGCTTTTGGGCAATTGTGCTGCGATCCCTGGATCTCGGCGCGATGCGGAACCTGCCAATCCAGCAATTTTGACCGCATCTGTCGGCGACAATCCCGGCGCTGCGGTCGCCACGCGTTTGGCGGAGATGGACAGTTATTTGCGGTCTGACCTCGGGCTGACCGCGCTAAGCCGCACTGGCAATGCAGGCTCGGTCGAGATTTTGGATAGCTTCGCCCAAGACGATGTTTTGTTCATACGCGCCCGCGATACCAGCACCGCGAGCGATCCGGCGATGTCGGCAGATTACTGGCGCGCCTTCTTTGATGCACGCGGATCGCTTGTGACTTTGTCCGTGGTAGGCGCGAAATCCAACCCAATTCCGCCGCAGACGGGTCTTCAGACTTTGCAGGCGTTCACCGCCCTCGTTCGGACCCGCAATGGGGCGGCTACACCGCCGCCGGTTGCTGCTGTTGCTGCCCCTGTTGACGAGCCAACGCCTGTTGCTGCCCCGACCGCCGCCGCGGTGCCAACTCCCGGGCCGATCTGGGGTGGCCTTAGAGGCGTCGGCTTTCTGCGCCGCCTGTTGGGTTAAGCCGTGATCTCGCCCGCGTTGCTTTTGTATATTTCGACATGAAGCGTGGCCTCTTTTCCAGATCCGCCGCGCGTCCTGACACCGGTGCAAGCTGCGTGCTTTGGGACGCTGCGCTTGGTGGGATCGATAAGTTCAGCCTGCCTGATCTTGCGACAATGGCCGAAGATGCGGCCGTCCTTGGGCCGACGCTTGAGCGGTTCAGCCAACTTGCCGAGGCCAAAACGGGGGCTACCCGTCCGGTAAACGTGCCGCGCGCGCTTGAGGCGCAAGTCGATTGGACCGGACGCCCCGCCGTTTGGGTCAGTCGTGCCACGCCCGCCGGATTTTCCCAGCCTGAGAATGGCACCGAGCTTGGCGCGGGCGTGAAGCTGTTTCACGACTGTGCGCGCGCTGAGATAGCGCTGAGCCAACGGAGCAATCGCGCAGCTCCGATGACAGCACCTTATGGACTGGCCCTCGATGTGATGGGGTTTGAGGGGAGTTTTCTGTCGTTGGTGCTCGACCTGCCCAATGCGGCCGTGGCGGGGATGACGAAAGCACATGTTCTGACAATAGATATTGCCCATACCGCCGACCGCGAGGTGGGTATTTTCGTGCGCTTGAACCTGCGCTGCGGCCCGAACACCGCGACGATATTGCGCGAGGTGCCGCGCGATGGATCAGGCAGCTCGGTCGAGTTTGATCTGGCGTATTCGGACTTGGACGCAGAGCGGTTTGAGGCGGCTTGGATCGATGTGATGTTTGAAGACCCGGCATGGCTTGGCATCTATATCCGCGATCTGACGCTGATCCGCAGCCGGAGGGCAGAGTTATGAGTAACGCAATCAAGGGCGAATTGCGCCTGATCTATGATGGATTGGTGGATGGCGTTTGGTCTGGCATCTTGTTTGGCGCGGCCAAAAGCAAGAAGGCTCCAGCTCTGGAGGCTCTGCTTGAGGGCGCTGTGCTCGACGGGTTGAAGATAACACCGCGTGCCAATATGGCGAGCGCTTGGGACGTACGGCTGACGCTTGGCGCGGGCTTTTTGCAGGATGGCAGCAGTTGCATTTTATTTCGGTTGGCCGGTGCCGAACTTGGGTCTTTTACCATCCAAGCGGGCCCGGTTGCTAAGGGCGACCAAGCCGGCGAACTGGCCCTTCTGCGCGCTGAGCTGGACGTGTTGAAACGCGCCTTTCGCGCCCATATGCGCGACGCCTGAATTCGCGCCTACGTGACGCCGCGTTGCGGATGACATCGCGCGCGCCCCCGGCCATCTTCGCCCCAGCTTGAGGAGGCCTTGACCCATGACCGATTACCCGCATTTGCTCGCCCCGCTTGATCTGGGCCATGTGACGCTGCCGAACCGCGTGATCATGGGCTCTATGCACACAGGGCTTGAGGAAAAGGGCGATTGGGAGCGCGTCGCGCGGTTCTATTCGGACCGAGCGGCTGGTGGCGCGGCGTTGATCGTCACCGGAGGGATGGCCCCGAATGCTGAGGGAGGTGTATTCCCGGATGCGGCTGGGCTGTTTAACGATCAAGACATTGCCAACCATAAGCGTGTGACGAGCGCTGTGCATGATGCTGGCGGCCTGATCGCCATGCAAATTCTTCATGCAGGACGCTATGCATATGGGCCGAAATGTGTGGCACCGTCCGCGATCAAATCTCCAATTTCGCCCTTTGCGCCGACCGAGTTGGACGAGGAGGGGATCGAGAAGCAGATCGCTGATATCGCCACCGCTGCGGCGCGCGCGCGTGCGGCGGGCTATGACGGCGTCGAGGTGATGGGAAGCGAGGGATATTTCCTCAATCAGTTTCTTGTCACTCACACGAACAAACGAACTGATCGCTGGGGCGGGTCTTATGAGAACCGCATGCGCTTACCGCTGGAGGTCGTAAAGCGTGTGCGCGCCGCTGTTGGCGAAGATTTCATTGTGATCTACCGCCTGAGCATGATCGATCTGGTGCCGAATGGCTCGTCTTGGGACGAGGTCGTGACCTTGGCCAAAGCTGTGGAAGCGGCGGGTGCATCGATTATCAATACCGGCATCGGCTGGCACGAAGCGCGCATTCCGACGATTGCCACCAGTGTGCCGCGCAAGGGCTGGGCTTGGGTGACGCATAAGCTGATGGGCGAGGTTGCTATCCCGGTCATAACCTCCAACCGCATCAACACGCCCGAAGTTGGCGAAGAGATCATCGCGGGTGGCGTCGCAGATTTGGTGTCGATGGCACGCCCGTTCCTTGCAGATGCGGATTTCGTCGCGAAGGCTGCCTCAGGTCGCGCGCGTGAAATTGCGCCGTGCATTGCGTGCAATCAAGCCTGCCTCGATCATACGTTCGGGGGCAAGCTGACCTCGTGTCTGGTGAACCCGCGCGCCTGTCATGAGGCTGAAGTTGAGATCGCGCCTGCTGGTGCGGTGAAGACGGTGGCTATCGTCGGTGCTGGGCCCGCGGGGTTGTCTACGGCGATCACGGCTGCCGAGCGCGGGCATCAGGTGACACTGTTTGACAAGGCTGACCGCATTGGCGGGCAGTTGAATATGGCGCGGGTTATTCCCGGCAAGGAAGAGTTTCACGGCCTCGTGGATTGGTACGCCCATATGGTCGACGTATCCGGTGTGACTTTGCGGTTGGGCAAGGCTGTTCAGGCCGAAGATCTAGCAGGTTTTGACGAGATCATCGTAGCGACCGGCGTGCTGCCGCGCGATCCAGCAATTCCCGGTCAGGACGGTCCAAATGTTGTCTCTTATATAGATGTGTTGCGCGGCGGGGCCGAAGTCGGTGCGCGCGTGGTGATTATTGGCGCTGGTGGGATCGGGTTCGATGTGGCCGAATTCCTTGCCCATCAAGGGACGAGCCCGACCGAAGATGTTGCGCTCTGGAAGGCCGAATGGGGCGTGAGTGATCCTGAGGTTGATCGCGGGGGCCTTGCGCCTGAGGGGCCACAGCCTGTGCCATCTGCGCGTCAGATCACTTTATTGCAGCGCAAAGCTGAGAAACTCGGCAAGCGACTTGGCAAGACGACCGGTTGGATTCACCGGGCCAGCTTGCAGATGAAAGCGGTCAAGATGATCGGTGGCGTGAATTACGAGCGGATCGACGCAAGCGGCTTGCATGTCAGCTACGGTGATGCGCGTGAGAACCCTGCTGTAATTGAGGCCGATACGATTGTGATGTGCGCGGGGCAGGTGCCACAACGGCAACTTGCGGATGATCTGGCAGCGCTTGGTATTACCGCACATGTGATAGGCGGCGCAGATGTTGCCTCGGAATTGGACGCCAAGCGCGCGATTGATCAAGGCACGCGTCTGGCCGCAGCATTGTAGCGCACCGTTAAATAGTCGTTTCACTTTTCGGCACGATTGACCAAATACCGCGCCATTGTCGGGTTCAGGGCCAAGTTCTGCCTGAATTGAGCGCGATACCTGTTTCCAACGCAGAAACACGTATCGAGGTATTGTTATGGACAGACTGACGGAAATGGAGGCCTTCGCCACCGTCGTAGACCAAGGTGGGTTTACAGACGCGGCCAAGAAAATGGGCATCTCCAAATCGGCGGTATCCAAGCATGTCTCATCGTTAGAGGCTCGCCTTGGTGCGCGCCTTCTCAACCGTACTACGCGCAGGGTAAGCCCGACCGAGATTGGTCTGGCCTATTACGACCGTGCACGCCGCGTTCTGAATGATGCTGGCGAAGCCGACGCGCTGGTTAGTTCCATGCAAAGTGCGCCATCGGGCCTGCTACGAATTAGCGTGGCGACAGATTTTGGTGTGAACCACCTGTCCCCGGTTCTGGGCGAATTCCTACACGAATATCAGGACATCACCGTGAATATGGTGCTGAACAACCGCTATGTGGAGCTGATCTCAGAAGGCTTCGACATGGCAGTGCGGATTGGCGAGCTGGAAGACAGCACGCTTCGGGCGCGGCGACTGACCGAAACCTCCAAGCGGATGGTCGCTGCCCCCTCCTATTTCGAGAAATACGGCCGCCCGGAAAAGATCGACGATCTGAACGAGCATAAGCTGCTGCATTACTCGAACGCTGCGGCCGCGAATGTCTGGAAGCTGACCGCGCCATCTGGCGAGAAGCGTCAGGTTCGCACGTCTGGCTGGCTGACGGTGAATGACGGGCAATCGCTTTTGAATGCTGCTGTGTCCGGCTTGGGCATCGCGTATCTGCCGAGCTTCTTGTTTGACGACGCAATGAAAGCCGGTCTGGTGGAAGAGGCTATGCCTGATCTGCCTGTTGAGAAGCAGGGCATCTATGCAGTCTATCCTCCGGGTCGCTTCACGCAGCCCAAGGTTCGCGCCTTCATTGATTTCCTTGTCCGCGAATTCGCTGACAAAGGTCCAGACAAGTGGTGATCCCACACCAAAGTTAAAGTCGTTTTGAGTACGAGTGCCTCTACTAACTACGGGCCGGTGTCGAAGGAAACTTCGCCCGGCCCGATTTTTCGTTCTAGGAGGCTGAGATCAGCACGACCTCGACGCGGCGATTTGTATTGCGCCCATCCTCGGTGATGTTGGTCGCACGCGGGGACAGAAACCCGACTCCTTCGGCTGTGACTTGTGCGGCCTGAACTCTGTAGCGTTCGATAAGGCGGCTTTGCACGGCTTCGGCCCGGCGCTTCGACAGTGCGATGTTGCGCTCCAGCGATCCTGTTGCATCGGTATGGCCGACAAGGACCACGCGCGCCTCAGGCTGCGCGGTCAAGAACGCGGCGAGTTGTTCGAGCGACGCGAAGCTACCATCGGTTAGCGTATCAGCCCCGGTGGCGAACTCCAGATCATCAAGAATCGTAGCCCCAACTGCTGCAAGCTTTTCGCCAAGCGCCATTTCGGAGGCCAGCAAACCGGCTTGCGATGACGACTGCACGGACGCGCTGGGCGATTGCAATTGTGTGCCCTGCGCGCGCACGTCGATCAATTGCACGTAGCCAGTGGTGCCGCCCTTACTGACGAGCAGCGATAAATGAGCGTCGCTCGTCTGTCCGCTAAAGCTGGCAAAGTGGTAGGCCCCGAGGTCCACGAACATGGCTGGGGCCTCAAGCACTTCGACCGCATAGCGGAAATCGAACCCACCACAGGTGCGGGCGCTGCATTGAAAAATCAGCGCGGCCCCGTCTGCAATTAGCTGATCACGAATACCTTGGAACAGGCGTAAAGCCGTCGCATCCGTTTGCGGAATTTGCCAAGCGCGCCGCGTGACTTGGCCGTCGAGCGCGGTCAGAGGCAACGCCCCGTTTTCCAATGGACCTGTTGGTAGCGCGTACCGCCCGGCTGACACTGTGGTGTCAAAGACGAGGTTTGCGGTGCGCGGCAACTCGAACGCGGATGCGATGCTGGCCAGCGCAATAAAGCCAAAAACCCCGAGAAGGCCTGTGGCGCGCATCACCGATTGGCGGCGTGATAATCGGCGTTTGGCTTCATGCCTACGGCGGAGGCAACGCGGTTAGACATGTTGTAGAAGCCTGCGACCGAGGCGATGTCCCAGATGTCGCGGTCGCTAAAGCCTTGATCGCGCAGGGCTTGGCGGTGGGCCTCTTCGATATCTCCACTGGCGCGGGTGACTTGGACTGCAAAATCAAGCATCGCGCGCGCTCTGGGATCAAGGGGCGCTACTTTGTAGTTCATAACCAGCGCCTCGCCCAAGGCCGGATCGCCGGACAAAGCGCGTACGGCGGCTCCGTGTGCGACCTGACAATACCAGCACTTGTTTATGGCGCTAACGACAACTGCGATCATCTCACGCTCTAGCTTGCTGAGCCCGGACTTGCCGAGCATCAGATCGTTATACATTGCGGTGAAGCTGTCGAGCTTGTCCATGTCGAAGGCGTAGGCCTTCAGCACGTTCGGTATCAGACCCAGCTTTTCGGCGCACAGGTCAAAATAGGCTTGAGTGTCGGCGGGAAGCGGGTCCACCGGGCTTAGGTCAAGGGCAGTGACCTTATCAGAGTTCATGTCCACGGGAGGCCTTTGGGTTTGGTTTCAACCTATAATGATACTGTCCCACAGGGCTTAGCCCGAGGGAAGTAAAGAGCGCACAGGCGGGCGCATTCTCGCGCACCGTTAGCGTGGCGATCTGTTTGGCACCATGATCACGCGCCCACATGGCCGCAGCGCGCATCATATTTGCGGCGCAGTGCTTGCGACGGTGGCGGGGCAGTACTTCGACCGCGTGGATCATTGCGGTCTGATTGTGGATCGCGACGAACGCGGACCCGCCGGGCTGGTTGTCGACCCGCCCGATCAGGCTCGTTTTGGGACCCTGCACACGATCCATGATGGCAAGGCGCGCAAGGCCGATGCCGCCGCGCGCCCAAATCTCGTGTTGAATGGCGAGGCTAGGCCAGACGGTGAAAGCGCTGACCTTGGGCGGGCCATCACCTGCGGCGGTGTCGATATCGCCCGCAAGAATGACGACCGGATCAACGATCTGAAATCCGCGCGCGTCCAGAAGTGCATCAAACCGCGGTTGATCTCCTTGGACTTGGAACAGGGTCGTGGCTTGGTTAAGCGCTGCGTCGATATCGGCCTCTGGCACATCATCGGGCGCGCTGGCCGCTGACACGCGTTTGCCGCCGTCTTGGCCGTCGCGTAGAGTTACCGCGCCGCAATGTGTAAAAGCTGCGGTGGGCCAAGTGGCGTCGATGGCATCAAACAGGCTCATGCAGCATCGGGGAAGACGGCGCGCAAAGCGGTAACTCCTTGCGCGAGCATTCCCGAATCGCTGCCGCGCACCACGATATTTGCGCCGAACACGCCATCTTTGATGAACGGATAGGACCCAAACGAGATGTCTGGGAACTGCGTTGCGATCTGGCCCAAGGGTCCGGCAATCTCGCCTTCCGGACGGATTACGCGCAGGCTTTCCGACAGCATTGGCGCGCCGCCTGTCAAACCGGGCAGCAACGACGCGACCATGGCCTGAAACACGCTGGGCACACCGGCCATGACATGCACATTTTGCAGCGAAAATCCGGGTGCTGCGGAAACCGGATTGTCGATCAAGCTGGCCCCGTCGGGAATACGGGCCATGCGCAAGCGCGCCTCGTTCAATTCGGTCCCGGATTTAGCGTAATGCGCAGACAGACGTGCGCGCGCATCGTCGCGCACGTCGATGTGCGTGGCGAACGCAGCGGCAACGGCATCTGCCGTAATATCGTCATGGGTTGGGCCGATCCCGCCGGAGGTGAAGACGTGGTCATAGGCAGCGCCAAGCTGCTGCACGGTCCGCACAATGACCGCGTGGTCGTCGCTGATCACGCGCACCTCGCGCAACGCGATGCCTTTGTCGGTCAATGCACCTGCGAGGAAGTGCATATTCGCATCGCGGGTGCGGCCTGACAGGATCTCGTCGCCAATCACGAGAATGGCAGCGGTGGGGGCGGTTTCAGTCATGTGGTGCTTCCTTGTCGCAGGCGTGCCTCGGGTGTAGGCCCCGCCCCATGCGCTTTCAATCCCCCCTCGTGCCCGCTCGCCTGATCCGGCGCTACAAACGCTTTCTGGCGGATGCTGTGCTGGAAGAAACCGGCCAAGAGGTGACCGCCCATTGCCCAAACCCCGGCGCGATGCTTGGGCTGGCGCGTCCCGGTGGTCGGATCTGGCTGGAGCCAAATGATGATCCGAAAAAGAAGCTGAAATACGGGTGGCGGTTGGAAGAGTTAGACGGTGACCACCTTGCCGGGATCGATACGAGTGTGCCGAATAAGGTGGTGGGTGAGGCGTTGGGTGCGGGCGTGATTGCCGAAGTGGCAGCCTACGAGACCGTGCGCGCTGAGGTGAAATACGGCGTGAACAGCCGCGTCGATTTTCTTTGCCAAAGCGCAGGGCTGCCAGATGCGTATGTCGAGGTGAAGAATGTCCAATTGCGGCGCGATCTGGATTGGGCGGAGTTTCCCGATTGCGTCACCACGCGCGGAGCCAAGCATTTGGTGGAATTGTCGGCGATGGTGGCCCAAGGGCACCGGGCGATAATGCTCTATTTGATCCAGCGCAGCGATTGCGCGCGCTTCCGCCTCGCCCCCGATCTTGACCCCGGTTATGCGCGCGCTTTTGATGCTGCGCGGGCCGCCGGGGTGCAGATGATTGCTTATGGCACTCAGATTGACACCGGGGGCGTGACAATTGGCGCTGCTTTGCCTGTCGATCCGCTGCCTCAGGCGCTCTGACGCACTAGCGAAATCTATCAGTAGTCTTATATTAAGTGCCGTGATTAGGAGAATTACGCAGTGGATAAATCGCTTAAAGGACATGTGAACCGCGACGGTATTCGGCTTTACGGGGCCGAGGACTTCGCAGGGATGCATAAGGCGGGCGCGCTGGCGGCCGAGATCCTCGACCATATTGCGTCGCTGGTTGTGCCGGGTGTTATGACCGAAGACTTGGACCGTGCGATTGAGCAGCGGATCAAAGATGCGGGCGCGACCTCTGCTACGGTTGGCTATAAGGGGTACAAGCACGCTTCCTGTATCTCGATCAATCATGTCGTTTGCCACGGGATCCCCGGACCGAAGAAGCTGAAAGACGGCGATATTATCAACATCGACGTGACTGTGATCGTCGATGGCTGGTTTGGTGACACCAGCCGGATGTATGTCGCTGGGACCCTCGCGCGCAAATCAGAGCGGCTGATCCAGGTCACGCATGACGCGCTGTTCAAGGGGATCGAAGCGGTGAAGCCGGGCAATACCTTTGGCGATATTGGCCACGCGATCCAGTCATATGTGGAGGCGCACCGCATGTCGGTTGTGCGCGATTTCTGCGGACACGGGCTGGGTCAGGTGTTTCACGCGCCGCCAAATGTTCTGCATTACGGGCGCGCAGGATCGGGCCCTCGGCTGGAGGAAGGCATGTTCTTTACGATCGAGCCGATGGTGAACCTTGGCCGGCCCGAGACGAAAGTGCTTGCCGACGAATGGACGGCTGTAACGCGTGATAAATCGCTAAGCGCCCAGTTCGAGCATTCCATCGGGGTGACAGCGGACGGAGCCGAGATTTTTACGCATTCGCCGAGCAGCAAATTTCACCCAACCTGGGGCTAAGAGGGTGCTGCGCTGCATAGCAATTGTACTGAGAGCGCTTTTGCCCGGATTGAGGCGGCTTGGCGTGACTGGCTTCGCAACAGCGCCGCGCCGGACGCCGCACCGGCAATCACCAAAGATGGCGCTGTCGTCCTCAGTGGTGTGCTAAGGCGCTGTGCGTATCGGTACCGTGCGTGAGAAACAGAAGTCAGGCTGATGCGTCCAAAAAGCTGACATGGGTATCACCGTAGCGGCGATGATCACGGATTGTGAACCCAGCCGGTGCCTGCATCGGAGCGGCCTCTTCCCAGACGATAAGTGCGCCGGGGGCGATCCAACCGCTTGCGAGGGCCGCCATCAGTGCCTTTTGGCCGAGGTCTTTGCCGTAAGGCGGGTCGAGAAAGACGAGGGTTGCGGGCGTTTTGGCAGGGGGTAACCGGGTGGCGTCGGTTTTGAGAATCCGAGTGCCTTGGGCGTCAAGAAGCGCGATATTGGCTTGCAGAAGACTGATGGACTTGCGCCCGTTCTCGACGAAAGTGACGTGTGCGGCACCCCGTGACAGGGCCTCTAGCCCCAGCGCGCCGGTGCCTGCAAAGAGGTCGAGCACTTGGGCCCCCTCGATCGGATCTCCGTAGCGCCCGCCTTCGAGCGCCGAGAAAAGCGCCTCCCGCACCCGGTCGGTTGTCGGGCGCAGATGGGCCGCAGAATCGCCTTTGCCGACGGCGGCCAGTTTGCGCCCCCCGAGGTGCCCCGCGATGATTCTCATGCGCGTAGAAGTGGCTTCAGATCGGTTGTCGCGTCGGCGATGATCGCGCGATCTGGGCTTTTGCCAGCCTCAATCAGCCGTTTGCCGACCATATAGCCACGCGGATCGTTCATCGCATCGACGGCAAGCAAAGTATCCCCGGCGTAATACCAATGCGAGCGGACATCGCCGCCATCACGGATCACCACGCGGTCATAGCCAATGTTCAGCCCCGCGATTTGCAGTTTCACGTCATACTGATCGGACCAGAACCACGGCATCGGCACGTAAGCTGTGTTCGCGCCGAGCATGTTTGCCGCAACCGCTTCGGCTTGATCAATGGCGTTCTGCACAGACTCGAGCCGCATATGCTTGCCGCGATATGGGAAGATTGCGCAGTCGCCAGCTGCCCAGATACTCGGATCGCTGGTGCGTCCCTGGTCGTCGACGACAATGCCGTTATTCACCTCAAGTGCAGCATCCTGAGCGAGCCGAGCGGCAGGTTCGATCCCAACGCCGACGATGACCAAATCAGCGGCCACCACGCGCCCATCTGTCAGAACAGCGCCGTTCACATGGCCGTCGCCCGTCAGGTGGTCGAGGCCAACACCTTCGCGCAGATCAACGCCGTGGCTTTGGTGCAGCGCGCGGAAATAATCAGAGGTCTCGGGCGCTGCTACGCGTCCCAAGATGCGGTCGGCCATTTCCACCAGCGTTACCGACAGGCCTAGTTTGCGCAAAACTGCCGCCGCCTCCAACCCGATATAGCCGCCTCCGACGACGAGGGCTGCTTTGCCCGGCTTGCACGCGGGAGCCATCGCGTCGACATCCGCCAAGGTACGCACAACATGCACACCGCCAAGGTCGCCCCCGATGCGCGCGGGTAAGCGGCGCGGGGTAGAGCCTGTGGTGAAAGCCAGTTGATCGTAGCTGAGCGTCTCGCCATCGACGGTGATGGTCTTAGTGGCGGGGTTCAGGCCAGCAACGGATTTGCCGAGCTTCAGCTCGATCTGGTGCTCATCATAATAACTTTCGGGGCGCAGGTAGAGCCGCTCGCGCGCCATGTCCCCGAGCAGATACGCCTTCGACAACGGTGGGCGCTGGTAGGGCGGATCGACCTCCTCGCCGATCAGCGTGACCTGTCCGTCGAACCCCAAAACGCGCAGCTTTGCGACCAATGAAGAGCCTGCCTGTCCGGCCCCGATGACGACGATTTTGGACATTGTGTGAATTCCTTATGGTGGGGCCGCTAGCAAAGCCTATATGTCCCGCAACCTGATGACTAATTCAATGGAGATACATAATGGCGATTTCAGTCGGTGACAGCCTGCCAGAGGCGACTTTCGTGAAGATGGGCGATGCTGGCCCCGAAGAAGTGACAGTATCTTCGCTGACCAAAGGCCGCAAAGTGGTGATTTTTGGCTTGCCGGGCGCGTTCACCCCAACTTGCAATTCCGCCCATGTGCCCAGCTTCATGCGCACCAAGGACGAATTCGCGGCCAAAGGCGTGGACGAAATCATCTGCGTCTCGGTCAACGACCCGTTCGTAATGAAAGCGTGGGGCGAATCGACAGGCGCGTCTGCCGCAGGTCTTTCGATGCTGGCAGATGCAGCCAGCGCGTTCACCGGCGCGATTGGCTTGCAGTTTGACGCACCGCCCGTAGGCCTGCTGGCGCGGTCCAAGCGTTACGCGATGCTGGTCGAGGACGGCGTTGTGAAACTGTTGCAGCAAGAAGAAAGCCCCGGCACCTGTGAAGTGTCAGGTGGCGAGGCGCTACTGGCAGCGATGTAATTTCGCGCGGCAAAGATTTTCGGAGAAGGGGTCGTGTTGAAGCGGCCCCTTTTTCGTTAGCCCTTTAAAATCGTGCGGGTAGGGAATGGGATCTCGATCCCCTCGGCATCGAAACGGTCCTTAATGGCGCGGGTCAGATCGCATTTCAGACCCCAGTAGTCGCTTGCCGTGCACCAAACGCGAACTTTGAAATCGACCGAGCTTTCACTCAGATCGGTCACCTTGATAAAGGGCGCAGGCTCCACAAAGCCGCGCGCGTCGGCCGCGACAATCGCCGTCATCACGGTCTCAGCCAGTTTCAAATCGGCGGAATAGCTAACCCCAATCGTCAAATCGACCATGCGGGTGCTATAGGCCGAATAGTTTTTGATCGCACTGTCCCAGACCTGTTTATTTGGAATGGTGATCTGGACATTGTCGAGCGTCGCAATTTCCGTCGTGAACAGCGTGATCTGTTTTACAGTGCCGGAATAGCCCGCAAGTTCGACGAACTGACCCAGTTTGAACGGGCGAAACGCCACCAGCATGACCCCGGCGGCAATGTTGGACAACGTTCCCTGCAGGGCGAGGCCAACCGCCAATCCTGCCGCACCCAGAAGGGCGACCAGCGAGGTTGTCTGGACGCCAAAGCGGTTCAGCACGAAGATCAGCGCCAGAGCGAGGATCAAATATTGCGCGAGCGAGCCGAGGAAGGTGAACAGCGTATCGTCAATCTCAGGCTTGTGGTCACCCACGCGCCCGAGGAAGGACTTTACACGCCCGGACACCCAGTATGCGACGACCATAATGACGGCGGCGTAGAACACATTTAGGCCAAGCTGCATGGCCCAGTCGAAGTTCTGCTCGGCAAAGGCGATGGCCTCTTCTGCGGTCATGCGAGCGCGTCCATTTTTTGCGCCAATGTGATGTCGAGCGCCGATAAGCCGTCCGCATCATGGGTCGTTAAGGTTACCTCAACAGTGCGGTAGACATTCGACCATTCGGGATGGTGGTTCATTTTCTCAGCTATCAAGGCGGTGCGGGTCATGAAACCAAACGCCTCGATGAAATTGGCGAATTTGAAGGTTTTGTGGATCGCATCACGGTCCTCAACCATCGTCCAATCGGCGGCCAGAAGCGGGGCGAGCTCGGTGTCGCGCGTTGCGGCATCTAGGGGGGCGGTCATTCGTGTTCCTCCACGGTCATTTTTTTGAACGGGCCGTAGCCCTCTAGCACGTTGTTTTCGTGATCCACCGCGCGGGCCTCTTCGTCAAGGTAGCGTGCAATCGCGTCGGCAAAGCCGGCATCTGCGACCCAATGGAGCGAATGCGTACGCACGGGCAGATAGCCGCGCGCAAGTTTATGGGCCCCTTGCGCGCCTGCCTCGACGGTTCTGAGGCCTTGGGCGATGGCGAAATCGATAGCCTGATAATAGCACAGCTCAAAATGCAGGCAGGGGTAGTCTTCAATGCAGCCCCAATACCGCCCATAGAGTTTTTCGCGTCCAATGAAATTAAGCGCGCCTGCGATGGGCCTACCGTTTTGCAACGCAAGCACCAGCAGCATGTCGTCGCGCAACGTCTCCTGCGCATGATCAAAGAACCGCCGCGTCAGGTACGGCGTTCCCCATTTGCGCGCGCCTGTGTCTTGGTAGAACTGCCAGAATGCATCCCAGTGTTCCGGTTCAATCTGGTCGCCTGTCAGCGCAATAATCTCGCCGCCGAAAGCGTGTGCAGCGGCGCGTTCTTTGCGGATATTCTTGCGTTTGCGACTAGAGAGCGCGCCGAGGAACCCGTCGAAATCCGCGTAATTGTCGTTTTCCCAATGAAACTGCTGGCTCGCGCGCGGCATTAGGCCCATCGCCGCGCCTGCCTCGCGTTCCTCGTCCTCGCAAAAGGTGATGTGCAGTGACGAGACCTCCATTTCGCTGGCCACTTGCACAGCACCTTGGACAAGCGCCGCACGCCCCGTGACCTCGAACCCCGGCTTGACCAGCAAGCGCCGCCCGGTTGCCGGTGTGAACGGTACTGCCATTTGCAGCTTCGGGTAATAGCGCCCGCCCGCGCGTTCCCAGGCCTGCGCCCAATTGTGATCGAAGATGAATTCGCCCTGACTGTGCGATTTTGCATACATCGGGGCGACGCCGATAATTTGTCCATCTGAGCGTGCCACCAAATGCCGAGGCTCCCACCCGCTGCCGGCCCCGACCGAGCCTGACGTTTCCAGCGCGCGCAAAAAGCGGTGCGTGGTGAACGGATCGTTTGGCGCGCTGCCGTCCGCGGTCTCGGGACACGCGCAGGCATCCCAGTCCGCGGCGCTGATCTGGCCGAGGTCGCTGAGGATTGATAGCTCGATCTGGGTCTCGGGCGCGGTCATGAAAAGCCGTCCATTGGGGTGCATTAGCCAAGTGGCGCGTCAGCCTGAGGCGTCAAGGGAAGCTGGGCAGATAGCCCTCAAAGGTGATGTTATCGGCGAACTGGCGGGCTACGGTTTCGGCCTCCGGGCTTCGGATTGTCCAAGTCAGGATCGGATGGCCAGCGGCTTTGATCTCGGCCACGCGAGGGTTGTGTAGATCAGCGGCCTCGTGGCTAATGAAGCTGGCACCGACCGCGTCGAAATCCGCGATCGCGCGCAGATGGTCGCGGACCTCTGGCATCATGGCTTCGTCGTTGAAGGTGCAAGTGGTCAGGCCGCGCGGCACCTCGGGGGCCATTTTGGCCAATCTGGCGACCATTCGCGGATGAAAAGACATCACCGCCACTGGCCCATTGTAGTCCTCAAGTGCAGCGCAGACCGCCCGTTCCAGCATCCCGTCATCGCGGTCGCCTTGATTTTTCAACTCCAGCAAAATCGGAATGCGCCCCCGGACCTCCTTAAGAATGTTGGGCAGCGGTTGCGGTGTATCGCGCCCGCCTTTCAGCGCGAATGTTTGCAGCAACGATGATGGGAAGCGGTGCACTGCGCCCTTTTGCAGTGTCAGGCGGTCCAGATCATCATCATGGAACACCATCGCCTCGCCGTCCGCCGACAGTTGTAGGTCCAGCTCCACCCCATAGCCCTTGCCGATGGCGGCGCGCACAGCACTCAGGCTGTTTTCGATCACGCCCATTTCGGAGTTATGGAGCGCGCGGTGGGCCATAGGCGTTGTGCGGAAAGCGTCGGGCAGCGGGATCATTTGATCTGGAAGATACCTTCGATTTCGACAGCCACTCCAAACGGCAATGACGCCGCCGAGACGGCCGAGCGCGCGTGATGGCCCGCTTCGCCGAGAACCTCGACAAGAAAGTCCGATGCGCCGTTGATCACCTTCGGCTGCTCGGTGAAATCAGCCGTCGAATTGACGAACCCGACGAGTTTCACGGCACGTACGAGGCGGCTAAGGTCACCGTCGCAGGCCTTTTTAACCTGAGCAAGAAGGTGGATTGCGCAAATTTTTGCGATCTCGGCTCCCTGTTCGACCGTCATAGTATCACCCAGCTTTCCGGGGGTCAGCTTGCCATCAACAAAGGGCACCTGGCCCGAAATATGGACCAGTTCGCCGACCTTTACGAAAGGCACGTAGTTCGCCGCAGGTGCGGGCGCATCGGGCAAAGTAATGCCCATCTCAGACAGGCGGGCTTCGATTGGGTTGGACATGGTCAGGTCTCCGGGCGCTACGTTTGCATCAAGCTACCCGTCTGGGTCGGTAGACGGAAGAGGCGATCAGCTTTCCTTGAGCGCATAGCTGAAAAAGCGGCTGAGGGGGCTGAGTAAGTAGTTCAGCGGCGACTGATCTGCGGTGCGAATGAAAGCCTCAACGGGCATGCCGGGCACAAGTGCGAGCGTGCTGAGGATGTCCAAGCTGTCTTGCTGAGGCGAGATGTGAACTTGATAATAGGGCTGACCGCTGGTCTGATCGGTCAGCGCATCTGCAGAAATCCGAGTGACATGTGCGAAGATTTCTGGCGGCTTTGGCCCATTGAACGCAGAAAAGCGCAGCCGCACTTTTTGGCCGACATAGACCTCGTCCACGTTGCTGGGGTGAAGCCTGCTGACCACGCGAAGGGGGCGATCTTGGGGCACGACATAGACCAACGGCTCGGCGGCGCGGATAACGGCGCGTTCGGCAAAGACGGTCATGTCATGAAGGATACCGCCAACGGGCGCGCGGATATAGAGCCGTTCGAGACGCTCGAGCAAGGCGCGACTGCGCTGGGCGAGATCGGCTTCAGCTAAGTTAAGATCGCGCAATTGGGTGATGGCAACTTCGCGGTGCTGCGTGTTGAGCGTAAGCATGTCTAGATCGAGGTCCGTTTGGCGCCCAGCTGCCTCCGCAATTGTAGCGACCAACTCGCCAATGCGACCGGACAGGGCCGCGGTTTCGCGCTCTAGCACAAGCACCCGCCGGGACGACGCTAGGCCGCGATCAAGTAGCGCTTGTTGGCTGACGAGCGCTTCTTCTACGAGGTCGCGCTGTCGCTCTGCCGCGACACGCTGAGCGACTATGCCCTGAATTTGCAGATCAATTTGGTTGCGCCTGCGCTGAAGCTGCTCACGGGCCTGCATGCGCGAGGTGAAGCGCGCTTCAAACAGTCGACTTTGGCCTTGGGATAGGTCGGCAACGCTCGGGTCGCTGATCGCTGCGCTTATCAAATCGTGCGAAAACGAGATGTGATCGAATAGATCGCGTTCGGCCTCCAGACGCGCGCGCCGCGCCATTGCCTCAAATAGTTGCCCCTGCACAATGGCAAGATCGGTTTGAAGCAATGTCGGATCAAGCTCGATAAGGATGTCTCCGGCCGACACGAGATCGCCATCGCGCGCACGGATTTTTTGCACGACACCGCCAACGGCGTGCTGCACAACTTGCCTGTTCCGGTCGACCTGCACTCTACCATGCGAAATGATGGCGCCGGCGAGTTGGGCCGTAATTGACCAAACCCCGAACCCAAAGATCAAAAGAACGAGGGCCAGCAAACCAATGGCGAATGGCCATTTTGCGCTAAGATTTGGGGTCGTGTCGATCATGCCACCCCGCCCATACCAGCAGTGCGGCGAATGTCTTTATGGTTCAAAACCGTGGCTTTAAGCACCTCGTCACGCGGGCCGAAGGCTTTGAGCACGCCGCTTTCGAGCACCATCAATAAATCGCAGTGCTGGATTGCAGCGGGGCGGTGCGCCATGATCAGGACCGAACACCCGGCCTCTTTCATCGCGCAAATGGCATGGTTGAGCGCGACAGACCCGGCATTGTCGAGGTTGGAGTTTGGCTCGTCTAAGACCAGCAAAACCGGATCACCAAACAGGGCACGCGCTAGTCCAATCCGCTGGATTTGTCCGCCCGACAGACGCGCATTGGCCATGCTAATTATCGTGTCATATCCGTCTGGCAGGCGCAGGATCATGTCGTGCGCATCTGCCTTCTGGGCCGCGCGGATCACGTCTGCGTCTTTCGCACCGGAATTCAGCCGGGCGATGTTTTCTTTGATACTGCCATCAAAGAGGCGGATATGCTGAGGCAAATACCCAACATAACGCCCAAGTGTGTCAGGGTCGTATTGTACCAGCGTCGGACCATCGAGCCGTATTGAGCCCGTCGCGGGTGGCCAAAGCCCGGTTAAAGCGCGCGCCAAAGTTGACTTTCCAGAACCTGATTGACCAATGACGCCAAGCGCTTGGCCGGGCTCCATGTGGAAACTGCACATCCGAAGTGCGGCTTGTCCCTGACCCGGTGGTACAACCGTCAGGTCGCGCACATCCAGCACGGCACGCGGGCGAGGTAACTGGGTATGCACGCGGTCGACAGGGCCTTTGGTCAGCATGTCTTTCAAGTTTTTGCGGGCCTCAAACGCGCGCTGGATCAACGCCCAGTTGCTGATCGTCTGCTCGATTGGAGCGAGCGCGCGCCCGAGTAGGATCGAGGCTGCGATCATCGTCCCGGCAGTCAGATCTTCGCGCAGCACCAGAAGCGCGCCCATAGCCAGAATTGCGGATTGCAGAAACAATCGGGTCGATTTGGAGGCTGCCGAAAAGGCTCCGCTCCGGTCTGATTGGGTCATATGCGTGCCAACGCCCCAGTTGCGCAGCCGTCGCCAGCGCGCAAACGCCGCTTCGCGCATTCCCATTGTGTTGATGGTATCGCCCTCAGCCGTCATCTGAGCGGCCATTTCGTCGGCGTCGCGCATGATCATCAAGCCGCGCGATTGCGCTGTCTTCGTTGAGACTTGGTTCAGCAGCGCGATGGCGACGAGGACGCCGCCGCCGACGATGGCGAGTGTGCCGAGCCATGGATGAAATATGAAGATGCCAAGCAGAAACAACGGCGTCCATGGCAGATCGAAGGCGGCCAAACAGGCAGGGCTGGACAGCAAGCGTTGCACTGCTTCCAGATCAGCAAGTCCGCGTGTGCCTTGGCGCGCACCCAAATGGCTGCTTTGGTGCAAAACCGCAAAAAATACCCGCTTATCGAGAGCGGTCTGAAAGCGCGCACCTGCTCGGGCCAGAATACGCCCCCTCGCGCAATCCAGTAGCCCCATCATGGCGTAAAGGAACACCACCAGAAGCGTTAGCGTCAGCAATGTTTCTTCTGACCGAGATCCCAGAACACGGTCGTAAACCTGCATCATGAAGATTGGACCTGTTAGAAGCAACATATTGACAAAGAACGAGAATATGAAGGCTATGCCATAAAGTGGCAGGTTGTCCCGCTCGGTCATGCGAAACTCGGTCGTGGAATTATTCGCAGGAGTGCTCATCAAAAGGGGGTGTGCCTGTTGCCAAATTGCCGCGTTTCCCCGCTTATCTGCGGGAAGCCGGGATTCGAGGCTCTTTCGCACCGATCCCGATTGGTATTCTGCCCAGAGATAGTTAATTGAAACCTTAACAATTAAAGTTTGAGATAGAAGTTGCCCGTGATGTCCCATTGTTCATTCACAAATCTGTCGCGTACTGCGCTTTTGATCGGCGTCTTGGCGATCTCTGGCTGCGCTTCGGTGCCAAGCCGGAACGCGACGCATGATCCGCTCGAAGGTCTGAACCGCTTTAGCCACGGGGTGAACAAGGCCGTCGATAGTGTGGCACTGCGCCCTGCAAGTGTTGTCTACGATGCCGTTGTGCCGAACCCGGTCGTGCGGGGGATTGATAACTTCTCAGGCAATCTGGACCAGCCGGGTCATGTCATGAACGGCATTTTGCAAGGTCGCCCAAGCGAGGCAAGCCGCGCGCTGTTTCGCTTCTTGGTAAACACGACGTTTGGGCTTGGCGGCCTGCTTGATCCGGCCTCGGACATGGGGCTGGTCGACGAGCCGACGGACTTTGGCGAGACCCTGCATGTATGGGGTTTCGGCGAGGGTGCATACCTAGAATTGCCGCTGCTAGGGCCTTCGACCACGCGCGATGCGATTGGGCGGGCAGGGAACACTTTGTTGAACCCAACGCGCCTGATTGCCACGACCAATCAGCAGGACTTGCGGCTTCGGCAGGTCGGCGTGGCAGATCTTTTGGGGGATCGTGCGGATGCGGCCAGCTTGATCGACCCTGTGCTTTATGAAAGTGTCGATAGTTATACTCAACTGCGCAGCGTCTACCTGCAAACCCGGCGCTTCCAACTTGGAGGCACTGAGGCGAACGACCTTGAGGCCACTGGACTGGATCCTTTCGATGACCCATTTGACGACCCGTTTGATGACCCTTCCACACGTTAACCGTCGCGCCGTTCTTGGCGGTCTTGGCGGTCTTGCGCTTGTGCCGCGTCAGGCTTTCGCGCTGACAACTGCCCAAGCGTCCACGTTGGTGAACCGGTTGGTGGATGACATCAACAGTTCTATCTCGTCTGGGCGCACAGGTGCAGCGCTGTACCGCGATTTCGAGAATATCTTTTCGCGCTATGCCGATACGGCGGTGATTGCACGGTCTGTGCTTGGCGCCGATTGGCGTTCGATAAACGACGCGCAGCGCCGAAATTTCACCAGCGTTTTCCAAAGCTACATGGCGCGTAAATACGGACGACGCTTCCGGGAATTCCAAGGCGGACGGATTGAGGTGGCGCGCGCTACCGAAGTGAACCGCTATGTAGAAGTTAATGCGCGGGCAATTCTGCCCAGACGCTCGCCGATTGGTATGACGTTCCTGGTCGCCAGTCGCGGAGGCACCGACCGTTTCTTTGATATTCGCATCGAAGGCGTAAGTCTTGCCCGCACCGAGCGTGAAGAAATCGGCGCGCTGCTAGATCAACGCCGCGGCGATATCGACCAACTGATCGCGCATCTTCAGACGCTCTAGCCGCGTGTAATCACATCAAGCCCAGCGGCGTCGCGCAGATCATCCATAAGGCCGGATAGCAGCTTCACGGGCGTCTCGCCTGTGAGCATCCCGTCGGCGTCAAATTCCTTCGCTGCACCGGCTAAAAGACATTCTCCTTGCAGCAGATGCGTCCGAAATGGCTGCATCGCAAGCCTTAATGCGTAGTTTCCCCGCGCGCCACCCGACCGACCAGCGGTGGCGGACATCAAGGCCACAGGCTTGCCTTTCCACGGACTACCTTGCGTTCGGCTGACCCAATCGAGCGCATTTTTCAACACCCCTGACAGGCTTTGATTGTATTCTGGTGTCGAGATCACAATGGCATCTGCCTGTGCGATTTGATCGGCAAGCGCTTGGACGCTTGTTGGGATACCCTCGGCATCCTCCAGATCACCATCATAGAGCGGCAGGTTCAGATCACCCTCGATGAACTGACCCGGCTGGAACAGGCGCGCGGCCTCAAGGATCAATTGGCGATTAAGCGAGGCTTTGCGCAGCGACCCTGACAGGCCGAGAAGGGTGGTGTTGGACATAGTGAGGGTCTCCCGTTCGCGTTGCGCGACAGATAACCCGGCGGGGGCTGTTAGCAAGCGTTCAGTTGACCGTTAAGTAGGTTCGAGCGCTAGCAAGTGGGCGAGGCCTGTGTTGCCTTTGGTCAGGTCCGACAGTTGCACCTTGTCGAGCTCGCCGTAAAACGCGCCAAGCGCACGACCCAGAACACCGCGCAGTTCGCAGTAGGCCACGATGGGGCATTCGTTATCACCGCCTTCAAAACACTCGGTGAACGGCACGCTGGCTTCAAATTCGCGGCAGACATCGCCGATGCAGATATCCTCGGCAGGGCGACTAAGTCGAACACCGCCATTGCGTCCACGCACCGTGTGCAGGAAACCAGATTGGCTGAGTTTGTGGATTACGAGGCCAAGGTGGTTTTCGGAGGCGTTACAATACCTGGCAATCTCGGCTTTCCGCACAATCTTTCCGGGGTTTACGGCGCAGAACATTAAGCTTCGCATCGCAAGGTTCGTTCGCATTGTTAGTCGCATAGGTGGCATCCTCCGAGGGGCCGTGAGGCATAGCTTGCCATTGCTACATTGGAGGAGCATGCGACTCGCTGCTTTGATTTCGATCATGTTTTTGCGCTACATGTTTTTGATCGAATATTCGTAACGAAAGTGGCGAAGTTGCGATGTTAGGGCGTGACAAAGAGTTCGGTCTGCCATTGGGCTAGACGCTCGGAGAGTTGCGCAGGCGGAGGTGCGTCTGTGACGAACGTATCAATGTCGGCTAATGATCCGGTCCTAACCGGCGCTTGGCGCTGAAATTTCGACGTATCTGCCACAAGAATCGACCGCCTCGCTTGCGCGCGCGCAGTGCGGCTGACCTGAACTTCGCGAAAATCGAAGTCGAGGAAATCGCCTTCTTCATCAAGGGCCGATGCGCTGAGAACTGCGAAATCGGGCTTGAACTGGCGAAGGAACGCGACTGTTTGTTCGCCCACAAGTCCGGCGTCTGATCTGCGAAGAACGCCGCCTGCCACGATGACCTCAGCGCTAGGGTTGTCGGCCAAAGTCGTTGCTGCCCTGAGGTTATTGGTGATGATCATCAAGCCATCATGTTGCAGAAGCGCTTCGGCCACGGCTTCAGCCGAGGTGCCGATGTCAAGGTATAGCGACGCGCGATCCGGGATCAGGGAAGCCGCGCGCTGGGCGATTTGGCGCTTGGCATCAGCGTTCAAAACTTGGCGATCCGCATAGCCGATATTTGCAACGGTAGATCGCGGCATCGCTCCGCCATGGGTGCGGGTCAGCAGGCTTGCGCCCTCCATCTCCGCTAAATCGCGGCGGATGGTTTGGACCGTGACATGGTGCTGGCGGGCAAGCGCGTCGGTCATCACGCGGCCTGTATTGCGCAGGTCGGTCAGGATCGCGGCGCGGCGGGTGTTTTCAAGCATGGCCTCTCACTTTCGAAACGAACATACTTCGCGCGATATTATGCGCAAAGCGAAAATGATAGGTGTCGCGGAAAGGAGACTTCAGATGGCAGATTTCGACCTGTTTGTGATTGGCGGTGGTATCAACGGCGTTGGCATTGCGCGCGATGCGGCTGGGCGTGGCCTCAAGGTTGGTTTGGCTGAGATGGGCGATTTGGCAGGTGCTACCTCAAGTGCTTCGACCAAGCTGTTCCACGGTGGTCTGCGCTATCTTGAGTTCTTTAAATTCCGTCTCGTCAAAGAAAGCCTGATCGAACGTGAAATCCTGCTGAAGGCGATGCCGCATATCAGTTGGCCTATGCGCTTTGTGCTGCCGGTCCATAAGGACATGCGGTTTGAGGGTGCTACGCCGACCTCGCGTTTGCTCAACACGGTGATGCCTTGGATGAAGGGGCGTCGTCCGAACTGGCTGATCCGGCTTGGACTGTTTCTGTATGATAATCTGGGCGGGCGTGAGATTTTGCCTGCCACCAAGACGATCTCGCTGCACTCTGGTCCCGAAGGCGCGCCTTTGCAGCAGAAATTTGCCAAGGCTTACGAGTATTCTGATTGCTGGGTCGAGGATTCGCGTCTCGTTGTGTTGAACGCGCGCGACGCCGAAGCACGCGGCGCTGAGGTTTCAGTCCGCACCAAAGTTATCAGCGGCGAGCGCCTAGAGGATACGTGGCGGTTGGAGCTCAGCGATGGACGCATGATCACGGCCAAGGCGGTGGTGAATGCAGGCGGTCCTTGGGTCGAGGATGTTCTGAAAGGCGTATTGCGCCGGAATGCGCGCGAAGGTGTGCGGTTGGTGCGCGGGTCGCATATCGTGGTGCCCAAACTCTATGATCACGGCAAATGCTACTTCTTCCAAGGCGAAGATGGGCGGATCATATTTGCAATTCCCTACGAGACGGACTTCACACTCATCGGCACCACCGATCAGGAACATAGTGCGCTTGGTGACAAGCCGGTCTGCACGCCTGAGGAGCAGCAATATTTGTGCGACTTTGCCTCGAATTATTTCGAGGAGCCCATCGTACGCGACCAGATCGTGTGGACCTATTCCGGGGTGCGCCCGCTTTATGATGACGGGGCCAGCAGTGCGACCGAGGCGACGCGCGACTATGTCTTGTCGCTGGATGCACAAGGCGCGCCTTTGCTCAGCGTGTTTGGCGGCAAGATCACGACCTACCGGAGATTGGCTGAAGCGGCGCTTGTAAAGCTGGGCGCGCATCTACCTATGGGCGAGGCCTGGACTGCGGGTGTTGCACTGCCGGGTGGGGATTTTAAGGTAAGTGAAGTCGAGAGCCTGATCGCGAAACTTGCACAGGACTATCCGTTTCTTGATGGGCGTTGGGCCAAGCGAATGATCCGTGCTTACGGTACAGAGGCTTGGGATGTGCTGGGCGCGGCCAAAGCGGTCAGCGATCTGGGACAAGACTTTGGCGCGACTTTGACTGAGGCCGAGGCGATCTGGATGCGCGATAAGGAGTTCGCGCGCGCAGCTGAAGACGTGGTCTGGCGGCGCTCAAAACTCGGCCTGCGCATGACCCAAGTGCAGATTGAGGCGCTGGATGTCTGGTTCAAAGATCACGCCCGAGTTGCGGCTTGAGGCCCCACACGGTTAACAAAGATAAAACAAGGGAGGGGACGCTATGACCTATGTGTTGGCGATTGACCAAGGCACGACCTCGACGCGGGCGATGTTGTTTGATGGCGCGCTGAAAGTGGCTGGGGTGGCGCAGCAGGAATTCCCGCAGCACTTCCCTCATTCGGGTTGGGTCGAACATGACCCCGAAGACCTTTGGCGCACGGTGCAGCAAACGTGCCGCGAGGTTCTGGCAAACGCAGGATTGGGCGCGAACGATATCGCTGCAATCGGGATCACCAATCAGCGCGAGACGACGCTTGTTTGGGACCGCGAGACCGGCAAGGCGATCCACAATGCGATCGTCTGGCAGGATCGCAGGACGGCTGCGTTCTGCGCCGAGTTGCGCGCGGAAGGTTTCGAGGACGAGATCACCCACCGCACGGGCCTGCTGGCGGATCCGTATTTTTCTGGCACCAAGGTTCACTACATCCTCAATTCTGTTGAGGGCGCGCAGCAGATGGCTGACGCTGGCAGGCTCGCATTCGGTACCGTTGATAGCTTCCTGATCTGGCGCATGACCGGTGGCGAGAAGCACGTCACCGATGCAACAAATGCCGCACGCACAATGCTTTACAACATCCGCGAAGGCGCTTGGGATGAGGTGATCTGCGCCCGCCTCGGCATCCCAATGTCGATGCTGCCCGAGGTGCGAGATTGCGCTTCTGACTTCGGCGTGACCGACTTGCTCGGTGGCCAGACCCCTATCCTTGGGGTTGCGGGCGACCAACAAGCAGCGACTTTGGGGCAAGCCTGCTTTCAGCCGGGTATGTTGAAATCCACTTATGGCACGGGCTGTTTTGCGCTGCTGAACACCGGCGATACGCTGGTCAGCAGCACCAACCGATTGCTCGGCACCATTGCGTATCAGTTCGACGGCAAGCCGACCTACGCGCTCGAAGGGTCAATTTTCAACGCTGGGACCGTGGTGCAATGGCTGCGCGACGGTGTCGGCATGGTAGAGGCCGCGCATCATACCGACGCGCTCGCCGCAATGGCAGACCCTGAACAGAACGTGATGATCGTGCCCGCCTTCACAGGTCTTGGTGCGCCTTGGTGGGATCCAGATGCACGCGGCGCGATGTTTGGGATTACCCGTGCGACGGGGCCTGCAGAGTTTGCGAAAGCCGCACTTGAAAGTGTGGGCTACCAGACCGCCGATCTGATCAGCGCCATGCAGGCGGACTGGCAAGGGGGCGATGCAGGCCAAGTGCTGCGGGTCGATGGTGGTATGACGGCGAGCAATTCGGCGATGCAGTTCCTGTCCGATATTCTGGGCGCACAAGTGGACCGGCCAGAGGTACTTGAGACGACGGCAGTTGGTGCCGCGTGGGTCGCAGGGATGCGCGCAGGCGTCTATCCGCAGCCCGAAGAGTTCGCGCAAACTTGGGCGCTGGAGCGTCGGTTTGAGCCTGCAATGCCCGCCGCGACACGCGAGACTAAGTTGGGACATTGGCACAGCGCTGTTGCTGGAACGCAAGCCTATCGCGGTTAACGCCGATTGATTGCGGATTGGGACGGGCGCTTGTCTTGTTAACCACAGGGGGGCGGCTTACATCGCCTGAATGAAACGCTGGCTCCCCTTTGTGAAGAATGACCCCTCGGTTGCCGTGATCCGCCTGTCGGGCGTGATTGCCACCGGATCGCGCGGTGCGCTTAACGATGCGGCTTTGGCCGGGACCATCGAGAAAGCATTTGGGCGCGGAAAGCCGAGTGCGGTGGCACTTGTGTTGAACTCTCCCGGCGGCTCGCCCGTACAATCGTCCCTGATTGCGGCGCGTATTCGCAGGCTCGCGGCGGAAAAGAACATTCCGGTTTACGCGTTTGTCGAAGATGTAGCGGCGTCCGGTGGATACTGGCTGGCCTGTGCTGCCGACGAGATATTCGTAGACGAAAGCTCCATCGTTGGGTCCATCGGTGTGATCTCGTCCAGCTTCGGCTTTCATGAGTTGATGCAGCGGCAAGGTATTGAGCGGCGCGTCCACACTGCTGGCAAAGACAAAAGCATGCTTGATCCGTTCCGGCCCGAGCGCGAGGAGGACATTGTCCGCCTCAAAGACCTCCAAAAGCAAATCCACGACGCGTTCATTGCACATGTGCAGAAACGCCGCGGCGCGAAGCTGCCCGAGGGCGAGGATTTGTTCACGGGCGAGATTTGGGTTGGGCAGAAGTCTATTGATACTGGGCTTGCCGACGCGATTGGGCACTTGGTGCCGGTTATGAAAGACAAGCTGGGTGATAAGGTGAAGTTCCGGGTTTACGACCAACGCAAATCCTTCCTCAGCCGAATTGGTGCACAAGTGCTCGGCGATGCTTTGGCTCAGGTTGAGGATCGCGCGCTTTGGGCGCGGTTCGGGCTTTAGGCGCGCATGGTTAAGGTTGTAACTCTTTTTCTGGTCGGCATGATGGTTCTGGCCATGTTTGGTCGCCTGCGTCTGCCGGGCATCGGCAAGGTCGCGCTGCAAAAGCCCAAGCGTTGCAAATCCTGCAAGCGTTTCTTGTTTAACAACGATCCCTGTCCCTGCGGCAGCACGGGCGGCAAAGGGTAATTCATGCTGCTTCTCGATTTTGCGATGGTGGTCCTTGGCTTGTTCATTCTGGTCGGGGCAGGCGACGTGCTGGTCAAAGGCGCAGTGAACCTGTCGCTGCGATTGGGCATCCCCGCGCTGATCGTGTCGTTGACAGTTGTGGCGTTCGGAACCTCCGCGCCCGAGTTGCTGATTTCCATCAAGGCGGTGCTAGAGAATTCGCCCGGTATTGCACTGGGCAACGTGGTTGGGTCCAACATCGCCAACGTGCTGCTGGTGCTTGGCTTGCCCGCGTTGTTCGTCGGGCTGAAAACAGCGGATTGCGGGATCAGCCGGAGCTACTTGCAGATGATCGCTGCAACGGTGCTGTTCATCGTGGTCTGTTTCCTCGGCCCGATTACGTGGGTGCATGGCGTGGTGTTGCTGAGCGCGCTGTCGTGGATGCTTTGGGACGCGATCTCGCAAGCGCGCGCGCATAAACGCGAAGTTGCAGCTGAGGCGGCTGCCCAGGTTGAGGATGATCACGAAGAAGTTGAAGGCGCAGACCCCGACCTGCCGTGGGGCAAGATTATCCTGTTTCTAGGTCTTGGCCTGATCGGTCTGCCCCTAGGCGCTGATCTGCTGGTAGACGGCGCGGTCAACATCGCTCGCGTCTTCGGGATGAGTGAGACAGTGATTGGCCTGACCCTCGTGGCGTTCGGCACCTCGCTGCCTGAGCTTGCCGCCGTGGTTGCCGCCGCCTACCGGGGGCACGGCGATGTGGCGTTGGGCGGCGTCATTGGCTCAAACATGTTTAATCTGCTGGCGATCATCGGTATCGCGGCCTTGGTTGGCGACATGGCGGTGCCAGTCGAGCTGCTGGGCTTTGATTTGTGGATCATGGCAGCGGCTTCGTTGATGCTGGCTCCAATCGTCTACCTGCGTTGGAATATCGGGCGCGTGTTTGGCGGGGTCTTGACCGGGCTGTATGCGGTCTATGTCATTATGCTCCTGACCTGAGCACTGGCCAAACCTATGAACACTGTATCAACACTTGGAACCGCCCTGATCACCGGGGCAGGTAAACGTCTGGGGCGCGCGATGGCCGTGGGCTTGGCCGAGCGCGGATATGATATCGCGGTGCATTATGCAGGATCTGAGGCTGATGCGTCCGAGACGGCTGAGATGTGTCGTGCGTTTGGTGTTCGGGCGCATACGTTTCAGGCCGATTTGCTTGACGAGGGCGCAACGGACGCATTGGTGCCAGCCGTCGTTCAGGCGATGGGCGCGCTGACAGTGTTGATCAATAACGCTTCCATTTTCGAGTATGACACGCTGGCGAGTGCAAGCGCGCAAAGCTGGGACCGCCATATCGGCTCAAACCTGCGCGCGCCGGTGTTCTTGACCCAAGCGTTCGCGGCGCAAGTGCCAGAGGCCACGTTGGATGCGGGGGGCGAGCCTGTTGCGCTGGGCCTCGTGATCAACATGGTCGACCAACGCGTGCGCAAACTGACGCCTGAGTTCATGACCTATACCCTTGCGAAGATGGGACTTTGGACCTTCACACAGACCGCCGCCCAAGCGCTTGCGCCCCGTGTTCGGGTCAACGCAATCGGTCCCGGTCCCACGATGCAAGGCGCGCGGCAATCGCCTGAGCATTTCGCCAAACAACGGGCCTCAACGGTGCTGAAGCGTGGCAGCAGCGCGGACGGTATCGTGCGGGCATTGCTGTATTTTCTGGACGCAGACGAGGTCACGGGCCAGTTGATATGCGTCGATGGCGGACAGCATCTGGGCTGGCAAACACCCGATGTTTTGGGCACCGAGTAGCCGTCCCCGAACCGTGGGCATTTGATTTGTCCACGTCGCCGATCATTGTCACGAAACCGTTAAGAATATGTTAGGAATTACATAGGCTTACCCTATCGTTTAAAAAGTATTCCTATATAACAAAGACTTGAATATGTGCCTAAAAATTAGGCATACCCATATAACGCCAATAAACGCAGGGCAGTGCCTGCTTGAATTTGATTTTGTCCACCGACTTACCCCCAGCTTTTGGGGAAGCCTTCACACTTGAAATGCTTGCCAAATCGGCGCAGCAAACCGAGAATCGTTTTATGCCCGACGACCAGCCCCTCGCCGAACCGCTGCCCACAGGCCACAGCGTCATCCAGTCGTATCTCAATACGTTGGACGCCAGTCCGGGCGTGTACAGGATGCTCGATTCTGAAAACCGCGTGCTCTATGTCGGCAAGGCGCGCAATCTCAAAGCAAGGGTGTCGAATTATGCGCGCCCTTCGGGTCATTCGGCGCGGATCGACCGGATGATCGGCAACACCACAACGATGATGTTTCTGACAACGCGAACCGAGACCGAAGCGCTGCTGCTGGAACAAAACCTCATCAAACAGCTGAAGCCAAAGTTCAACGTGCTGCTGCGCGATGACAAGAGCTTTCCCAATATCCTCGTCAGCCGCGAACATGGCTTTCCGCAGATCAAAAAGCATCGCGGTGCCAAGAAAGAGAAGGGCAAATACTACGGCCCCTTCGCCAGCGCCGGATCGGTCAACCGCACGCTGAACCAGTTGCAGCGGGTGTTTCTCTTGCGAAACTGCTCGGACTCGATGTTTGAAGGCCGTACGCGACCTTGTCTGTTGTATCAGATCAAGCGGTGTTGCGGGCCCTGCGTTGGCAAGGTCACCGAGGCAGATTATGCCGATTTGGTGCGTGACGCCGAGCGCTTCTTGTCGGGCAAATCCACCAAGGTTCAAGGCGATCTGGCCAAGCAAATGGCCGAGGCGTCCGAAGCGATGGAGTTCGAGCGCGCCGCCGCCTTGCGCGACCGGATCAAGGCGCTGACCCAAGTCCAGACCACCCAAGGCAGCAACCCCGAGGGCGTGAGCGAAGCCGACGTGATCGCGCTGCATCTGGATGGAGGGCAGGCTTGCGTGCAGGTCTTCTTTATCCGCGCCAACCAAAACTGGGGCAACCGCGACTACTATCCACGCACCGGGTCCGGGGCGGAGGAGGCCGAGATATTGGAAGCCTTCATGGGGCAGTTCTATGCAGACCGCGAGCCGCCGCGCCAAATCCTGCTGTCGCATCCGATCGAGAACCTTGATCTGATGACCCAAGCTTTGACCGAGAAACTGGGTCGCAAGGTAGACGTGCAAGTCCCGCTGCGCGGTGAGAAGGCGGAACTGGTCTCAGGTGCGGCCCGCAATGCCCGCGAAAGCCTTGCGCGCAAGCTAAGCGAGAGTGCAACGCAAGGTAAACTGCTGGCCGGATTGGCTGAGGCGCTGGCCCTTGATGGGCCCCCCAAGCGGATCGAGGTTTACGACAACTCGCACATTCAGGGCACGAACGCGGTTGGCGGGATGATTGTTGCAGGGACCGAAGGCTTCCTGAAAAGCCAGTACCGCAAGTTCAACATCAAAGGCGAGAGCATCACTCCGGGCGACGATTTCGGCATGATGAAGGAGGTGCTAGAGCGCCGGTTTAAGCGCTTGCTGAAAGAGGATCCCGATCGCAAGACGGAAAACTGGCCCGATCTGCTGTTGATCGACGGCGGTGCGGGGCAGGTCAGCGCGGTTGCCGAAATTCTCGGCGAGCTCGGCGTGACGGATGTGCCGTTTGTCGGTGTTGCCAAAGGCGTGGACCGTGATGCCGGCAAGGAAGAATTCTACCGTCCTGGCGGGCGCCCCTTTGCATTGAAGCACAACGATCCGGTGCTTTATTTCGTGCAACGCTTGCGAGACGAGGCGCACCGCTTTGCCATCGGCACCCACCGGGCCAAGCGCGCCAAGGCGATCACCG
This sequence comes from Dinoroseobacter sp., assembly GCA_034111085.1. Taxonomy (GTDB): domain Bacteria; phylum Pseudomonadota; class Alphaproteobacteria; order Rhodobacterales; family Rhodobacteraceae; genus Dinoroseobacter. Next base: position 76,495 of record JAWUXZ010000034.1, read on the forward strand.
CAACGCCGCTTGATGATATAGCAGGGGTTGGTGCTACGCGAAAACGCGCGCTTCTGGCGCATTTCGGATCTGCCAAGGCTGTCAGCCGCGCGCATTTGGCCGACTTGAAGGCGGTCGACGGGATATCTGAGGCGCTCGCAGAGAAGGTCTATGATTTCTTCAATGAACGTGGCTAAGCGAGCACTTCCCCCCGCCTGTTGCAACGGGTAGAACTGCAATATGATGTTTAACCTGCCCAATATACTCACGATCCTACGCCTGCTCGCAGCCCCCGGCGTGGCAGTTATGTTTCTGTATTTTGATCGGCCTTGGGCGGATATTTATGCGCTAGTGCTGTTTGTCAGCGCGGCATTGACGGATTTCCTCGACGGCTATCTGGCGCGCGTATGGAAGCAGGAAAGCAAGTTTGGTGCGATGCTGGACCCAATTGCCGACAAGGTGATGGTCGTGATCGCGCTGTTCGTCATTACGGGTTATTCCGGCATGAACCCTTGGATCATCCTGCCTGCGGTGATGATCTTGTTCCGAGAGGTTTTCGTCAGCGGATTGCGCGAATTCCTTGGGGCAGACAGCGGCAAACTGGCAGTCACGAAGCTGGCCAAGTGGAAGACGACGCTACAGATGGTGGCGATTGCGGTGCTGTTCGCGGGCATGGGGATTGAGCGGATGGATTGGTGGGACACACTCGCCCTGTTCGTCTTCTGGTTCGGTGTTGGCCTTTTGTGGGTCGCGGGTGTGCTAACACTGGTCACGGGCTGGGATTATTTCGCCAAGGCAATGCCCTACTTGAAAGCGCCAGAATGAAGCTGGATGTGCTCTATTTCGCGTGGCTGCGCGAGCGGATTGGTTTGGGCCGCGAGCAGATCGAGACGGATGCAGCGACTGTTGCTGAACTGGTTGCGGAATTGCGCGCGCGCGAGGACCGCTATGATCTGGCGTTCTCGGATATGGCGTCGGTGCGGGTGGCGATTGATCAAGACTTAACTGACCTTGGTGCCTCGCTTGAAGGCGCGCGTGAGATAGCGTTCTTTCCACCGATGACGGGCGGTTAAGGTGCCAGAGGCGCGGGTTCAGGCCGAGGTTTTCGATCCTGGTGCGGAGTTGAACCGCTTCTCTGAGGCGCAGTCCGATATGGGAGCCATCGTCAGCTTTTCAGGGATCGTGCGCGATGTGACGGGCGGCTTGGACCGCCTAGAGATCGAGCATTATCCCGGCATGACCGAACGCGCGATTTCGGCGATTGTGGACGAGGCCGTGACGCGCTGGTCATTGGGCGACGCACTTGTGATCCATAGATTTGGCCCAATTGCTGTTGGCGCTCCGATCATGATGGTCGCGACGGCCGCTCCGCACCGCGTTGATGCGTTTGCGGCGGCTGATTTCTTGATGGATTACCTCAAGTCCCGCGCCCCGTTCTGGAAGAAAGAGGTCACGCGAGAAGGGGCCGCTTGGGTTGCAGCCAAAGACGCAGACGAGGATGCGTTGAAGCGCTGGTAGTCGCTACAGGTTTGCTGCGACCCGGAAGCCCTCTGGGATAGCGTCGCGTCCGTCGAGCATCAGGTCTACCATCACCTCAGCCACTTTCGGGGCCATCCCAAAGCCAATCTTGAAGCCGCCATTGGCGATGAACCGGCCCGCGTCCAGTGGATGTACGCCAAGCATCGGTGCACGGCTTTTTGCGCGCGGTCGCAGGCCTGCCCAACGCGCGATCACCGGGGCTTCTTGCAGGGAAGTGCACAGGCTTCGAGCCTTGGCGATCAGGTCTTCCAACTGCGAATCTGTGCTTTGTGCGTCGTCAAACTCCCGCTCAGAAGTTGATCCTATCGCGACGGTCCCATCACCATGCGGAATGATGTGCAGCGCGTCGAGGAACAGTTGCGGCTTGTCGCGGGCCTCAAATGCGAACAGGGCGGCTTGGCCCTTTATGGGCACGCCTACCGATTTGCCTACGCGTTCGGACAAGGCCGTAAGTCCGGCAGCGCCCGTGGCTTCAATCACGACGCCCTGCTCGTCGGCCTCGCCAAGGATCACCTCGGCCCCGGACTGACGCAGCGCCTCCGCCAAGGCGGCGCAGGCCTGTTGCGGATGCAGTCGCGCAGACAGCGTGTCGTGGATCACAAACCCTGTTGGCGTCTCAGGCCCCCAGCCATCAAAGCGTGCGGCCTCGACAACCTCCCAATCAGCGCGCCCTTGCCAGAGGCTCTTCGCGTTCTCACCGCGCGTCTGCGCCAATTCCACCGCGCGCGCATCCGCAATCGCCTGCACCCGCCCGCTTCGCGCGTAGCCGGGATCGCGGCCCGAGGCCTCGCCAACTTGCGCCCAAAACCCGTCGGCCATCAGCAGGCTCTCCAGCTGAAACGCTTTCTTGTCGTTCCAATTCTCGGGCGTGTGCGGTGCCAAAGCGCCGACCAAGCCACCGCTTGACCCGGCGCCGATATGATCCGTCTCGATCAGCCGCACCTTCGCGCCGCGCTGCACCGCCTGCCACGCAATCGACAGCCCGAAAATGCCGCCGCCACGCACTGTGATATCTGCGATTGCCAATTCCTCGTCTCCCGCTAAGGATGCCGCTAAGTCAGGATGGGCGTAGGGTAAATGACAGGTATTGGCCAGCAAGACGGGGTGGAGTGGCAAGACGGCGTGCCCGTCGCGCGACGCTTTGACGATCCCTATTATTCGTTAGCCGATGGACTGGCTGAGACGCAGCATGTGTTTCTGGGTGCCAATGATCTGCCAGCGCGATTCTGCGACGGGTTTCATGTGGCTGAGCTGGGGTTTGGAACCGGGCTGAACCTGCTTGCAACATGGGACGCTTGGCGGGCAAGCGGGCAGACGGGCGTGCTGCATTACACAAGTTTCGAGGCGTTCCCGCTGAGCAAAGACGAGATGTCGCGCGCGCTTGAAGCGTTTCCCGCGCTTGCCGATCTGGCCGCACGGCTGGTGGCAATGTGGGACGGGCAGGGCGGCGTCATCGATTTGGAAAACACGCTCAGCGTGACGGTGGTCGAGGGCGATGCGCGCAGCACGCTTCCCGTATGGCAGGGCCAAGCCGATGCGTGGTTCCTTGACGGTTTTTCGCCGGCTAAGAACCCTGAGCTTTGGGGCGAAGACCTGATGCAGCAGGTTGCCACGAAGACCGCGCCCGGCGGCACTTTCGCCACCTATACTGCTGCGGGCCACGTGCGGCGCGCGCTAAGCGGCGCAGGCTTTGAGGTCGCGCGCGTTCCGGGTTTTGGCCGCAAACGGCATATGAGCGTTGGACGCATGGCACCGCCGCTATGACGCAACAAAACCAACCTTGGCTCGGCATTTGGCTGATGATCGCGACGACCCTCGTGTTCGCTATGCAAGACGGTATCTCGAGTCATTTGGCCGGCGAATACAACGTGCTGATGGTCGTGATGATCCGCTACTGGTTCTTCGGGGCATTCGTGATCGCTGTCGCGTCGCGCAGGGCAGGCGGCATCCGAGCGGTGGCTGCGACCAAGCAACCGCTGCTGCAAATCAGCCGCGCGCTTCTGCTGGTGACGGAGATCTGCATCATGGTCAGCGGGTTCGTGCTGCTGGGATTGGTCGAGTCGCACGCGGTTTTCACCTCTTACCCGCTTTTGATCGCAGCACTGTCTGGCCCACTTCTCGGCGAGGTAGTTGGCTGGCGACGTTGGGCCGCGATCGGCATCGGTTTTGTCGGTGTGATCATCATCTTGCAACCGGGCTTCGGCGTTTTCTCGCCCTACGCGCTGATCCCGTTTCTGAGCGCGTTTTTGTTTGCTCTCTACGGGCTGCTGACCCGATATGCGGCGCGCCAAGACAGTGCGGCGACGAGCTTCTTTTGGACGGGCACAGTTGGCGCTGTTGCCATCACGTTTGTGGGGGTCTGGTTCTGGGAGCCGATGACCGCAAGCGATTGGTCATGGATGGCTGTATTGTGCGTGACCGGGGCAGGCGGGCATTACTTGTTAATCAAATGCTATGAGGTGGCGGAAGCGGGTGCTGTGCAACCTTTCGCATATCTCCAACTCGTCTGGGCCTCGATGCTCGGTGTTGTGGTGTTTGGCGAGGTGGTTGAGACAAATGTTGCGATTGGCGCTGGAATCGTCGTCTGCGCAGGTCTGTTCACGATCTGGCGCGAACGTGTGGCAAGCAAGCGCGCCTAACGCCCTTTCAGCTTGTCGATCACATCCAGCGGCAGGGGTCGTCCAGCCAGAATCATGCCGTAGACAACCCTGCTTTCGGTGACACGCATGATGTAGTTGCGGGTCTCGGTGAACGGCACATGTTCGATCCAGTCGATCACATCGACACTGTCGAGGCGCGGATCGCCAAAGCGGTTTATCCATGCGCGCGGTCGACTTGGGCCTGCGTTATAGGCTGAGGCGACGAGGGTCAGGGCAGTCCCGAAATCCTCGATCTGGCGACGGATATAGTCCGATCCAAGCCGTGCATTGTAGGCAGGGTCGCTCAGCAAGCGGTCTTGGGAAAACGCCAGGCCCATCTTGCTCGCGGTCTCTTGCCCGGTACGAGGCATCACTTGCATTAGACCCATCGCACCGGCGCCGCTGATCACCACAGGATCAAATTCGCTTTCGCGCCGCGCAATGGAGAGGGTCAGCGCGGGGTTGATCGTCAGGTTCGCGTCGGCCAGATCAGTCAGCGGATGATAGGCGCGGTGCAGGATTTCGCCCTCGCTCGCTGCCCATTTGGCAAGGCGCAGCGCGATATGCGGCTCGCGTAGATGAAGCGCGAGATCAGCAAGGCTGCCACGTTGTTGCAGATCGAGGCGTTCGGACAGATGCACCATCCAACGCTCGGCCAGATCGCGCTGGCTTGCTTCTTGCAGCAGGAGGGCGGCCTGCAGAACGCTTGTGGCCATGAAGCCTTGGCTGCGCCAGTCTGGATAGACTTCGCGGCCGGGCAATGCTGGGTCAGTGGGCAGGCCTGCACGCTCCGCCGCAAGCTGTCCGTAGAACGCGGTCTGGTGCTGTGCGCCGCGCCTGTAGGCCTCAGTGGCGTTGGCGGATTGACCAAGCGCTTCATAGGCGCGGCCTTCCCAGTAGCCTGCGCGTCCGGCAGAAATTGGCGAAGTCACCGTCGCGCCGAAGCGTTTGAAATGCGCCAGTGCGGTTTCGGCGTCGTTCAGTTTGCGAAGGGCGATGAAGCCAGCCAGCCATTCAAGTTCCGAATAATCGCCGTAAGCCTCAGGGGTCGGCAAGTGGTGGCGCGCGGCAACGCGGTAGGCCGCCCGATCATTGTCGTCACGCATCAGGTCGCGGGCCAAATCCGCACGGCGGTCGGCCCAGTATTCCGGACGACCGAGGGACTCTAGCGACCCGGAACGCTCTTCCATCAACTCAATCGCGGACGCGAGGCGGCGTTTGTCTAGCCGCCAGCGATACCGCTCGTAGGCAAGACCCGGATCATTGGCGAGCGCACGGGGTACCGCATCAATCAACGCATTCACCCCGTTGCGGTCGGTGCGCAGAGCAATCCGCGCTTCGGCCAAAGCGCGCCATCCCGCATTGACCAAAGGCTGCATTCGGGCAGCAGCGCTGGTATTCCCGTCCCACAGGAGTTGATCGAGACGGGCTGTGTGGTGCGGCGCAATCAGATTGCGGTGCAGCGACAAAAACACCTGTTCGGTCTGCGCGCCGAGCACGAATTCGCGCCATGCTTTGACGATCAATGCGTCGGCTTCGGCCGCTCGCCCGTTGGCGCGCAACGCGTCGGCCATGCGCAGTGATCCCGTGCCTGTTTGCGGCGCATCAGGTCCAAAGAAGTTTTGCAGCTGAGACAGACTTGCGCCTTGGGGGATGGAGGCTTCACCGCGCCTGCGCATCAAAGGCAAGCCGGGCCAATCACCGTTGCGGGCAAGGAAGTTCAGATAGTCATCAAACTGTCCCCTCGGTGCGCGCAACCAGTGCCAGATTACAACGTCTCGGGCTTGTTGGTCCGGCAAAGCACGGGCCATATCCAGCGCTCGGTCCCAATCGCTGGCCCTAGCTGCGTCCAACGCAGACGTCAGCGTTTGTGCGCGCTGCGATTGTGCCTGTGCTGTGAGCGCAGGCAACGAGAGGATGCAAAGGACCAGTGCGAGGACGCGCGTCAAACGGGGGATCATGGTGGTTTCCGAAATTTTGTTCTGCTGTACTCCAACTTAGGGGTAATTGCGCCGCGGGCAAATCAACATTTCCTCGACAGGCCTTGCGCGGCAGGGGCAAGGGCGGGTATCCGCCACCTGCAATGCCCTGTGACCAAAGGAGGATAAGATATGTTCAAAGGATCGATACCAGCCCTGGTCACGCCGCTTAAAGACGGCTCTGTGGACTTTGCGACGCTGGAAGCGCTTGTGGAATGGCATATCGAGCAAGGCAGCCACGGGATCGTGCCTGTCGGCACCACTGGCGAAAGCCCGACAATGACCCACAGCGAGCATGAAGCCGTGATCGAGGCCGTTGTGAAGACCGCTGCGGGTCGCGTGCCTGTCATCGCAGGGGCCGGGTCCAATAACACTGCCGAGGGCATTGGCCTGATCCAGCATGCTGCGCGGGTTGGCGCAGATGCGGCACTCATCGTCACACCCTACTATAACAAGCCAAGCCAAGCGGGCCTGATCGCGCATTACACAGCGCTTCATGATGCGGCCGACATTCCAATCATTATCTACAACATTCCCGGACGCTCGGTCGTTGATATGTCGCCTGCGACGATGGGCGAATTGGCAAAGCTGCCGCGCATTGTGGGCGTCAAAGACGCAACGGGCGATATCACCCGCGTCAGCCACCAGCGCATGACTTGCGGGACAGACTTCGTCCAACTGTCGGGCGAAGATGCCAGCGCGCTTGGGTTCAATGCCCATGGTGGGGTTGGCTGTATCAGCGTCACAGCGAATGTCGCGCCGAAGCTTTGCGCCGAGTTTCAAGAGGCGACGCTTGCGGGCGACTATGCCAAGGCGCTGGAGTTGCAAGACAAATTGATGCCGCTGCACATTGCGATCTTCCTTGAGCCTGGCCTTGTGGGCGCGAAATACGGGCTATCGCTGCTTGGGCGCTGCTCAGAGGAGGTGCGCTTGCCGCTCGTTGGTTTGTCGGATGGCGTTAAGCTGGCGATCAAAGACGCGATGATCCACGCCGATCTGATCTAGCGCGGCTTCGGTCGCACTTTTGGATATTTTTGAAAGCAAAGAGGCGTGGGCGTTGTGGAAACGCGGTCCGCGCCTTAGGTAGCTGCGATCATGGTACAGACGAAATCAGACCCAAACTACAAGATCATCGCCGAGAACCGGCGGGCGCGTCGCGAATTTGCGATCGAGGACGATCTTGAGGTCGGCGTTGTGCTCGAGGGCTCGGAGGTTAAATCCTTGCGTGCTGGCGGGTCCAACATTGCCGAAAGCTACGCAACGGTCGAGGATGGTGAGTTGTGGTTGGTGAACGGCTATATCGCGCCATACGTGCAGGCCAAGACTTGGGGGCACGACGAGCGGCGCAGGCGCAAACTGCTGGTGTCCAAGCGTGAGTTGTCGAAGCTTTGGAATGCCACCAAGCGCGATGGTATGACCATCGTTCCGCTGGTCATGTACTTTAATCATAAGGGCTTCGTGAAGATGAAGGTCGGCATCGCCAAAGGCAAGAAGCTGGCCGATAAGCGTGCCACAGATGCCAAACGCGACTGGAACCGCCAGAAATCGCGCCTTTTGAAGCAGCAGGGTTAAGTTTCCCCCTGCGAACTCGGGCTAACTTTGGCATAGCGTTCGATGTGTTTTGTGAAAGGGCGCGAATATGGAAAGTCTTATCATTAGCCTCGTTTCGGGCGCTGTTGGCGGCAACGTTGCGGGCGCGGTTCTCAAGCGGTTCAATCTTGGCCTGCTGGGCAATTCGCTGGCGGGCATCGTCGGTGGCGGTGTTGGCGCCCAGCTTATTGGTATGCTCGGTGGCGGTGGTCTTGACGGAATCGTCGGCTCGATTGCCTCTGGCGGGGTAGGCGGCGCGGTCGTTCTGGCTGTGGTCGGCGCAATCAAGAGCGTGCTGGCCAAGTAGGGGTTCTCTGGACAATCTCGGCCTCTGGGCGATAGTGCTTTAGAACGCACTGCCCGGAGACCGAATATGTCAGATGACCCCAAAACACTCGTATCCACCGATTGGCTCGGGGAGCATCTGGCTGACCCGGACCTGCGCATTCTGGATGCCTCGTGGTATTTGCCAGCAATGGGACGCGATGGGGCGGCCGAGTATCAGGCGGCTCACATTCCCGGCGCGCGCTATTTCGACATCGATGCGATCAGCGATCACCGGTCCGAGCTGCCTCATATGGCCCCGCCGGTCGAGAAATTCATCAGCCGTATGCGCAAGATGGGTGTCGGTGACGGCCATCAGGTCGTGGTCTATGACGGCGCGGGGCTGTTTTCTGCCGCGCGCGTTTGGTGGCTGTTTCGGTTGATGGGCAAGACGGATGTTGCGGTGCTCGACGGTGGTTTTGCCAAATGGCAGGCCGAGGGGCGGGCGGTTGAAGACATGCCGCCGATGACGCGGGATCGCCATATCACTGTATCGCGGCAATCGAATTTGGTGCGGGACGTAACACAGGTGGCCGCGGCTTCCAAACTGGGTGCGCCGCAGATTGTCGATGCGCGCGGGGCGGACCGCTTTCAGGGTGATGTGCCTGAGCCGCGTGCTGGACTGCGCGCCGGACATATTCCCGGCTCACGCAATGTGCCGTTCAAGACGCTTCTGAACGCAGATGGCACGATGATATCGGTGGCGGATCAGCGCACCGTGTTTGAAGCCGCTGGCATCGATCTGACCAAGCCGGTGATCACCTCGTGCGGCTCTGGTGTGACCGCCGCTATCCTCAATCTCGCGCTAGAGCGGACCGGGCATCGCAACCACTCGCTTTATGACGGTTCATGGACCGAGTGGGGTCAGTATGATGATCTGCCGATTGCGACGGGCGAGGCCTAGATGCTGAACGATCTGCCGAGTTACGCGCCCGATCCAATCATCGCATTGATGCAGACGTTCATGGCGGACGCGCGGACAGACAAGATCGACCTCGGCGTTGGCGTCTATAAGGACCCCGACGGCAAGACGCCGATCTTTCGTGCGGTCAAAGCGGCCGAGACGCGGATTTTGGAAACCCAGACCACCAAGGGATATCTGCCTTTGTCAGGTGATCCGGTGTTCCATGCTGCTGCGCGCACGCTGGTGTTTGGCGCGGATGCAGCGGTCGACCGGATTGCCACGATTGCAACGCCCGGTGGCAGCTCGGCGCTGCGACAACTGCTTGATCTTGTTGCCCTTGTGCGCCCCGGTGCAAAAGTCTGGATCAGCGATCCGACTTGGCCGAACCATGCTGGGCTTGCGGGTGCTGCGCGTCTAACCCCGGTGAATTACCGCTACTATGTTGAGAGCGCTGGCACCGTTGATTGGGACGGAATGATGGGCGATTTGGCCGGGATCGGCCCTGATGATATCGTGATCCTGCACGCCGCTGCGCATAATCCAACTGGCGCGGATTTGACGCCTGAACAATGGTCCGCGCTGGGCGATTTGTTCGAGCGCACTGGCGCGATGCCGCTCGTCGATGTCGCGTATCAAGGCTTTGCCGATGGGGTGGAGGAGGATGCGGCTGGCCTGCGCCATCTTGCGTCCCGCTTGCCGAATATGCTGGTCGCCCTGTCAGGTTCCAAAAGCTTCGGGCTTTACCGGGATAGGGCAGCGGCTGCGTTCGTGCTGTCTGAGACGGCAGCGCTGCGTGATGTGGTGCAAGGCAATCTCACGGGGCTCAACCGTCTGAACTTCGCGTTTCCGCCGGATCACGGGACCCGAGTGATGACGGAAATTTTGAATGACGCAGGCTTGCGCGCTGATTGGGAGGCCGAGCTGGCATCCATGCGCACTCGGCTTCAGGCCAATCGCATGATGCTGGCGAAAGCGCTGCGCGAAACCTTGCAAACCGACCGCTTCGATGTCCTCGAACGGCAACGCGGTATGTTCTCGATCCTTGGGTTCGATGACGCGCTGCTAGAGCGGCTGCGAGCAGATCATGCGCTCTATCTCGTTAAGCAGGGGCGGATCAATCTGGCGGGTCTGACGGAGGCGAACACGCCGCTTGTCGCCCGCGCGATTGCGTCTGAGCTTCGCTAGAAACTTAACACCGAACGTTCAAAAGCAGAACGGCCCCGCATTGCTGCGAGACCGCTCCGTTGTTTGAAGCGGTGCCCTTATACGGGCACCGCAGGGAGTTTGGTTAACCTTTCGAGAACTCAGGATAGGCTTCCATGCCGAGCTCGGATATATCGAGGCCCATCATTTCTGCTTCCTCGCTTACGCGGATGCCGACAGTCACTTTCAGGAGCATCCACAAGATCAGTGAGCCAACGAAGGTGAACACACCGTAAGCGGCAATACCGGTCAGCTGGATCGTGAGGCTTGCATCAGAGTTGTAGAACACAACCGCGATGGTGCCCCAGATGCCTGCGAACAGGTGAACCGGGATGGCACCAACAACGTCGTCGATCTTCAGCTTATCCAAGAATGGAACCGCGAAGACCACGATCACACCACCGATACCACCGATCCACAGGGCACCGAACAGTGACGGGGCCAGTGGCTCAGCGGTGATGGACACCAGACCAGCCAAGGCACCGTTCAGCACCATCGTCAGGTCAGGCTTCTTGTACATTAGCTGCGTCAGCAGAAGCGCTGCGATAGCACCAGCGGCAGCGGCCATGTTGGTGTTGGCAAAGATGCGCGAGATATCGGTGATATCGCCGACAGTGCCAGCAGCAAGCTGCGAACCGCCGTTAAAGCCGAACCAACCAAGCCACAGGATGAATGTACCCAAAGTGGCCAACGCAAGGTTTGAGCCGGGCATTGGGATGACTTTGCCGTCCTTATACTTGCCCAAGCGTGGACCAAGGATAATGGCACCAGCAAGTGCTGCCCAGCCACCAACAGAGTGAACAATCGTAGAGCCCGCGAAGTCAGAGAAGCCGATCTCGGACAACCAGCCGCCGCCCCACTGCCAGGAACCGGAAATCGGGTAGAGAATGCCGGTCAGCACGAGGACGAAGATCAGGAATGGCCACAGTTTGATACGCTCGGCCAACACGCCCGAAACGATGGACGCGGTGGCGGCCACAAACATCAGCTGGAAGAAGAAGTCCGAACCTACAGAGGCGTAATCAAGCGATGCGTCTGCTGCGGCAAGGCCAACGGGCTCAAGCACGGTTGGGACGAAGTTGAAGGCCAAGTAGCCGTTAAAGTCGCCTGGATACATCAAGTTGAAGCCAACCAGCCAGTACATGATCGACGCCATCGAGAAGAGCGAAATGTTCTTGATCAGCTGCATCGATACGTTCTTCGAGCGCACGAGGCCCGCTTCAAGCATCGCAAAACCAGCCGCCATCCAGAAGACGAGGAAGCCGCCAACAAGAAACAACAGCGTGGTCATGATATAGGGCTGGATGTCAGGTGCTGCGGCAGCGTCCTGTGCAAAGCCCATCGACGGAAGCACGACTGCAAGGCCTGCTACCGGGAGGAGTTTATTGAGTTTCATTGTTGTCATGTCCTATGTTCAGACCGCTTAGATCGCGTCTTCATTGGTTTCGCCGGTCCGAACGCGCACAGCTTGGCTGACATCCAGAACGAAGATCTTGCCGTCGCCGATCTTGTCGGTCTTGGCGGTGGACTGGATGGTCTCGACGACCTGATCAGCCATGGAGGCAGACACGACGATTTCCAGTTTCACTTTCGGCACGAAGTTCACGGCATACTCGGCCCCGCGATAGATCTCGGTATGGCCGGACTGCGATCCGAACCCTTTGATCTCGGTTACCATCATGCCGCGCACGCCGATGGAGGTAAGCGCTTCGCGGACCTCCTCCAGCTTGAACGGTTTGATTGCTGCGATGATGAGTTTCACTTTTGGTACCCTTCCGATTGGCAGGTGGTCTCGGTCGATGAGACGTCACGAATTGCAAAACATGGGGGAAGTGCCGGAGCTTCAACGCGGCACGCCGCTGTGGGCACAACCTGAGGTTGATGTCGCATATTTTTTGCACATTTTTGGACAAATGAACAAATATTGTGCGCAAGGTGGATGCAGATTGATGAGGCGACCACTCCACATTCGACTCAGAGGCGCCTATTCTAAGGACAACAAGAATGAAGCGCGTCCAGCGATCCGTCCCAGTTCCGTGCATGAGGCAGCACATCCGTCATGAGTGATGATTCTTCCCGCCGCCCGCCATCCGATGGCGGTCCCGACATGCCGCGCAAGCGTCGTGTGCGGATTGAACGTGGGCCCTATTCAGCGCCGCCGCCCGCTCCCGAAGGCCAGCCGCCTATGCCGCATGTTGTCGGCGAGCAGCGCCCGCAAGTGCCGCGCCCCGGTCCAGCCCAGCCTGCACCTCGCGCGCCGCAACCTCAGCACCAGCAACCGCGCCGCGTTCAGATGGATCCGGGAAATCCTGCTCCCCCTCAGCAACCGCGACCTGCGCGCAGCGAGGCCCCGATGCGCGCGCCAAGATCGCCCGCGCCGCCGCCCCCGCCTATAGATGCCCCTCCACCCGTGGAAGGCTTGCCCGGCAGCGGTGGCGGAGGGCCGCCAGTGGATCACAGCAGCACGGGCGCGAAAGGCTATTTGCTCGCGGCGCTTGGGTGGATCGGCCGCACGTTACTGGCGATTGTCCGGTGGATTTCGTGGATCGGCTGGTCGCTGGCATGGCGCGGCGCGATTGTCGTGCTGGCCATTCTGGGCCTGAGCACACTCTACAACATGTCGATGCTCCCGCCCGCGATAGAGCTCGCTGATGGTCGTGTGCGCGGCTCTGTCACCATGAGCGACCGCAATGGCGACGTCTTCGCGTGGCGTGGCGATCAGTTCGGCGGCATTATCACCGCCGAGAACATTTCGCCGCATTTGCGCAACGCCGTTGTTGCCACTGAAGACAGGCGCTTCTATTCACATTGGGGCATCAGCCCGCGCGGCATTGCCAGTGCGGTGCGGATCAATCTTAGCGAAGGGCGCGGGCCGTTGTCGGGTCATGGCGGGTCTACGATCACTCAGCAGGTGGCCAAGCTGCTTTGCCTTGGCAATGCGTTCGACCCCGACGCAGGCATGACCGAGGCCGAATATGAGGCGGACTGCCGTCAAGGCTCGGTCTGGCGCAAGCTGCGTGAGGTGCCTTATGCGATGGCGCTTGAAGGGCGCTACACCAAGGACGAGGTTCTGACGATCTACCTCAACCGCGCCTATCTCGGTGCGGGCGCGCGCGGGTTTGAGGCTGGTAGCCAGCGCTATTTCGGAAAATCCGCTGCCGATGTGACCCCTGCCGAGGCCGCAATGCTGGCGGGATTACTGGTAGCACCGTCGCGCTTTGCCCCCACCAACGATCTGGCCCGCGCCCAACGCCGTGCGGCCACCATCGTCGCGCTGATGGAAGATCAGGGCTATCTCAGCACAGCACAAGCCGATGATGCACGCACGAACCCCGCCGGCCTGTCTGAGGCTGCCGAGGCGCGCGCGGGCGGCTATTTTGCCGATTGGGTTATGGAAACCGGACCTGCGTTTCTAACGCGTGACACGACCGAAGACGTGATCATTACCACCACGCTCGACCAAAAGATGCAGCGCGCTGCAGAGGAGGCGTTGCAATACGTGTTCGACAATCAGGTCCGCGAAGGATCCGATGCACAAGCCGCGATTGTTGTGATGTCGGCAGATGGGGCTGTGCGTGCCATGGTTGGCGGGCGGCGCACCCGGGCGTCAGGCCAGTTTAACCGCGCGACCCAAGCCCTGCGCCAGACCGGATCGGCATTTAAACCGTTCGTGTTTGCCGCCGCTCTCGATCTGGGGTCTCGCTATGATGATATCGTCGAAGACACGCCGCTGACCATCGATATCCCCGGCTCTGGTCCATGGAGCCCACGCAATTATAACAATGAATTCAGCGGGCCAGTGACCCTGACGCAGGCGTTAGCAGCATCGCTGAACATCCCCGCCGTGCGGATTTCCGAGCAAGTTGGCCGCGAGAATGTGCGCACCATTGCCAGCGGCTTTGGCATCGACCGCGATCTGGCGTTAGGTCCGGCCTTGGCGCTGGGCGCGTCAGAAGCGACCCTGCTGGAAATGACCGCCGCCTATGCAGGCATTCTCAATGGTGGTAGCAGCGTGACGCCGTATGGATTGCGCGAGTTGCGCTTGCAGGGCGAGGCGGCCCCCTTGATGGGGCAGGTGGGCGGTATGGGCGAGCGCGTGATCTCCGAGCCTGCAGCACGCCAACTGACCTATATGATGAACCAGGTGATCGAGACTGGCACCGGACGGCGCGCCGCGCTTGAGAACCATCAGGTCGCTGGCAAGACAGGTACGACCCAAGCCGCGCGTGACGCGTGGTTCATCGGATTTACCGCGCAATACGTGGCGGGGGTCTGGATGGGTTATGACAACAACACACCGCTGACAGGTGTAACGGGCGGTGGTCTGCCTGCCGAGATCTGGCGCGAGACGATGTCGCGCATCCACGCTGATCTCGCACCACGCCCCCTGCCAATGTCGGTGCCAGAGCCGCGCGTGATTGAGCCAGCTCAAACACAGCGCGCGCCTCAGCAAGCTCCAGCGGGTCAAAGTGCTGCCGAGCGTATTTTGCTTGATGTCTTGGGGACGCTGTTGGGGCGGAACTAACCGCGACGCTTAGCGACCGCCTTGCGTGACTTTCTCAACATAACTGCGCATTTCCTCGGCTTCGCGCCGGGCGTCACGCAGACCGTCCATGGCTGCAGATAACTCTGCCTCGGACTGGGCGAGCTGATTGGTCAGCTCTTCCTCTCGGTATTGCAGGTAGGTGATTGCCTGATCGCGGGTTTCTTCGGCCTCGTGCAAGGCTTGGGCCATTTGGTCCAATTCGCCAATGTCCGATTGGCTTACGCGGGTGAAGCGCGCCACCAGCCAGCTTGTCGCCCAACCCGCAATGAAGGCGATGAAGAGGATGAACGCGATGGCGAAGATGAACTCGGTTCTATTCATTCGGTGGCCTCTTCTTCGACGGCAGTGACGGCTTCTTCGGCAAGCAGCACTCGGAATTCGATGCGACGGTTGGCTTCACGCCCCTCGGACGTATCATTGTCTGAGATCGGATTGCTTTCGCCGTAGCCGCGCGCAATCAGGTTTGTGGTCAGCACACGGCGATCAAGCAGTGCAGTCAGAACCGCCTCGGCACGCTGTTGGCTCAGGCGCGTGTTCATTTCCTCGCGCCCCTGACTGTCGGTGTGACCGGAGATTTCCATCGGCACCTCTTCGCAGGCACCCACGATCTCTGCAATCCGGTCCAGCACATCGCGCGCGTCCGACGATATCGTGGCTGAGCCGGGCTCGAACGTGATTTTCTTTTCGCTGAGCGCTGTGTTCACCTTCACAGCGCATTCCTCGGGCGTGGGCAAGGCGGCGGCGGGATCAAGCGATTGCACGTAGCGGATGGCGATGCGGAAATCCTCGGCCTCGCCTAGCTTATCAGCCAGCAGGCGCGCGACTTCGCCATTGGCCTCAGGGTTGCCTGTCATCCCAATCAGTTCGACGAAATCTGGCTGCACAACGAGGCTGCCATTGTTCAATTCGCTCAAGGCCTGCAATCCGGCGAGCACACGCACCGGCCATCCGTCAGGTAGGTTCGGATCAAGGCGGGTGGCGGAATAGACCTGATCGGTGCCGAACAGCGATTGCGCGTAGCTGTTGACCGCGTTGCGCTGCTGTTCATCGGCTACCCGACCGCGCAGTTGCAAAAGGCCCTCGGGGCTGAGGGTTGAGACGAATTCAGGCACAGTATCGGTACCGCCCGTGCCGTCGATGCGCACGGGCTCGGGCAAGATCGAATGCAGCGAGAACACCGGCGGCAAGACGTTTTCCAACTCGCCCACCACACGGTCGAATGTGGGTTGCGGTGTCTCCGCCAAAGCCACGAGCGTCACATCCGCGTCCGAGAATGTAAGCGTTCCGCCCTCAAGCGTGCTGAGCGCCGCGATGCCGTGCTCGACGGCCTCGGCCCAACGTGGGCTCGGTACACCAAGGCCGAGGTTGCAGGTTATTTTGCCTTCCACGCCTGCGCCTGCAGCTGCTGACACGATTTGGTCCCGCGCGTGCTCGGTATCGGCCGAGCAAACATCAAAGGTTGCAACGCCCTCTTCGATCGAAAAACGCAAGGTGAAGGGGGTGATTACAGGGCGCGGTGCGTTGATGTCCAACACCAGTTCCATACCGTCAGGCGCGGCACGGCTGAGCGTCACTTCGATCTGAGCTTTCTCAGACGGGCTGGCGCTAAGGGCGGTTACGGCAACACGATTGGCGGCAACCGAGATCTTTGAGCGCGGTAGAACACTCAAAGCATACAGGGCGAATTCAAGTGAAGCGTCCCAGCCTTCGGGCACTTCATGGTCAGCGGTTTCCAACATGTCGGCGACTTGTGATGTGCCGTCGAGTTGGTCCAACCCCTCCAGCACTTTCGCGCGACCGGTTGCGGCAGGGATCAAACCGATCAGTTGGATGCCGTCATCATTGCGCAACATCTCGATTGAAAAGCGCAGAGGCTCAAGCCCGGTCGAATCGGCAACATCCATCGCGTCGATCAAGCGGTCCGGGGCAATATGGCCGCCTGCGATCGACAAAGCGGTAAAGCGCGTGGCTTCATCCGGCGCTGTGCCCGACATCGTGACCAGCAGCCCATCGGCGTCAATCTCGACAAATTGCAACGGTTGGGCCGATAAAGCGCCTTCAAGCTCAGCGACCGAGCGCTTCTCGACCAGATCTGCCGCAACGCTAGCCACGCCGACGCACAGCGCTGCCGCCACCGCGAGGGCGATAACCATGATTACGAGGGGGCGTGAAGCAGTCACGTTTGGGCGATCTCCCGTTGGCGCGGCCAGACAATTAAGCGCTCTGTCTAAACCGGGTCTGCACCGGGTTCAATCAAACCAATGCCGCAATGCCAAGAAACAACGTAGCAATCAGACCGGTATCTCGGTTCGCGCGAAACAGGTGCATGCAAACTTTTGGGTCGTCGATGTCGAGGCGGCGCAACTGCCAGGCCAAATGCCAGCCCATCGCCCATGCCGCCCCAAGCCCCAAAACCACTTGTAATGGGTTGCCGGTGGGCAAAAGCGCGATCAACACCGCGAGGCCAAACAGAACAACGGTCAGCACCATAAAGCCCCGCAGCCAACGCGGAGAGTTCTCGGCGAATAACCGCGCAGTGGATTTCACGCCGATCAGCGCATCATCCTCGGTATCCTGATGGGCGTAGATGGTATCGTAGAACAGCGTCCACGCGATGCCGGAGGCATAAAGTACGATTGCCGCAAAGCTTAACGAGCCCGCTTCGGCAGTCCACAACAGGATCGCGCCCCAGTTGAAGGCGAGGCCAAGAAAGACCTGCGGCCACCAAGTAAAGCGCTTGGCAAACGGATAAATCGCCACAAGGGCGACCGAAGCGATGCCCAGAAGAATCGCTGGCAGCGGGAAGGTCAGCAAAATGCCAAACGCGATCAGCGCTTGTAGGACCATCCATGCGCTCGCTTGCTTGACGCTGACCTGGCCCGACGGGATCGGGCGTGATCGTGTGCGTTCGACCTGTGCGTCAAAATCGCGGTCGGTGATGTCGTTCCATGTGCAGCCTGCGCCGCGCATCAAGAACGCGCCCGCCGCGGACCCTGCCATCAGCCATGCCGAATACATATCCAGCCCGTCGGTCGCTGCAGCCGCTAACAAAACGCCCCACCAGCACGGCAGCAGCAGCAACCATGTGCCAATGGGTCGATCCGCGCGGCTAAGGCGCAAATACGGCCGGCTTGCCGCTGGGGCCAGATGATCCACCCAGTTCCAAGGCACTGCATCTGCGACTGCGCCTTCGACTGGCGTTCCTTCGGGTTTGGTCATAGACAATATCCCCATGGCGACAGCGAAAATCAGGTTGTGTGTTAACGAAGCACTTGGGTTGGGGCAAACGGTTCCTCTGACCCGTGATCAGGCGCATTATCTGTTTGGTGTAATGCGACTGAGCACGGGTGACGCAATCTTCGTGTTTAACGGGCGCGACGGCGAATGGCGCGCGGAGGTTACCGAGGCGGGCAAGAAGACAGGCGCGCTGGCACTTCGAGAGCAAACCGCACAGCAGCATATGCCCCCCGACTTGTGGCTTCTGTTTGCCCCGATCAAGAAGGCGCGCACCGATTTCATCGTTGAGAAGGCGACAGAGATGGGGGCGTCACGCATCCTGCCAATCTCGACTGCGTTTACCAATTCCGACCGAATCAATCAGGACCGCTTGCAAGCCCACGCTGTGGAGGCCGCCGAGCAATGCGGCGGAACCTTCGTGCCGGATGTCGAGCCGCTAAGTCGCCTCGACAAAGTGCTCCAAGACTGGCCGCAAGATCGCCGCCTGATGTTTTGCGATGAAGCACTTGTGGGCGCGCGGGCCTCGCTTATGTCAGCCGGACCCGCCAGCAAATGGGCGATTCTGATCGGGCCAGAAGGCGGGTTCTCGGACGCCGAGCGTGCGCGCCTCAAGGCCTTCGATTTCGTAACACCCGTCAGCCTCGGCCCTCGCATTTTGCGCGCCGATACCGCCGCCGTCGCCGCCCTGACGTTGTGGCAAACTGTGTTGGGTGATTGGTGAGCGGTTTCATTCGACCAGAGGTCAGCGTGGCGCTCATGCGGTGGCGCGAAGTCTTGATCGCACTCGGGGTCTTCGCGCTCGGTCTGTTTTTAACCCGACTTCCCGGTCCCGTGGTGCAAGGCCTCGGCCTTATTCTAACCCTTGTGGGCATCGGTTTTGCCATCGTCGGCTGGCGGCGCGTGCGGTTTCGCGGTGCGGGAAATGCGCCGGGTGCGGTGCGCGTGGACGAAGGCCAGATTGGATATTTCGGGCCGTCCGATGGCGGTGCTGTTGCCCTTAGCTTGATGACTGCGCTGCACTTGAACGGGCCTGCGACAGCGCGGGTCTGGCATATCAGATCCGAGATCGGCGAGGCCCTTGATATCCCCCATGATGCGGCTGGCGCGGAAGCCTTGTTCGATATCTTCGCGACATTGCCGGGGATGTCTGCCGACCACCTTCTGCGCAGCCTCAAAGGCACCCAAACCGGCACCGTGATTGTGTGGCAACGCGGTGATGTGGCCGGGTTGACACCGCTGGGCGGAAGGCGGACTTCTTAGCACAACACCCCCAGCGATCAACGGAGCGCGCCCCTATGTCCATCCCTCAATCCGGCGGCGGCCCGATCGAAGATTTCTCGCAATTGGCCGAATACCTCGCCGATGGCTGCAAGCCCAAAGATGATTGGCGCATCGGGACCGCGCACGAGAAGTTCGGCTACTGCAAAGACAGCCTTAAGCCTTTGCCCTACGAGGGCGAGCGGTCGATCCACGCAGTCCTTTCGGGTCTGCGCGACACTTATGGTTGGTCTCCCGTGGACGAAGGCGGCAAGCTGATCGGGCTGGAAAAAGACGGCGCGAATGTCAGCCTAGAGCCCGGTGGCGCGTTGGAACTCAGCGGTGCCCCCCTGCAAACCATCCACGAAACTTGTGACGAGGTGAACGTCCATCTGCACGAGGTCAAAGATATCTCCGACAAGATCGGCGTGCGCTTTATCGGCCTTGGGGCTGCCCCGGTCTGGACCCATGACGAGATGCCCTTGATGCCCAAGGGACGCTACGTGTTGATGAACGACTACATGCAAAAAGTCGGCACCATGGGCACGTCGATGATGCGGCGGACCTGCACGGTGCAAGTGAACCTCGATTTCGGGTCCGAGCCTGACATGGTGCAAAAGATGCGCGTCGCGCTTGCGTTGCAGCCTGTTGCCACTGCGCTGTTTGCCAATTCGCCGTTTTTTGAGGGCAAGCCAAACGGGCATAAAAGCTGGCGTAGCCGTATCTGGCGTGACCTCGATCCTGCGCGCACGGGCATGCTGCCATTTGTGTTCGAGGATGGGTTTGGGTTTGAGCGTTGGGTAGACTATGCGCTCGATGTTCCAATGTATTTTGTCTACCGCGACGGGCAATATATCGATGCGCTCGGCCAATCGTTCCGTGATTTTCTGAAGGGCGAACTGCCGGCGCTGCCCGGTGAGAAGCCGTTGATGAGCGATTGGGCTGACCACCTGACCACCGCCTTTCCCGAAGCTCGTATGAAGAAGTACATCGAGATGCGCGGCGCCGATGGCGGTCCTTGGCGGCGTCTATGTGCGCTGCCTGCGTTTTGGGTCGGGCTGACTTACGACCAAGGTGCGCTGGATGCGGCATGGGATTTGGTCAAAGGCTGGGATGCGGAAACGCGCGAGGCCCTGCGGGTTGCAGCCTCGGTGGACGGGCTTCAGGCCGAGGTTGGCGGCATCAAGATGCACGATCTGGCGCGCGAAGTTGTGGCAATCGCCGAAGGTGGTCTTGCAGCGCGGGCGCGTCCCGGTGCGGGCGGATTGATCCCGGACGAGACGCACTTCCTGAACGCGCTCAAAGAAAGCCTCGACAGTGGCCAGACCCCAGCGGACGAATTGCTCGCGCACTATTACGGGGATTGGCAGGGCGATCTGGATCGTATCTATGCCGAGTATTCGTACTAGGCCTCAGTCCGTTCGGTCGACGCGTGGGATATTGCTTTGCGTGTAGGTCGCGGTGTCGTTCTCACCTGCAGTTTTGAACGGGGAAGTACCTGTTCCGAAAGGGTCTTCGCCAAAGCGGTTGGGGCCTTCGCCACCGCGTTGCACGAAGAAGATTACGAGAACGATCCAGCCGATCAATGGCAGCGCGACCAAAAGATACCACCATCCAGAGCGGTCCAGATCGTGCAGGCGGCGCACGGCGATGGCGATGGATGGCAAAAGCGCTGCCAATCCCCAAAGTCCGTTGAGCGGGCCATTCCCCTCACCGCCGATTCCGCTGAATATGATGCCATCGAGAACCCCGGCGACAATGCTGCCAAAGAGCACAAACAGCGTCCAGTACCAAAAGGCCGAGCGCTGGGCGCGTCCCGAAAAGGTTACGTAATTGGCAAATCCTGCCCTAATCGCGTCTGCGAATCCCATGTCATCCTCCTGCTCAAAAACCGTGGTCTGAGGATGCCACCGAGCGTTTCAGGTGTCGAGCCTAGCTTGGCTGACCTTGCTGTGCGATGTTCTTACGGTAGTATTCGAGGATCTCTACACGCCGCTCAGCCTCGCTGGGGGCGGGTTTCATGCCGCGTGGCAGGCGCATCGGGGTCTTGCCTTTCGGGCCGTAGGGATGTGTTCCAAAGCGATTGCGACCGAGCGAGCTGGGCATGAGCAGGAAAAACATCAGCACAAAAACACCGACAATCGGAACCATCACGATGAAGTACCACCATCCGCTGTGGTCTGTATCGTGAAGACGTCGGACTATTGACGACAGTGCAGGCAGCCAAAACGCAACCGTGTAGACGAGTGTCCAAACACCGAGAGATTGTGCGGCGAGGGCTTCGGCCGCGAAGGGCTCTAACCCCTTGGCATACAGAGTCATACCGATGGTCACTGCGAAGATCGCGAGGAACTGGTAGAACATGAACCACCAATATTCTGCGCGGCTGGCACGCCCTGAGAAATTCAGGATATTGGCATAACTCTTTGCAACTGCTGCAATAAAACCCATCGCACTACTCTTTTTTGGTGTTGATCCTTGTCTCTGTGCCATTAAGCAGACGAATTATGTTCTCGCCGTGGCGATACCAGACCAATATTCCGAGCAATACGGTCAGAATTAGGACGTCTGGTTGGCCGAGGCCCCATGCCAAGGCTGGGGCCATCAATGATGCCATCAGTGCCGATAGAGACGAGATGCGGAAGGTGTAGGCTACAAACAGCCACACGATGCCTGCGCCAATCCCGACCGGCCATGTCAGCGCCAGCAACAGGCCGAAGAATGTGGCGACGCCCTTGCCACCTTTGAAGCGCAAATAGATTGGAAAACAATGGCCTAGGAACGCCATCAAGCCTGCAAGCTGGGCTGCGTCCTCGCCCAAATATGCGCGCGCCACAAGCACCGCGGCACCTGCTTTGCCTGCATCAAAGAGCAGTGTGAGGGCGGCTGCGAGCTTATTTCCGGTGCGCAGCACGTTGGTCGCGCCAATGTTGCCTGAGCCGATGTCGCGCAGGTTTCCGAGGCCGAACAGCCGCGCGATGACGATGCCGAAGGGGATCGCGCCGACCAGATAGGCGATCAATGCGACGGCTGCGAGCAGACCGGGGGATGTAGTGATTTCAGGCATCGATAGCACCTCGGTAGGGCAGGGCAGAAATACTTGCCATTTGGTTAATCCTTCAAAGGGAACACTTGTGTGCCGCCGACCCATGTTGCGCGAACTTTGCCTTGCATCCGCGCTCCGTCAAAGGGGGTGTTCTTCGATTTTGAGTGCAGTTTGGCACGATCGAGCACAAAGGGCGCATCGGGATCGAATAAGACCAGATCAGCGGGCGCTCCGGGTGACAGACGACCACCGGGAAGTCCAAGTCGCTTGGCCGGATTAAACGACAAAGCGCGCCAAAGCTGCGGCAGATCAAGCGCGCCGGAATGGACCAAACGAATGGCAGCGGGCAGCAAGGTTTCGAGCCCCACAGCACCGCTGGCGGCCTCCTCAAACGGCAGGCGTTTGCTTTCCTCATCCTGGGGCGTGTGCATCGAGCAGATCACATCGATCTCGCCATTGGCGACGGCCTCAACCATGGCGAGGCGGTCCTCCTCCGACCGCAGCGGCGGTTTGACTTTGAAGAAGGTGCGGTAGGGCCCGACGTCGAATTCGTTCAGCGTCAGGTGGTGGATCGAGATGCCTGCGGTGACATCGAGGCCGGCATCGCGCGCGCGCTTTAGGGCCGGTAAAGCCTTCACAGTCGAGATCTGGTCGAGGTGGTAGCTGACCCCGGTCATTTCCACCACGGCCAGATCGCGCTCCAGCCCCATCCGCTCGGCCATTGGTGACACGCCAGGAAGCCCGCGCAAAGTGGCGAACTTGCCGGAGGTCACGGCAGCGCCTTCACTGAGAATAGGCTCCTGCGCATGGCCGATCACCAGCGCGTCTAGCCCCTTGGCATAGGTCAGCGCGCGCGACAGCACCTTAAGGTCTTGGACAACGCGGTCGCCATCGGAGAATGCGACAGCGCCCGCATCGCGCAGGAACCCAATCTCGGTCATCTCGCGCCCGTCGCGGCCTTTGGTCAGGGCGGCCATGGGCGCAATGCGCACGACCGAGACCTCTTGCGCGCGGCGCTTGACGAAATCGAGCACCTCGGGCGTGTCCACGGGCGGCGTAGTGTCGGCGCGGGTGACCATAGTGGTGACACCACCTGCGGCAGCGGCGCGTCCGGCGGTCTTAAAGCTTTCCTTGTGGCGCTCGCCCGGCTCGCCGATCTTGACGCCTATGTCGATAATACCGGGGGCGAGGCATTTGCCTGCACAATCGATCACCTCAGCGCCTTCAGGCTTGGTGCCGGGATCGCGCGCGACGATCAGGCCGTCGCGTATCAGCAGGCTGCCGATCTGGTCGGTGCCTGCTTCGGGGTCAATCAGGCGGGCGTTGGTAAGGAGCAAAAGGGTCATACGGATTTGTCCTGAATATCGCGCAGCATCCGGTAGACCTCGTCTCCGTCTGGGATTGCGCGGAAGGCAAACTCGCCGCTCGCGCCGTGCCACTGGCCCATGCTGCGCATGTCACGGGTTGGGCGCTGGGATGCGGGTGTGCCCAAGATCAATGTCGTGGTTTTTCCGGGGAGGTAGGTCAATTGCGTGTGATGGCTGATGGTCATTTCACGCAGGCTGCGCCCGAAGGCGGAGGTGGCGATAAAGGCGCGCCTGTCAGACAACGCATAGATGGTTTTACGACGGATCATCTGGTCAACGAAGAACCGCCCGATGATCACGTAAAGCCCGATTGCAAGGAACGGCAGCCCGAACAGCTTGAAGAAAAGCGGTGCGCCCATGGCCCAAGCGCTGAGATTCCAAAAGAGCGCAAACCCGCCCCAGAAAAGTGAGAACGGAATCAACAAACCATCCGCCTTGCGCAGCAGAAACAGCCGATCATCTGGGCGACCTTGCCAAAGCAGGGTCTCGCCGTCGTCAAGGTAAGGGGCCCAACCACTGCTCACCCCGCAAGCTCGGCGGGACCGACGTAGCGGGCTTGGCTTGTCGAGCGCAGAAGTGGCGCTGCATCAGGCAAAGCGCGGTCATAGATCAGCACAGCTTGGGCCACATTGGGTGTGCCGAGAAACACGGCACTTGCATCAACCTCGTGGCGCAGCAGCGGGCGAATCTGGGCGTCGATTTCGTCGACACTGCCTTCGATGAGCTCCACATAGTTGCGGTCCAGATAGGGCAGGTGCAGCTCGTCCTCGAAGGTGCAGTGCGGCTCTGCATCTTGGGTAGTCCAGATCTGATCGACGTAATTGCGAAACCCTTGGGAGGTCTCAAACGCGCAGGTGAAGATGTGCACGGTCTCGGGCGCAGGAGGTGCGACGCGCTTGGGGGCAGCCTCGGGGTGCGCAGGTTTGCGGGTCAGCAGATTGCGGAGCCAGCCTAGCATAATGCGGCCTCCTTGCGTGCGCTCGCGAGGTTCTGCGCCAACAAATCCATCGCGGCCATGCGCACGGCGACGCCCATCTCGACCTGATCTTGGATTACTGAGCGGTTGATGTCGTCAGCAAGCAGCCCGTCGATCTCGACCCCTCGGTTCATGGGACCGGGATGCATGACGATGGCGTCGTCTTTGGCGTGGCTCAGCTTTTCGGTGTCCAGCCCGTAGCGGTGGTAATATTCGCGCTCTGATGGGATGAAACCGCCGTCCATGCGTTCACGCTGGAGGCGCAACATCATCACCACATCACAACCCGCGAGACCCTCGCGCATGTCATCGTAGACCTCGACGCCCAGCTCAGCGACACCTGAGGGCATTAGCGTGGTCGGGCCGACAAGACGCACGCGGTTTTCCATTTTGCCCAGAAGCATGATGTTGGACCGGGCCACACGGCTATGGGCGATGTCACCGCAAATGGCGATGTTCAGACGGTGCAGACGGCCCTTGGCGCGCCGGATCGTCAGCGCATCGAGCAGCGCTTGAGTGGGGTGTTCGTGGCGACCGTCGCCTGCGTTCAGCACCGCGCAGTTGACCTTCTGAGCCAGCAGATCGACCGCACCAGATTGCGGATGGCGTACGACCAGCAGATCGGGGTGCATCGCGTTCAGGGTCATTGCTGTGTCGATCAGCGTCTCGCCCTTCTTGATGGAACTGGCGGCCATGGACATGTTCATGACGTCGGCACCGAGGCGTTTTCCAGCAATCTCAAAACTGGCCTGAGTGCGGGTTGAGGCCTCGAAAAACATGTTGATCTGGGTCATGCCCGCGAGCGCGTTTGAATGCTTCTCGGGCTGACGGTTGAGAGTGACATAGGTCTCAGCCAGATCGAGCAGCGTGACGATTTCGTCCGGCCCGAGAGGCTCGATCCCTAGTAAGTGTTTTGCCCGAAATGCCATGATGTCCCCCGACGGCCTGAAGCGGTTATAGGACGGGCAGGTGCGGGGTCACAAGACCGCCAATTGCACACCAGAGGTCGGCGTTCTAGGGTAAGTGCTATGAAGTTCTTTGACGCTGCCGCGCTAGACCAAATCGATCCGAATGACGCGCTAGCGATGCTGGCGTGGCAGGTCGAGCTCGGCGCAGATGAAGCGATTCTTGATACGCCGATTGATCGGTTTGAATTACCTAAAACTGTCGCGAAACCTGCTGCCCCGGCAAAGGACGATGCGCCTGCCACTGAGGTTCAGTTTGCAGATCCGGTCTCGCATGCCAAAGCGCTGGCGAAGGCGGCTGGTAGCTTGGACGCCTTGAAGAGCGCGGTGGCGGGTTATGAGCACTGCGAATTGAAGAAGGGCGCGCGCAATCTGGTGTTTGCTGATGGCAAACCGGGCGCGCGGATTATGGTTATTGGCGAGGCACCGGGGCGCGACGAGGACCGTGTGGGAAAGCCGTTTGTGGGCCCGGCTGGCCAGTTGCTGGACGCGATGTTTGCCGCGATCGGGATTACGCGGGATGCGGATGAGACCAGTGCCGCGCTCTATATCACCAGCGTGTTGCCATGGCGGCCACCGCAGAATCGCGATCCTTCGGGCGATGATATTGAGATGATGATGCCGTTTCTGGCGCGTCATATTGCTTTGGCAAAGCCCGAGATCATCGTTGTCATGGGCAATATCGCAGCGGGCGCGCTTCTGGGCAAGCAAGGCATCACCCGCCTTCGGGGTCAGTGGACGCAAGCCCAAGGCCTGCCCTGTTTACCGATGTTCCATCCGGCCTATCTATTGCGCCAGCCGTTACAAAAACGAGCCGCCTGGGCTGACTTGCAAGCCTTGCGCGCCAAACTCGACACTTGAAGGAGATCCCCATGACCGACACATACACCCCGCCTGAGATCTGGACCTGGGACAGCGAAAGCGGCGGCACTTTCGCCAGCATCAACCGTCCAACCGCCGGTGCGACCCATGACAAAGAGCTGCCCGTGGGCAAGCATCCGTTTCAGTTGCACTCGCTTGGCACGCCGAACGGCGTCAAGGTGACGATCCTGCTGGAGGAGCTGTTGGCGGCCGGCCACACGGGCGCGGAATATGACGCGTGGCTGATCAATATCGGCAAGGGCGATCAGTTCGGCTCGGGCTTCGTGGGAATCAACCCGAACTCTAAAATACCAGCGCTGCTGGACCTATCAGGTGACACGCCTGTGCGGGTCTTCGAGTCCGGTGCAATCCTGATGCATTTGGCCGAGAAGTTCGATGCGTTCCTTGGCCCGAAGGAAAAGCGCTCTGAAATGCTGTCGTGGCTGTTCTGGCAGATGGGCAGCGCGCCGTTTCTGGGCGGTGGATTCGGCCATTTCTACGCCTATGCCCCTGAAAAATACGAGTACCCGATCAACCGCTATGCGATGGAAACCAAACGCCAGCTCGATGTGCTGGACCAGCACTTGGCCAACAACAAATTCATCCTTGGTGGCGACTATTCAATCGCGGATATGGCGATCTATCCGTGGTACGGGCGCATGGTCGAAGGCGGGGCCTACGATGCCGGGACGTTCCTGAGCGTGCATGAGTATACCAACGTTATTCGCTGGGCCGCGATGCTTTCTGAGCGCCCTGCTGTCACGCGCGGACGTATGGTCAATAAGGCCAATGGCCCGCTGGAAGAGCAGTTGCACGAGCGCCATGACGCGTCAGATTTCGACACCCAAACCCAAGATAAGATCGGCACACCTGAGTGAGCCGCCTCGACGAGGCCCGCCCGTTTCTTGCGATGCGAATCGCGGTCCTCGCCGTGTCTGACACGCGTACATTGGCTGAGGATAAATCAGGCGATGTGCTGGTCGCACGGCTAACGCAGGCGGGGCACAGCTTGGCGGCGCGTCACATTCTTCGCGACGATCGCGAGGCGATTGCTGAGCATCTGAGGGTTTGGATCGCGGACCCTGAGATTGACGTTATCGTTTCGACGGGTGGGACCGGGCTGACGGGCCGCGATGTGACGGTCGAGGCGCACCGCGATGTCTATGAGAAAGAGATTGAAGCGTTCGGGACTGTCTTCACCATGGTCTCATACCAGAAGATCGGAACCAGCGCCGTACAAAGCCGCGCGACGGGTGGCGTTGCCGGGGGCACGTATTTGTTTGCGCTGCCGGGAAGCTCGGGGGCCTGCAAGGATGCGTGGGACGAGATTTTGCTCTGGCAGTTCGATTACCGCCATCAGCCCTGCAATTTCGTCGAGATCCTACCGCGCTTAGACGAGCACCTGCGCCGGAAATGAAAAGACCGGGCGCTGGGCCCGGTCTGATCTAATTCGCTGCGGTGAAAATATCTGCCGCAATAGGCACGATGCCTGCGCGCAGCATTGTCTGGTTATACCCCGGATCATCGTCATAGATTTTCGAGGTCTGCACACCGGGCAGGTTCGCAAACTGCTCCATCAAGTTCACGGGGTACCATGTCGTATTGATCGACTCGAAGCCCGGAACGCGTTGCAGCGCGGTCGAATTGTGGCGGGTGCAGAACGCTTTTGGCGCGGCCCCCTGCTGCTGCACAGACACGATCATCGCATTGGCTTGGGCCAGCGATACGGGCAGTTCTTGGACCACCACATGAAACGTCGTGCGCGCGTGGAAATCGATATAGAAGCTGCGCTGAAACTCGGTGAAGCCGAAGTGTAGATCATTGCGCTCGGCCACCAAAGGGTGCTGCCACGAACCTGCGGGATCATACAAAACCCGCTGACTGCCATTAATCATGATCGCCGAATGGCCGCCGGACCCGGTCGAATTACTGATCATGGTGTAAAGCGTCACGGTCGGTTGACCGCCCGGACTGAAGGCGGCGCGCGAGACAAACTCGTCGGAAGCCCATTTTTCTTCGGCACCGCCACCACACCCCACAAGGAGGAGTGCTGCGGCGGTTAACATGGCAGCTAAACGCATCGAATGAAGGCCCTTTTCGTCGTTATCCGTTCACTATAGCAAGGAAAACCAAGGCCACAATAATCGCGACAACGGTCCAGATCGTGAAGCGCACAAAGCCCTCGAAGGTCTTTTCCTGCGTTTTGGTGTCCATGCTGCCGTGCTTGTGTTCGGCCATCTTAAGTCTCCTACATCTTGTAGTTATGAATACGGGTAGCGGAAAAGCGCTTGTCTGTCATTGCGCAAAACCGTGAACTGCGGCTGGGTTGTGCTTCTGTGGCACGCTTGCGTCAAGAGGGCGAATGGACCCGATTATGCGGTCTTCGCGTCCTCTTCCAGATCAGCGGCCAGACGAAATCCAATTCTGTTGGCTGGTTTGGCGGCGCTGACTTTAGGCAAAGCCCGCAGCAAAACCGTCAATTGGCTGACATGCTGGATCATCTGCGTGCGCGCGCCGCTTTGGTCGGTGCCGTAAAACGTCAGCAAATCGGGATCGAAAAACCCCATGCCTTCGATGCGAAGCACACCCGCATCACCACCCGTAAAACCCATAGCGACCTCGTGATCACCGTCCAGATGCGTCTCGAAGTTCTGGATATATAGGATCAGGCGCTGGTAGGCCCATTCGGCAGGCGACTTTTCCGACACGGGTTTGTTGGCAACGGCCTCGGGCAATGGGTCTTGCTCGGCACTTCGTTGGTCTGGGTCGCAATGCACCACGCGGGCGCGCGGCAGGGCAGCGGCCTCAAGGGCTTCGGCGGCGGTGGCGATCATGTCTGACATTGTCTCTCCGTTCAAAGCGGCACTGCTGTCGTGTGCTTAAGTTCTTCCATAACGAAACTGGCGGAAATGTCCGAGACCGAAACGCGGCTGATCAGGCGTTTGTAGAAGGCGTCATAGGCCGGGACATCCTCAACTTGGACGCGCAGCACATAATCGAGATCGCCCGTCATCCGGTAGGCCCCGGTGATTTCTGGCATGGCTTGGACGGCGCGTGTGAGGCCAGTCATGGATTTGGCATCGTGGGTGCTTGTGCGGATTAGAACCATGACTGTCAGGCCGCACCCAACCTTGGCTGCATCGACGAGGGCGACGCGGGCCTTGAGAACGCGCGCGTGTTCCAGCTGCTTGATCCGCCGCCAACACGCATTGCGGGACAGACCGACGCGTTCGGACAGAGTATCGACCGACAGGCTGGCATCGATTTGCATCTCTGCGAGGATTTTGCGGTCAAGTGTATCGATTTGATGATCCATGTTGGGATAGTGTCCCAACATAAGGCGCGCGTATAGGGATATTTGGGATCAAATCGCATCATGGCTTGGTTAACCTGTCCCGAACGCGCAACAGGAGTTCCAGATCATGTCGGATGCCGCCAACCAGTCACCTTCCAAGTCGACGCTAATCAATACGATCTTCCTCGACCATCCGGCTTCGGTAGACGAGACGTTCTGGCAGCATTTCCGCTTTGCGCTGACCTTCTCGTTCTGGCTGTTTGTCGCTGCGGGTGCTGCCTTCGTTCATGCGATAATCCCGGCCCTGTGCAAGACCACGGGAAGCGACATCATCAAGCGGCTCCATGCCCGCATTGTGAACCGCGTCCCGCACTAGATGTGTCGCATTGCTGCCTATCTGGGGCCAGAAACGGCGCTTGAGGATGTCATCGTCAAGCCTGTCCATTCGCTGCTGGAACAAAGCCAACATGCGTCGGAGGCCAAGCTGGCCGTCAACGGCGATGGCTTTGGCATTGCGTGGTACGGCGCGTCGACCTCGCCCGGCCTCTACCGCGATGTGCTGCCTGCATGGTCTGATGGCAACCTGACGAGCCTGTGCCGAATGGTACGCTCGCCCCTGTTTATCGGCCATATCCGTGCGTCGACTATGGGCGAGACCAGCCGTCAGAATTGTCATCCGTTCACGTCTGGCACCTGGAGCTTTTGCCATAACGGTCAGGTCCCGCACTTCCCGCGCATCCGGCGGCAGTTGGAAGCGGATTTGCCCGACGTACTCTACGAGCAGCGGCGCGGCACAACCGACAGTGAAATGGTGTTTCTGACGCTTATGGCGCACGGGCTAGAGCGCGATCCGGTCGCGGCATTCGCAGGCATGCTTGAGGCATTGGGTGCTCCGGGCCCGGATGGTCCGATCCGGCTGACAACGGTGCTTTCCGATGGTGTGTCGCTCTATGCGTTTCGATATGCGTCCGACGAACGGTGTCCGACGCTCTATGCCTCGCGCGATTGGGCTGAGGGGGGTGTCGTTTTAGCGTCCGAGCCGCTTTGTGGCGATTCGGCGAAGTGGTCAGAGATTCCGCCGGGATCGCTGTGCAAGCTCACCGCGCAAGGCATGAGTGCGACGCCAATTACCACTCAATTGGCGGCCTGATAGAGCCACGCACCGTCTTCGTGCCTAACGCGTGTCGCGCGCCCAGCTTGGTGCAGGTGGTTCAAATGCGCGATCGATTCGACCAAGGCCAGCCCATATTCCCCGTCTCTGATTTTGCGTTTGAACAGCGGCGAGAAGCAGTCATGGGCGGTGCGCGGCTCAGAAAGATAAGCCTCCAGCCGTGTCAGCGCCCCGTGGTGGTTCTGGATCAGCTGGGTCAGGCGGAAGGGCAAACCTGTGAAAGGCAACTTGTGACCGGGCAGGATTAGCTGAGCGCGGGTGGCATAGGTGCCGAGACGCTCGCAGCTTTCCAACCAATCAGCGACCGGATCAGCCTCAGGCTCGGTCGCATAGACACCGAGATTGGGCGAGATGGTGGCAAGCAGTTGGTCTCCGCCGAGCACCACATCATCAGACCAGAGCGTTGCGTGTTCAGCGGCATGGCCGTTGCCCATTCGAATGGTCCAGTCACGCCCACCTAGGGTGATTTGCTGGCCTTCGATGATCCGCGTGAAGCCCAAGGGCATCGGCTCGACCATGTCGGCGAAGTTGAAGGGGCGTTCGGCAGCGCGTTTTGTGTAGACCTCAGGGTCCATACCGGCGCCGCGCCAAAAGGCGAGCGTCTCGGCCACGGGCAACGCTTGGTCGTCGAGCGTTAGCATCCGTGCCATCAGCCATGCGGTGCGCGACATTAGCAATTCGGCACCATGATGGGTCTGAAACCAGCCCGCCATGCCGACGTGATCTGGGTGATGATGAGTGACGAGGACGCGTTTGACGGGCTTGCCGCCAAGCGGGCCTGCAAGCAACTTGGCCCAAAGCGCGTGACCGCGACGACTGGCGAACCCGGTGTCGATGATGGTCCAGCTGTCGCCTTCATCGAGCGCATAGATATTGACGTGGTCGAGGGCCATAGGCAGCGGCAGGCGGATCCATAAGATACCGCGTGCGACCTCAATCGCTTCGCCCTCACCGGGGGGATCGGGGAACGGGGTGCTGATCCCCACCGGGCCAGTATCAGGCATTAGGCAGCGCTGCCGAAAAGATCATCATCATAGAGCCCAGTATCGCCTGCACTGGTCGCCGCAAGCAAGGCCGCATGTTCGGGCAGCAGGCGCAGGATATAGACCGATGCGAGCGCGGACCGGGGGCCAATGCCACCCTCGGCCATTGCGGCGCGCAGGTGGTACATGCCGCCAAGCACACGGGCGAAGGCGCGTTGATAGGGCACGGCGCCTGCGAATCGGATGTTGAGGTCATCCTCGGCCAGCATCGCCTCGGTCGCCTCGCGCAGGGTTTCAGCCGCTTGCCAGACAGGCTCGGCCAGCGCGGGTTGGGTGGCGCGAGCGGCTTCGGCCTCGGCCTCAATCGCGTCGATCAGGAGCAGCACAGCTTCGCCGCCATCGCCCAGCTTGCGCCCCACAAGGTCCATTGCTTGGATGCCGTTGGTGCCCTCATAGATCGTGGTAACGCGCACATCGCGCAGATACTGCGCCACGCCGGTTTCTTCGATAAAGCCCATGCCGCCGTGAACTTGGATCGCCTCGGAGGCGACCGCGACGCCTGTGTCGGTGCAGAAGGACTTGGCGAGGGGTGTTAGAACGCCCACGCGCGCACTCCATTTCGCGTCGCCTGTGGCGTTGGCCATGTCGATGGCAACAGCGCAATCGAGCGCCATGGCGCGGGCCGCAAACGTATCGGCGCGCATCGACATCAGCATCCGGCGCACATCAGCGTGGTCGGAAATCGCCCCTGAACTTCGGCGCAGCGGCGGGCCTTGGATACGGTCGCGGGCAAAGGCCAGGGCCGCTTGCGTCGCGGCTTCGGCCACACCAACGCCTTGGGCCGCAACGCCCAAACGCGCATTATTCATCATGGTGAACATCGCCTTTATGCCGCCGCCCGCATTGCCAATCATCCAGCCTGTCGCGCCCGAAAATTCCATCACGGCGGTGGGCGAGCCGTGCAGGCCCATTTTATGTTCCAGCGACACGACGCGGACGCTGTTGCGCGCGCCTGCATTGCCGTTCGCATCGGGCAGGCGTTTGGGCACGAGAAACAAGCTGACACCGCGCGTGCCCTCAGGTGCGTCCGGCAAGCGCGCGAGCACGAGGTGGATGGTGTTGTCGGTGAAGTCGCAATCGCCCCATGAGATATAGATCTTCTGGCCCGTCACAGCGTAGGTGCCATCACTTTGGGGTTCGGCCTTTGAGCGTAGTGCCCCCACGTCCGAGCCCGCTTGCGGTTCGGTCAGGTTCATCGTTGCGTTCCACTCGCCAGAAATCAGCTTCGGCAGGTAGAGGTCTTTGAGGGCGTCTGTTGCGTGATGCTCAAGCGCTTCAATCTGGCCTTGGCTGAGCAGCGTTGCCAGTTGCAGCGCCATGCAGGATCCGGACATCATCTCGTTCATCGCCGTGTTCAACGCCATTGGCAGACCCATGCCGCCATACTCAGGCGCGGATGACAGACCGATCCAGCCGCCCGTCGCCAGCGCTTTGTAGCCGCCATCGAAGCCGGGGCTGGTGCGTACGATACCGTTTTCCAGCACTGCAGGGTTCAGATCGCCGACGCGGTTCAGGGGCGCGAGGACTTCGTTGCATATGCGACCGCCCTCGACGAGGACCGCAGCGCAGGTCTCGGGCGTGGCTTCAACGAAGCGTTCAGTCGCTTGGACACGCTCAAAGCCTGTCACATGGTCGAGCACGAACTGAATATCAGCGGTGGGGGAGGCATAAGGCATGGCGCGTCTCTTCTTATTGCGGTGACTTGGCAGGGGGGCTGCCACGGGATATCCCCGCGCCACAGACCAAACCGTGCCATGCGTTCGCGAGGCGCGGCAATTTGAACGCTGCGTCACGAGAAAGGACTGCATGTGCAAACCCTGCATCTGGATGCAAGCGACGAAGGCATTGCCCGGGCGACTGAGCTGCTTCGGGCGGGCGGTCTTGTCGCGTTTCCGACCGAGACAGTTTACGGGCTCGGTGCAGATGCGACTTCGGATGCTGCGGTTGCCTCGATCTATGCGGCAAAGGGGCGGCCTTCGTTTAATCCGTTGATCGTGCATCTGGCTGAGGCTGATTGGGCAGGGCGCTATGCAGACGTCTCTGACGAGGCGGAAGCCTTGATGGCGGCGTTTTGGCCCGGGCCTTTGACACTGGTGCTGCCGCGTTCGGCAAAATGTGAGTTGGCCAAGCGGGTGAGTGCGGGCCTGGACAGCGTGGCTCTGCGGGTGCCGGATCATCCGGTGGCGTTAGCGATCCTGAGGCAGACTGATTTGCCGCTTGCTGCGCCATCGGCCAATCCCTCTGGCGGGGTAAGTCCGACGATTGCGGCGCATGTGCTGGAGGGGCTGAGCGGTCGTATTGCAGCCTTAGTCGATGGCGGGCCGTGCAACGTGGGCGTCGAATCGACGGTGCTGAGTTTGATGGGCAAAGGGCCACGACTGCTACGCCCCGGTGCGATCTCGGCGGGCGCGATTGCTCAGGTGCTTGGCCGTGAGGTTGACGTGCCGGGCGACGAGATCGTGCCGACTGCGCCGGGTCAGCTTGCGTCGCATTATGCGCCCACGGCTTTGGTTATTCTGAACGCTTCGGCCCGACCAGATGGCGCGCTTTGGCTCGGGTTCGGGCCAGACTGTGCGGGCGCGGATATGATGTTGTCAGAAACGGGGGATCTGGCTGAGGCAGCAACGGCCTTGTTCGCGGCCCTTCGAACCCTCGATGCGCGTGCAAGCCCCGGTCAAGTCATCGCCATCGCACCGATCCCAAACAGAGGCCTTGGTATCGCGATCAACGACCGCCTGCGCCGCGCCGCTTCCCCGCGTTAAGCGCGCCCACCGACCGAAGACAGCATTGAGGGATCAATTCCGATGCCGTGCAGCGCTTGGCTCCACATGCCCTCAACATTCGGGTCGAAAATCAACTCAGGGCCGACGTCCCCGGTCAGCCATCCATTGGCCTGCAATTCCTGCTCCAGCTGACCCGGTCCCCATCCTGCATATCCAAGCGCCAACAGACACGTGTCAGGCCCGCCGCCTTTGGCGATGTCTTCCAGAATATCCAGCGTCGCGGTCATGCCGAACGCGTCGTTGACCTGAAGCGTCGAGTCGTTGTTGGAATAATCCGCACTGTGCAGCACGAACCCGCGCCCATGCTCGACCGGACCGCCGAAACGGATAGGCATTTTGCGCATTTTGTCGGTCGGCTTAATGCCGATCTGTTCCATCAAGCTTGTCAGGTCGAGATCGGAGGCAGGCTTGTTGAGGATAAGCCCCATCGCGCCCTCGTCTGAATGGGCACACAGGTAGATCACGCTGTGATCAAAGCGCGGATCGCTCATCCCCGGCATTGCGATCAGGATCTGGCCTTTTAGCGAGTCTGGAGATTGCTGCACATTCATACCCTTACACTGGAGGTTGCCCCGCTGCGGTTCAAGCCTGTTAGAGGCGGCAGGATTGTCACATCGCTGTGGCCTCCCTCGAATGTGATTTTCCTGTTTGGGGCGTCTGCGTAGTGTGGCGGGATGAAACGACACTTTATTTCAGCGCTCTGTGCGCTCGCCCTTGGGGGTCTTGCTGGCCCGGCCACCGCTCAAAGCGGTGACGTTATTTCGGCGGAGGTGTTGCCGGGATGGCGCACGGATCGCGGCACCCATATGGCGGCGGTGCGCCTGACACTTGCGCCCGGTTGGAAGACCTATTGGCGCGCTCCCGGTGAGGGCGGCATTCCCCCGCAGATAAACTTTTCGGGCTCGCGAAATGTCACTGCTGCGCTGACGCATTTTCCAGCACCTGAAGTGTTTTATGCCAACGGTTTGCGCAGTATCGGCTATAGCAATCTTGTGGTGTTGCCGATTGAGTTTTCCGTACCCGATCAGACCAGTGCAGCACAGCTTAGCGCCCGGATCGACATTGGTGTGTGCGACGATATCTGTATGCCGATGCGCCTGAATATCAACGCGATTTTGCCTGTAGGCGGCGCGCGTGATGCGGCAATCCTTGACGCTCTTGCCGCACGTCCTGCGATTTTTAACAGCCCTGTCAGCTGCGAGTTGACTCCGATTGATGACGGGCTGCGCGTGTCGGCCAGCTATGCGCTGCCGCCGGGCGTTGGTGCAGGGGCCGTGTCGGTGGTGGAGGCGGGCGATCCAACTGTCTGGGCGACCGATACGCAGACCCAGATCTCTGGCGGGCGGATCACCTCAACCGTTGAATTCGTGCCGCCGCGCGGTCAGCCGATGATGCTGGACCGCTCAGCCATTCGCGTGACGGTGCTGGGGGGCGCAAAAGCGTTTGAACTGAGAGGTTGCGACTGAAGCGCTTGCGAATCAGATGCGTAAATCAAGTACCGATTATTCATGTTCGAGCGCAGTGAGGGGCAGCAAATAGCGGGTTCCTGATTGCCGAAGCGCTCTAGCCGTCGAGCTCCGCTTGGCGCACGCAGCCCACCATATGGTCGTTCACAAGACCGGCGGCCTGCATGAACGCATAAACCGTTGTAGGGCCACAGAACCGAAAGCCTGCTTTCTTGAGGTCTTTTGACAACGCCGTCGACAAGGGGGTGTGGCCGGGCACTTCGCTCATGGCGGAAAAGCGGTTCTGGATCGGGGCGTGATCGACACGGCTCCAGATGAAGTTTGCGAAACCTTCGCCGTTTTCCATCTCTAGATAGGCCTGCGCGTTGCCAATGGTCGCTTCGATCTTGCCGCGATGGCGCACGATGCCGGGATCAGCCAGCAAGCGCGTCACATCACCGTCGCCCCAGCCCGCAATCACCGCCGGATCAAAGCCCGCGAATGCACTGCGAAACCCCTCGCGCTTGCGTAGGATCGTGATCCAGGACAGGCCCGCTTGGAAACCTTCAAGGATCAGTTGCTCCCATAACCCGCGCGGATCACGCTCTGGCACGCCCCATTCGGTGTCGTGATAGGTCACATAAAGTGGATCTTGGCCGCACCAGTCACAGCGTTCGCTCATCAGTATTCCTCCCCTTTGTCTCAAAGTGGAACAAAACGCGAAACTTCACAACTTTTTAAGTCATTTGTCGTTTGTGTGGCAGGGACATTTTTTGGAGCACGCGCATGGGTAAACCGCAAAATCCCCCTTCCTTTGTTGGGGCGGACAATCCGCTGGCGTTTGCCATGAACGCACGCGATCGCGACGTGTTGCACATGGTGCGCGATGCGATTGCGCGCAATGATGTGATGCTTGCGTATCAGCCGGTCATGCAGGCGCGCGGTCCGGGCAAGGTGGCGTTTTACGAGGGGCTTATTCGCGTGCTGGATGCAACGGGCCGCGTGATCCCGGCGCGCGAGTTCATCGATGTGGTGGAAAACCAAGAACTTGGCCGCCAGATCGATACCTGTGCACTTGAGGCGGGGTTGAAAGCCCTCAATCAGGTGCCGGACTTACGGTTGTCGATCAACATGTCAGCGCGCTCGATTGGCTATCCGGCTTGGCGCGAGGCGCTGGACCGAGGGTTGGCAAGCAACGCCTCAATCGCCGAACGTCTGATCCTTGAGATCACCGAAAGCAGCGCAATGACGGTGCCTGATTTGGTCACTGTGTTCATGGCGGACTTGCACCGTAAGGGGATCTCATTTGCGCTGGATGACTTTGGGGCTGGGTTCACATCGTTCCGATATCTGCGCGACTTCTACTTCGACATCCTGAAAATCGATGGCCAGTTTATCCGCGATGTGGCGACGGACGCTGACAATCAAGTTTTAGCTCAAGCCTTGATCACAATTGGGCAGCAGTTTGATATGTATACCGTCGCAGAATCTGTAGAAACTCAGGAGGATGCGGATTATCTGACCGCTTGTGGCGTCGATTGTTTGCAAGGGTATTTATACGCCGCCCCCACGACCACCCCAGATTGGAGCAAAGGCGCAATGGGTGCGGGTCGCCTCCAGCGCGGGTGATCCTGTGCCCGGTGCGCTACTGGTTAGCCGGAGCCGCCCTACCTTGCGACAAGCCGCCCCCGTGACACCGTGTCTGTTGTCGGGTTGCCCTCTGCGTCCTAGACGAAGCGCGACTGCCTGAAGGGAATTTGCCGTTTGGGCGGGTCCGGCGTGCCCAGTGACGGGCTGCCGACGCGAGACCCATTAGGAGATACTCGATGACCAATGTTGTGATCGCTTCTGCTGCCCGGACCGCCGTGGGCAGCTTCAGCGGCTCTTTCGCCAATATCCCTGCCCATGATCTGGGCTCTGCCGTTCTTGAAGCGCTGGTTGAGCGCGCGGGCATCGATAAAGCGGACGTGTCTGAGACCATCCTGGGTCAGGTGCTGACTGGGGGCCAAGGCCAAAATCCTGCTCGTCAGGCGCATATCAATGCAGGTCTGCCGCAGGAAAGTGCCGCTTGGAGTATTAACCAGGTTTGTGGATCGGGCCTTCGTGCTGTTGCGCTTGCCGCACAGCACATCCAGCTTGGCGACGCGTCTATCGTGTGCGCTGGCGGTCAAGAAAACATGTCCATGAGCCCCCATGTCGCGAACCTGCGCCCGGGCCAAAAGATGGGCGATATGAAATTCGTCGACTCGATGATCAGCGACGGCCTGTGGGATGCTTTCAACAATTACCACATGGGTCAGACCGCTGAGAACGTTGCCGAAAAATGGCAGATCAGCCGCGAGATGCAGGACGAGTTTGCCGTGGCCTCGCAGAACAAGGCCGAAGCCGCGCAAAAAGCTGGTAAGTTCGCCGACGAGATTGCAGCGTTCACCGTCAAGACCCGCAAGAGCGAAACCATCGTTGATCAGGATGAATACATCCGTCATGGCGCGACCATGGAAGCGATGCAGAAGCTGCGTCCGGCATTTGCCAAAGACGGCAGCGTTACAGCAGCAAATGCGTCCGGTTTGAACGACGGCGCCGCTGGTGCCTTGTTGATGAGCGCAGATGAAGCCGAGAAGCGTGGGATCGAGCCGCTCGCGCGGATCGTATCATACGCCACAGCAGGCCTCGACCCGTCGATCATGGGCGTTGGCCCGATCTATGCGTCGCGCAAGGCGCTGGAAAAAGCCGGTTGGTCGGTTGACGATCTGGACCTCGTGGAAGCCAACGAGGCATTTGCCGCGCAGGCCTGTGCTGTGAACAAGGACATGGGCTGGGATCCGGCCATCGTGAACGTCAATGGCGGCGCGATTGCCATCGGTCACCCAATCGGGGCCTCGGGCGCGCGCGTTCTGAACACGCTGTTGTTTGAGATGAAGCGCCGCGATGCGAAAAAAGGCCTCGCTACGCTATGTATCGGCGGCGGTATGGGTGTTGCGCTCTGCGTCGAGCGTCCCTGACCTAAATCATGGCGGTGCCTTCCCGGTGCCGCCACTTTCCATTCTGACCGAAGCTCTCAGAAATCAAGGCTTTGGCGGACAAGTCTACTTCTCTAGGAGGATTCCAATATGGGACGTGTTGCACTCGTCACTGGCGGCTCGCGCGGTATCGGCGAAGCCATTTCGAAGAAACTTCAGGCCGACGGGTTCACCGTTGCGGCCACTTACGCTGGCAATGATGAGGCGGCAGCCGCTTTCACCGCAGCTACCGGCATCAAGACCTACAAATGGAACGTGGCCGATTACGACGCGTCCAAAGCCGGAATCGCACAGGTCGAAGCAGATCTCGGCCCGGTTGAAGTTGTTGTTGCAAACGCAGGCATCACCCGTGACGCGCCGTTCCACAAGATGACACCTGATCAGTGGAAAGAGGTCATCGACACCAACCTGACCGGCGTGTTCAACACCGTCCACCCGATCTGGCCCGGTATGCGCGAGCGTAAGTTCGGCCGCGTAATCGTGATCTCGTCGATCAACGGTCAGAAAGGCCAGTTCGCGCAAGTGAACTATGCCGCCACAAAGGCAGGCGATCTGGGTATCGTAAAGTCCTTGGCCCAAGAAGGCGCGCGCGCAGGCATCACTGCTAATGCGGTTTGCCCGGGCTACATTGCGACGGAAATGGTTATGGCCGTGCCCGAGAAGGTCCGCGACAGCATCATCGCAGCGATCCCAGCAGGTCGTCTGGGCGAGCCCGAGGAAATCGCGCGTTGCGTGGCGTTCCTGGCATCCGACGATTCGGGCTTCATCAATGGCTCGACGATTTCGGCCAATGGTGCGCAGTTCTTCGTCTAAAATTTAGACGCGCGAGAGAATGAAAAGGCCCTGACGGTTGATGCCGTCAGGGCCTTTTTCCGTCTGGGAGGAAGACGAAGATTTAGCGCAAAGACCGCAAGGGGTGGCGCAGGGCTTCGATAATTTCGGCGAAAACACGGGCGCGCTCGGAATGGGCGGCTCGGATGGCATCACGCTGGCGGGCGGTTGTTGGTGTCTCGAACATGGTGTGTCCTTTCGGGGAGGTATGTGTGTTTCTTCTGACCTGAATATGGGCCTACCTGAGCGCTTGCACAAACGAGACTTTCCATCGCTTCAGTTAAGATATATTGAACTGAAA
The DNA here is from genome assembly GCA_034111085.1 of Dinoroseobacter sp. Lineage (GTDB taxonomy): Bacteria > Pseudomonadota > Alphaproteobacteria > Rhodobacterales > Rhodobacteraceae > Dinoroseobacter. The sequence continues at coordinate 116,796 of JAWUXZ010000034.1, forward strand.
TGCCTGACCGCCTCCCTCCATTGACCGCATTGCGCGCCTTTGAAGCCGCTGCACGCCATCTTTCCTTTGCTCAGGCCGCGTCTGAGCTGAACGTCACACCTGCGGCCCTCAGCTTTCAGATCAAATCGCTTGAGGCGCATTTGGGCGCGCTGCTGTTCAATCGCCTGAACCGTGCCGTAAGTCTAACGGAGGCGGGCAAGGCACTTGCTCCTGGTGCAACCGAAGGCTTCGACCGGCTGCACCGCGCATGGGCTGGCGCCAAGCGCAGCGGTAATCAACGCGGCCTGACCATAACGGCAGGCCCAGCTTTCACCGCCAAATGGCTGGCACCGCGCCTATTTGCCTTCGCCAGTGCCCATCCTGAGATTGAGCTGCGGTTTTCGGCGACCCTTAGGTTGATGGATTTTGATCATGACGATGTCGATGTTGCGATCCGCTTTGGGCGCGGCGGCAACGACGGTGATGTTTTTTCCACACCAATTATCGAGGAATGGGTGACGCCAATGATGGCCCCTGCCTTGGCTGACCGGGTGCGGCGGCGCGAAGATTTGCGGAATCTTCCATTGCTGCATCAAGATGACATCCGCTTTTTGCGCCCGCCGTTGGATTGGCCCGCATGGTTTCGGGCCGCTGGCTTGGGCGAGCCCCCCGAATCCGGGCCGCGTTTTTCACAGGCCGATCACGCGATCGATGCGGCGGAGGCTGGCGCAGGCGTTGTGTTGGCGCGCGCCTCGCTCTCGGAAAAGGCGCTGCGGGAAGGCCGCTTGGTGGCCCCGTTTAGCTTGGCACTTCGCACCGACGCGAATTACCGCTTTTTGTGCAGAACAGGGGCCGAAACGAAGGCCCCTGTGAAACCGTTTATGGAGTGGCTGCTAAGTGAAGTGACGTCCATCACAGCCTTGGCGGAAGGGCGCGATTTCATCGACGCCGCCGATGTCGCGCCCTAAAAGTTAGTGCTCTTGAAGGCGAGAGATTTGCTCCTTCAACCGCAGCTTCTGCTTCTTCAAATCGGCAATGCGAAGACTATCCATGCCAGCACTGCGCTGGGCCATATTCACCTGCTGCTCGAGCGACTGGTGTTTGCGACGCAGTTGCTGAATGTGCGAACTAACTGTCATGGGATACCTCCTATTGAGTGACGTGAGAAACTCAGTGCAGCACAGATCTTTCCACCTGTCATCCCTGTGTGTAAAATTGTCGGTATGCTGCGGTTGCATTGTCTGGCCGATCTACAACGTCAGGTTCGCCCCATCGCGTAGGATTGCGCGCGCGGCATCGGTCTCGTCGGTGCCGTCTTTCAGGTGCTTTGCGCCCTCATGCAGTATGAGCGGCGCGAGCAGTTGAAACGGATTGCGTGCGCCCTTGCGTGCCTGAAAGATCACACGTTTTGCAGGGCGTCCGGTGCGCGCGGTCAGTGGTAGAACCTTGCCCCCGCCAAGCCGTCCGTCCAGCGAGGCCATCAAATCAGGCAAGCGTTCTGTCGTGAAAATGAGGCTCACTGTCCCCCCCGGACGCACCCGCCGCGTCGCAGCATCAAGCCAGATTGCGAGCGGCAAGTTTTCGCGCATGGCGGCATCTCTGTCGGGGTTTTGGGCAACAGTGCCCGCGCCTGCCGGATAATAGGGCGGATTGCAGAGAACATGGTGATAACTGTGCGCCCGGATCGCATCAGGCAAATCGCCCACATCCGCCTCTACAACCTGCATCGGCAGCCCGGTCTCGGCAGCATTTCGATGGGCGAGGGCGGCGGTGGCGGGGTCAAATTCGACCCCAGTGACATGCGCGCCCGTGCGGTGGGCCAAACACAGCCCAGCCGTCCCGACGCCGCACCCCAGATCAAGCACATGATCGCCGGCGTGCGCAGGAACACTCGCTGCCAGCAAAACCGCATCGGTGGAGGCGCGAAACCCGTCTAAGGGCTGCCAGATGCGAATCGCCCCGCCCAGAAACCCGTCATGGCTTAGCGCCAGATCGGTCATACCCGCGCTGAGACCTCGATCCCGTTGTCGCGCAACACGGCTGAGGCCTCGAAGTGGTTCTCGCGCCGCACCATGAGGCGGCGCGGCAAAATGCCGATGCTACCTTCCAGCGCACTCATGTGGACGTCCATGGCGAAGCATTCTATATCCTCGCCTTGTAACAGGGCTTGGGCGAAGGCGATCACGGTGGGATCGTTGGTGCTGACGAGTTCTAACATGAGACTGATTTAAGGGCAGGCGGCCGCGCTTGTCGAGGCGACTGACAGGACTGTGATGAGTTTGGACCAGGAAGCTACAAAACCCCATGACCGTCTCGCTGCCGAATTGGCTGGCGAGTTGGATGCTGTGAATGCTGTTATTCGCGCGCGGATGGCCAGCGAACATGCGCCGCGTATTCCGGAGGTCACAGCGCATCTGATCGAGGCCGGCGGCAAGCGTCTGCGGCCGATGCTGACATTGGCGGCCGCTAGGATGATGGGATATGCGGGCGACGATCACATCAAGCTGGCCGCGACGGTGGAGTTTATCCATACCGCAACGCTGCTGCACGATGACGTGGTCGATGAAAGCGGGCAGCGGCGCGGGCGTCCAACGGCGAATTTGCTGTGGGATAACTCGTCGAGCGTTCTGGTCGGGGACTATCTGTTTGCGCGATCGTTTCAGTTGATGGTGGAGACCGGATCGCTGCGGGTGCTGGATATTCTGGCCAATGCTGCGGCGACGATTGCCGAGGGCGAGGTTTTGCAACTGACCGCCGCTCGCAATCTGGAAACCACTGAGGATGTTTACTGCCAAGTTGTGCGCGGCAAAACCGCAGCGCTTTTTTCCGCTGCTACTGAAGTTGGGGGCGAGATTTCCGGGGCAACACCTGCGCAACTTAAGGCCTTGCGGACCTATGGCGACGCCCTGGGCATAGCATTTCAGATCGTGGACGACCTGCTGGATTATGGCGGTGCTGGTGCCGTGATGGGTAAGAATACCGGCGATGATCTGCGTGAGGGCAAATTGACCTTGCCGGTGATCAAGGCGCTGGCGGCTGCGGACACGACCGAGCGCGCGTTCTGGAGCCGTGTGATTGAGAAGGCCGATTACCAAGATGGCGATGTTGACGAAGCGCTGCGGCTGCTGATCAAGCACGGCGCGCTTGAGGCGACGCGTGCCGAGGCCGTCGAATGGACTGCGAAAGCGCGTGCGGCACTGGCAGACTTGCCGGAACATCCGCTGCGCGACATGCTCGACGATCTGGCTGACTATGTGGTTGCGCGCACACTCTGAGCGTCGGGGAAGACTTCGCCCGCGCCGACCCACCAGTCGGGGTGGTTGGCACTAAAGTTCTCAGCAGCGTCGCGCGCCTGATCTGCGGTCTCGTAGAGGCCGAAGCACGTCGCGCCCGATCCTGACATCCGTGCCAGAAGGCATCCGTTTGTAGCGCGCATCCCGTCGAGGCCTTCTGCGATTTGCGGAAGGGCCTTGATGGCTGGTGCCTCCAGATCGTTGCGTTGCTTTCCAAGCCAAGCGATGAACGCCGAGGCGGAATCCGTTGCAGGTGGCCAACTCATAGCTGGGTTATCGCGTTTGGTCATGTTGGCGAAGACCTGCGGCGTTGGCACCAAGACGCGTGGATTGACCAGAACGATGTGCAGGGGCGGCAGGTCCGTGACGGGCGTCAGGATGTCGCCGGTGCCTTGCATCCGAGTGGGGGCCGCAGCCATGCAAACAGGCAGATCCGCGCCCAAGGACAATGTCGCTTCTGGCGACGGTTCCGCGACGCCCCACAGCTCAGCCAAGGTCCGCAAGGTCGCTGCCGCGTCCGACGACCCACCGCCTATTCCGCTGGCAGGAGGTAGGGTCTTGTTGAGGTGAAGCGCTGCACCACGCGCCGGATCAAGTAGGCGCGCGGCCTTCATCATCAGGTTACGGGCATCGGTCGGTATTCCGTCCGCGTTCGGGCCTGAGACTGTGATGGACAGCGCCTCGCTGGGCTCTGCGCTGATCTGGTCGCCAATGCGCGCGAAAACTACGAGGCTGTCGAGCAGATGGTAGCCATCATCGCGCCGACCCGTCACATGAAGCGCCAGATTGACCTTCGCGGGGGCGAAAGCAGTAACGGTCCTTGCGATCACGAGCGGGTCTTATCCATCATCATTCGATGCACGCTCAGCCGCGCCGTCAGCCTTTTCAGACAGCGAGGGCGCGCCTTCTTCGTCCAGCACAACATCAAGTCCGACCTCAAGCTTGCGTTGAATGCGCTCCGGCTCGGCCTCGCTGTTCTCGTCGTCTGGATCTACGAAAGACAGCGCACGCGACCACTGAAATTCGGCTTCGCGTTTGCGGCCCACGGCCCAGTAGACGTCGCCTAGATGGTCATTGATCACCGGGTCAATCGGCAGCAGCGACACCGCATGTTCCATCGGCCCAACGCCTTCGTCAAAGCGCCCAAGTCGGTAGAGCACCCATCCAAGCGAGTCCGCGATATAGCCACTTTGGGGCCGCGCGGCACTGGCATCACGGATCATCTTCAGCGCTTCATCAAGGTTCTCGCGCTTCTCGACGAGGCTATAGCCAAGGTAGTTCAGCACGTTCGGCTGGCCGGGGTTCAACTCTAGCGCCTTGCGGAAATCGGCCTCGGCGGCGGGCCAGTCATTAGTGCGCTCGTTAGCAATTCCGCGTGAATAATAGACAAACCACTGGCTCGGTTCTTCGGTGGGATAGAGCGATATTGCGCGGTCATAGGCTTCGGCAGCGGCCTCAAAAGCGCTCATGCGGCGGTGGGTGTCGCCTAAGGTGGTGTAGACCAGAGGTACGCCGGGTCGGGTCTCAGACAGCTGCGTCAGAACCTCGATTGCGGCATCGGGTTTATCGGAATTATTAAGCGCTTCGGCACGCCCGATCTCGGCTTTCATATAGGCGGCGCTGTCGCGAGACACCTGATCATAGGCTTGAATGGCGAGGTCGTATTGGCCGAGTTCCTCCAGAAGTCGAGCTGTCAGGATTGAGGCATCGGCGTTGTTTGGCGACAGGAATTGCGCAAAGCGTGCATAAAGCAGCGTGAATCCGTCTGCCGCTTGACCGCGCAGCGCCAGTGCTACGGAAAAGAACGCCTCGCCCATGCCATCTTGCGGGCTGCGGATCATATCGAATGGAACTGCTTCCCCTGCGGCAAGCGGGGTGTAGAACGCGGCAATCTCAGGATCGCTGAGGTCGAAATTTTCGGCCAGCACGGCGGCGGCCTCGCTGGTCTGACCAAGCTGTCCAAGGCTCAGCGCAAGCGCGATAACACTGCGCCGGGTGCGCACGCCGGGGGCCGCTTCATCGCCGACCAGCAGGCGCACGGTTTCCTCAAAATTGCCGACATATGCGTAGGCCAGCGCCTTTTGGTAGGTGCCAAACCCGACATACTCGTCGTTTGAAATGATCTCGTCGAAGGCGGCCATTGCGCGGTCCACATCGCCCACATCGAGCCATCCCCACCCAACCAGCAAGCCGTCGATCAGCGGACCAATGCGCCCGGTCTCGGCCATCTCGTCGAGCAGGTTAATATCGGCGCCACGGTTGAGTGCATGCGCCGTCAGCACCATCTGCGCGACCTGATTGCCCGGATTGGTATCCAGCAAGATGCGCGCGAGCGGGACGCTGTCGTCGACCCGGCCCAGCCCGATATTGGCTAAGACCGCACTTTCGGCCAGCGCCGGGTTCGATCGGTCTTGTGCCAATGCGCGGCTGTAGAACACGGCGGCCTCAGCATAATCGTTCGATGAGATCGCTTGTCTGCCCGCCAGATAGGCACCCGACAGCCCTTCGGCAGGCGCTGATACGGGCAAAAGCAGGCTCAGCGCGAGACTGGCAGAGATCATCAACCGCATGGGGCGCACCTTCGTTGTTAAGGATCAAAGGCTAGTGCCGCCCAGCAGGTAAGACAATGGCAGGGGCGGTTGGATCACCGCCCCGTGACCAAAGGTTTACATATTGGGATAGTTTGGCCCGTCGCCGCCCTGCGGTGTGACCCATGTGATGTTCTGGCTTGGGTCTTTGATATCGCAGGTTTTGCAATGCACGCAGTTCTGGAAGTTAATCTGGAAGCGGGGATCTTTACCCTCCTCACGGACCACCTCGTAGACGCCTGCGGGGCAGTAGCGCTCGGCAGGTTCGGCCCATTTAGGCAGGTTCACCGAGATCGGAATCGACGGATCGGCCAGATGCAAATGCGCAGGCTGGCCCTCTTCGTGGCTGGTCATCGAGAACGACACGTTGGTCAGCCGGTCAAAGCTAAGCTTGCCGTCGGGTTTGGGATACTTAATCTCGGTCCACTTCTTGGCCAAACCTGTGGCCTCAGCATCTGTTTTGCCATGTTTGATGGTGCCGAAAAGGGACACTCCAAACAGATTGTTGGTCCACATATCAAATCCGCCCAGCGTTAGCGACGCGGTCAGGCCAAATTTGGACCAGATCGGTTTGACGTTGCGCACCCGCTTGAGGTCCTTGGCGATTGGGCCCTCCTTAACTTCGATGTCGTAATCATCCAGCGTGTCGCCTGCGCGGCCAGCCTTGATCGCAGCGGCCGCAGAATCAGCCGCATGAATGCCCGACAGCATCGCGTTGTGATTGCCTTTGATGCGCGGCACGTTCACCAGACCCGCCGAGCAGCCCAGCAAAGCGCCACCTGGGAATGCCGTCTTTGGGATCGACTGGTAGCCGCCTTCGGAGATTGCGCGCGCGCCGTAAGCAATGCGCTTGCCGCCTTTAAGCAGCTCCGCAACCATCGGGTGGTGCTTGAAGCGCTGGAATTCCATGTATGGAAACAGATACGGGTTCTGGTAGTTCAGGTGCACAACGAAGCCGACATAGACCTGATTGTTGTCCAGATGGTAGATGAACGACCCGCCGCCTGCGTTGCTGCCCAAGGGCCAACCCATCGTGTGAGTGACGGTGCCTTCGCTGTGCTTTTCGGGGTCAATCTCCCAGATTTCTTTCATACCCAGGCCGAATTTTGGCACGTCGGAGTCTTTGTCCAGATCGTATTTGGCGATCACTTGCTTGGACAGCGACCCGCGCACGCCCTCAGACAGGAACACATACTTGCCGTGCAGCTCCATGCCGGGCTCCGTGCCCTCGCCGATGGACCCGTCTGCTTCCAGTCCGAACACACCTGCGACGACGCCTTTGACTTCGCCATTCTCGCCGTAAACCAGTTCAGAACAGGCCATGCCGGGGAATATCTCGACGCCCAGTTCTTCGGCTTGTTCGGCCATCCAGCGACACACATTGCCCATAGAGACGATGTAGTTGCCGTGGTTGTTCATCAGGGGCGGCATGAGAATGTTGGGGATGCGAATCTGGCCCGCTTCGCCCAAGAAATAGAAGTTATCTTTTTTTACGGGCACGTTGATTGGCGCGCCCTTTTGTTTCCAGTCGGGGATCAACTGGTTGAGGCCAACTGGATCCAGCACTGCACCTGACAGAATATGCGCGCCCACTTCCGAGCCTTTTTCCAGCACAACAACGCTCAGATCGGCGTCGATTTGCTTCAGGCGAATGGCGGCGCTTAGGCCAGCGGGGCCAGCGCCCACGATAACCACGTCATATTCCATCGATTCACGTTCGATCTGCGACATTATCTTCCCCTCGGGCTGGCTCGGCATTTGGCGTAACGGTCTGCGCCCCCTTGGTCAATCGCCTGAGGCCGCTTGCGCTTTGGACGGTGCGTCACCTAGCAAATAGCGCGGTCCTTTGCCTTTTGTTGCGGCTAAATCACCGGCATTCCAAAGCGCGCAAGACGGCAGGCTCAGACAACCGCACCCGATGCAGCCATCCAGATCATCGCGCATCTTTTGAAGCGCCGCGATGCGTTCGTCGAGATCGCTGCGAAATCCTTCGGCCATATTGCGCCAATCGGCGGGGGTTGGCGTGCGCGCATTTGGCAATGCAGTCAGAACCTCGCGGATACGGGCCAGCGAAAACCCAAAGCGTTGAGCGATCAAAATAAAGCTGAGACGGCGAATGTCAGCGCGTTCAAACCGCCGTTGGCCGCCTGCGTTGCGCTCGGGCGCGATCAGGCCTTCAGTCTCGTAGTAGCGAATGGCGGACACGCTGAGGCCAGTCCGTCCTGCAAGTTGGCCGATGGAAAGCATGGCAAAAACTCCTTGACCTGAAGTTAGCTTGAGGAATTATCAAAGCAAGGTCACTGAAACCAGACATCATGGAGGCCCGCTATGACCGCTCAGCTTGAACACGCAAACCTGACCGTTGCCGATCCCGACGCCACCGCTGCTTGGATGCAAAGCACGTTTGGTTGGCATATCCGTTGGCAGGGCGCGACCGAAAGCGGGCTGCGGGCCATCCATGTGGGCACCGGCGCAAGCTATATCGCGCTGTTTGCGCCAGAAGGGCAGGGCACGCCGGCGACCGGACGCTACGCCACAATCGGTGCGATGAACCATCTTGGAGTTGTGGTCGATGATCTGGACGCGACCGAGGCTGCCGTGCGCGCCGCAGGCTTCACCCCGCATCATCACGCTGATTATGCGCCCGGTCGTCGTTTCTATTTCATGGACGATCTTGGTGTAGAGTACGAAGTGGTCAGCTACACCGCGTAACACCTCTTGCGCGGGACGGGGCCTTGGCTATGTTAGATGCTTGATAATTCGCACGACCGAAAAGGCCATGGCCCATGGACAAAATCCCGCTGACACGCGCTGGCTATACAAAGCTTGATGTCGAGTTAAAGAAGCTCAAGTCCCAAGAACGGCCTGCTGTGATCCGTGCGATTGCAGAGGCGCGTGAACACGGCGATCTGTCTGAAAACGCAGAATATCATGCTGCGCGTGAAAAGCAGTCCTTCATCGAGGGGCGCGTGAAAGAGCTCGAGTCGGTTCTTGGACGCGCCGAGGTGATTGACCCGGCTAAAATGTCCGGTGCCGTTAAGTTTGGCGCGACGGTCAAGATCGTGGACGAGAATACCAATGAGGAAAAGACCTACCAAATCGTCGGCGAGCCTGAGGCAAACCTCGAATTGGGTCTTCTGAACATGAAATCGCCTATTGCACGGGCGATGATTGGCAAAGATGAAGGCGACAGCGTCGAGGTGCGAACCCCCGGCGGTACAAGATCGTACGAGATCTTGAGCATCGCATATAAGTAACCCGGCAAGGCGCACGGATGTCAGATCAACACCAAGAGCGCCCAACCCGTTTGGGGGCGTTTGATAAAGCCAGTTCACCGCGTATGACGGCCGTGGAAATTATCGCGGGCGCACTCAGCCTGATGTGGCTGATTGGCGTGGCGCTGGCGTTCTTGGGATTGGGCGTTGCCAACCCCGGACCAGACGCGCAACCGATCGATTTCGTGATGCTGATGCTGGCGGTGTTCATGCCGATCGCGCTGATCTGGGTCGCCGCAGCCGTGGCCAAGACCGCGCGCGTCATGCGCGAGGAGGCAATGCGCCTGCAGGCTGCGATCTCTGCGATGCGGCTCGCTTATCTACAACAAAGCCAACCGGGCCCTTCTGGCGCCAAGCCGGGCATCGAGAAGAAGCTGGACGAACTCGCCCAAGCGCAACGCCAGACCGAAGCGGCTGTGGTGCAGTTCACGTCGCGCCGCGATGGACATGCGTCCGAGAAAAAGCCCGCCTTGGCCAAGGATGCGAGCAGTGTTGTTGCCGTGCACGATGGCCAACCTGCGCTGGCCCTTGGCACGCCAAACGAAGTGCCTAGCGAGCCGATTTCTGTGGCTGATTTCATCTCGGCGGCCAATTTTCCTGAGACGGCCGAAGACAAAGACGGCTTTCGCGCTTTACGTTTGGCGCTTGAGGATCGCGAAGCCTCTAAGCTGATCCGCTCGGCGCAGGACGTGCTGACGCTGCTCAGCCAAGACGGCATTTATATGGATGACTTGCGCCCGGACCGTACCAAGCCAGACCTGTGGCGGCGGTTTGCAGCAGGCGAACGCGCTGGGCCTATTGCAGCTTTGGGCGGCATCCGCGATCGGTCCTGCCTTGCGCTGACCTCGGCTCGGATGCGCTCGGACCCAGTCTTTCGTGACACTGCGCATCATTATTTGCGCCAGTTTGATCGCACGCTGATCGGGTTTGAACAAACCGCCAGTGATTCCGAGCTTGCCCAGTTCGCAGACACTAGGTCTGCCCGCGCATTCATGCTTCTGGGGCGCGTGACGGGGATGTTCGACTAGGACACCTCCAAGCATCTTGGTGGTGTTTTCTAAATTCCGAAGCTGCTGAACGGCAAGAAACGCACCGAATCGCCGGGCGCTATTTCGCGTGCGGGCTCGCTTACTTCCACAAGCCCTGTTGCCCAAGACAGTCCCGAAACACGGCCCGATCCTTCGGACGCAAAGACTTCTGCCGCGCCCTGTGCATTCAGCCGCGCGCGGTAATACTCGCGCCGTCCTTCGCGTTTGGATTTGGTGAACGCCGCAGGTACGGAGAAGCCTTGCGCCGCGCGCCAGCCAGCCCCCGACAGCACGCAGGCGGACGGATAGCCAAACAATAGCGCGCAGACGAACGCCGCCACCGGATTGCCCGGCAACCCAAACATCGGCACGCCGTCCCAGACCCCCAACGCCAACGGGCGGCCCGGTTTGAGCGCGATCCGCCAGAGTGCAAGCGATCCGCTGTCGCTCAGCAAAGCGGATACATGATCTTCTTCACCTGCCGAGGCCCCACCCGAGGTCAGGATCATGTCGCAGCGCGTCGCGGCTTGGTTCAGCGCCTCAGTCAAGGCCGCGCGATCATCAGGCGCGTGCCCAAGGTCGACCGCCTCGCAGCCCCAAGCGCGCGCCAGCCCCAACAACATCGGGCGGTTTGCGTCATAAACCTGATGGGCGGCGGCGTCTGATCCGGGAGCCGCCAATTCGTCGCCAGTAGACAACACGCCAAGGCGCAGCGGGACGTATGTAGAGACGTCACCGATGCCCACCGATGCCGCGAGCGCCAAATCTTGCGGCCGCAAACGCTGGCCCGCATGCAGCACCACATCGCCCGCCAAGCTATCCTCGCCCGCTTTGCGCGTGTTGGCACCGCGATTCACCGGGCCGCGAAAGGCAACATGCGTTTTGTTGATCGCGCAGTCTTCCTCAAGCACCAGTGTGTCCACGCCCTCGGGGATAATCGCGCCGGTCAGGACGCGGAGCGCTTGGCCGAACGGCAAAATACCCTTGAACGGAGCGCCCGCCGCTGCCCGTCCCGAATGCAGTGGCAGAAGTTGGTCGCCGTCGCCGTCGCCCGTTGCGGCATGGGCAAACCCGTAGCCGTCAATCGCTGCATTCGCGGCAGGTGGGTGGCTGCGTTTGGCGATGACGTCTGCGGCCAAAACCCGCCCGAGCGCTTGTGACAAAGGCAGAGTTTCGCGCGCTACCACTGGGCGCAGGCGCGCTTCCAGCAAGGCCAGCGCTTCTTCCATCGGGGTCCAGTGATGTCCTGGCGGTAAGGCGAAGCAGTCGTTGGCCAGCGGCGGGGGGCGCAGGGCAGTCTCAGTCATCAACAAGGCCTCCTGCCCGAGGCCGAAAATCCAGCCCTCCTGCGCCCGTGCCATGTCGGGCATGTCGCCGTGTAACAAACCGCAAAGCGCGTCTTGCGACAAGCGGGCGATCTGCGTTGCAACCGTTTCCACCTGCCACGCGTCCTTGATTTTGCCCACGGGAGGAATGCCCTTTACGGTCAGCGACGGCCAGACCTCGATCACGCAGATGTGGGCGTTGTTCTGTTCAAACGGCCAGATCGACAGGTCGGCGCCAAACCGTGTTCGCAAACGCGCCAGCACCGGCAACCCCATGAGCGCCTGACTGCCCACAGCTCCCGCGCCTGCCAATTGCCACAGCGGGAAGGCACCTTTGGCGACTGTTTCCGCCGCGCGCCGTTCAGGCACATCAGCGGTGCGCGCAAGGCCTTTGCGCGGCAAACCGTCGATATTGCGCGCCAGACCATTGCCCCAGAACGGACCGATGCCATCGAATAGCGCGTTCATGTCTGCAGCCACATCAAAGCGGTTGTTCGCCTTCGGTGCATCCTCGATCCGCACAGCCAGCCAGTCCCACAGCGCGAAAGGATCAGCGCGCCCAGTCACATGCGCGGCGATCCCGGCAGGAAACCCAAAGGGGAAGTCGAAACCGATCAGAATGCGGTGGCCTGCACGGCGCTCGGCCTCCAGCACCTCAGAAAGCCAAACCTCGAACACCTGCCGATTGCGGAAATACTGCGCTTCCTCGCCGTCAAACGCCGCCCAGATCGCATCCTTTTTCGGCTTGGCCCCGCGATCATTTCCACCCGACCAATCGACGATCAGAACGCGGTCATATCCGCTCACAATCCGACCTCAGCCAGTACGAAATCCGCCAGCGCGCCGGTATCATTCAAGTCGATCACACGGCAATCTGCCTCCACCACGCCATCTGAGGCGACGGCTCGGATCGTGGCATCGCTCGGTGCGATCAGGGGATGTCCGGTCTCGGGGCGCCAGACCTCGATCTTCGGATGCGGCGCGGATTTCCAACCCTCAATCAAGACGAGATCAACGGGCGACAACTTGGCCAGCAAGACCTCCAACGACGGCTCGCCGGCCCCGCGCAACTCGGCCATCAGGGCCCAACGATCTCGCCCCGCAACCAAGACTTCAGACGCACCAGCCGCCCGGTGGCGGAAACTGTCGCGCCCAGCGTGGTCCACATCGAAGTTGTGATGGGCGTGCTTAACGGTGGAAACGGTAAAGCCGCGCGCGATTATCTCGGTCACCAGACGTTCCATAAGCCCGGTCTTTCCGGCGTTCTTCCAGCCAGTGATACCGTAGCGTCTCATAGCAGCGCCTCCGCCGCGCTGAGGTCGTCCGGTGTGTTGACGTTGAAGAACGGATCATACGCCCCGACCGGGAATTCGGCGAGGCCCGCATCATGGCTGTCGGTCCAGAGCACGACTTTGCGCAAGCCGTCTTCGAGGGCACGGCGTAGGTCATCGCGCAACGCAACGGGCCAAAGCCCAAAGGTTGGGTGGCGGTAGAGCTTTCCGCTTTCCGGGTCGCGTGTTGCGGCCAGCGCAAAACCCTGCGCGCCGCCAGCTAGCGCCAATTGCGCGCCCAGATCGTGCGGGAAGAACGGTGTATCCGCCGCAGCCGTCAGGATGTGCGAGGCTCCGTGATCCGCCGCCCAATCCATACCCGCCAACACGCCTGCGAGGGGGCCGGGGAAGCCAGCGAGGCTGTCCGGGGCGACCGGCAAGCCGTAATCCGAGAACCGCGCTGCAACGCCATTCGCGTTCAGCACTATCGCGGCGACTTGCGGCGACAGTCGCGCCAGCACCCGCGCCAATAACGCTTGTCCGCCCAGCATCAGCGCGCCCTTGTCGCCCCCGCCCATCCGGGTTGCGCGCCCGCCTGCTAGGATCACACCGACCGGAGCGCTCATTCCACATCCGCCGATTTGCGGCGCGATTTGCGCGGCTCGTCCGGCACGCTGTCGGGGTCCACATCCCAGAGCACACGATCCGCGCCCGCCAGACACACGAACCGCTTCCCACGCATCCGCCCAATCAACGTCAGACCAATATCACGGGCAATCTCGACGCCCCATGCGGTAAAGCCAGACCGAGATGCCAACGCAGGAATGCCCATCAGCGCAGTCTTAATTACCATCTCAGACGTCAGCCGCCCGGTGGTATAAAGCGTCTTATCGGCAGCGCTGACCCCTTCAGATCGCATCCACCCCGCGATCTTATCGACCGCATTATGACGCCCGACATCCTCCATATAGACCAGCGGTCGCGCGCCTTGGCACAGCACTGTTCCGTGGATTGCGCCCGCTTCCAGATACAGGCTCGGCGTCGTGTTGATCCGGTGCGCCAGCGCATAAAGGTCAGACGCGCGCAGGGTCATTTGCGGCAGCGAGACCTCAGACAGCCCCTCCATCATATCGCCAAACACCGTGCCCACCGCGCAACCGCTTGTCCGCGTCGCCTTGGCCAGCCGCGCCTCATGGTTCGTCTCGACCGCCGTGCGCACGACAACAACGCCAAGCTCTTCGTCGTAATCAATGCCCGTAACCTCGTCATCTGCGGCAATCATGCGTTGGTTGGTCAGGAACCCGAGTGCGAGGTATTCTGGGTGGTCGCCAATGGTCATGGCGGTGACGATCTCGCGAGAATTAAGGTAGATCGTCAGTGGGCGCTCCTCGATCACCGACAAAGAGACTTCAGCGCCAGTATGATCCAAACCCGTGACGGATCGCGTCAGACCGCGTGCGCTCAGATCTGGCGCGATCACATAACTTTCGGTACCGGAATGCACGTCCGCACGATTTGTCATTTGAACCTTCCCAAGCGGCAGGATAGCCATTTGCAGATCAAGTTAAGGCCCGTTCATGCCCGCCACCATCCCCAAATCCGCCTTCTGGCTTGGTTTCCGCGACAGCGCGCCATTTGTCGTGGTTGTCGCGCCCTTCGCGCTTGTCTTCGGCGTGATCGCCACGGAAGCCGGGTTGAACTTGGCCGAGGTGATGGGCTTCACCTTCCTCGTCATTGCCGGGGCCGCGCAACTGACAGCACTTCAGTTGATGACGGAAAACGCGCCTACGGTCGTGGTGCTGGTCTCAGCATTGGCGGTGAATTTGCGCATGGCGATGTATTCGGCGTCGCTCGCACCACATTTGGGCAAAGCACCACTTTGGCAAAGGGCGTTCGTGGCCTATTTTCTGGTGGATCAATCCTACGCTGTGTCCTCGCTAAAGTTTGACCAATCGCCAGAGATGACCTTGGCGCAGAAGGTCGCTTACTTTTTCGGCGCCGTGGCACCCGTAGCCCCGATTTGGTACGGGTTCACGCTGGTCGGCGCACTTGTGGGCCAAGCGATCCCGCCGGAATTTGCGATCGATTTCGCGGTGCCGATTGCATTTCTGGCGTTGATCGCACCTGCGCTGCGTACCCCCGCCCATGTCGTTGCTGCATTTGTTTCGGTGGTGTGCGTGCTCGTCTTCGCGTGGGTGCCCTACAACCTTGGCCTGCTGATCTCAGCCCTTCTGGGCATGATGGCCGGTGCGCAGGTAGAGTTGATGCGGGAGCGGCGCGCATGATCCCTGAAAGCACCCCGATCTGGACGATCATCATTGCGATGGGGATCGGCACATTCCTAATTCGGTTTTCCTTCCTTGGCCTGATCGGGGATCGCGACCTTCCGCCGTGGGTGCTGCGACATCTGCGCTATACGGCTGTCGCGGTTCTGCCTGCACTCGTGGCCCCGCTGGTGATCTGGCCTGAGGCCACGGACGGTATGCTTGATCCTGCGCGGCTTGCTGCGGCAGTTGCCACTTTGGCTGTCGGGATGATCACGAAGTCGGTGATTTGGGCGATTGCGGCTGGTGGCAGCACGCTTTTTGGACTTCTGTACCTGCTGGGATAAGGCTTCCGTGAACGCTTCACTTTTTACTCGAAGCGGCGACGGAATACTCTAGCTCTTACGTTTAACCATAAATGCGGCCTAATTGCTTTGCGGAGACTACGTCCATGCGCTTTCTGACACGCAGCCTGATCGGGCTTTTCTTGGTGGCCTTGACCGTGGGCCTTTTGGGTTACGCCGGCGCGACGCTTTATGGGGCTGTGCAGGCGCGCATGTCCGAAGAGCCATTCTCCAGGCCTGCCCGCGAGCGGATTATCAGCGTTAACGTCGTCACTTTCACGCCCGAGACGATCCAACCGGAATTGACCGTCTTTGGCGAGGTTCGCAGCCGTCGCACGCTGGATATTCGTGCTGCGTCCGGCGGGCGGGTGATTGAACTTTCGCCTGAATTTGCCGAAGGCGGGCGCGTGACCGCTGGCACTGTACTGGCTCGGATCGACCCGGTGGAGGCGCAATCGTCGCTTGCGGTCGCGCGTGCGGATGCCTCTGAGGCCGCCGCAGATCTGCGCGAGGCAGACCGCGCATTGTTGCTGGCCCAAGATGAGCTGACAGCTGCCCGGACCCAAGCCGCATTGCGAGAGCGTGCGCTTGAGCGCCAGCGCGACCTTGAAGCGCGCGGCGTGGGCACCGCTGCCGCTGTTGAAGCCGCTGAGCTTGCCGCGTCTTCCGCCAATCAGGCCGTGCTGTCGCGTCGCCAATCGCTTGCCAATGCCGAAGCGCGTATTGATCAGGCGCGCACAACAATTGAACGCCGTCAGATCGCGCTGGGCAACGCCGAACGCCGCCTTGCCGATACCGAGATTATTGCCAGCTTTGACGGAACACTCGCTGAAGTGTCTGTCGTCGAGGGCCGGATCGTGTCGACCAATGATCAGATTGCGCAACTGATCGATCCCGATGCGCTTGAAGTGGCCTTCCGCGTGTCCACCGCACAATACGCACGATTGCTGGATGACGCAGGCAGTCTGCGCGATGTGCCAGTTCGCCTGACACTGGATGCCTCGGGCATTGATCTGACCGCCGAAAGCCGCATTAGCCGCGAAAGTGCTGCTGTCGGTGTGGGGCAAACGGGTCGTCAGCTTTTTGCGCAATTGGACGGCGCACCTGGATTCCGCCCCGGAGATTTCGTCAGCGTCACGATCGTAGAGCCCGCTTTGAACCGCGTGGCACGCTTGCCTGCAACAGCCGTAGACGCGGCGGGTAATGTGCTGGTGATCGGCGAGGATCAGCGGTTGCGCACCGAAACGGTAGAGATTTTGCGCCGCGAACGCGATGACGTGATTGTACGTGCACGCGGCCTTGCGGGCGAAGACATCGTATCCGAGCGCTCGCCGCTTTTGGGCAGTGGTATTCGCGTGTCACCCGTGCGCCCCGGTGTGGGGGCCGAACCTGAAGCGCCGCCCGAGATGCTTGCTTTGGAAGATGACCGCCGTGCGCGCTTGATCGCGTTCGTCGAGGACAACCGCCGCCTACCGCCCCCGGTGAAGGCGCGCATGTTGGAACAACTTGCAGAACCCGAGGTGCCTGCCGAAATGGTAAGTCGCCTCGAAGGCCGGATGGGGAGCTAGATCATGTTTTCGCGCGCCGGAGGTCTGATCTCATATTTCACCCGTCACAAGACAGCCGCTAACCTCGTATTGGTGCTGCTGATTGTTGCTGGCGCGTCTGCGATCCCGAACATGCGGGCGCAGTTTTTCCCCGACGTGATTATCGACGATGTGACCGTTTCTGTGAACTGGAGCGGGGCTGGCGCCGAAGATGTCGACGCCGCTATCGTCCAGATCCTGCAGCCCGCACTTCTCGCGGTTGAAGGTGTCGCCAGTGCGTCGGCCACTTCGCGCGAAGGACGTGCCACGATTGGGTTAGAGTTTGAGCCCAACTGGGACATGGCCCGCGCCGCCGTTGATGTGCAAACCACCGTCGACCAAGTGGGCAACCTGCCTGCTGATGCCGATACGCCCAATGTGCGGCGCGGTGCGTGGCGCGACCGTGTCACCGACGTGGTCATCACCGGGCCTGTGGGCGTGGACCAATTGGCGCGCTTTACCGACGAGTTTGTCGCAAGGCTGTTTCTGGAAGGCGTCACGCGCGCCACGATCCGAGGCATCGCCGATCCGCGCATCTTGATCGAGGTCACGTCTGCCGCGCTGGTCGAGCATAACGTAACGCTGTCAGAGATTTCCATCGCGGTTGGCGCGGAAGCCGAAAGTGATCCCGCAGGTGACGTCGCAGGGGCCAATGCGCGGGTGCGAACCGGGATTGCAAAGAGGTCCCCCGAAGAGTTGGCGCTTGTTGTTCTACGCTCAAATCCCGATGGCAGCACGCTGACTGTTGGCGATGTCGCGGGCATTCGCAGCGAAGGTATTGACCGCCAGCGCGCGTATTTTGTGGGCGATAACCCGGCAATTTCCGTGCGTGTGGATCGTACCGATGGCGGTGATGCGATTACGTTGCAAGCGCAGGTCGAAGATGTCGCCGCTGAGGTCCAATCTGGTCTGCCAGAAGGTGTGACCATTGATCTAATTCGCACGCGGTCTGAGTTGATTACAGGGCGTCTGAATATCCTGCTCGACAATGCCTTAGTGGGGCTGATGCTTGTTGTTGGCCTGCTGTTCTTGTTTCTCAATGCGCGCACGGCGTTCTGGGTCGCGGCGGGTATTCCTGTGGCACTTCTCGGTGCAATGGCGTTGATGTTTGCCGCTGGGCTTACGATCAACATGATCTCGCTCTTTGCGCTGATTATCACCTTGGGGATCGTGGTCGATGACGCCATTGTCGTCGGAGAACACGCGGATTACCGCGCGAGGGTGCTCAAGGAAAAACCGATGGAGGCGGCTGAAAACGCTGCAAAGCGCATGTCGATGCCGGTGTTTTCCGCCACTTTGACGACGATTATCGCGTTTTGGGGCCTTACCATGATCGGGGGGCGCTTTGGCGACCTGATCGCCGACATTCCGTTCACTGTGATCGTTGTGCTGATCGCCTCGCTGATCGAGTGTTTCTTGATTCTGCCCAACCACATGGCTCATGCCCTGAAAGAGCGCCAGATCGACAGCTTCAGCCGCACCCGTGTGGCGATGGCCGCCGTGCCGATCCTGTTGATTGTGGGCGGTTTGGCGAGCCTTGGCTACCACGGCCTTGTGGGTCTTGACGGGTTCAGCGACCCAACGCTGATTGTTACGATACTTAGCGGGATGGCAGCGGTCGCGGGTGTCTTCCTGATCCTGCCGCGCGCGCGCAAAGTTCAAGTACTGGCGGCGATGTCCCGGCAAGGCTTCGATCTGCCCTCGCATGTGGTTAACAAGGGCCTCGATTGGTTCCGCCGCGTGATCTTCCGCCCCTTGATGGCCGGGGTGATTGCGGCGCGCTATCCGGTTTTTGCGGGCTTGGTCGTGGTGCTGAGCAGCCAGATCACACTGTTCATCCAAGGCGACGTGACATGGCGGTTCTTCAACTCGCCGGAACAAGGCTCTGTCTCGGGCAATTTTGCCATGCTGCCGGGGGCGACGCGCGACGACACGATGGAGGTTATGCGCGCAATCCAGGCCACCACGGAGGAACTTGGTGCGCAATATGAGGCCGAGCATGGCCGCAATCCGCTGGTCTATGTGCTTGCCGAAGTGGGCGGCGGCACAGGTCGCGCGCTGGCGATTGCCGATACCAAGACACCAGATCAGCTTGGGTCAATTGCGATTGAATTGATCGACGCTGATCTGCGCCCGTATTCCAGCCGTGACTTTGTTGCTGCCTTGCAAGAAGCGGCTGGCAGCCACCCGATGCTTGAGACCTTCAGCTTTCGCTCATGGGGCTCTGGCCCGGGGGGCGACGCGCTTGATGTGCAGATCACCGGGGCCGAGGCCGCAATTCTGAAAGCCGCCGCAGAGGCGCTAAAGGCGCGCATGGCGCAGTTTGGCGAGGTGTCCGCGCTGGAGGACGATCTTGCCTATGATAAGCAGGAACTTGTGCTCGACCTGACGCCGCAAGGGGCTGCCCTTGGGTTCACAATCGATGGCATCGGTCGGGTTTTGCGGGATCGCCTCAACGGGATCGAGGCGGCCAGTTTCCCCTCCGGTGTGCGCTCGGCCACTATTCAGGTGGAGTTGCCCGAAAGCGAGCTGACCGCAGACTTCCTTGATCGCACGCAAATGCGCAGCCCAAGTGGTGTGTATGTGTCGCTCGCCGATATCGTGACGGTAACATCTCGCACCGGCTTCTCGACAATTCGGCGCGAGAACGGGCTTCATGTGGTGTCAGTGACGGGCGATATTTCCGAAGATGACGCGCCGCGCGCCCAAGAAATCATGGAGCAAACCCGCGATGTGATCCTGCCCGAACTGGAAAGCCAGTTTGGCGTGACCACGCGCTTGTCAGGACTGGCCGAGCAGGAGAACGATTTTCTGACCGACGCCCTTCTGGGCTTTGGCTTGTGCTTGCTAGGGATATTCTTGGTGCTGGCTTGGATATTCTCAAGCTGGACGCGGCCCGTGGTGGTGATGGCGATCATCCCATTCGGTCTGGTGGGCGCGATTTACGGCCACTTCATATGGGATGTGCCGCTGAGCCTGTTTTCCGTAGTCGGTCTGATCGGGATGACCGGAATTGTCATCAACGACTCTATCGTATTGGTCACAACTGTGGACGAATATGCCGAGGACCGAGGGTTGGTGCCTGCGATCATCGATGCCGCGACCGACCGATTCCGGCCCGTGTTGCTGACAACGTTGACCACAGTGCTTGGCCTCGCGCCGCTGTTGTTTGAGACCTCGCAGCAAGCGCAATTCTTGCGCCCCACAGTGATCACGCTGGTCTATGGCCTCGCCTTCGGGATGGTGCTCGTGTTGCTCTTGGTGCCCGCATTGCTGGCCATTGGTCAGGACGTCCAGCGCCAAGGCACAGCACTGCGCCGGGCGCTTAGCTCGCCAAGCCGCTCGGGCGGGATGGGGGCTGCTGTAACTTGTGTTGCGGCCGTGATTGCAGCGCTGTTTGCGGCCACGCTGGGCGCAACCATAGTCACCGGCGCGCTACCGCTAACTCTGGCGGGCCTTACACCGGCGCTGGCCGCGTCGAACCCAATGGGGGCCGCGACGCTGATCTTCATTGCAGGCAGCGCGGTGCTGGTTTTGGCCGCATGGATCGTGCTGGCCAGCGCGATGCTTTGGGCGAAGCGGACAGCGTCCTAAGAGCCGTCCATCAACGCCTTGATAATCGCCTGCGCGCTATCGGTGTCCCAAAAGGCGTCGCCGCGCAGACGGGCGATCTCTTTGCCCTCGGGGTTCAGAATCACCGTGATCGGCAAACCCGCAACGGCCATCCCACTCGAGAGCGCCATATCTGGGTCGCGGTATTTTGGCAGGCCTTCGATGCCTTCTTCGGCAAAGAACCGATCAATCGCTTCAGGCGGATTGCGGCCCGATGCGACGGTCACGACGCGGAAATCGTCGCTGCCCATCTGCGCCTGCAAATTCGCCAGTGACGGCATTTCCTTGCGGCACGGAGCGCACCATGTGGCCCAGAAGTTCAGCACGACATGGCCGCCCTCAAGATCCGCGAGTGTCATCTCGCCGCCATTCTCGTCCAGAAACACGGCGTCCGTCGTTGCTTGCGGCACCGAATGGAACATCAGCTTGCGCATCTGGTCCGTGCGCAGGGCTTCCACCGCGCTCCAGTCCATTGCCACGCCCTCAGGGGTGGCGTCACGCTCGGACGACCAGTATAACCCAGCCGCGACAATCCCAACGCCCAAAGCCACAACGCCAATCCATTTGGTCATCTGAATTCTTCCTCTTCCCGAAAGGCTTTCATGTCTGACGCCCTCGATACATCCAAAGCCAACACCATGTGGGGTGGCCGTTTCGCCGCCGGTCCCGATGCCATTATGGAAGCAATTAACGCTTCCATCGGGTTCGACAAGCGCCTTGCACGCCAAGATATCGAAGGCTCACGCGCGCATGCCGCGATGCTTGCCGGGCAAGGTATCATTACGGATAAGGATGCCGAGGCGATCCGGGAAGGCCTTCTCACGGTCTTGTCAGAGATCGAGGGCGGATCGTTTCAGTTTTCTACCGCTTTGGAAGACATCCACATGAACGTCGAGGCGCGTTTGAAAGAAGTTGTGGGCGAACCGGCAGGTCGCTTGCACACCGCGCGCTCGCGCAATGACCAGGTGGCAACTGATTTCCGCCTGTGGGTGCGTGACCAATGCGACGCCGCCGTGGAAGGACTGGGGGCGTTGCAAAAAGCGCTGCTGGCCCAAGCCGAGGCGGGCGCCGAATGGGTCATGCCCGGCTTTACCCATCTGCAAACCGCCCAGCCTGTCACATGGGGGCATCACATGATGGCCTACGTAGAGATGTTCGGACGCGACCGCTCGCGCTTTGCCGATGCCCGCGTGCGAATGAACGAGTCGCCTTTGGGTGCTGCGGCTTTGGCAGGCACGAGCTTTCCGATTGACCGTGAACAGACCGCCGCCGCCCTTGGCTTCGATCGCCCGATGGCAAATTCGCTGGACGCCGTGTCGGACCGAGACTTCGCGCTCGAGTTTCTGTCCTCGGCCACGATCTGCGCCATGCACCTGTCGCGCTTCGCCGAGGAGCTGGTGATTTGGTCCTCGGCCCAGTTCCGGTTTGTAGCGTTGTCAGATCGCTTCTCTACTGGTTCGTCGATCATGCCGCAGAAGAAAAACCCTGATGCGGCTGAGCTTATCCGCGCCAAGATCGGGCGGATACTCGGGGCGAATGTGGCGCTGCTGACTGTGATGAAGGGGCTGCCCTTAGCTTACTCCAAGGACATGCAGGAAGACAAAGAACAGGTGTTTGATGCGGCCGATACATTGATGCTGGCGCTGGCGGCGATGACCGGAATGATCAGCGATATGACCGCGAACCGCGCTAGCCTTGAGGTCGCAGCTGCCTCTGGGTTTTCCACCGCGACCGATTTGGCCGACTGGCTTGTGCGCACGCTCGACATGCCATTTCGTGATGCGCATCACGTGACCGGCAGCCTTGTTGCGTTGGCCGAAAGCAAGGGCTGCGATCTACCGGACCTGAGCCTTGCGGACATGCAATCGGTCCACGCACAGATCACCGACGCGGTGTTTGACGTGCTCGGCGTGCATAATTCCGTGGCCAGCCGCACGTCTTACGGCGGCACAGCTCCGGTGCAAGTGCGCGCCCAGATCGAGCGCTGGAAGGAGCAGTTGGCATGATCCGTCTCGCAATTTTATCGCTGTTGGTGCTTGCTGCCTGCAACGGCCCCCCGCGCCTGAGCGCAGATATCGACGTGTCTGAGCAAACATTGCGCCCGCGCGCCAGCTTCAACCTTGGCGGCATAGGAGTTAATCTTTCCCCATGACCCGTATCCTTGCCTGTCTTTGCCTTGCCGCCGCCCTAGGTGCTTGCGGAGTTGACGGTGCGCCGATTGCGCCCGACCGCGATATTCCCACTGGCCTGTTCCGAGGTGACTAAATGACCCCGCTTCGCATGACCTTTCTCGCGCTCGCCATCTGGGGTGCTGTCCATCCGATGTTTTATTTCATCCTGTGGTTTCAGGAAAACGGCTGGTCGATCATGGCGATGGTCGATGCGTGGCACGTCAATAATGCGACCTCTGGCCTCGTCTGGGATCTGACGATTGCCGCTGTCACGCTTACGGTGTTCATCATTGCTGAAGTATTCTCGCGCAAGATTTGGATTGGGCTGATTGCTATTCCAGCGACCTTCTGCATCGGTGTTAGCTGCGGTTTGCCGCTTTACCTGTTTTTGCGATCCGCGCCCTCTGCGCAGCGCGACTGACATATATAGAGCACGAAAAACATGGACCATTTCCTCTACCGCGACGGCGCGCTGTATGCCGAAGACGTGCCTGTGGCCGAGATTGCCGCTAGCGTTGGCTCGCCCTTCTACGTCTACTCGACCGCGACCCTGACGCGCCACTTTCAGTTGTTCCATGACGCACTTGCCTGGACCGATCACACGATCTGCTTTGCGATGAAATCCAACAGCAACCAAGCGGTGCTCAAGCTGCTCGGTGATCTGGGTGCAGGCATGGACGTGGTCTCAGGCGGTGAATATGCGCGGGCCAAGGCGGCAGGGGTTCCGGGCGAACGGATCGTGTTTTCCGGTGTTGGCAAAACTCGCGACGAGATGCGCTTGGCGCTGACCGGCGGCGTGCGCCAGTTCAACGTCGAAAGCGAGCCTGAGATGGAGGTTTTGTCCGAGGTCGCGGTCTCGCTCGGCCTTGTGGCCCCGATTACAGTGCGCGTGAACCCAGATGTGGACGCGCGCACGCATGCGAAGATCTCGACCGGCAAGAAGGGCGATAAGTTCGGCATTCCGATCAGCCGCGCGTCCGAGGTTTATGCGCGCGCCGCTGCTTTGCCGGGCATCAAGGTGATCGGTATCGATGTGCATATCGGCAGTCAGTTGACTGAGCTGGAACCATTTGAGCAGGCCTATCTGAAAGTCGCCGACCTGACACGCCAACTGCGCAGTGAAGGCCATGAGATCAGCCGCCTCGATCTGGGCGGCGGTCTTGGTATTCCCTATGCACGCTCCAACGAGGCCCCGCCTTTGCCGACCGAATACGGCGAGTTAATCCGGCGCACCGTTGGTGATCTGGACTGCGAGATCGAGATTGAACCGGGCCGTCTAATTTCAGGCAATGCCGGGATCATGGTCGCGGGCGTTATTTACGTAAAGGATGGCGACGGCACCAATTTCCTGATCCTCGATGGGGCCATGAACGACCTGATCCGCCCCGCGATGTACGGCGCATGGCACGACATCATTCCGGTGATCGAGGCAGCACCGGGCGTTGAACAGGCGCTTTACGACATCGTCGGCCCGGTTTGCGAATCGGGCGACACCTTCGCCAAAGGCCGCCCGATGCCGCCGCTGAGCGCCGGAGACCTCGTCGCGTTCCGTTCTGCGGGCGCATATGGCGCTGTGATGGCGAGCGAATACAACACGCGGCCCCTGATCCCCGAGGTTTTGGTCCATGGCGATCAATTCGCTGTCATTCGGGCGCGTCCAACCTTTGACGAAATCATTGCGCGAGATACCATTCCAGAATGGCTATAGGGCGGTGCGCCGCCGGACCGGAGTGTGAATGACCGACCTCAGCCCTGATCCCGAGACCGAAGCCGCGCGCGCAGCGTTGGCCCGACCCTTGGGTTGGACGCGCCTTGGCATGGCAGCAGAACGTGCGGCACGTGTGTTCTGGCCAGCGTGGGTTATTGTCGGGTTCGGGCTGACGCTCTGGGCGTTTGGGGCGCTTAGTTCGTTCGTTTATCTCGGTATTCTGGCGGTTGGCTTGACCATCGCCGTCATCTGGGGCCTCTGGCGGTTTCGCTGGCCCTCCAAAATGCAAGCCGCCGCGCGCCTTGACCTCGCAACGCCCGGTCGCCCGGTCCAGACCCTCGATGACACGCTTGCGATTGGCGACGCTGATCCCGCCGCTCAAGCGGTGTGGCGCGCCCACCTCAAGCGGATCGCGGCGTTGGCGCGCAAAGCCAAGCCCGTCGCACCTGACCTCAATCTCTCGTCGCGTGATCCGTTCGCATTGCGCTATGTAGCGGCAACGGGTGTGCTGCTTGCGTTGGTGTTCGGCACTTGGCAAGGGCGCAGTGGCGAAGGCGGACTTGGTGGGCCGGCACAAGCGCTTGCGACCGGTCCCGCTTGGGAAGGCTGGGCCGAGCCGCCTGCCTATACCGGGCGTCCTAGCCTCTATCTGAACGAGCTAAACGCCGCCGTCGCCGTGCCCGAAGGCAGCCGTCTGACCTTGCGCCTGTATGGCCCTGAAGACAGCCTAACTGTGACGCAGACCGTTACCGATACTGCACCCGCTGACAGCAGCGATCCGGTGCAGGAATTGCGCGTGGACCGCTCCGGTGATCTGGCGATCGACGGGCAAAGCGGGCGCGCTTGGTCTATCATGATGGACGCCGACCGTGCGCCTGAGATCGTTATCGACGGACCGCTTAGCCGTGTCGCAGGTGGCGAGATGCGCTTGCCGTTCAACGCGCGCGACGACTTCGCTGTGATCGGCGGGACTGCGCGGATCGAACTGGACCTCGCCGTTGTCGACCGCCGCTACGGACTTGGTCCCAATCCGCAGCCACGCCAAGACATTACCTTCCCGATCCCGCTGACGCTGACCGGAGATCGCTCTGAATTCACCGAGGTGCTGGCCGAAGATTTCTCGCTGCATCCATGGGCAAATTTGCCTGTGCGGATATCGCTCAGCGCCGAAGATGATCTTGGCCAGATCGGGCTGTCTTTGCCGTTCAATATGGTTCTGCCGGGGCGGCGCTTTTTCAATCCGATTGCGTCTGCGATCATCGAACAGCGCCGCGATCTGCTGTGGACCACCACCAACGGTGACCGCGTTGATATGATCTTGCGCGCGATCACGAATCTACCCGAAGACACCTTTACCAACGAGACGGCCTATCTGTTGCTGACAACCTCCATGCAGCGTCTCCAAGGCGCGCTGGACGAAGGCAGCCTGTCGCCTGAAGCGCGCGACGAGGTGGCGGATTTGCTTTGGGAAGCAGCACTTCAGTTTGAAGAAGGCAACCTCGCCGACGCTGCCGAGCGCCTGCGCCGTGCGCAAGAAATGCTCAACGAGGCGATGCGGCGCGGTGCGTCGGACGACGAGATTTCCGAGTTGATGCAAGAATTGCGCGGGGCGATGGATGACTACATGCGCCAACTCGCCGAGCAGCAGCGCGAAAGCGGCGAGCAGATGGCCGAATCCGATCCGAACGCCCAGACCATGAGCGAAGATCAGTTGCAGCAGATGCTCGACCAGATCGAAGAGCTGATGCAGCAAGGCCGGATGGATGAGGCGCAAGCGCTGCTCGACCAGCTGATGGAGATGATGGAAAACATGCAGGTCGCTGAGGGCCAGCAAGGTCAACAAGGCGATAACCCGGGCGAGCAAGCCATGGAGGATTTGCAAGAGACGCTGCGCGAGCAACAAGATCTTGCTGACGAGTCGTTCCAAGATTTGCAGCAGGGCCAGCAGCAAGGCCAGCAAGGTCAAGAACAAGGCGAGCAGGGTCAGCAACCGGGTCAGCAAGGCCAGCAGGGACAAGAGCCGGGCCAACAGGGTCAGCAGGGCCAGTCTGGACAAGACAGTCAACAACAACCCGGCCAAGGCCAGCCGGGGCAGGGCGATCAACCCGGTCAGCCCTCCGCCGAATCCCTAGCCGAACGCCAACTCGCGCTGCGCGGTCTTCTTGAAAGCCAGCGCCGCAATCTTCCAGGGGCCGGCACGCAAGCAGGCGATGCAGCTCGCGACGCCTTAGGCCGTGCTGGCGAGGCGATGGATGACGCCGCGGACGCGCTGGAACTGGGCGAGTTGGGTGACGCGCTCGATGACCAATCGCGCGCAATCGACGCGCTGCGCGAGGGGATGCAAAGCCTCGGCGAGATGATGGCGCAAGAACAAGAGGGCCAGCAACCCGGCCAAGGTCAGGCGCGCGCGGGCGAAACTCCTGAAGGCGACCGCGATCCGTTAGGGCGCGAGGCCGGCAATTTCGGACGCCTTGGGACCGAGGATTCGCTGCTTGGGGGCGAGGATCAACAGCGCCGGGCGCAAGACTTGCTGGACGAGATCCGCCGCCGTGCAGGCGAGCGCACGCGCCCCGAGGCCGAGCGTGATTACCTCAATCGTTTGCTCGACCGGTTTAACGATTGAAGCGTTTCGGGGCTATCTCGAAACGATCAAGTTAGCTGTTGTTGGCAACCAACTGAGTGATTTGCTCTGACAAGCCGCGAATGGTCGTGTCCAGCCAGCCTCGCGCACTGTTCACCTCGGTGGTGAACGCCGTCAGGTAAGGCTCAGCTTGCGGGAAGCGTTCCGAGATTTCAGGCGCGAACACATATCCGAAAATCCCAGCGGCCGCGATCAACAGCATCAGGCTGAATCCCAGCCGGAAGCCTTGGCCGCGACGCACCTTCTTCAACCGCTGCTCAACCTCCACATAGGCCGGGACGGATGTCTTGCGGTCGGTCGAGGCGCGCAAACTTGAATTAATCTGTTCGATATCGGGCAGCATTTCGCTGCGTGCGCCGCCATCTCTGCTGACACGGCGCGGCCCGATTGTACCCGAGGGCACCAAATCTTCGTCCGGCAGATCACGTGGGTCGGTTGGCGTACGGCGCGATTGGCGCGGGGCGGCTCCGGCCAAAGCCAGCTCTTCTTGCGATTCCATCGGCTCACCCCGGCGGGCGCGCGCGTCATGGGCAGCCTCTTCGCGCAGGACGCGCAGGACATCTGGGTCAATCTCGCGGCGCTGCGGGATCGTGGCAAGCGGTGGCTCCTCAGGAAGTTCGGCAGGGGTTTCGCTGCCACGTGAGGCGCGCTGGGCGGCAACACGCGACCGCCGTGCAGGCGTCTGGGCCGTGTCATCAGCGCGGTGGATGTTGATCTCAGGCTGCGCACGCTGCGGGCGGCGCGGTTTTGGCGCTTGTCCGGTCGCTGTGGCGGTGGCTTTTGCTTGGTCGGGATGCGGCTCAAACCACGCGTTAGCGCAGTTGGAACACTGCACATCACGCCCGTTCGGGGGGATGACGCTGACATCCACCTCGTATTCCGCGCTGCAATTTGGACAGATCAACCGCATTCTCGCCCCCTTGGTCGGTACATGCCGACGCAATCACGCCTTCTACCTAGCAACGCGCCAAGCGCATTCCAAGCCTGCTGCACACGGCGTGCCGATTGCAACGCGCTCCAAGCGCCGATAACAGAGGCAAACAGGTCGCTGAGGGGTCAATCGCGCGTGATCGAGTTAGACAACGTCGCCTATAGCTACGGCAACGGCTCTGCGCTGTTGGCGGATGTATCGCTGAAACTGGCACCCGGCTCGTTTCACTTCCTGACCGGACCATCCGGTGCGGGCAAGACGACGTTTCTGAAGCTGTGTTATCTGGAATTACAGCCGAGCTTGGGCCATGTGCAGGTGTTCGGCGTCGATGCGGCGCAGCTGACCCGCAATGCTGTCGCGTCGCTGCGCCTGAAGATCGGCGTCGTGCATCAAGATTGCCAGTTTCTCGACCATCTGAGTGTTGCCGAAAACATCGCCTTGCCGTTGACGGTTTCAGGCCGTCCGGTGTCCAAACCGGATCTCGATGATCTTCTCGGCTGGGTCGGTTTGCGCCATCAGGCCAGCCAAATGCCGCCTGAGCTATCGGGAGGCGAGCGTCAACGCGCTGCTCTCGCGCGTGCCGTTATGACCGCGCCTGATATTATTCTGGCCGACGAGCCAACGGGTAATGTCGATTGGGAGATGTCGCTGCGCCTGTTGTCGCTGTTGGTGGAGTTGAACAAGATGGGCAAAACCGTCCTGATCGCGACCCATGATCTATCGCTGATCCGCGCGGCCAAAAGCCAAGTCGCCACGCGCGTTTTGCGCATATCCGGTGGGCGGTTGACGCTTGCGGGGGCAGATTTGTGAAGCTGTCCGCGCTGCTTTTATTGGCCACTGACCGCCAAGCCGACCGTATTGTGCCGCCAACGGGTTATACCGCGCGCCTGACGCTGTTCACGGCTGCGGCGATGGCCTTCCTGGCGATCTTCGCCATTGCGCTGTCGCTGGCAACTTCGCGCGTGGCCTCGCAGTGGTCGGATGCACTCGCGCGCTCATCTACCATCCGCATTTCTGCGCCTGCCCCGCAGATGAACGCCCAGATCGCGGCGGTGGAGCGCGTCTTGCAAACCACTCCCGGCATTGCAGATTTTCGTGTACTCAGCCGCGACGAACAGGCCGCCTTACTAGAGCCATGGCTCGGTGCAGGCATTCCGATTGAATCGCTTCCCGTGCCTGCCTTGATCGAGGTGGTCGAGGATGAGGACGGTTTTGCCGCCGAAGGTTTGCGGTTGCGCCTGAGGGCAGAAGCTCCCGGTGCGGTGCTCGACGACCACACCCGTTGGCGTCAACCGCTGGTCGAGGCGGCGCGCGGTTTGCGTGTGCTAGGCCTGCTGTCGCTGTTGCTGATCGCGGGGGCCACTGGAGCAATGATAACACTTGCCGCCCAAGCAGCCCTCGCCGCCAACCGCCAGGTTATCCAAGTGCTGCGCCTCGTCGGTGCGCGCGACACTTATATTGCAGGTGCTTTTATGCGCCGCTTCACCAATCGCGCGGCCCTCGGGGCGACGGTGGGGTCCATGGCGGGCGTTATCGCGATCACGCTTCTGCCCGGCACCAACACGGCCGAAAGCTTCCTGACCGATTTAGGGTTCCAAGGGGCAGGCTGGCTGACGCCGCTTCTCGTGCCGCCAGCGGTTGCGGCCCTCGCGCTTCTGGCCACGCGGGCCGCTGCTGAGCGCGTTTTGAAAGGACTGTCATGAGATACGCTTGGCAATATTTCCGGTCGCTGGTGTTCATTATTCAAATGTATCTGATGATGGCGATCCTTTCGATTTTCTTCATGCCATACGCCTTGATCTCCCGGCGCGGCGCTTACGAGGGGTGCAGAACGTATTGCCGCTGGGTGCGCTGGACTGCTGGCTGGATGATCGGACTAAAGACCGAGGTGCGCGGCACGCCGCCTGTTGGCGAGGCGATCATTGCGGCCAAGCACCAAAGTTTCCTTGATATCCTGCTGATTGTGTCGGTGATCCACGAGCCGAAATTTATCATGAAGGCCGAGCTGAAATATGCTCCCTTTCTCGGTTGGTTCGGCACGCGCATCGGAAATATTGCCGTGGATCGCAAGCGTAAGGCCGGGGCGGTGATCCAGATGGTGAACCAAGTCAAAGATCCGAACGCGCCCAAAGGCCAGTTGATTATCTATCCCCAAGGCACCCGCGTCGCCCCCGGTGTGGACAAGCCCTACAAGGCGGGCGTTGGCGCACTTTACGCGGCCCTGGGTCAGCCGTGCTATCCGGCTGGTACCAATGTGGGCGTGTTCTGGCCGCGCCACGGGATCTACCGCGCGCCCGGCTTGGCTGTGGTCGAGTTTTTGCCGGTTATTGAGGCGGGTCTTGGAATTTCAGAGTTTATGGAGCGGGTTGAAAGCGTGGTCGAAGAGTCCTCGGACCGTCTGATGGCGGAGGCAGGGTTCAAAGCGTGATGGACCGGATCGACAGTATCGCCGGACTAGAGGCGCATTATGGCAAACCGGGTGCTGCGTCCTTGAAGAAGGTCACCGCCTTTCTGACGCCCGCCTACCGCAGATGGGTGGAAGCGTCGCGGTTTTGCATCCTGACCACAGTTGGCAGCACGGGCACCGACGGCTCTCCGCGCGGGGATGACGGGCCGGTGGTCACAGTGCTCGACCCTCAAACGCTGGCCATGCCGGATTGGCGCGGCAACAACCGCCTCGATTCGCTGCGCAACATCGTCGAGGATGGGCGCGTGTCGCTGATGTTGATGGTGCCGGGCAATATCAACGTGATCCGCATTAACGGCAGTGCGATTGTGACGACAGACCCTGATCTGCGCGCGCGGTTTGAGCGCGAAGGCGGCAAGCAGCCCGCGACGGTTATCGTGATCCAAATTGCTGAGGTTTACAGCCAGTGTGCCCGTGCTTTGATGCGCTCGGCGCTTTGGAAGGGCGACTATCAGGGCGATCTGCCAAGCGTGGGTGACATGCTGGACGAGATTTCGTCGGGCGAGATCGATGGCGGGACTTATGACGCCGAATGGATGCCGAGGGCAAAGAAGACCATGTGGTAGGCCGCGGCTGTCTCGATCGGTTTGAGGCAGTATATCAGCCTGCAAATGCGCATTCAGGCCCCTATGTTTTAGCCCACCCCGCCCCACAAATGCTGCACCCTCAAAAAGAACGTTGCGCCTGTTTGCGCAATAATCTACCCCATTACGCATCTCGATTGATATATCCTTACGTCTCGGAGTTTGCCGATGTCCTTCCGCCTACAACCCGCCCCTGTCGCGCGTCCCAATCGCTGCCAGCTTTTTGGCCCCGGCTCCAACACCAAGCTATTTGCCAAGATGGCGGCGAGTGCAGCGGATGTGATCAACCTCGATCTCGAAGACAGTGTAGCGCCGTCGGACAAAGCCACCGCGCGCGCCAATGTGATCCAAGCCATCAACGAGGTCGATTGGAACACCAAGCACCTGAGCGTGCGAATCAACGGGCTCGACACGCCGTATTGGTACAAAGACGTGGTTGATGTGCTGGAACAGGCAGGCGACCGGCTTGACCAGATTATGATCCCCAAGGTCGGATGCGCCGCCGATGTCTACGCTGTCGATGCGCTTGTTACCGCGATTGAGGCCGCCAAAGGCCGTCAGAAACCCATCGCTTTCGAGGTCATCATCGAAAGTGCCGCCGGAATCGCCCATGTCGAAGAAATCGCCGCCTCCAGCCCGCGCTTGCAAGCCATGAGCCTTGGTGCCGCTGATTTCGCCGCCTCTATGGGGATGCAGACAACCGGAATCGGTGGGACCCAAGAAAACTATTATATGGCGCGCGAAGGCCAAAAATACTGGTCCGATCCGTGGCACTGGGCGCAAGCCGCAATCGTGGCCGCATGCCGGACCCATGGGGTTTTGCCCGTAGATGGCCCGTTTGGCGATTTCTCGGATGATGAGGGCTTTCGCGCCCAAGCGCTGCGATCCGCTACGCTGGGAATGGTCGGAAAATGGGCGATCCATCCCAAGCAGATTGCAATTGCCAACGAGGTGTTCACGCCGTCGCAGGCCGCTGTGGCCGAGGCCCGCGAGATCATTGCTGCGATGGATCAGGCCAAAAAAGATGGGGCAGGGGCCACTGTCTACAAGGGACGTCTGGTCGACATTGCATCGATCAAGCAGGCCGAAGTGATCGTGAAGCAATCGGAAATGATCGCGGGGGCTTAAAGCGTTCGGGGCATGTCACCCATGCCCCGAACCAGCGCAACCTAGCGCAGTGGCAAACAAATCTGCGTCAGCAAGTCATCCGGTGCAGTATCCGCAGGCGCATTCAAATAGTTCTCGTAGACAGGCGCATCGGCTGCCTCCTCGCCTGATTTCGGCAACCACATCCCGAAAAGGTAGTCGTATGCGCCTTTCAGCCCGGCATAGGGGCCCTTGAAGGTCAGTACAGCAGTCTTACCGCCTTGGGTCGTGGCCTCGTCAAACCCTTCGGGCATAGCCGCGCCGTCTGCCAAAACGATACCGCCTTGGCTGCGCAGCTCGGCTACGGGCACGGCGTTCGGATCGTCGTAGTAGATGCCCGACATGCCGCGCGCATCGCGCCATAGATTGCGCGCAGTGAACGTGGCGCTGATGGTCTCGAAGACCTTGCCGATCTCTAGATACGCGCCTGTGTGGGGCATAGCTGCGAGGCGCTGAGTGGGGACGGTTTTGATTGTGACATCATACATTGTGAATTCCTGTTCCGATTTGCGATGAAGCGGCGACACGAGATCGCCACGTTTTCGGAACGCCCCCGGAGCCATGCCATAGGCCACCCGAAACCCGCGCCCAAAGCTCTGGACGCTTTCAAACCCAGTCTCCTTGGCGATGGCCGCGATGCTTCGGTCGGTCTGCAACAACAAACACGCCGCACGGTGCACACGAATGCGCCGCACCGCAGCCGCACAAGTTTCCCCGGTCATGCCGTGAAAAACGCGGTGCCAGTGAAACCGTGACATCGCCGCGACATCGGCCAATGTGTCCAACGACAGATCTCCGGCGGGATTGTCGTGGATATAGGCCAACACACGGCGCAAGCGGGTCTCGTAGGCAGCAGACATGGGCGAGGCTCCTGGTTCGTTCCATGACATACCGTGACATGGGCCCTTTGAACAAATCTTGCCGAGTTGCATCGCCCTCGCAGGAACGCCATATACGGACTAAGCGCGCGGAGGCCCCATGAATAATTATCTCGAGTTCGAAAAACCCCTAGCTGAGATTGAAGGCAAGGCGGAAGAGTTGCGTGCCATGGGCCGTGCCAGTCCCGAGATGGACATTGAGGGCGAGGCAAAAGCGCTCGACGACAAAGCCACTGCGATGCTGGCTGACCTCTATAAATCCCTGACGCCTTGGCGCAAATGCCAAGTTGCGCGCCATCCCGGCAGGCCCCATTGCCGCGACTACATCAACGAACTTTTCGACGAATACACGCCACTTGCGGGCGACCGGAACTTTGCTGATGACCATGCTGTTATGGGCGGTCTTGCGCGCCTCGATGATCGCCCGGTGATGGTGATCGGGCACGAGAAGGGCAACGACACTAAAACCCGGATCGAGCGTAATTTTGGCATGGCGCGTCCCGAAGGCTACCGCAAAGCGATCCGCTTGATGAAACTGGCCGATAAGTTTGGCATTCCCGTTGTCACGCTTGTCGACACGCCCGGCGCCTATCCCGGCAAAGGGGCCGAAGAACGCGGTCAATCCGAAGCCATCGCGCGTGCGACCGAGACTAGTTTGCAACTCAAAGTACCGATCGTGTCGGTGATCATCGGCGAAGGTGGTTCCGGTGGGGCCGTGGCTTTTGCGACCGCGAGCGAGTTGGCGATGCTTGAGCATTCGATCTACTCGGTGATCTCACCCGAGGGTTGTGCGTCGATCCTTTGGAAAGACGCCGAGAAAATGCGCGAGGCGGCCGAGGCATTGCGCCTGACAGCCCAAGACCTCATGAAACTCGGCGTAATCGACCGCATCATCGACGAGCCTGTGGGCGGCGCACAACGTCACCGCGATCAGGTCATCAAGGGTGTCGGCAAGGCCCTGAACCAGATGTTGAAAAAATACGACGGAAAAAGCGGCGACCAGATATTAGCTGCCCGCCGCAAAAAGTTCCTCGACCTTGGATCAAAGGGGCTAGCGGCCTAGGCTCTAGCTCCGCTTCCCAAACCACATCCGCCCAAACAGGCCATCACGCTTGCCGAACTGGTGGTAAAGTGCGGCTGCAATATGCAGCGCGATCAATGCGGCCAGCAGTTTTGTCAAAATGCCATGGGCCGCACGCGGCGCCAGATCGTCGAATGTCTCGGGCAACGGCGCGCCTGAGCCGAAGAACACGATGTCCGGCAGACCTGCGAATGCCGAAATGCCGATGCCGCTTGCGATCACCAGAAACACCAGCCCGTAAAGTGCCCAATGGGTCCAGACGCCAACACGGTCCAGCATGGCATTGCCCGTTGCCGCGTGGGGCGGTTTGCTGCTGACAAACCGCGTGACCAGACGCACGAGCATCAACACAAGGATCACCGCGCCGACCCCCATATGCACCCGCAAGGCGAATATCTTGCCCGGATCTACATTCGGCATCTTCGCCAATATCTGCCCCCCAATAATCAAGCCGCCAATAATCATCGCAGCAAGCAGCCAGTGGAGAACAACAAGCAGGGGGTGGTATCGGGTCATGGGTGCACCTTTGGATAACACGCGTGGATGTCTAGATTTTGTTAATAGTTGCCCTTGCAATAATAGCAAGAGAAACAGTTTTGCGCTAAGCCAAGGCATGGCTGATTCCTCTGACCCGACCGTACCGATCCCTTCCGGCAAACCTGAGGCGCGCACCGTGCGCGAAGGCTCGTTTGGGTGGATGATCCAGACGATTGCGGCGGCAATGAACGCGCGATTGGATGTCGAGCTTGGGCCTCTTGGGCTGACGCGTCACCAGTTCGGCGTGCTGATGATCCTGCTCGACAGCGAGGGTATTTCGCAGGCCGATATCGGCAAACGCATCAACCTGCCGGGCTACGCCACCACACGCGGGATGGATGCGCTGGAGGCGTTGGATTTGGTCCAGCGTCGCCCAGACGCCACCTCTCGGCGCGCCTATAAGGTCTATCTGACGGCAAAGGGACGCGCGCTTGGCCCGACGCTGTTTGAGATCGTAAAGCGGGTGAATGGCGGCATGGCCGAAGGGCTAAGCGCGGATCAAAAGGACGCTCTGCACGGGGGGCTTACGATCATGGCGGGGAACGCGCGTAAGGCC
The DNA here is from genome assembly GCA_034111085.1 of Dinoroseobacter sp. GTDB lineage: Bacteria > Pseudomonadota > Alphaproteobacteria > Rhodobacterales > Rhodobacteraceae > Dinoroseobacter. Next base: position 152,061 of record JAWUXZ010000034.1, read on the forward strand.
TAGCAAGATAGTGGCGAATTTTTCGAGATAGCCGCAAGAATTTTGTGTTAGCATCGTCATTTTCACCGACTAAAGCGAATAAATCCCACGTAGTCTTGGTAAGTTGCCGCGACTCCTCTCTCAAATACAGGCGCGTGCCATGATCCAGACCCCATACCTCCTGTTCCTCGGCGACGCGCCGGATCCTCTTTCGGCCAAGGTCGCACAAGGCATCGCCGATTGGCGTCCCGAATTTGCCATCGGTCAGTTCCGCCTGCCCGGATGCAATGCCGATATGGGCCTGCCCGATCTCGACCTCGAAGCTGCGAAGGCCGCTGGTGCCAAGACCCTCGTCATTGGTGTGGCCAATCGAGGCGGCTATATCTCGCCCGCGTGGAAGCATGTGTTGATCGACGCGCTTATGGCCGGGTTTGATCTGGCCAGCGGTCTGCATAACCTGCTGAGCGACGAGCCTGATTTGGTAGCCGTGGCCGAGGCCGAAGGTCGGTTGCTACATGATGTGCGCGTGCCTGACCGTGAATTTCCCATCGCCAGCGGCGTCAAGCGTACTGGCAAGCGTTGCCTTGCAGTGGGCACCGATTGCTCGGTCGGTAAGATGTATACTGCGCTTGCAATGGACGCAGTGATGCGCGCGCGCGGTATGAAGGTCAGTTTCCGTGCTACAGGCCAAACCGGCATCCTGATCACCGGGGGCGGCATTCCATTGGACGCGGTCGTTGCGGATTTCATGGCGGGTTCTGTCGAGTGGCTGACACCGGATAATGATCCTGACCATTGGGACTTGATCGAGGGCCAAGGCAGCCTGTTTCACGCATCCTATTCTGGGGTCTCGCTTGCGCTGATCCACGGGGGCGCACCCGATGCACTGATCCTCAGCCACGAGCCGTCGCGCCCTCATATGCGCGGATTGCCGGGCTATGATCTGCCGTCGCTCGAAGCCCTCCGCGATCTGTCGTTAACTATGGCGCATGTGGTGAACCCGGCCTGCAAAGTCATTGGCATTTCGGTTAACACCAAGGCGCTATCTGAGGTTGAGGCCCACGCCTATCTTGCCGAGGTTGAGGCACGTATGGGCTTGCCAGCCGTCGATCCGTTCCGCCAAGGGGCCGAGCGTTTGGTCGATGCGCTCGCGCAGGTTTAAGCAATTTGATCAATAAGAAGGCCCGGACATGATCAAGGTTTTCCAAGACACGTTTCAGTTGGCGGAGGTTTTCACCATCGCACGCGGCTCACGGACTGAGGCGCATGTGCTGCGGGTGGAAATCACGCGCGGTGGTCTGACGGGCCGGGGCGAATGCGTGCCATATGCGCGCTACGGTGAAAGCATGGACAGCGTGACCGCGCTGGTTGATGGATTGCCCGAAGGCATCGACCGCGCCACCTTGCAGGACGCGCTGCCCGCCGGTGCCGCGCGCAATGCCGTCGATTGTGCGCTCTGGGATCTAGAGGCCAAGCAGACTGGCAAGCGCGCTTGGCAGATCGCCGGATTGCCGAAGCCGGGGCCAGAGATCACCGCGTTTACCCTGTCGCTGGATACGCCCGACAAAATGCAAGCCTCTGCCGCGCGCCACGCTTACCGCCCGCTTCTGAAGATCAAGCTGGGCACGCCCGATGACATGGCGCGGCTCGAAGCTGTGCGGCGCGGCGCTCCAAACGCCAAGATCATCATCGACGCCAATGAGGGCTGGAGCGCGGAAGTCTATGCCGATCTGGCCCCCCATCTAGGCCGCCTTGGTGTGGCGCTGGTCGAACAACCTTTGCCCGCCGGAGCCGACGATATGCTGGCCGAGATCGCGCGCCCCATTCCGGTTTGCGCCGACGAATCCTGCCATGATCGCGCGTCCTTGCCAGACCTCAAAGGCAAGTACGATATGGTGAACCTTAAGCTCGACAAAACCGGGGGGCTGACCGAGGGGCTCGCGTTGAAACAGGCCGCGTTGGCGCAGGGCTACAGTCTGATGGTGGGCTGCATGGTTGGCTCATCGCTGGCGATGGCACCCGCGACGTTGCTGGCCCAAGGTGCTGCCTATACCGACCTAGATGGCCCGCTTTTACTGGCCGAAGACCGCGATCCGGCGCTGGCGTTTGACGTGGATGGTGTGCACCCGCCCGAGCCCGCACTTTGGGGTTAATGCTTGACGGACCAGCCCGTCGCGGTCCACGACATGCCGAACACGCAAGGGGAGCAGACAGATGAGCCGCACAGTTTACGTCAACGGTGAGTACGTGCCCGAGGCGGAGGCGAAAGTCTCTGTATTCGACCGGGGTTTCCTGTTTGCCGATGGGGTCTACGAGGTCACAAGCGTGCTCGAAGGCAAGCTGATTGATTTTGCAGGCCACGCCAAACGCCTCGCGCGCTCGCTGGGCGAGTTGGAAATGGCGACGCCTTGCTCGGACGACGCGTTGCTCGAAATCCACCGCCAACTGATCAGTCGTAATGACCTGACCGAAGGCCTGATCTACCTGCAAGTCACGCGCGGCGCAGCAGATCGCGATTTCGCGTATCCCGCTGAAGGTACGCCACCCACGCTGGTGATGTTCACCCAAGCCAAGCAGATCGCCGTCAGTGCTGCGGCGGAAACCGGCCTCAAAGTCATCTCCATTGCTGACGAGCGTTGGGGCCGTCGCGACATCAAGACTGTGCAACTGCTCTATCCGTCGATGGGCAAGATGATGGCGAAAGCCGCTGGGGCCGATGACGCATGGATGGTCGAAGACGGCTTCGTGACCGAGGGCACTTCGAACAACGCCTATATCGTCACGCGCGAAGGCACGATCGTCACGCGACATCTGTCCACCGAAATCCTGCACGGGATCACCCGCGCGGCTGTTCTGAGAATGGCAGCCGAGGCGCAGATGACCATCGAAGAACGCCCTTTCACGATTGAAGAAGCGCAACATGCCCAAGAGGCTTTCATTACCTCGGCCAGCAGTTTCGTGATGCCGATTGTCGAGATTGACGGCGAGGCCATCGGCGAAGGCAAGCCCGGTAGCATCGCCAAGCGGCTGCGCGAAATCTATCTCGACGAGAGCCGCGCAGCAGCGGTCTGAAGCGGATAAGGGCGCCCAAATCAGGCGCCCTCATTGTTAATGCGCCTCGCTGTCACCGGCATAGATCACCAGGTTTTCGAGGAACGTCACCAGCGCTGCTTGCTTGGCTTCGGGCAACGCCTCGAACGCATCTCGACTGGCTTGAGCCGCACCGCCATGCGCCAAGATTGCTGCGTCCAACGTTGTCGCACGCCCATCATGTAGCCACGGTCCGGTGGAACCGACGCCCGCAAGCGACCGGGTTAGAAACATCGACGCCCCAAGACCCGAGGGATCGCTGGGATCGGATAGGTCTGCGCCCATATCGTGACGCTTGAGGTCGGTGAACCAGCGCGCAATCGCACGCCCCTCGGCGTCCCGCTCAACCGCGCCCAGATGATGTATCTCGCCGTTTGCACCCTCAAACTGGTTGTTGGGCTGATCGGTGGTCATGTCAAAGCGCAGGGCGGTCGCCATGGTCAGCCCATGGGTGGCGGGGTCTGATCCATCGGGGAAACTGACATCGTAGAACCCCGGAACTTGGCTCGGTTCCGAGAAGACAGGCTCGTCCAGCACCATCGACGGCGTGTGGCAACTGGCGCAGGCGGCTTGGGTGAACGCAATCTCGCCTTGCGCGATCATCGCGGCCTCCTGCTCAGACATCTCGCCCAGCCCAAGTGCGGCCAGCTCAATCCGGCTGACGGGCCGCTCTAGGGCCGCCATATACAATGTCAGCGCGGTCATATCGCCGACGGTCAACTCGCCTGTCACCCCGTCGAAATCACCATCAAGAGCGCCGACAAGTTCGTCTGCCTGCATCCCCAATTCGTTATGGGCGGCCCCACGCGTAAACTCACGAATAGTGGCAGCGTCGCCCTTCCAGCCAAACGGTCGAACCACAAGGTCTGCGTCAATTCCTGCAAGCTGGCTTAAATCAGTGCCGAGCACACAAGGCTCCGTGGCAGTGCGCACGAGCGTCAGAGATCCAAAATCAATGCCCTTCGCGCTCAGCTCAGCCGTTGCAGTGCCGCTGGCGCAAGCAATCTGCTCAGCCGCGTCGCGTTGCAGATAAAGCGCTACACTCATTTCCTCAGCCAAGCGCTGCGGGATAGCGAGCGCGAACAGCGGTAGGGTATTGCGCTCCAGATAGAGACTTGGATCGCCGGTATGGGCCGGATCGATGACCGCGTTCAGTGCGACATCGCCCGCCCCATTGGCGATCGGCGCGTTGTGACACGCAATACAAGACGTCGCATTGGCCCCGCCTGCGCGCGCCGGGACATGGTTCGCCCATTCTGTCTCGCCCGTAAGGTCCGCGCGCGGAAACCGAGTGAACAATCGCCCCTCGCCGATATTTGCGCCAACACCGCGGGCTGCGTCGAAACTTGCTTCGGTCAACTCATCGCCGGCTTCGAAGGCCAGATCGAAGGCAGCCGCCATTTCGCCAGCGACCACGAGCGCGTTCAGTGCTGCCTGATCAACGGGTGGCGGCAGGTCTTCGGCGAAGGTGGAGCCTGCCATCAGGCAAAGCGCTACCGTTGCCCCAAGGGGCTTTGTTGCAAAACTAGATCGTGTCATTCGAAGTCTCCCTGACCACCCGGTTCTGCGGCCGGGGCGGTGCACGGGCGCGTCAGTTTATTATTCGGTGCGGAGCCTGCGTTGCGCCATGGGTGGCCGTTTCGGCGACGAAGCTCTCAAGAAGGTCAAACGGTCGCCGTCGCAGTTTCCGTCGCGCCTCACGCAGAATTTGCCGTGCTGTGATGTGGGCGTGACAGAACGCAGGCACAATGAAGCCGCCTCGGCTATGCGAACCGGGCGGCTAAGTATTATTGTTATTAAGGGGTTGGCTAGCGCAACAAAGCCTCAAACGCTCCGCGCAATTCGTCGGCTTGCCGCACGCCTTCCATGCGGCGCACCAAAGTGCCCTCAGCATTATACAACAGCAACGTCACATGCGCCGCCCCGGCTCCATTGGCGAAACTTGCGCCCACATCGCTGCGAATATTTGCGACGCGGTAATCGAGGCCCGTCGCGTCCATCGCCTTTAGTGCACTTTTTGTCTGACGTTGCAGCTCGGTACACAGGCTACAGCTTGGATCGTGGATCTGAACAATCGTTGGACGCCCTTGGCCGATGGTGGTCAGGTCCTGCTCGGCCACGGTCGCCTGCACAGCGCGGATCGAGAATACACCGATGCCGCCCAAGGCCACCACGCCAATAGCGCCCGCCCGCAGCAACTTCAGAGTGTTGCGCTTGCCTTCATCAGCGGGCGCATTGCGCTGGGCTTGCGCGGTTTTGCGGGCATTCTTTTTCATCGGGACCTCGGGGCTGGAAACTCAAAGCCAAACTAAGCCTGATCTCACGGCCCCGATCCAATCACGCCCCATGCCGATTGCGTGATCAGTGGCTCTTGTCAAAAGCCGCTTTTTGATCTGCGGTCGCTTCGGTCTGATGCTTCTGTTTCCACTCGGCCATCGTCATGCCGTAGAAGTTTTCGCGTGCCTCATCCTTGGTCATCTCGATGCCGCGCTCGGCAGCAGCTTCCTGATACCAGCGCGACAGGCAATTCCGGCAAAAGCCCGTCTGGTTCATCATGTCGATGTTCTGCACATCGGTGCGCTCTTCCATCAGGTGGCGCTTCAATGCGCGGAAAGCTGCGGCTTCCAACTCGATCTGGGTCTGGTCATCCATGGGTCGTTTCCTTCAAGCTAGTGTGCGTGGCGGTTAATGCGTTGGCGAGGCGTTGGCCCCAGGCAATCTGCCCCGATGCCTCCGAGATGAGGTCGTTGCGGACTTCGATCAAGACATGCGGGCGTCCGGGCACGACGCCGTGACGGTCCATCGTGTCGCCGGGCAGATGACCTGAATAGGGCTCGTTGTCGCCGACGATGATATCGGGGTCACGGGCCAGTTCGGTCAGCAACGGATCCACTATGCGCCGATCATCCGACGACAAAAGCCCCACATGCCAAGGCCTTGGCTCGCGCCCACGCAGTTGCGGGGTGAACGAATGGACCGACACCAGAACAGCCTCAGGATGCCCAGCAAGAACCCGTGCAATCGCTTTGTGGTAGGGGCGGTGATACGCCTCCAGCCGCCGTTCGCGCTCAGCTGCATCAGCGTGGCGGTTGGCGGGAATAATCGTACCATCATAGATGCGCATCAGCAGCGTCGGATCATATTCGCCCCGGTTCGGATCAATCACGAGGCGTGAGAAATCCGACAAGATCGCAGGTGCATCGAGCGCTTCGGCCAAGGCCAGCGTCATACCCTGCGCACCCACGTCATAGGCGATGTGGCGTTCCATGTCCTCGCGCCGCAAACCCAGATCACCACCTGCAACGGCACCCGGCACACGGTTGCTCGCATGATCACACAAAATCACCCAATCGGGGCTTTGCCCGCCGATGATCTGGTAGGAGGGGTGAGAAAGGCTGCTATCGGGCATCTGTCATCCAAGTGTCACGGCACCCTGCGACTTAGCGCGACCGCGACCCAAGCGCCAGTTGCCGTACACGCGAAACTGCGCCATACCCACGCCAATCCTGTGACCGCTAACATACCTTTCTGAGAGAGAGCCGCCCCATGCGCAGACTTCGCAATATCAAGATCGTCGCCACCCTCGGCCCTGCATCCTCGGACTACGAGACTATTCGAGCGCTCTTTGACGCCGGTGCCGATGTGTTCCGCCTGAATATGAGCCACGGCACCCATGAAGACATCTCAAGTCGCCACGAGATCATCCGCCAGATAGAGCGTGAAACCGGTCGCCCCATCGCGATCCTCGCAGACCTTCAAGGCCCCAAACTACGCTGCGGCGAGTTTGACGATGGCCCTTACGAACTTGAGGTCGGCCAGAAGTTCCGCTTCGATCTGGACAAGACCAAAGGCGACCAGCACCGGGTTTGCCTGCCTCATCCTGAGATTTTCGCAGCCCTTGAAGAGGGCGCGCGCCTGCTGATCAACGATGGCAAGATCGCCGTGATCGTGGATCATTTCGGCAAGGACTACGCCAATTGCACCGTCACCGTCGGCGGCGAGATTTCCAACCGCAAGGGCGTGAACGTGCCCGATGTGGTGCTGCCGCTGGCGGCTTTGTCCGACAAAGATCGCAAGGACCTCGAATTTGTCTGCACACTCGGTGTGGATTGGTTGGCTTTGTCGTTCGTGCAACGCCCTGAGGACGTGCATGAGGCTCGCGCATTGGCCGGGGGTCGCGCTGCAATCCTATCCAAAATCGAAAAGCCCGCCGCTGTGGCCGCATATGACGCAATCCTCGAAGTGTCAGACGGCATCATGGTTGCGCGCGGAGATCTGGGCGTGGAGCTTCCCGTTTGGAAAGTCCCCCCGATCCAGAAGCAATTGGTGCGTGGGGCGCGTAATGCGGCAAAGCCCGTGATCGTGGCGACACAAATGCTCGAATCGATGATCAGCAGCCCTATGCCCACCCGGGCCGAGGTCTCGGACGTGGCCACCGCCATCTACGAGGGTGCCGATGCGATAATGCTCAGTGCTGAATCTGCGGCTGGTGACTTCCCGATCGAGGCGGTGACCACTATGAACAATGTCGCCATCGAGGTCGAAAGCGATCCGACCTACCGCCAAGTGATCGAGGCGTCTCGCCCACGCGTGCGCAACTCGGTGCCCGATGGCATCGTTGCCGCCGCGCGCGAGATTGCCGAGACGACTGACATCAAGGCGATCTGTTGCTTCTCTCAGTCCGGCTCGACCGTGTTGAAAGTAAGCCGCGAAAAGCCCCGCGTGCCGATCATTGCGCTGACCTCGCTTCTGGGAACCGCACGCAGGCTCAGCCTGACATGGGGCGCGCATTGCGTGATGACCAGCGAAGTGACCCGCTTCAAGATGGCCGTGGTTGCTGCCGCGCGTGCGGCGCGTACAGAAGGTTTTGCCACAGAGGCTGACAAAATTCTCGTAATTGCGGGTGTGCCCTTTAATGTGAAGGGCTCTACGAATATTCTACGTGTGGCCCCTTGCGAGGAGAGCCAGATTTTCGCAACCGAACCGGGGTAATTGCCGATGCTGGTCCAGGATCTGACGCTTGTAGGGGCCCTGATTACAGCCGCGATCGGCGTGACCGGGCTGATCACTGCCTGGGTCGATGATCACTTCCCGATACGCGGACTGGCATTCTTGATCCTTGCAGGTGTTCTGGGGTGGGAGACATGGGAATCGCGCGGGCGGGTCTTGGTGTTTGATGATGTGCCAATTGCGTTCATGCGCCTGATAAATTTGGCGCTTCAGGCGGTAAGCTAGCCGGGCCGAGCGCAACCACCCTTGCCATCGCCGAACACCCCTGCTACTCGCGCGTCTTGATCCATCTATAGGATCGCCCGACCCCGGCTAAAGTGGCATGCCGCGGGACGGGTCAAGCGTTCTAAACGCACGACACGAATAGGAGACGCAAATGCCCAAAATGAAGACGAAATCGAGCGCTAAAAAGCGCTTCAAGGTCACGGCGACCGGAAAAGTCATGGCAGGCCAAGCTGGCAAGCGCCACGGCATGATCAAGCGCTCGAACAAGTTCCTGCGCAATGCGCGCGGCACCACTGAGCTCAGCGCCCCCGACACTAAAATCGTCAAGGGCTATATGCCCTATGACCGCTAAGGAGCGCCGGATATGAGCCGTACCAAAGGTGGAACCGTTACCCACGCCCGTCACCGTAAAGTCATTAAAGCCGCTAAAGGCTATTATGGACGTCGCAAGAGCACCTTTAAGGTCGCTAAGCAGGCGGTGGACAAAGCCAATCAATATGCAACGCGTGACCGCAAGAATCGCAAGCGCCAGTTCCGCGGTTTGTGGATCCAGCGTATCAACGCAGCCGTGCGCAGCCACGATGCAGCACTGACCTACTCGCGCTTCATCAACGGTATGGCCTTGGCCGGTATCGAGGTTGACCGTAAGGTTCTTGCAGATCTCGCCGTGCGCGAGCCCGAGGCGTTTAGCGCAATCGTTGCTCAAGCCCAAGATGCGCTGGCCCAAGACGCGGTTGCCAAAGCCGCGTAAGCCAAGCGCTACGACAGATTAAAAAAGCCGCTCCGGGTTGGGGCGGCTTTTTTGTTTTTCAGAGCGAGTGCCTGAAGCGTCCACTGTCCTTCTAACCCAACCACAGCCACCACTCCGCGCCGGGCACGCTGATGCTGCAAGCCGCCACGCCGCACTGCACCTCGTCGATGATATCAGAATGCGCCGCAGGGAAGGTGGGCGCGTCGCCTATCATCACCTGCTGTTTGTCACCCACGGCTACGGCTCTGCCGTCCGCGTGGCCCTCAAGCGTCACGAGGCAGCGCGCGTGCGCCCCTGACTTGCACTTTCGCCCCCACATGATACCTCCCAAATCGACCAATCTGACGAGGCCGAGATGCACGATCTGCGCGAAAAATACCTGACCGCTATTGCCGGTGCAGGAGACGAGACCACGCTGGAGACCTTGCGCGTGCAAGCGGTGGGCAAGAAAGGCGAGGTCGCGTTGCAAATGCGCGAGCTTGGCAAGATGACGCCCGAGCAGCGTTTGGAAATGGGCCCGAAGCTGAATGCGCTCAAGGACGAGATTAACAGCGCCCTCATCGCCAAGAAATCCGCGCTGTCGGATGCCGCGCTCGACGAGCGTTTGCGCGGCGAATGGCTTGACGTTACGTTGCCCGGTCGCGGTCGCCCGTCCGGCACCATCCATCCAATCAGCCAAGTGACCGAGGAAGTCACCGCCATCTTCGCCGATTTGGGCTTTGCCGTCGCCGAAGGTCCGCAGGTGGAAACCGATTGGTACAATTTCGACGCGCTTAACATCCCCGGCCACCACCCTGCGCGCGCCGAGATGGACACGTTCTATATGGCCCGAGCGATGGGTGACGAGCGGCCCCCGCATGTGCTGCGTACCCACACCTCGCCTGTGCAAATCCGGTCGATGGAAAAGCAGGGCGCGCCGATTCGCATTATCTGTCCGGGCCGCGTTTACCGCGCCGATTATGACCAGACCCACACGCCGATGTTCCACCAGGTTGAGGGTCTGGCGATTGATACCGACATCTCCATGGCCAACCTGAAATGGGTGCTGGAAGAGTTCGTGAAAGCCTTCTTCGGTGTTGACGATGTCGAGCTGCGCTTCCGCGCGTCCCACTTCCCGTTCACCGAGCCGAGTGCAGAGGTCGATATCCGCTGCTCATGGGCGGGCGGCGTTCTGAAAGTGGGGGAGGGCGACGACTGGCTCGAAATTCTCGGCTCTGGCATGGTCCATCCAAAAGTACTACAGGCCGGCGGGATCGATCCGAGCATCTACCAAGGGTTTGCGTTTGGGATGGGGATCGACCGCATCGCCATGCTGAAATACGGGATCCCCGATCTGCGGGCGTTCTTTGATAGCGACCTACGCTGGTTGCGCCACTACGGGTTCTCGGCGTTGCAGCAGCCGAACTTGCATGGGGGTTTGTGAGGGGTGAAGCTACTTTGAGTGAGAAACAAATGCAGAAGCTCTTGGAATTCTGCTTGAAGCACACAGATCTCCATAACCAAATCTTTCTAGACGAAGAAGGATTCATGCTTGGCGAGGAGGTGGGCCAGAAGCGCCGGGTGCCCACTGAGAAGCTACCCTTTACAGCACCGCTTAGGCGTCACTACTTCGAAGAACTCCAGACAAACGGCTTTATTCTTTCGCCACATGATTGGAGGGATTTCTATTTCAGGTTCACTGTGACTGACGCTGGTCTCGCATTTCTAGCCGAAAATAAGTGGTGGCCACGGCAGCTTAGGGCAATTGGTGACAATGTTCTGACGATTGCCGTAAGTGTAGTTACAGCTTTGCTAGTGGCTTGGATCGTTCAACTGTTTGGACCGACAATGGCGGTCTAGCTGAACCTCGTTCTTTCAATATTTGTCTGAACTCAAAATGCCATCCACACCACCCCTCCCCAAACTCACTTGCACACTTACACGCCTTGCCCCCATGATGCGCCCACACCCGTCATGCCTCAAGGAAACCCCGCCATGCTCCGCCTTACACTCGCTGCTCTCATGCTTGCCGCCCCTGCCGCCGCGGATGAGGTCTGGTCCAGCGAAATGGGCGATATCATTTATGAGTTCGACCAAAACAACACCGCCGTGTTCTCGTTCACCAACCTCGACGCGTACGGCGCGCTTCTGGTGATCCCCGGCCTCGCGGGCAATCTCGAAAATCGCGGTGTGCATGACGCGTATTGGCTCGGCTCCGGCTCGGGCGATTGTCCGGCCTTTCTGGCGCTTCCGGGTGACGAGCAGACCGCGACCACCAATTGGGGGCGCGCGATTGTCAGCTTCGATAGCCCCGCATTCCCCACGTCGTTTACCCTCCAACTGGGGTGGTGCTTTGAGGACCCGCGCGAATCGATGGGCGCTAAGGCCGTCACGCGCTAGAGAACGCCCTGCACGCTTTTCTTCCCGGCCCCGGTGCGGTAACGCTGCGCGCAAAGCGTATGCGGGATAAAATCGATGAAATTCACCTTCTCATGGCTCAAAGATCACCTTGAGACGACGGCCACCTTAGACGAGATCGTCTATGCCCTGACCGACCTCGGGCTTGAGGTCGAGGGCATCGAGGATCGCGGTGCCAAGCTGCGCGACTTCACCATCGGCAAGGTCGTCAAGGCCGAGCAGCACCCAGACGCCGACCGTCTGCGCGTCTGTCAGGTCGAAACCGACGAGGGTCTCAAGCAGATCATCTGCGGTGCGCCGAATGCACGCGAGGGCATCACAGTCGTGGTCGCCAAGCCCGGTGTCTATGTGCCCGGTATCGATACCACTATTGGCGTCGGCAAAATTCGCGGGATCGAGAGCTTCGGCATGATGGCGTCCGAGCGCGAGATGGAGCTGTCCGAAGAACATGACGGCATTATCGAGCTGAGTTCTGGCGAGGTTGGCGACAGCTTCGTCGATTGGCTTGCCGCTAACGATCCCGCCAAGGTCGATCCGGTGATCGAGATCGCGATCACTCCGAACCGTCCGGACGCACTTGGTGTGCGCGGTGTCGCTCGTGATCTGGCCGCGCGCGGTCTTGGCACGCTTAAGGTGCGCGATATCGATCCGGTGCCCGGCACATTTGCTTGCCCGATCACAGTCTCGATTGACGAAGACACGCTTCATGCCTGCCCGGTCTTCTATGGCCGCGTCATCAAGGGCGTCAAAAACGGGCCCTCGCCTGCATGGCTGCAAGATGCGTTGCGCGCCATTGGACTGCGCCCGATCAGCTTTCTGGTCGATGTAACCAACTTCTTCACCTACGATCGCAACCGCCCGCTGCACGTGTTCGACGCCGATAAAGTCGCCGGAGGGGCTTTGCGCATCCACCGTGCGAAGGGCGGCGAGACGATCATGGGGCTGGACGACAAAGAATACACGTTCCAGGCGGATCAAACGGTCATCTCAGACGCGAACGGCCCTGAATCCATCGGTGGCGTTATGGGCGGGTTGGGCACGGGCTGCACCGAAGACACCACAAACGTGTTTGTCGAGGCCGCCTATTTCGACCGCATTCGCACCGCCTATACGGGTCGCGCGCTCAAGATCAATTCCGATGCGCGCTACCGGTTTGAGCGCGGCATCGACCCTGCTTGGACCCCGACTGGGCTAGAGCACGCCACGCGCATGATCCTCGATATTGCCGGGGGCGAAGCGTCCGAGGTTGTTGTTGCAGGGGCGATTCCAGACACCAGCCGCGCCTATAAGCTGGAAACCGACCGCGTCGTGTCCCTCGTCGGTATGGATATCCCTGCTGCAACCCAGCGCGGGTCTTTGGAAGCGCTCGGGTTCACGCTGAACGGCGATATGGCGAGCGTCCCTAGCTGGCGTCCTGACGTGCTGGGCGAGGCTGATCTGGTCGAGGAAGTCGCGCGCATTGCCTCGCTAACCAAGCTCAAAGGCGTGCCAATGAAGCGCCTTGCGGGCGTGCCAAAGCCCGTGCTGACCCCGATGCAGAAGCGCGAGATTGCTGGGCGTCGCACCATGGCCGCACTCGGTTACAACGAATGCGTTACCTACAGCTTCATTGATCAAAAAGCCGCCAGCCTGTTTGATGGTGGGACCGAGGCCACAGCACTTGAAAACCCGATCTCGGCGGACCTGTCGCATATGCGCCCGGCGCTGCTGCCCGGTCTGCTGCAAGCGGCCGCGCGCAATCAGGCACGCGGGTTCATGGATTTGGCGCTGTTCGAGCTCGGCGCGGCCTTCACGGGCGGCGAGCCGGGCGAACAGCATGTTCTAGCCAGCGGCATTCTTGTCGGCAAAACCTTGTCTAAGGACGTGCATGGTGAGTCTCGTGGCGTCGATGTCTATGACGCCAAAGCCGACGCCGAAGCCGTGCTGGCGGCAATGGGCGCGCCTGCGAAGGTGCAAATTCTGCGCGGTGTGCCCAATTGGTGGCATCCGGGGCGGTCCGGCAAAATCTGTCTCGGGCCGAAGAAAGTCCTCGGCGTATTTGGCGAAATTCACCCCAAAGTGCTGGCTGCGATGGACGTCAAAGGTCCGGCAGTGGGCTTCACGCTTTGGCCCGCAGAAATTCCGTTTCCGAAATCAACCTCCTCCACCCGCGCTGCCCTGATCTTGCGCGATCTGCAAGCGGTCGAGCGTGACTTTGCCTTTGTCGTGGATGCACAAGTCGAAGCCCTGACACTGGTGAACGCCGCCGCCGGGGCCGACAAAGCGCTGATCGAAGAGGTCCGCGTGTTTGATGAATTTGTTGGCGACAGCTTGGGTGAGGGCAAGAAAAGCCTCGCGATCACTGTGCGGATGCAGCCCGCCGACAAGACCCTGACCGAGGCCGAGATTGAAGCCGTGGGTGCCAAGATCATCGAGAAGGTTAGCAAGGCCACAGGCGGCATTCTGCGCGGCTAACACACAAATTCAAACCAGCCCGCCGACCATTTGAATGGGAGATATAATATGACGCTAAAAGTCTATCTATCCGGCGAGATCCATACCGATTGGCGCGAGCAGATCATCGACGGCTGCAAGGGCCTCGATGTGGAATTCTCTAGCCCTGTCGTGATCCACGAGAACTCCGATGATTGCGGTGTGGCGATCCTTGGGTCCGAGGACAACAAGTACTGGCACGACCACAAAGGCGCGATGGTCAATGCGATCCGCACCCGCAAGGGCATTCAGGATGCAGATGTTGTGGTGGTGCGGTTTGGCGAGAAATACCGCCAGTGGAATGCGGCGTTCGATGCTGGGTTTGCTGCCGCCTTGGGCAAAAGCCTGATCGTGGTGCAGATGCCCGAGCATCAACATGCCTTAAAAGAAGTGGATGCGGCAGCCCTCGCCGTGACCGAAGACCCGGCCAAGGTTGCCGACATCCTGCGCTACGTTCTGACCAGCGCATTGCCGAGCTAGGCGAAGAGACCGCCCACCCCTCACAAGGCAGGCGGTCCCTAAATCAACCCTCGCGCGGCGGAATGTTGCGCGCGGCTTGCACGGCGGGGCGGGCCATAAAGCGGGCATCATAGGCCACGACGTAGGGGAAATCTTCCCAACCCAGCAGGTCCTTGGTGCCGTAGAAGTCCAGCGCGCCAAGCCACGGCCCAATCGCCATATCGGCAATCGAATAGTCGCCCACGATCCAGTCTTTGCCCTCAAGTGCTGTATTCAAAACGCCAAGCAAGCGCTTGCTCTCGTCGATATAGCGTTGCTGGGGGCGCTTATCGTCCCACTGGCTGCCCGCGAATTTCGAGAAAAACCCAAGCTGGCCGAACATCGGACCAAGCCCACCCATCTGCCACATCAACCACTGGATGATATGGGCCTTCTCGGTGGCATTCGTTCCAATAAACTTACCCGTCTTCTCGGCTAGATAAATCAGTATCGCGCCGGACTCGAACAGCGTGACAGGGGTGCCGTCGGGGCCATTCGGATCAATGATCGCAGGGATCTTGTTATTGGGGTTCAGCGACAGAAATTCAGGGCTTTTCACATCAGCGTCCGACAAGGTCACGCGGTGGGCGGTGTAAGCAAGACCCATCTCCTCCAGCGCCAGCGACGCTTTGATGCCGTTTGGCGTTGGGAAGGAATACAGCTGGATCACATCGGGGTTTGTGGCAGGCCATTTGGCGGTGATCGGGAAGTGGTCGAGGGTGCTCATGTGTTTCTCCTTTACGAACCTGCGTCCTACTTAGGGGGAACTGGGTCGGAAATAACCCGTGCCTAAGTGCTGAAATCTGTTAGCGAGTGTGCGCCGATGCAGAGAAATATGCGGCAGAGTGACAAAAGGGGAGAATTTCATGCTCAAAGAATTTCAGACATTCATCGCCAAAGGCAATGTAATGGACATGGCCGTCGGTATCATCATCGGTGCGGCCTTTACTGCAATCGTCAAATCCATGGTCGATGACCTTCTAAACCCAATTATCGGGGCCATTTTCGGCGGAGCAGACTTCGCCAACTATTTCATCGTACTCGGCGAGGGCGAGTATGCGTCGCTTGAAGCTGCGCGCGAAGCCGGAGCGGCTGCGTTTGCCTATGGCGCGTTCCTGACAGCCGTTATCAACTTCCTTATTATCGCCTTTGTTGTCTTCTTGATGGTCAAGAACGTGAACCGCATCAAAGTGTCGATGGCCAAAGAGGAAGCCCCAGCGCCCGTCGTCGATCCCGGTCCGTCCGAGAAGGACATCCTGATCGATATTCGCAATGCGCTCGCACAGCGCTAATTGCTTCCTAGACCTCGCGCTGACCAAGGTCCCGGACCGCGCGAGGTTCTCATGTTGATAGGAAAGATTATGTCTCAGTTAGATATAGACCAAACGGACCGCGCAATCCTGACACGTCTGCAACGTCAGGGCCGTCTTACCAATGCCGAGCTTGCCGACGCGGTGAACTTATCCCAATCTGCATGCCATCGTCGTGTCGCGCGCCTTGAGGCATCAGGCATCATCTCGGGCTATGTGGCGCTGCTGGATGCGCGCAAGATGGGCCGCAAGACGACTGTGTTTGTCGAGATTACGCTGAACGGCCAAGCCGACGAGGTGTTAACCGCGTTTGAGCTGGCCGTAGCTCGCGTGCCAGAAGTGCTCGAATGTCATCTGATGGCAGGCAGTGCGGATTACTTGCTTAAAGTCGTGGCCGATGACGCCGAAGACTTCGCGCGTCTGCACCGCAAGCATCTCGCCGGGTTGCCGGGGATCGCCAAGCTGCAATCAAGCTTTTCGCTCAAAACCGTCGTCAGTACGACAGCGCTTCCGGTCTAGCTGAGCTGAAACGCTAGGATCAGGATCGCGATTGCGCCGATCCAGCTTGGAGGGGCCAGTGCGCGCCATCCGATCAGGACCGAGGTGTGGTCTAGTCGCTCGCGAAAACTCAGCGGGGCAGATGGCTTTCGCAACCTCCCCCGCCTGATCTCGCCCAATTAGCCGCGCAGCACCAGCGTCGGTGCGACCACATCAATCCCAAGCGCTTTGCCGACCGCATAATAGGTCAACTGTCCCGCATGAACGTTAAGCCCCGCCAACAAATGCGGATCGTCTGTGCAAGCCTGCCGCCAGCCCTTGTTCGCAAGCGCCAGCATGAACGGCATCGTCGCATTGCCAAGCGCGATGGTGGCGGTGCGTGCAACGGCGCCCGGCATGTTGGCAACGCAGTAGTGCATGATCCCGTCTACGTCATAGACCGGGTCATGGTGCGTAGTGGCGCGCGAGGTCTCAAAGCAACCGCCTTGGTCAATTGCCACATCCACAAGTGCTGCACCCGGCTTCAATTCGGCCAGTTGCGCGCGGCTGATCAGTTTCGGGGCCGCAGCACCGGGGATCAGGACCGCACCGATGATCATGTCGGCGGATCTGGCCAACTCCATCGTGTTGCCAGCGCTTGCATAGCTGGTCTTGAACTGACCGCCGAATACATCGTCGAGATAGCGCATACGCGTCAGCGACCGATCCAGAACCGTCACATCCGCGCCCATGCCCGCAGCAACCTTAGCTGCATTCGTGCCCACAACGCCGCCGCCGATGACGACAACCCGCGCAGGACCAACGCCGGGTACGCCGCCCATCAAGACACCGCGTCCGCCATTGGCTTTCTGAAGCGTCCAGGCACCAACTTGCGGGGCAAGCCGTCCGGCGACCTCAGACATCGGGGCCAGCAGAGGCAGACCGCCACTGGCATCCGTAACCGTCTCATAGGCAATCGCGGTGCAGCCTGAGGCCAGAAGATCGTGGGTCTGCTCAGGGTCGGGTGCGAGGTGCAGGTAGGTGAACAGCACTTGGCCTTCACGCAGCATCTTCCGCTCGCCCGCCTGAGGCTCTTTGACCTTCACGATCATATCGGCATTGGCGAAAATCTCAGCGGCGGTGTCGATGATTTGGGCACCAGCGGCCTCATAATCCGTGTTCTCGAACCCAGCGCCGGTGCCTGCGTCGCGCTGGATCAGCACCACATGGCCGTGCGCCGTCGCTTCGCGCGCAGCATTGGGCGTCATACCGACGCGAAATTCTTGGGGCTTGATCTCTGTTGGGCAACCGATTTTCATAAATAGGGGCCTCCTCTTGCCCGTGGTGCTGGGGTAAAGGGGGGGCGCTGCGATGTGTTGCCTATTTTGTGCAGTCATGCAGGAAAGTTTAGAAGAAAATCGCGAAAAACATCAATTTATCGGCAAAAGCTTGCGCGCCGCGCCCCCGGCCGCAAAACAGCCTTGCCATCTAGTCGCGATAGTCCCCGTGGCAGGCCTTACAGCTGTCTGCCAATCTGGTCAGCGCCGGGGCAAGATCGGAAGACGCAGAAATCGTCTGGGAAAGATCAAGGGCGAGGGCTTCGAGCGTATTAGATTTCTCCACGAAGTCCTCGAAATCTGTCCATATCGCGGCCCGAGCTTCCGATTTGGGATCATCCTCAGGGGCCCGGAAAAGCGCAGGTGTTCGCGCCGCCTGTGCTGCGATCTCGGTGGCCGCCAGACGTGCCGCAGTCGCGTCAAATTCAAGAGTACCGCGCGCCATGGTGCCAATAACCTTAACGCTGTCGGCAATGGCTGACATGCTGTTCATACGCGCCATCACAGCTGCATTTTGCACCCCTTGATGCGCCCAAGCCGCCCCGCCAAGCGCAAGAGAGACGCCCAATGTCATCTTGATTAGTTTCATGGTGCATTCTCCAAGGGTCGCAACCCATTTATACGATCGCCGTAGGTGAAATAATGCGGGCTCCAGCAACCGGAGGGTCAAGAACTTATCGAGTTACTCAGTTCTTGACAGCACTGGAAACCAATCTTCGCGCAACCGCTGCCCAGTGACCATCGCGTGGCCGGGGAACGGCGGCGAGGTTTTGCCGGGCCGCTCGACATATCGCGCATCGTCACCGAGCAGCCGCAGCGAGAATGCCCGCCTGCGCTTGCCCGCCAAATTCCCGCGCGCGCCGTGCAATGTCTTATAGTGAAACGCCACCGCATCGCCGGGTTGCATCGCCCATTCCAGCACCTTGAACTCGAGCGGGTCTGCGTCGGGGTCAGGCACCGGGCGGTAAGTGCCATCGTCTGGAAAGAAATTATCGTCATGCAGCCATTTGGTCGGCAGAACGGGCTTTTCCCACAGGTGCGATCCTGCGACGAGACGCAAAGAAGCCTCCTCCACCGGATCGACGGGCACCCAGAAACTGACCATCTGGGCGCCCTCAACGAAGTAGTAGGGCGCGTCCTGATGCCAAGGGGGCGACTTTGCGGTGCCGGGTTCTTTGACCAGCACATGATCGTGGAACATCTGCACGGTATCTGACCCCATCAGGTCGCGCGCAGCATCGACGGCATCACTTTCACGGATCACCCGCTCAAACTCGGGAATGCGTTGCCAATTGCAATAGTCATCAAAGAATCGCCCCGCCTCACCATCGAGCAGGTTCTCAGCTGCATAAGGCCCCGGCTCGGCCATGTTGCGATCAATACCCGCGCGGATGTCGTCCACCCAATCGGCAAACAGGCCGGGGATCATCACAGCGCCGTCACGGGCAAGATCGTCAATCTGGGTTTGGGTTAGCATAGGGGGCTCGCAGGTTGGATGTTTGAGAAATACCCTGTCAGACCACTGCACAAAAACAAACCCCCGCAGCGTCACTACGGGGGTTCAATAATCTCGGGTCGCATAGCGCTGATGATCTAGATCATACCGTCGCGTTCTGGTTGTTTTCGTGGCAGTTTCCGGGCTCTGCGGATCGCTTCAGCGCCTTGGCGCGCTTTTTTCTCAGACGGTTTCTCGAAATGTTGCTTGAGTCTCATTTCACGAAACACACCCTCGCGCTGAAGTTTCTTCTTCAGAGCGCGTAGCGCTTGATCGACGTTGTTTTCACGAACACTTACCTGCATGTGGTTGTCACCACCTTCCTAAGTTAGAGTTTGCATGAATTTGCAGGAGGTGGCGCTATAGCAACCGTGCCTTATGTTGTCCACTACCCTGATTTAGACCCGGAGAGCTGCCATGACCGAGACCCAAAGCACCCATCAAATCAAGGCTTCCCTGCTCAACGCCATCGTCCCCCATGTGGCGTTTGATGGCTGGTCGCAAAGCGCGTATCAGGCCGCCGTTTCTGAGGCCGGCGTCGAGATGGCGCTGGCCAATGCGATCTGCCCGCGCGGTGCCACGGACCTCGCGCTCGCGTTCCACAAGCGTGGCGATGCAGCCATGATCGCGCGCCTGCATGCAGAAGATCTTGGGGCTTTGCGGTTTCGCGACCGCATTGCCGCCGGAGTGCGTTTTCGGCTCGAAGCGGTCGAGGCGGATAAAGAAGCCGTCCGGCGCGGCACCTCGCTGTTCGCGCTACCCCATCTGGCAGGTGACGGCGCAAAAGCGATCTGGGGGACTGCGGATGCGATCTGGACGGCGCTCGGCGACGCATCCGAGGATTTCAATTGGTATTCTAAGCGCGCGACACTGTCTGGGGTCTACGGATCGACTGTGCTGTTCTGGCTGGGTGATGACAGCGAAGATCACGCCGCAACATGGGCCTTCCTCGATCGGCGCGTTGATGACGTGATGCAGATCGAGAAGGTCAAAAAGCAGGTTAATGAAAGCCCGGCGCTGAGCAAACTGATGACCGGACCGAACTGGCTGCTGGGCAAGATAAAGGCCCCGGCCAAGATGAACCGAAGCGATTTTCCCGGTCACTGGTCCGAACCGCCTGCCTCCTAGATCCCGACGAAAGACACAGTCCCTATGCCCATCCCCATGTCTCTGCCAACGACGATGCGCGCCATTGAAATCACCAAACCCGGTGGCCCCGAGGTGCTGGTCGAGGTCTCTCGCCCGGTTCCAAAGCCCGGCCCCGGGCAGGTGCTGATCAAGGTCGCTTTTGCCGGGGTAAACCGCCCTGATGTGCTGCAACGCGCAGGCCTTTATGCGCCGCCTCCCACCGCCAGCGATCTGCCGGGGCTGGAAGTGTCGGGCGAGATCATAGCAGCTGGGCCGGGGGCCGAGGTGCATCTGGGCCGCACCGTTTGCGCGCTGACGCCTGGCGGGGGTTACGCCGAGTACGTGGTGTGTGCAGCAGATCACTGCCTTCGCGTGCCGCAGGGAATGACGCTCGACCAAGCCGCTGCCTTGCCTGAGACCTACTTTACCGTTTGGTCCAATATCGTGATGTGCGGGCGCCTGAAGGCAGGCGAACGGTTCCTCGTCCATGGCGGCTCATCCGGGATCGGCACGACCGCAATCCAGATCGCCAAAATACTCGGCGCGCGCGTGTGGGCCACTGCTGGCAATGCGGCCAAATGCGAGGCCTGCACCGCGCTGGGCGCGCAAGCGATCAACTACCGCGAGGATGATTTCGTCGAGATCCTAAAGGCCGAGGGCGGGGCAAACCTGATCCTCGACATGGTCGGCGGCAGCTATCTGCCGCGCAACGTCAAGGCCCTCGCAATGGAAGGCCGGCTCGTGCAAATCGCGTTTCTTGAGGGTCCAAAGGTCGCGCTCAACTTCGCCCAGTTCATGATGCGCCGCCTGACGATCACCGGCTCCACTCTGCGGCCCCAAAGCGATCTGGCCAAGGCCGAGATTGCGCAGCAACTGGCCGCAAACGTCTGGCCATGGCTTGATGCAGGCCGGATCGGCCCCGTGATGGACAGCACGTTCGCTCTAGGTGACGCCGCAAAGGCCCACGCTCGGATGGAAGGCGGGGATCACATCGGCAAGATTGTGTTGAAGGTCTAGCCCTGCCTAAACTTCATTGTTCCTAAAATATCCCTAGCGCAGCGGGTCCATTCTCGCATTGTCCAGCGAACAATCGCGCTGCACATCGCGCCCGCATTCCCTCGGCTCTAGTCCGCGCGTCAGGCAAATCCGCACCTCGCGCACAAACCCGTCACGGCAGGTTACCGTCACGCCATCCGCCTCTAGCGATGGGTTGGCCTCCAAGAATGCCTCCTCAACCACAGACGCCGGAAAGCGGTAAGTTCTGTCCAGTTTTCGGAAAATCTCAGGACGGGTCACGCGGTCATAGGCCAGCCGCGACAGGTCATAATAATCATCCGCAGACAGCCCGGTGCAACGCCCGTGCTTGTTCCATTGGTGCCACGCCAGCCCGCTTGTACCGAAAAGCGAAGATTGCTCTGCGGTATCGGCGCGCGCCGGATTGCGCGCATTTGTGTTGCAATAACTCGGCCAACCATCCTCGTATTGTGGCCACAGCCCGTGCAGGGTCCAACCAAAGCCGGTGCCCGCATCGCATTGCTCGGACCCGCGCGCATCGCCCTCAGTCGCGCAAAACGAGGGGGTCCAGCTGAGCGCCATGACATAGTAGTCAAACTCGCCCGCGCGTTCGCCATCTGCAAATGCCGCAACAGCGCTTAACATCCAAAATACCAACGCACGCATTGCCTCTTCCCCTTTTGGACGCTCTCGCCTATATCGGCCTCAAGTTCCCTGACATTGTGAACCTGCAACCGCAACCCGGTTGCCATCGGCCCAAAAGGCTGGTGACAAGATTTCTGTGTTTGACGCGTAAGGAGAAAGACAATGGCAACACCGCTGATGGCGAAAGCCACCGCTGTCTGGTTGGTGGACAACACCACCCTGACTTTCAAACAAGTCGCGGATTTCTGCGGGTATCACGAGCTTGAAGTGCAAGGCATTGCCGATGGCGATGTGGCCACAGGCGTGAAGGGCTTTGATCCGATTGCCAACAACCAGCTTGAGCCGTCCGAGATTGAGCGGTCCCAAAAAGACCCGACCCGGCCCCTAAAGCTGAAGGTCTATGCAGCAGCCGCCGGCGAGGAAAAGCGCCGTGGTCCGCGTTATACGCCGCGGTCCAAGCGCCAAGATCGCCCCGCGTCGATCCTGTGGTTGGTCAAGTTCCACCCTGAGTTGACAGATGGCCAGATCGGCAAGCTGGTCGGCACCACCAAGCCAACCATTCAAGCCATCCGCGAGCGTACGCACTGGAACATCCAGAACATCCAGCCCATCGATCCGGTGGCCTTGGGTCTGTGCAAGCAGATCGAGCTTGATACAGCCGTTCAGAAAGCTGCTGCCAAGAAGGTCGCTGAAGGCGGCGCGATGACCGATGACGAGCGTCGCAAGCTGGTCTCGACCGAGCAGAGCCTGACGATGGATACCGATCCAAAAATCCCAACGGCGATTGCGGGTCTTGAAGGGTTCACCCTCAGCAGTCCTACCGATGAGGATGATTTGGCGAAGCTTGGCAGGGGTCTTAACGCCAAAAACCTGTTTAACTTGCCCGAAGCCAAAGATGACGATGAGGACGAAGATCAGAATTGATCGCAGCCCCCGTTTGAGATGAGATTTGAAAACCCCGGGCCATTCAGGTGCCGGGGTTTTTCTTTGGGCCAACCGCAAAAGGTAGACAGGGCAGAGGTCTTCGGCGAGGATACTTGCGGAACCATGAAAACGGAGGCGACCATGCGGACGGTATTGGCAGCGGCGATTGTGATGCTCAGCGCAGGCACGGCGGTCGCAGATTGCGCGTCGATGTGGGTGACACGGAACTTGGTGTTTGACCGGGCGGGGTATTGCTTTGGCTCAAATCTCGGCCAGTCGGTGTTCAATAACGCAGGCTGCACCGGGACGGATGTTAACCTCTCTGCCGCCGAGCGTGATTTCGTGGCCTATACCCGCGAGATAGAGGCCATCTTTGACTGCAAAATCAACACGGCGCGCACCTCGATTGATCTGCCATTGCTGAGCAGTTGGCTCAAGCTGCAAGACCTGCCGCGCCGCGACGAGTTTGAAAGCGGCTGTATGGGCTGGACCGGGCCGCGCACGGCGCTGCGCAGCGGTCATAGTGGTGGTGCGTCTGTCGTCGGTACGTTGATGCAAGGCGATGTGGTCTTGCTGTCGCATTGGGCCGTGGGCGACTGGAATTTCATAACTGTCAGCAGGGGCGAGCAAGACGCCGCGATTGGTTGGACGGATGTGCAGTTCGGGCCAGAAACCTGCCGTTCTCTGGCGGGCTAAACCGACTTGCGCGCCTTGAGTGCGGCGCTGATTGTGCCATCATCTAGGTAGTCCAGCTCGCCACCAATCGGCACGCCTTGCGCCAGCGAGGTCACAGCAATCCCGCTCCCGTCAATCTCGTCGGCGATGTAATGCGCGGTCGTCTGGCCATCGACGGTGGCGTTCAGGGCAAGGATGACCTCGGTGATCTCCTCCTCCTCCAGCCGCAACAGCAGCCTTGGAATGCGCAGTTCGTCCGGCCCCACCGCATCGAGCGCCGACAGCGTCCCGCCAAGCACGTGATAGCGCCCGCGAAACGCACCGCCGCGCTCCATCGCCCACAGATCGGCGACGTCCTCGACCACGCAAATCTGTCCGTTGCGGCGCTTCTCGCTGTCGCAAATCGAGCAGGTGTCCGAGGTGCCGATATTGCCACAGATCAAGCAATCGCGCGCGGTGGCAGCAACCCGCGTCAGGGCCTCGGCCAACGGCGTCATCACCTGACCGCGTTTCTTCAGCAGATGCAGCACAGCTCGCCGCGCCGACCGAGGACCCAGCCCCGGCAGCCGCGCCATCAGATCAATCAGCGCATCAAGTTCGCGGTTGCTGTCAGCCAATCGAGCGGCCTCAGAACGGCGAGGCCATGCCCGGTGGCAGGCCCAACCCTTCGGTCAGTTTGCCCATTTCTTCCGCCGATTTCGCAGCCGCCCGCGCTTGGGCATCTTTGATCGCGGCCAAGATCAGGTCCTCGACGACCTCTTTTTCGTCGGGGTTGAAGATCGACGGATCGATGTCGAGTGCTGTCAGTTCGCCCTTCGCAGTCGCGGTCGCCTTCACAAGGCCGGCACCGCTCTCGCCAACGACGGTCATTGCTTCCAGCGCGTCCTGCATCTCGCCCATTTTGGCTTGCATTTCTTGGGCCTGCTTCATGACCTTGGCCATATCGCCAAGCCCGCCTAATCCCTTAAGCATCTGATCTCTCCTGTAAGTAAGTCTCTATCCATCCTCGAACGGGTCCCATTCGGGATCGTCGGAGGGGTCATCGGGTAACTCGGGCAGGGCCTCGGCTGCGGCGGCTGCATCGAGGTCTTCGCGCGAGCGGAAGCCAGTAATCGTCGCATCTGGAAACGCGGCAAGGGTCGCAGCCACAAGCGGATGGGCCTTTAGAATTTCGTCGAGCTGCTCGGCATCTTCTCCAAGTTGCTCGGTAATAGAATTGCGACCACCTGCGTTTTCGACGCTGATAACCCAGCGCGCGCCAGTCCAGGCCTGCAAGCGTTGTGCGAGCCGTTGTGCCAGATCGGTAGGTGCATTCGCGGCAGGTTCAAATGCAATCCGTCCTGGCGAATAGCGCACCAGTTTGAGGTAATTTTCAACGTCCAACTGAAACGTCATGTCGCGCTTCTGACTTATCAGCTCAACCACATCCTCAAACTTGGCAAACCGCGCCAGTGGATCGGCTTGGTGAGGTGCCGCAGCAGGCATCGCTTGCGCGCCGGAGCTTGCTGTCAGCAAGGCGCGCGGGCCACCACCGCCGCCCCCTTGTGGGGCCGGGGCAGGCGCCGACGGAGCACTTGGTGGGCGGTCTTGCAATAACCGCGCCAGATCACCGGGCGTTGGCAGATCGGCCACATGGGTCAGACGGATCACGGCCATCTCAGCGGCCATCACAGAGTTTGGCGCAACCGACACCTCCTCAAGCGCTTTTAGCAGCATCTGCCACATTCGCGTCAGCACCCGCATCGGGACGCGCTCGGCGAGGCCTTGTCCGCGCGTGCGCTCGTCTGGGCTGACGGTTGGGTCTTGGGCCGCATCGGGTGTGATAATCACGACGCTGATCCAGTGGGTTAGCTCGGCCAGATCGCGCAGGATCGCTACGGGATCAGCACCATCGGCATATTGCGCGGCCAACTCACCAAGCGCGCCCGCCGCATCGCCGCGCAAGATCGCCTCAAACAGATCCAGCCCGCGTCCGCGATCCGCGAGGCCCAGCATCGTGCGCACTTCGTCTGCGCTTGTTTCGCCTTGGCCTTGGCTAATGGCTTGATCCAGCAGACTCATTGCGTCGCGCACAGACCCTTCGGCGGCGCGCGTGATCAGGGCGAGCGCGTCTTCGGCAACAGCAGCCCCCTCAAGCCCTGCGATCTTTTGCAGATGCGTGATCATCACTTCGGGCTCAATCCGCCGTAGATCGAAGCGTTGACAGCGCGACAGAACGGTGACCGGAACTTTGCGGATCTCAGTTGTCGCGAAGATGAATTTCACATGCGCAGGCGGTTCTTCCAGCGTCTTTAGCAGCGCGTTAAACGCACTCGTCGACAGCATGTGAACTTCGTCGATGATATAGATCTTATAGCGGGCGGAGGCGGCGCGATAATTGACCGAATTGATCACTTCGCGCATGTCACCCACACCGGTGTTGGACGCAGCGTCCATTTCCAGCACGTCGACATGGCGGCCTTCGGCAATCGCGCGACACGGTTCGCACACGCCACAAGGCTCTGTTGTTGGACTGCCTTCACCATCTGGGCCGACGCAATTAAGCCCCTTGGCGATGATCCGCGCGGTCGTGGTTTTGCCGGTGCCGCGAATGCCCGTCATCATGAAGGCCTGCGCAATACGGTCAGCGGCGAAGGCGTTCTTCAGGGTGCGCACCATCGCGTCCTGACCGATCAGGTCTGCGAAGGTGGCGGGGCGGTATTTCCGCGCCAGAACCTGATATGCTGTCTCGCTCATGCGTGCCCCCGAATCCAGTCTGTAAGGTAGGCGAGCGGTTGCGCCGCGTCCAGCAATGCTGGTGCGACGTTCCACCTGATGAACATCTAGAGGGTAACTGGAAAGTAGTTGCCCACCTTGAAGATGGAATACAGCGATGTTCGCTGCTCTCGTTACGATCTTGTTGCTTGCCGGTTTAGCAGAAGGCTTCGTTGGCGGTTTGAGTTCTGCCTCTGCCCTGCACGGCTTTAGCTCCCGCGCTTGGCCTTTGCGCGTGCCTTGCCAGCGGTATAGGTCTTCTCACGCTCTCGATCCTTCTTGCGCGCCTCGGCCAAACTGGTGGTGTTATGCGCTTCTTCGACCAGCAGTTTCTTCCAGCGGGTGTAGCGGTCTTGATCAACGGTTCCGGCTGCAACTGCCGCTTGGACCGCGCATCCCGGCTCGGTTTCATGGGCGCAGTCGGAAAATTTGCAGTGCTCGGTCAATTCCGAAATATCGCCAAACACCGCGTGGATCCCGTCTGCAGCATCGCTCAGCGGCACCGCGCGCATCCCCGGCGTATCGATCAGCCAACCGCCATATAGCGTGCGCAACATTTGGCGTGAGGTGCTGGTGTGGCGACCCCTCGCGTCGTCCTCTCGGATGCCGCCCGTTAGCAGATCGGCCCCGGTGAGGCCATTGGTAAGTGTGGTTTTGCCGACACCACTGGAGCCCATCAGCGCCAGCGTTTTCCCGGCGCTACACCAAGGGGCGAGGCGTTCGACCTCCCCGATATCGCGCGCATCAAGGGTCAGGGCGGTCACCAACGGCGAGATAGCCTCAACCTGCTTTTGGAACGGACGCGCATCATCAACCTCATCAGCGCGCGTCAATATCACCAACGGCAGACAATCGGCGCTGGCGGCCATGGCGACGTAGCGCTCCAGCCGCGCGATGTTGAAATCACCGTTGCAAGCCGTAACGATGCCGAGGGTCTCGACATTCGCGGCCATCAATTGCGAGCGCGCATCAGGGCCAGACGCACGGCGTTGCAGCAGGCTGAACGGCTCCAGACGGTGGCGCGCGATAAACTCGTCGGCAAGAACCCAATCGCCAACCGCAAACTCGCCTGTGCTGGTCTCGGGTGGCAGGCTCAGGCGCATCGGTCCAGCGGTGCCGAGCGCATGAAGCGTCGTGCGGGTAACGCTGGTCAGGCGGTATGGCGTCAGGCTTGGGTCGAGATCATCGGCTTGGGTCTGGAACTGCGCGGTCCAGCCGAGATCCTCGAGCATGATATTGGGCAATGGGGGTGTCCTTAGGCGACGGGGCTTTGGCGTGCGGACGGTATCAGGCGGGAGGATGGTTGTCGTGTAGGATTTTTCAGGGGGTGTGGGTGCCCTCTATCGTTACTCAATCTGAGTAACTGCCGGGGCTTCGCCTGATTGCTTTGCAAACAGACTAGGGTGAGAGATTGACAACGACCCAAGCGGGAATCGTTACGGCTGCTTCCTTCCGGACCTGACCGGGTTGGCGAAGTGCTTGCCCGCGCCAACCTCTCGATTTCGCATATAGCGAGGGTGCGGACCTTTCGCAAGGGAGGCGCGCGTGGCAGAAAGGCGCTGCAACGAAAGGGACGCAACGTGGAAGACCTGATTACATTCGGAACCTCAAGCCTCGACCGCGCTGGCGAGTTGCGCGGCGATGCAGACGCCTTGGCGAAGTTGCTCAAAAGCGAGGGCGCAGGTGTCTTGGCGATGTGGCGCGGCAAGCCCCTGATGGTGGGTGACGCGCTTGCGTGGGCCCCTGCGGATCATGCGATATTTGCCCAAGCCGACGAGGCCCCGGTGTTTCTGGGCCGCGACGAGAATGGCCCGCGGTTCACGCAAGATATCTCAACTTGGGAGCCGGACACAGACGCCTCTGAAGTGGGGGCGTTCCTCGATCAATCCACCCAGCATCACCCTGACGCACCTGAAGGCGCCGGCTTCACCGAGTTGCGGGGCGTGATGACGCGCCTGTCGCGCCGGGATGCGGAATTAGCGGCCAGCGCGCGCGCGGTGTTGGCTTGGCACGAATCGCACGGGTTCTGCGCCAAATGCGGGGCCAAAAGCGAGATCAGTCAAGGCGGCTGGCAGCGCAATTGCCCCGACTGCGGGGCCAAGCATTTCCCGCGCACTGACCCGGTTGCCATTATGCTGATCACCCACGGCAATGATGTTTTGGTCGGACGCTCACCGTTTTGGCCCGAGGGATTCTATTCGCTGCTGGCGGGATTTATCGAGCCCGGCGAGACGGTGGAGGCCGCCGTGCGTCGCGAAGTGTTCGAGGAAGCAGGCGTGCGCGTTGGCAAGGTGCGCTATCTGGCAAGCCAACCGTGGCCGTTCCCGTCATCGCTTATGATGGGCTGCGCGGGCGAGGCGACCAGCCGTGACATCACCGTGGACGAAACCGAGTTGGCCGATGCCCGCTGGGTCAGTCGCGAGGAGATGGTGCAGGTCTTTGCGGGCACGCATCCTGAGATGGGCGAGCCGCGCAAGGGGGCCATAGCGCACTCACTTTTGCACGCTTGGCTTTCAGATCGCCTTGGCTAGGCCATCATTTCGCAGCATTTGAGCGCTTCTCTGATCACACCCTGAAACGGGATTTGTGATCAGTGGAGTGGGCGTATGAAGTTTTCGACAGAGCAGATTGTAGCGGCCCCGCGTGACGCGTTGTTCTCAGCGTTGACCGACTTTGGACGGTTCGAGCGTGATGCAATTAAATCCGGCGCAGAAGTTCACCGCACCGACACCCTGACCCGACCGGGCGAAGGCATGGGATGGCGTGCGCGGTTTGATGCGCGCGGACGTACCCGCGAATTGATCGCTGAGCTGGACCGGATGCGCATTCCGGGAGAGGTGGTCTTTGCCGGCAAAATGTCAGGGATGGAAGGGGAGTTGGCCTTTACGCTGACCCCAATCGGGCCGGACAAGACGCGTCTGGTGGCGGAGTTTAACCTGCGCGCGCGGTCGATCAGCGCGAAGTTGCTGTTGAACTCGCTGAAGCTGGCGCGCGGCAATGTTGATAAAGGTTTTCGCCAGCGGGTGAAGGCGTTTTGCAGGCAGTCCGAGCGGCCGCTGGAACTGGCATAAGGGCGCGTGGCATTTAGGGCCGACACGGACCTATTGTTTCGCATGCGAAACAATAGGTCATCTTTGCTGACCTAAGATTATGATTTCATTAACCAAAAACTTGGTGTAGTACCACTACAGCTTGTGGTCACAGCCACCCTAGTGCCGACGCTGATCTGCCGGGTAGACGCCGAGCACCTCTAGATACGAGGTGAAATAGGACAACTCGTCCAGCGCGCGCGCAACCTCTGGGTCGTCGGGATGGCCCTCGACATCGGCGTAGAACCGCGTCGCAGTGAATGACCCGCCAACCATGTAGCTTTCCAGCTTGGTCATGTTCACCCCGTTCGTGGCAAACCCGCCCATGGCTTTATAGAGCGCTGCGGGAATGTTGCGCACTTGGAACACGAAACTGGTCATCATGCCGGACGGCCCGCGCCGGGTCATGTCGGCCTCGCGCGCCATAATCAGGAAGCGCGTGGTGTTGGTGTCCTCATCCTCGATATGGTGCGCAAGGATGTCGAGACCGTAGATCTTGGCGGCAAGCTCGCTGGCGAGTGCTGCAACCTTAGGATCGCCCAGCTCGGAGATTTCGCGCGCCGCACGGGCATTATCGGGGCTGACGCGGCCCTTGATGTTATGCTCGGTCAGGAAGGTCGCGCATTGGGGTAGCAAGACGAGGTGGGAATGGGCCTCGGTTACTTCGTCCAGCTTCGTGCCGGGCACAGCAAGCAGATTGATATGCACCCGCACGAAAGCCTCGTCGATGATATGCAGCCCGCTTTTGGGCAAAAGACGGTGGATGTCGGCAACGCGCCCATAGGTCGTGTTTTCAACCGGCAGCATCCCAAGGTCGGCCTCGCCGCTGCGCACGGCCTCAAACACATCCTCGAAACTGACGCAGGGCAGCGCCTCGTGCTCGGGGCGTTTGTCGTTGCAAGCCTGGTGCGAGTAGGCTCCGGGTTCCCCTTGGAAGGCGATGCGTTTGGTCATGGTCGTCCCTTTTTGGTCCCTTCGGCGCGTGATCCCGCCGTGCGAACACGGCATTCGGGCGTTTCGTCGCGCCTTCTAACGCTTGCCCTTGCATGAAGGAAACGCATATATCCGCGCAACCCCTGCACGAGGTGAGAATTCTTAGATGTTTGACACAATGACGATGACCAAAACGCTGGGTGCCCTGTGCGGCGCTTTGTTGATCTTCTTGCTGGGCAAGTGGGGCGCAGACGCGATGTATGGCTTTTACGGCCACGACAAGCATCACGCGGCGTCCTATGTGATTGATACTGGCGCGGATGAAGACGGCGACATGGAAGAGGTGATCGAGATCGCCTTTGCCGATGTCTATGCGGTTGCCGATGCTGGTTCTGGCGAACGTTTGTGGCGCCAATGTGCAGCCTGCCACAAGCTTGAAGCCGGTGCGAACGGTGTTGGTCCATATCTTCTGGGCGTCGTGAACCGCGACAAGCACAGCGCTGAGGGCTACGATTATTCGTCCGCGCTGTTGGAAATAACTGGCGCTTGGACCCCGGAGAATATCTCCAGCTTCATCGAGAGCCCGCGTGCCTATGCACCCGGCACCAAGATGGCTTATAACGGCATGCGCGACGTTGAAGATCGTGCGGACCTGATCGCATATCTGGCAACCCTCCAGTAACGCCCGATCACAACCGCTTTAAAATGCCGCCCCAAACCGGGCGGCTTTTTTGTTTTTGCCTCTCTTTGTCTTACTTGTGCGTGAGCGAAGGGCGATTGCGCTTGAATCTTTCGTCTGGCGCTCGCTACCTTTTCACATGAGACCGATGCACCACTTTGGAGAGCATGATGACCAGCAAGACAACGCAGGCCAACCCTTCTCAGGCGAAAGCCGCTGACCGCAGCCGCGAGATAAAAGCGCAGATAACTGGACTTGGCGTCGGGCTTTTGATTCTCGGCGGTCTGGCAACAGCTGCCTTTGGCGAAGGCCATGACCCGGTCACGATCAGCCACGCCTATAGCAACTTCGGCACTGTCAAATATGCCGACCCGAATTTTCCGCATCTGGACTATGTGAACGCTGACGCGCCCAAGGGTGGCTATATCAGCGTCTCGTCTCAGAGCAATTTCGACAGCTTCAACCCGTTCACCCGCAAGGGCGTGCCAGAGACAACTGCCGCCACCCTGATGCTGGAGGATATCCTGACCTCCACCGCGGACGACCCGTATGGGCTGTATTGCTACCTCTGCACCACGATGGAATATCCCGAAAGCCGCGACTGGGTGATCTTCAATCTGCGTGAGGATGTCACGTTCTCGAACGGCACACTGCTGACCGCTGACGATCTGGAGTTCGGCTTCAACCTGATCTTGGAACAAGGCATCGCCGAATACCGCAACGTGGTCGCGGGCTTTATCGCGGGTGTCGAGGTGCTTGGCCCCTACCGGATTAAGTACAACTTTACCGAAGATGCGCCGCGACGCGACGTGGTCGGCTTTGCGGGCGGCACCAACGCGTTCTCGCGCGCGTGGTTTGAGGAAACCGGCGCGCGTATCGACGAAAGCCAGCCTGTCCCGTTCTTGGGCACCGGGCCTTACGTGCTGGGCGACGCGGATATGGGGCGCTCGGCCAATTACGTGCGCAACGTCAACTGGTGGGGCGCAGATCAGCCGTTGAATGTCGGGCGCTGGAACTTTGACGAGATCAGCGTTGAGGTATTTGCCGATGCGTCGGCCGCGATGGAGGGTTTCAAGGCGGGCGAGTATACATTCCGCAACGAGAACTCGTCGAAGGAATGGGCTACCTCTTACGATTTTCCGGCGGTTGAGTCGGGCTATGTGAATGTCACTGAGCTGCCAAATGGTTCTATCGGGTCCGCGCAAGGCTTCGTGTTCAACCTACGCCGCGAGAAGTGGCAGGACATTCGCGTGCGAGAAGCCGTCAACATGATGCTGAACTTTGAATGGGCGAACGAGACACTGTTCTTTGGTCTGTATGAGCGGCCTGTGTCGTTCTGGCAGAACTCGGATCTGGAAGCGAAAGGCACCCCTTCTGATGCAGAGTTGGCTTTGCTGCGCCCGCTCGTCGAACAAGGTCTGCTGCTTGAGAGCATCCTGACCGACGAGGTTGTGATGGCCCATACCAATGAAGGCGCGCAGAACAACCCCGACCGCCGCACCCGTCGCGCAGCTTTGGCTTTGCTAGAGCAGGCAGGCTGGATCGCCGGTGACGATGGTTTGGTGCGCAATGCGGCTGGTGAGACGCTTGAGACATTGATCCTGCAAACCTCGCCGTCCTTTGACCGGATCGTGAACCCTTATGTTGAGAACCTGCGCGGCATTGGCATTGATGCGCGCCTTGAGCGCGTCGATACCGCCCAGTATATCGAGCGGCGTCGCGCTGCCGATTGGGATCTTGTGAACCACACGCTGACCCAAGGCTACGAGCCGGGTAGTGGGCTTCGTCAGTGGTTTGATAGCTCGACCGCAGAGGACTCGAGCCGGAATTTGATGGCGTTGAAGAACCCTGGCGTCGATGCGCTGCTAAGCATCGCCATTGGATCAGAAACACTTGGTGAGGTTACGGTTGCCGCGCAAGCGCTCGACCGGGTGCTTCGGGCCGAGAAGTTCTGGATCCCGCAATGGTTCAAAGATGTGCATACGGTGGCGTTTTGGGACCAGTATGGCTTCCCCGACGTGCTGCCCCCGCTGGCGTTGGGCACCCTAGATTTCTGGTGGTTTGACGCTGAGGGCGCGCAGGCGCTGATCGACGCAGGGGCGCTCTGATCCGATGATCAGTTATATCGTCCGAAGGCTGCTTTTGATCTTACCGACCCTGTTCGGGATCATGGTTTTGAACTTCGCGCTGACCCAGTTCGTACCCGGTGGGCCGATCGAGCAGATCATCGCCCGCATGGAAGGCGGCGGTGATGTGTTCGAGGCGTTCTCGGGCGGTGGTAACGAGCTGATGGACGCAACGGACGGTGCGGGCGCTGATAGCGGCTATGTCGGCTCGCGCGGGCTTCCGCCTGAGTTTATCGCCGAGCTGGAGCGCGAGTTTGGCTTCGACAAACCTGCATTGGAACGCTTCGGCATTATGATGTGGAACTATGTGCGTCTTGATTTTGGCGAGAGCTATTTCCGCTCGATCGGCGTGATGGAGTTGGTGGCCGAAAAGTTACCGGTGTCGATATCGCTGGGGCTTTGGTCGACCGTGATCGCCTATCTGGTGTCGATCCCCTTGGGCATTCGCAAGGCGGTGAAGGACGGATCGAGCTTTGACAGTTGGACGAGCGGGCTGATTATCGTTGGCTACGCGATACCGGGGTTCTTGTTTGCGATTGCGCTGTTGGTGATTTTCGCAGGCGGCAGCTATTGGCAAACCTTCCCGCTTAGGGGGCTGACATCCGACAATTTTGAAGACCTTAGCCTGATTGGCAAAGTGCTGGACTACTTCTGGCACATCGCGCTGCCGGTTGCGGCCTCGACGATATCGGCCTTCGCGACGCTGACCTTGTTGACCAAGAACAGCTTTCTGGACGAGATCAAAAAGCAATACGTGATCACTGCGCGCGCCAAGGGCCTGTCGGAGCGCCGGGTGCTTTATGGCCACGTTTTCCGCAACGCAATGCTGATTGTGATCGCGGGCTTTCCTGCGGTGTTCGTGTCGGTGTTCTTTGGCGGATCGCTGATTATTGAAACGATCTTTTCGCTCGACGGCCTCGGGCGCTTGGGCTTTGAGGCGGCGGTCAGTCGAGACTATCCGGTGATCTTTGGCACGCTCTTTGTGTTTGGCTTGATCGGTCTGACGATGGGGCTGATCTCGGACCTGATGTATGTCTGGATCGACCCGCGAATCGACTTTGAATCGCGAGAGACCTGAGATGGCTGTCGCGGACACGCTGCCTGAGGCACGGCGCAAGCGGTGGAATACGCTGTCGCCGTTGAACGCACGCCGCTGGCAGAATTTTTGCGCCAATCGCCGGGCCTATTGGTCGCTTTGGTTATTCTCGATCTTGTTTGGCCTGACGCTGATGGCGGAGTTTATCGCCAACGACAAACCGATCATCGTCAGCTTTCAGGGCGAGTGGTATTCCCCGATCACCAGCTTTCATCCTGAGACGGCATTCGGCGGTGATTTTCGCACCGAAGCTGTCTACCGCGATGTGGAAGTGCAGTGCCTGATCGTGTCTGGCGGGCTTGAGGATTGCTGGGACGACCCCGAGGGCGTGATCGCGCAGGTCCAAGAAACAGGCCAGTTTGACGGCCAACAGGTGGAGGCGGGCTGGATGCTCTGGCCGCTGATTCCCTACAGCTATAACACCGTTAACGACATTGATGGCGCGGCCCCAAGTGCGCCTGATGGCACCCATTGGTTGGGCACAGATGACACTGCGCGCGATGTGCTGGCACGGGTGATCTACGGGTTCCGGCTGAGCGTGACGTTTGCGCTGGTGGTGACGCTGCTGACGAGTGTGATTGGGATCACTGCCGGGGCCATTCAGGGCTATTTTGGCGGTCTTGTTGACCTCGTGTTCCAGCGGGTTATCGAGCTGTGGGGCGCGACGCCGAGCCTTTACATTATCATCATTGTGGCAGCGATTTTTCAGATGAATTTCTGGTTATTGGTGTTCTTGATGGTGCTGTTTGGCTGGACAGCGCTTGTGGGCGTGGTGCGGGCGGAATTCCTGCGCGCCCGGAATTTTGAGTATGTCCGGGCCGCGCGCGCGCTGGGCGTGTCGAACGCGACGATCATGTTTCGCCATGTGTTGCCGAACGCGATGGTTGCCACAGTAACCATGTTGCCGTTCATCATTACCGGCGCGATTGGGTCACTTGCATCACTGGATTTCTTGGGCTTTGGCCTGCCGTCGTCGTCACCCTCGCTGGGCGAGTTGACTTTGCAGGCCAAGCAGAACCTGCAAGCGCCATGGTTGGGGTTCACCGCATTCTTCACCTTCGCGATTATGCTGTCGCTGCTGGTGTTCGTCTTTGAGGGCATCCGCGATGCGTTCGATCCGAGAAAGACATTCTCATGACGCCGCTGTTGAAGGTTGAGGGGCTGAATGTGCGGTTCCGCCAAGGTGGGGCGGTCACACACGCCGTGCGTAATGTCAGCTTTGAGGTCGGCAAGGGCGAGACGGTCGCGCTGGTCGGCGAGTCCGGGTCCGGCAAGTCGGTCACGGCGCTGAGCACGGTATCGTTGTTGCCCGAAAGCGCCGAGGTTGAGGGCAGCATTACCTACGCGGGCGCTCAGTTGCTGGGCGTGGACGAGACGGCGCTGCGCAAGGTGCGCGGCAATGACATCAGCTTCATTTTTCAAGAACCGATGACCTCGCTGAACCCGCTGCATACGATCGAGAAGCAGTTGGGCGAGACGCTGACGGTGCATCAGGGCCTTACCGGGGCTGCGGCGCGCGCACGGATAATCGAGTTGCTGGAGAAGGTCGGTATCCGGGAGGCCGAGAGCCGTCTGAGCGCCTATCCCCACCAGCTATCTGGCGGGCAGCGCCAACGCGTTATGATTGCGATGGCACTGGCCAATGGGCCTGAATTGCTGGTCGCCGATGAGCCGACGACCGCGCTCGATGTGACGATCCAAGCGCAAATCCTCGATCTGCTGGCGGACCTAAAGGAACGCGAGGGGATGAGCCTGCTGTTTATCACTCATGATCTAGGCATCGTACGCAAGATTGCGGACCGGGTTTGCGTGATGCAGGGCGGCGAGATCGTCGAGACCGGGCCTACGGCTGAGATTTTCTCGAACCCGCAGCATCCTTATACCAAGAAATTACTGGCGGCTGATCCGTCGGGCGCGCCTGATCCGGTGGCTGAGAACGCGGCTGAGATCCTGTCGACGAACGATCTGCGGATATGGTTTCCGATCACGGCAGGTTTGCTGCGCCGCACGGTTGGCCATGTGAAGGCGGTCAATGCCGCAACGCTGTCGGTGCGCGCTGGTGAAACTGTGGGCGTCGTGGGTGAAAGTGGGTCTGGCAAGACGACCTTGGCGCTTGCGGTGATGCGGCTGTTGTCGTCCCAAGGGCCGATCACGTTTCAAGGACGCGACATTCAGGGGCTCTCGTCCAAGGCGCTGCGACCGATCCGGCGTGACATGCAAATCGTGTTCCAAGACCCGTTTGGCAGCCTGAGCCCGCGCATGACCGTCGCACAGATTATTGCCGAAGGGCTGACGGTCCATGAGGTCGATGCGGCGCGTGAGCCGCGTGATATGGTGGCGGAAATGTTGACGGAAGTTGGCCTCGACCCCGCGATGATGGACCGGTATCCGCACGAGTTTTCCGGCGGCCAACGCCAGCGCGTCGCGATTGCGCGTGCGATGATTCTGCGTCCCAAGCTGGTGGTGTTGGACGAGCCGACAAGTGCGCTTGATATGACCGTGCAAGTACAGATCGTTGAGTTGTTGCGGAATTTGCAGCGCAAATACGGGTTGGCCTATCTGTTTATTAGCCATGACCTGAGGGTCGTGCGCGCGCTGAGCCATAAGGTCATCGTCATGAAGCAGGGCGATGTTGTGGAAATGGGCGATGTGCAGGCGGTGTTTGATGCGCCGCAGACCGAGTACACGCGCGAGCTAATGGCAGCGGCCTTTGATTTGAAAGCCGCCGGAGTGGTCGGAGCTGCCTAGGGTCTAGTGCCTAGATCGCCCCGGAATGGCTATTTTCTGACATCTCGTAGGTATCGAAAGTACGCGCGATCATTCGGGTCAGTGGACGGCCCTCGTGGACGATCTCGATGCCCTCGGACGTGATGCGCACCATGTCAGGGAATGCATCGGACGCTTGGCGGTACATCTTCTCTAGCTGGGCGCGCGTGGTGCCAAACCCCTCGATGATCTCGTCGGAATTGATCGCAAAATCGCACATCAAGGCCTCGATCAGGCGCGCGCGCATGAGGTCGTCGCCCTTGAAGGCATGACCGCGCACTGTCGCGAACTGGCCTGCGCGAATGGCTTTGGTGTAGGCCGCCGTCCCACTGGCGTTCTGGGCAAAGCCGCCCGGAAAACGCGAGATTGCCGAGGCCCCGAGGCCGATCAGCACCGGCGCTTTGTCGTCGACGTAACCTTGGAAGTTGCGCCGCAGATGTCCGGTGCGCTGTGCGGTATCGAGCCCGTCACCTTTACGGGCGAAGTGGTCGATTCCGATCTCGCTATATCCGTCCCACAAGAACAGGCGGCGCGCGGTTTCAAACAGCTTGAGGCGTTCTTGTGGCGTCGGCAATTGGTCTGCGGGGATCATGGTTTGGCGCCGCGCCATCCAAGGCACATGGGCATAGCCATAAAGGGCGACCCGGTCCGGCGACAGCGACAGCAGCTTTTGTACGGAATCCGTAATCTTGTCGGGGGTTTGACTGGGCAGCCCGTATAGAATGTCCGCGTTGAGGCTGTGAATGTCGCGCGCGCGCAAGGCCTCTACTGTTTGGGCCGTGATCTCGAACGTCTGGCTGCGCCCGATGATGTCTTGAATGTCGGGGTCGAAATCCTGAACCCCGATGGAGGCACGATTCATCCCTTCGGAGGCGAGCGCATCGAGGCGCGCTTCATCAATCTCGCTTGGGTCAATCTCGACAGAGAATTCCACGTCGTCATTAAGCTCGGCGAGCGTGCGCACCGCAGCGGCCAATTCATGCATCATGTCAGGTGCGAGCAGCGTCGGCGTGCCGCCCCCCCAATGGATGCGCGCGACCTTTACACCTTGCGGCAGCGCACTGCGCAGCATCGCAACTTCTGCAAGCAAAGTATCCAAATAGGCGCGCACGGGTGCCATTGTGGTCGTCCCTTGGGTGCGACAGGCGCAGAACCAACACAGACGACGGCAGAATGGTATATGCAGATAAATCGAGATCGGCGTTTCAGGCGTCAGTTGCCCAACCCAATCAAGATAATGTCCGGGCCCGATATCGTTTTTGAAATGCGTGGCGGTCGGATAGCTGGTATACCGAGGTACGCGCGAGTCAAACAAACCCAAACGGGAAAGTTGTGCTTTAATTTCCATGTCTCCATAATGCCCTCTTATTGAGGGGATTCTTTGACCCAGATCAATTGGATCCCAAATGACACCTAAATCTATGCTCACTCTTGAAAAAGACTGCTCCGAATGCCCGATCCGATATCGGGCAGTTTGCGCTCGGTGTGAGACGGATGAACTGTCGCTTCTGGAAACGATGCGGTTCTATCGTCACTATAAAGCCGGCCAAACGATTGTCTGGTCAGGTGATGAGATGTCGTTTGTTGGGTCCGTTGTTGCGGGTATTGCGACGCTGAGCCAGACTATGGAAGACGGACGCCGTCAGATGGTCGGCCTGCTTTTGCCGTCTGATTTTTTGGGCCGCCCCGGACGCACATTCGCCCCCTATGATGTCACGGCGACCACCGACCTAACGCTCTGTTGTTTCAAGAAAAAGCCGTTCGAGGGTTTGATGATTTCGACCCCACATGTCGCGCAGCGCTTGCTGGAAATGACGCTGGATGAGCTGGATGCCGCCCGCGAATGGATGTTGCTTCTGGGGCGCAAAACGGCCCGTGAAAAGATCGCAAGCCTGATTGCGATTATTGCACGGCGTGACGTGGCGCTCGGCAACAACAATCCGCGCGTTGCCTTTACGTTTGAGTTGCCGATGACCCGTGAAGCAATGGCCGACTATCTGGGTCTGACGCTGGAGACGGTCAGTCGGCAGGTGTCAGCCCTTAAGCGCGAGGGCGTTATTGTACTTGTGGGCAAGCGCACCGTGACAATCCCCGACTTTGCAGTGCTGCTAGGCGAGACCGGCGATGACGGCGACGGCGGGTTGCTGGTCTAGCAACTTAATGAGCGGCTGATTTTGAAGTTGGGCGCGCTGTCGAAAAAGTGGCTATCTTCATATTATAAGTAAGACATCTGGGCGTATCCGTATGCCCTGAACGCCCTTGGCGTGGGTTGTCTTGCCGCCTGAGCGGCCTCGGCGATATCCGGGCGGCCTCAAAACAAACGCAACTTCCTTCGAACAACTGCGGCTCTTTGACATGGATCAAGGAGGCTCAATCTCCGGTGGGGCATCACCGCCCAGAGAGACGAGCCGAGTCTGTGTTCCGGGAGCGGCCGTCTTACCCATTTCGAAGGGACGAAACATGTGGGACTATATTAAGATGATCCTCCTGGGGGTCGTTGTACTGGGGGCAGCAATTGCTGCGAACTTTGCACGTGATCTGGCATATCAGGTCCATGCGATCATTATACTTGCTGTGGCCGGTGGCCTATTTGTCTGGACCGTCCGCCAAGTGGGCGAGCCGAAAACGGCCGTCACAAATACTGGCGAATACATGGATGATGTCATCCGTGCAGGCGTCATCGCGACATCTTTCTGGGGGGTGACTGGATTTCTGGTCGGGACGTTTATCGCGTTCCAATTGGCATACCCAGTGCTCAACTTTGAGTGGGCGCAAGGCTATCTGAATTTCGGCAAACTTCGCCCGCTACACACATCAGCGGTAATTTTTGCGTTTGGCGGCAATGCCTTGATCTGTACGTCGTTCTATATCGTGCAGCGAACCTCGGCGTCGAGGCTTTGGGGCGGCAACCTCGCGTGGTTCGTGTTCTGGGGCTACAACCTATTTATCGTGCTGGCGGCAACTGGCTATCTGCTGGGCGCAACCCAGTCGAAAGAATACGCCGAGCCTGAGTGGTACGTTGACCTGTGGCTGACCGTAGTTTGGGTCGCCTATCTGCTGGTCTTTATGGGCACGATCATGACCCGCAAGGAAAAGCACATCTACGTCGCCAACTGGTTCTACTTGGCGTTCATTGTCACCGTCGCAATGCTGCATATCGTAAACAACCTGTCGCTGCCGGTGTCGATCTTCGGCTCGCGCTCGGTCTCGATCTTCTCGGGTGTGCAGGACGCAATGGTGCAGTGGTGGTACGGCCATAACGCCGTTGGTTTCTTCCTGACCGCAGGCTTTCTGGGCATGATGTACTACTTTGCGCCCAAGCAGGCCGAACGTCCGGTGTTCAGCTACAAGCTGTCGATCATCCACTTCTGGGCTTTGATCTTCCTCTATATCTGGGCGGGTCCACACCACTTGCACTACACCGCTTTGCCGGACTGGGCTTCGACCCTCGGCATGGTGTTCTCGATCGTGCTGTGGATGCCTTCATGGGGCGGGATGATCAACGGTCTGATGACGCTGTCTGGCGCATGGGACAAGCTGCGCACCGATCCGGTGATCCGCATGATGGTCGTCTCGATTGGCTTCTACGGCATGTCCACGTTCGAGGGCCCGATGATGTCGATCCGCGCCGTGAACTCGCTGTCGCACTATACCGACTGGACCATTGGTCACGTCCATTCTGGCGCGCTTGGCTGGAACGGCATGATCACCTTCGGCGCACTCTACTTCCTTGTGCCGAAACTGTGGAACAAGGAGCGCCTCTATTCGCTGTCGCTGGTGTCTTGGCACTTCTGGCTCGCGACTATCGGGATCGTTCTTTACGCATCCTCGATGTGGGTGACTGGTATCATGGAAGGCCTGATGTGGCGTGAAGTTGATGCCAACGGCTTCCTCGTGAACTCGTTCGCCGACACCGTGGCGGCTAAGTTCCCGATGTATGTCGTGCGTAGCTTGGGCGGCGTTTTGTTCCTAAGCGGTGCGATCATCATGTGCGTCAACCTCTGGCTGACAGTCACGCGAGGCACGGTGAAAGCCGCCGCTCCGCTGGCCCAGCCTGCTGAATAGGAGGACTGACAAATGGCATTCCTTGATAAGCATAAGATCCTAGAAAAGAACGTTACACTTCTGATGGTGTTCAGCTTTTTAGCTGTCTCCATCGGTGGCATCGTGCAGATCGCGCCGCTGTTCTACCTTCAGAACACCATCGAGGATGTAGAGGGCATGCGCCCCTACTCTCCGTTGGAGCTGACGGGTCGGGAGATCTACATCCGGGAGGGGTGCTATGTGTGCCACTCTCAGATGATCCGCCCGATGCGCGACGAGGTTGAGCGGTACGGTCACTACTCGCTGGCGGCCGAGTCGAAATACGACCACCCGTTTCAGTGGGGATCCAAGCGGACCGGGCCGGATCTGGCGCGTGTTGGCGGTCGGTATTCGGACGCATGGCATGTTGATCACCTGGTTGATCCGCAATCCGTGGTGCCCGAGAGCGTGATGCCGAAATATGGCTTCCTGCTGAACACCGTCATCGACGGCAAGTATGTCGGGGAGTTGATGGCGACCCACCGGATGGTCGGCGTGCCCTACGACGAGACGATGCTGGCTTCGGCCCAAGCGGACTTCGCCGTGCAAGCGGACCCTGATGGGGATTGGGATGACATGCTTGCGCGCTATCCCAAAGCGCAGGTGCGTAACTTCGATGGTCGGTCCGAGTTGACCGAGATGGACGCGCTGATTGCGTATCTGCAGATGCTGGGCACGCTGGTCGATTTCTCGACCTTCACGCCTGATGCAAGCCGCTAGGGGAACGGACATGGAAACCTATTCAATCCTGCGCCACTTCGCAGACAGCTGGGGGCTTCTGGTGATGTTTGGCTTCTTCGTCTGCGTCATCCTGTGGGCCTTCCGGCCCGGAGCACGAGCAGCGCAAAAAGACAGCGCCAATATCATCTTTCGCAATGAAGCAGAGCCTGTTGCTGTGACCCGCGCCACCCAAACGAAGGAGGCAGCGCAATGAGTAAGAAACCTGACCCAAAGCACCAACAGGGTGATCCCGAAACAACGGGCCACTCTTGGGACGGTATCGAGGAGTTTAACAATCCTTTGCCGCGCTGGTGGCTCTGGACCTTCTACGCAACGATCATCTGGGCAATCGGTTACACCATTGCCTACCCTGCTTGGCCGTTACTGACCCAAGCAACACCGGGTCTGTTGGGCTATTCAACCCGCGGTGAAGTCCAAGAAGATATCGATGCGGTCATTGCCGCAAATGCCGATATTGAAATGCGCCTCGCCTCGGCTGAATTGACGTCCATTTCCGATGATCCAGCGCTGCAAAGCTTCGCCACCAATGCCGGTGGTGCTGTGTTCCGCACATGGTGCGCGCAGTGTCACGGCTCGGGTGCGGCTGGGGCCAAGGGCTATCCGAACCTTCTGGATGATGACTGGCTTTGGGGTGGCACGATCGAAGAGATCCACTACACCATTAGCCACGGCATTCGGAACGATGTGGATTTCGACTCCCATTGGTCACAAATGCCCGCTTTTGGCGAATTGTTGACCGACGACGAGATCGGCGCAGTGGTTCAGCATGTGAAGGCCATCTCAGGTCAGGATCATGACGGGGCACTCGCCCAGACCGGCGGCGTTGTCTTTTATGACAACTGTGCCTCGTGCCACGGCGATGAGGGCAAGGGTGACCAGTTCCAAGGAGCACCGAACCTAACGGATGCGATTTGGCTCTATGGCGGCGACGAGGCGACACTGGCTGAGACAGTGACCTATTCGCGCTTTGGTGTGATGCCACCGTGGAACGAGCGTCTGAGCGCGGCTGAAGTTGCCGCTGTCAGCGCCTATGTTCACCAGCTTGGGGGCGGCCAGTAACGGCCCCTCCCTGACCCAAACCGAGGCGCTTCAATTTAGCGTCTCGGCTCTCGGCACCGATCCCAGTTCTGTTCGCGCGTTTCCCGGGGTCGGTGTCGTCTTAACGTTTTGGGACATAGCCGCACAGATATTTCGCAGGCACCCCAGGT
The DNA here is from genome assembly GCA_034111085.1 of Dinoroseobacter sp. GTDB lineage: Bacteria > Pseudomonadota > Alphaproteobacteria > Rhodobacterales > Rhodobacteraceae > Dinoroseobacter. The sequence goes on from JAWUXZ010000034.1 coordinate 194,963, forward strand.
CCCAAAGAAACTTGCATCATCGATACACAGATTGATTCAGGTCAAAGCACCTGCTGGCGATTTGGCCGACACATAAACCCAAGTGGTCGATAGACCTTTCTTTTCGCACAAGGACGACACCGCCCGTGTCCAGCACTGATCCCGCCCCGCAAAGTCTTTACGCCGCGCGCGAGCCAATTTTCCCCAAGCGCGTTTCTGGCCCGTTCCGCAACTTTAAGTGGTGGATCATGGCCGTGACGTTGGGCATCTATTATCTGACGCCGTGGATCAGGTGGGACCGCGGCCCGATCCTGCCGGATCAAGCCGTCCTGGTGGATATTGCCAACCGCCGCTTCTTCTTTTTCATGATCGAGATTTGGCCGTACGAGTTCTATTTCGTCGCGGGCCTTCTGATCATGGCGGGGCTTGGGCTGTTCTTATTCACCTCGGCGCTCGGCCGGGTCTGGTGCGGCTATGCCTGCCCGCAAACTGTGTGGACGGACCTTTTCATCCTCGTGGAGCGCTGGATTGAGGGCGACCGCAACAACCGCCTTCGCATCCAACGCGCACCATGGTCGGCCAAAAAGGTGCGGTTGCGCGTGACCAAATGGGTGTCATGGACCCTGATCGCCATCGCCACGGGCGGCGCTTGGGTGTTCTACTTCACCGACGCGCCTGCGCTTTTGTGGGATCTTCTGACCTTCTCGGCCCATCCGATTGCCTATACGACGATCCTCATTCTGACCGCGACGACGCTGCTGTTTGGCGGTTTCGCGCGTGAACAGGTGTGCATCTATATGTGCCCTTGGCCGCGTATTCAGGCGGCGATGATGGACGAAGACACGATCACCATTGGCTACCGCGAGTGGCGGGGCGAGCCGCGCAGGCACTCAGATGAAATAAGCGCAGAGACACCGCAAGGCGACTGCATTGACTGCATGGCGTGTGTGAATGTGTGCCCAATGGGGATCGATATCCGCGACGGCCAGCAGATGGAATGCATCACCTGCGGTCTGTGCATTGATGCCTGCGATGACATTATGGGCAAGATCGGCAAGCCGCGCGGCCTGATCGACTATCTCGCGCTGTCCGACGAGCAGGCCGAGCGCACGGGCACGCCTGTCAAATCAGTCTGGAAGCATATCCTGCGCCCTCGGACGATCATGTATACGGTGCTTTGGGCCGGGGTCGGGATTGCGCTTGTTGTGGCGTTGTTCCTGCGATCTGAGATCGACATTACCGTCTCGCCGATCCGTAACCCGCAATTTGTAACCATGTCGGATGGCACGATCCGCAACACCTATGACATGCGGCTGCGCAATAAGCTGGGATCGGACGAGGTGTTCTATATCTCGCTGAGCTCTGAGGCTGAGTTTAGCGTGTCTCTGGAAGGGGCGGGCGGTCTGTCGGTCACAGTCCCTGCCGACAGCATCTATCTGCAGCGCGTTTACGTGATGTCTGCGCCCGGCACTGACGCGGCTGCATCTGAGCGCACGCCCTTCCGCTTCTGGGTCAACCATCTGGGCAGCAGCGAGCGCGCTTTCAAAGATACCATCTTCAACGGATCAGGAACGGAATAGACCATGCCCGACATCTCGACCGAGACGAAACCCGAAGGCCGTCCGCTGACCGGCCGCATGGTCCTTATGATCCTTCTGGGCGCATTCGGGGTAATCCTCGCGGCCAATCTGACGCTAGCGTTTTCCGCCATAGGCACGTTTCCGGGACTGGAGACCAAACATCCTTACGTCGTCAGCCAGAACTTCGACCGCGACCGCGCCGCACAACTGGCTTTGGGCTGGGACGTGCGCGCGACGGTACAAGGCGGCGAGTTGCGCCTGTCGATCAAGGACACGTATGGCAACGCGGTGCAGCCTGAACTGGCAAACGCAACGCTGGGGCGCGCGACCCATGTGCAGGATGACCAAACGCCTGATTTCCGGTGGGAAGGCGGGTCGTTTTTGGCCCCGGTTGATCTGGCACCGGGCAATTGGAACTTGCGCCTTGCAGCGGTTGCCGCGGACGGAACGCCGTTTCGCCAGCGCATCGTGATCTACGTAGCACCGTAGCAGCGCGTATGTCCGTGACCGCCACAGCCTCTGCCTGTCCGGCTTGCGCTGCTGCTCCGGCAGCCGAGGCAATTGCTGAGGCTGCGGGCCATGGCGATCACCTGATCTCGCTGCCCGGCATTCACTGCGCCTTGTGCATCTCAAGTGTCGAGAAAGGCTTGCAGGCGGTGCCCGGCGTACGGTCCGCGCGCGTTAACCTGACCTTGAAGCGGGCGACGGTGGACGCCGATACGGGAGTTGAGACCGCTGATTTGATAGCGCGTTTGGACCGTCTGGGGTTTGAAGCCTACGAGCTGGATCCGGGCCAGTTGACCCAAGGTGACGCCGACAAGCAGGCGCGCGATCTGCTGATGCGGATGGGCGTTGCCGGCTTTGGTATGATGAATGTCATGCTGTTGTCGGTCGCTGTATGGTCAGGGGCCGAGGACGCCACCCGCGATATGTTCCACTGGATATCTGCGATGATTGCGTTGCCAATTATTGCGTTCTCCGGCCAGCCGTTTTTCGTGAACGCATGGGCGGCCCTTAGGGCGGGGCGGCTGAATATGGATGTGCCGATCTCGCTGGCGATTTTGCTGGCGGCGGGCATGTCGCTGTATGAGACCGCCAATTCTGGCGAACATGCCTATTTCGATGCCGCCATATCGTTGACGTTTTTCTTGCTGGCGGGACGCTACCTTGATTTTCGCACGCGCGCCTCGGCCCGATCTGCAGCGCAGGAACTTGCCGCGATGGAAGTGCCGCGCGCCCAAAAGCTGATCGGTGGGGCGGAAGTGACGGTGCCTGTTGGCGAGCTGGCCGTGGGCGATCTGATCCGGATTTTGCCGGGCACGCGCGTGCCTGCCGACGGCGTGATCGAGACCGGGCGTTCAGAGCTGGACCGCGCCTTATTGACCGGCGAGACGCTGCCCGTGCTGGCAGAACCCGGCACATTGGTGAACGCGGGCGAGGTGAATTTGACCGGCGTTTTATGCGTGCGCGTGACGGCGGCGGGGCGCGACACGGCGCTGCACCGCATGGCCGATCTGGTTGCGGTCGCGGAAAATGCACGGACGCGCTACACCTCGCTCGCTGACAAAGCGGCGGGGCTTTATGCGCCCGGCGTGCATATCATGGCGCTGTTCGCCGCTGTGGGCTGGTACATCTATACTTTGGATTTGCGTATCGCGCTGAATATCGCGTCGGCCGTTTTGATTATTACCTGCCCTTGCGCGCTGGGTCTTGCAGTGCCTGCGGTTGTGACGGCTGCCTCTGGGCGCTTGTTCCGCAAAGGATTGCTGATCAAGGATGGCACAGCACTAGAGCGGTTGGCCGAAGTCGATACTGTGGTCTTTGACAAGACCGGGACGCTGACTTTGGGCATGCCGGAATTGCAGGATGTCAGCGGGTTTGGCGAGGCCGACTTGCAGGTCGCGATGGGTCTGGCAAGTGGGTCGGCTCATCCCTTGGCGAAAGCGCTTTATGCGGCGGGCGAGCGTCATGGTAGCGTTGCAGTGGCGCTGACAGATGTGGCCGAAGTTCCGGGCTACGGGGTTGAGGCGCAGCTGAATGGTGGGCGCGTGCGCCTTGGACGAGCCGCTTGGGTCGGGGCCGAGGCTGGAGACGAGACCGCGACATGGTTGTCGATTGAGGGCAACGCGCCAGTGGAATTTCGGTTCTCGGACCGCTTGCGTCCCGGTGCAGTGCAAGCGGTGGCTGACTTGCAGGCAAAGGGGCTTCGCGTCTTGTTGCTGTCTGGTGATACCGCGCCTGCGGTTGCCGCCGTTGCTTTGCAGCTTGGAATAACCGAGGCGACTGGCAACTGCCTTCCCGAAGACAAAGCCGCAAGAATTGCCGAGATGACGCAAGCAGGCGCGCGTGTGTTGATGGTTGGCGACGGGTTGAACGATACGGCGGCGCTGACGGCTGCGCATGTGTCGATCTCGCCAGCCTCGGCGCTTGATGCAGCAAGGGTGGCCTCAGACATTGTGTTTTTGGGCCAAGACCTGTCGCCGCTGGGCGACGCGTTGGTAACTTCGCGCAAATCCATCAAACGCATCCGCGAGAATTTCACGATTTCCACCATATACAATCTGCTTGCGGTGCCGCTGGCGATTGCTGGTTTCGCGACCCCGCTGATTGCGGCGCTTGCGATGTCCACGTCTTCGATTACCGTGGGCCTGAACTCGATCCGTTTAAGGTAGGCCCTATGGATATCCTCAGCTATCTGATTCCGATCTCGCTGGTGCTTGGCGGGCTTGGCCTCGCGGCGTTCTTCTGGACACTGAAGAACAAGCAATATGACGACCCCAAGGGGGACGCCAATCGTATCTTAACTACAGATTACGACGATAAACCAAAGCCCTAGCCCTGATTGGGCGAGACCGGATCGCAGTCAATCGATTGCGCGCGTAGGCGGCGGCAGGTCATCTCGGCCCGGCTTTGCGATAGGCCTGAGAACGCGGCCTCAAACTGTCCGCTGCGGCGCTCTATCTGGCGTTCGGCCACGCTTAGCATCGACATTTCGCGGATCGCCACTTGCAGCAGCTTATGTTCGGCCTCGCGTTGGGTGTTGTAGGCCCCGACGATCACGCGCCATGTGCCCTCGGCTGGGCTGGTATCGCGGGTGATGATCCGGGGCGCTGGCGGTTCCAGCGGTGTGACAGAAACAAAGCGCGGCCCGGCAGGCTCAACCTCGCCTTGGCCTTCGGTCGGATCGGTGGAGGTGGATATCGTCACATCCAGATCCAGCGTATTGGCCACAGGCGCGCTTGGCTCGGGATCGGCATGGGCAATTTCGCGCGGGGCAGGGCGGATCGTAGGATCAGGGGCTGAGGCGACTTCTGCCACCTCGGGCTGCACCTCGGCCAGTGCGTTTGCGACACCTTCGGCAATCGCAATCATCTCGGCGGGATCTGCCCGATTTGGACGCGGCATAGGGCGCAGGGACCGGCTGACTGCAAGAGGGCCGCGCGGTTCGGTATAACTTGGCAAATCGGGGGCACGTATTGTCGCACCGCGTGGGGCGCGATCAAAGCCCATATCGAGCAACTCTATCACCCGCGCATTGCGTGTCGCACCCGAGCGTCCGCCAAATACGGTTGCAATGACCCGGACACCGCCGCGCTCGGCAGAGGCCACAAGGTTCCAACCCGCCGCACGCGTGTAGCCCGTTTTGATGCCATCGGCCCCACGATAAGCGTTCAGGACCCTGCGGTTGGTGTTGCGCACCTGGCCCATGCTGGTGTCGGTCGCCAGACGTGAGAACAGATTGTAAAATTGGGGGTAATCGTAATGAATTCGCCGCCCCATCGTCGTCATATCGCGGGCGGTGGACAGGTGTCCGCTTGCGGTCAGCCCATGGGCATTGCGGAAATTCGTGCGCGTCATGCCGAGGGCGATTGCGGTGCGGTTCATGCGGCGGGTGAAGGCGGCTTCCGAGCCGGAGATCGCCTCGCCAATCGCGGTGGCCGCATCATTGGCGGATTTCACGGCAGAGGCGCGGATCAGGTAGCGCAGCGCGATGCGTTGGCCCGAGCGCAGGCCGAGCTTGGACGGAGGCTCGTTCGCGGCATTCTGCGAAACGCGCACACGGGTATCGAGGGTAATCTCGCCAAGACGGATCGCTTCGAACGCGACGTAGAGCGTCATCATTTTGGTCAGCGAGGCGGGATGCAGCCGGGCGTCGGCGTTGCGCGCATGCAGCACTTCACCGGTGCGCGCATCAATGACCATCGCGGCATAGGGGGCGGCGTGACTGGGCGCACTCAGCACCAAGGATGCCAAAAGCATGCCAAATGCCATAAGCGCCGTGAACCGTGTCCGGATCATTGCTGGTATTCCTAACTCTGCCTCGACGGATCCGTTTGCCGGTCCGATTTTTATAATTGTGGATAACTTAGCACATAAGAGCGCATCGGTGAATGCTGTAATCGCATAAGATGTTGGATTTCGACTAGTGCCGGGATGGCAGAAGATCTGGCCGGGCTGAGAGGGCGTCAATTTCGCGCAAACGAGGCGCGCTGATCGGCCCGAAGCTAGGCGAATCGTGCTTGGGTTAGCTGGAACAATTCTTGATTGTGCCAAAGAGTGTCGTCCACATTGAAGCCAAGCGTGTTAATTGCGCCGCCCAAATCAGGTCTCGCCTTGTCAGAGGGGGCGATTCCGGGGCATTGGACGACCTCCCCCTCTTTTCAGATCGCCTGAGGGGCTTATATTGATAACTCGTTCCTACCGGACCCCAAGCCCAAACACTGGATGACATGACCCCGATGGCCTTCGATATGACGCCTCCGACCCTTGATGGACCGTATATGGCAAAGCCGCCCGCTGGCCCTGATGGTCCACAGGACGAAACTGTTGTCATTGCTGAACCCAAAGCCAAGACCGAAAAGCCGCCGCTGTATAAGGTGATGCTGTTGAACGACGACTATACGCCGATGGAATTTGTCGTGCTGGTGCTCGAGCGGTTCTTTGGCATTAACAACGCACAATCTGTGGATTTGATGCTGACGGTGCATAAAAAAGGCCTCGCCGTGGTTGGGGTGTTTTCTTACGAGATTGCCGAGACGAAAGTGACACAAGTTATGGATTTTGCGCGCCGTCATCAGCATCCGCTGCAATGCACGATGGAAAAAGAGTGAGCGCGCGCGCCCGCTTTTTGCCGATGATCCAGATATGACCTACGCCCGAATAGAAGCCGCCCTGCGAGACGGCGATGTGGAACTGCCTGCTGAGGGTCGGTTGCTGGTGCTGCGCGCTGATCCTGAGATGGCGCGTGTTTTGCCGGTTGAGCGTTGCGATGTGGTTCATGGATTTTCGACTGATCATGCGGCTTGGGCCTCGGCTGGGGCTGCAATGATGGATACGCCGGGTGAGGGGTATGGCGCAGCACTCGTGGCCTGCCCGCGTGGGCGCGATCATGCACGCCGCTTGGTGGCCGAAGCGTTGAATGCGCTGGTGCCGGGTGGTTTGCTGCTTGTGGATGGGCAGAAGACCGACGGGATTGAGCCGCTCTTGAAGGCTTTGAAGGCCAGCTTGACCGGTATTGAGGTGATGTCGAAAGCCCATGGCAAGCTGATCTGGCTGACCCGCCCTGACCCGCTCCCTGTCGAGATTGCAGCTTGGGCCATGCTTGCCCCGACTGCACCGGATGGCTGGGTGACTGCGCCGGGCGTATTTTCATCCGAAGCGATTGACGCGGGCTCGGCGCTGTTGGCGCAGAACTTGCCGAAGCTGAAGGGCCGCGTTTGTGATCTTGGCGCGGGCTGGGGGTATCTGTCGCGCGCAATGCTTGAGGTGCCCAAACTTGCCAGTCTCGCTCTGGTAGAGGCCGAGCGCGCCGCACTTGAGGCTGCACGGACAAACATTACCGACCCTCGGGCAACGTTCCATTGGGCCGATGCCCGCACGTTTGGCGCGCCGCAGAGTTACGATTTCGTTGTCACCAATCCGCCCTTCCACACTGGTCGCGCGGCTGAGCCGTCGCTGGGTCAAGCGTTCCTTGCGCGCGGTGGTGCTCTGCTGAAGCGCTCTGGTACGCTCGCCCTTGTGGCGAACAGGCACTTGCCATACGAGCGCGTGCTCAGCGAACAGTTTGCCGATGTGCAGACGGTGGCGCTGAGCGCTGGCTATAAGGTGATCCACGCAACCCGACCGCGTCAGTCCCGCTGACGTCTCTGACGGAGCATCCCGCATGTCCTTTTCTATTGCAGGCAAGACCGCCATCGTGACCGGAGCCGCCAATGGCGTCGGGCTCGCCATTGCGCGCCACTTCGTCGATCAAGGTGCGAATGTGATGTTTGCGGATCGCGACGACGTTCGCCTTGAGGCTGAATGTGGCAATGCAAGTTCGGAGGAGGGCGGCCATGTGCGCCACTTTTCAGGCGATTTGCGCGAGCGGCTGACATTGGCGAACCTGCTATCAGCGACGTTGGATGCCTTTGATCGCGTGGATATTTTGGTGAACGCATCGCGGCAGGTGATGGTGTCAGATGCGCTCAGCCCCGAGGATGACAATGTCGAAGCGATGTTGGCGCAAAACCTGATCCCAGCGCTGCGGCTGAGCCAATTGGTTGCCAAGCGGATGATCAAGCAGGCTGGTGCTGATGGGCGCGAGGGCGGGCAGGTCGGCTCGATTGTTAACCTTAGCTCCATTGCCGCGCGGCGCACGCATGCGGATTTGTTGGGCTATTCGGTAGCCTCGGCAGCACTTGATCAGATGACGCGCTCGTTCGCGGTCGCTTTGGCCGAGCAGCGCATCCGGGTGAACGCCGTCGCCTTCGGCAGCGTGATGTCCAATTCGTTGAAGGAGACATTGAAGGATCAGGCCGGGTTGCGATCCGAGATTCTGGATTGCACGCCGATGGCACGGATCGCGTCGCCGGCCGAAGTTGCCGATGCGGTGCAGTATCTCGCCTCCGAAGGGTCGGGGTTTGTGACGGGGCAGGTGATTACCATCGATGGTGGGCGCACGTTGGTCGATCCAGTGACCGCCCCCGCACACTAAATCACACATACGAAGTGTCATTTTTTCTGGCACTCTGACCCCTGTTTGGTAGTCTCGACACCTCTAATGGAGACTGTGATGACCGCTCAATTCGACGATAAGAAAACCCGTGCCAGTGGCTGGTTCCGGCAGCTGCGTGACGAAATTGTCGCCGCATTTGAAGGGTTGGAAGACACCCAGACCGAAGGTCCGTTTGCCGATCTGCCCGCGGGGCGGTTTGATGTCAGCGAGACAACCCGCTCCAGCGACGATGGGTCGGACGCGGGGGGCGGTTTGATGAGCGTCATGCGCGGTGGGCGTTTGTTCGAAAAGGTCGGCGTGAATATCTCGACCGTCTACGGAACCCTCGCGCCGCGCGCTGTGGCAGCAATGGCTGCGCGCAAAGACATCCCCGGCATGACCGAAGATCCGCGCTTCTGGGCGGCAGGAATTTCGTTGGTCGCCCATATGCGCAATCCGCATAGCCCGGCGGTCCATATGAACACACGCATGTTCTGGACGCCGCAAACCTGGTGGTTCGGGGGTGGATCGGACCTGAACCCGTGCCTGGAAAAAGCCGAGGATACGGCGTTTTTTCACAACGTTTTGAAAGACTACTGCGATCGCCACGGTCCTGAGATCTATCCGCAATACAAGGCTTGGGCGGATGAGTATTTCTTTGTGCCGCACCGAGGTCGCGCGCGTGGTGTTGGCGGTATTTTCTACGACGATCGCAATACCGGCGATTGGGAGGCGGATTTTGCGCTGACCCAAGATGTGGGGCGCGCGTTCCTGCCTGCGTTCGTTCCAGTGACCGAGAAGAACCGGAACTTGCCATGGACGGATGCCGATAAAGAGGCGCAGCTTGTGCATCGCGGCCTCTATGCGGAATATAACCTCGTCTATGATCGCGGCACGAAGTTTGGGCTGGAGACCGGGCACAACGCCGATGCTGTACTGATGTCTCTGCCGCCTGAGGCGAAGTGGATTTAGGCAGCTTCGGATCGGATATTTGAAGAACAATGAAACTAAAATGCGCCGTCTTTGATTGAAAAGCGGCGCATTTTTTTGTTCCTGACCTAGGCTGTGTAAAGACGTTAGGTGGGCACTGTCTCGCGTACGGTGTCGATCATCAACTGCACATTCTCGGGATTTGCGTCGGGCGTGATCCCGTGGCCGAGGTTGAAGATATGCGGGCCTTTCGACAGTGCCTTGCAGATCGCGCGCGTCTCGTCGACGAGGGCTTGACCGCCTGTCACCATATGGCTGGATTTCAGGTTGCCCTGCACGCAGCCATCGACTTGCACATTCTTGGCCACCCAGTCGGCGGACACCGAATTGTCGATGGCAACGCAGTCTGCGCCGGTCTTTTTGGCAAAACCGATATAGTTCTGATCAGCCTCGCGCGGGAAGGCGATGATCGGCACGTTCGGATGCTTGGCCTTCAAGGCGGCGATGATCTTGATCGTGGGCTCCAGCGCGTATTTGGTGAACGCCTCGCCTTTAAGCGACCCTGCCCAGCTATCAAAGATTTTCACGACCTCAGCGCCTGCTTGGATCTGCATGTCGAGATAGGTGATCGTCGCCTCGGTCAACCGGTCCATGAGCGCATCAAACAGCGCTGGGTTTTCGGCCATCAGTTTATGCGCGGGGCCTTGGTCGGGCGTGCCGCGACCTGCGATCATGTAGGTCGCAACGGTCCAGGGCGCGCCTGCAAAGCCGATCAAGGTTGTGTCGGACGGAAGCGTGCGCGACACGATGCGCACGGTCTCATAGATGGGGGCTAGATGGTCGTGAATGTCATCGGGCCCCTTAATCTTGGCGAAATCGGCGTCGGTTGTGATGGTGCTTAGGCGAGGACCTTCGCCGGTCACAAACCACAGGTCCGCGCCAATCGCTTGGGGCACCAGCAAAATGTCAGCAAATAAGATTGCAGCGTCAAAGCCGTAGCGCCGGATCGGTTGCAAGGTCACCTCGGCGGCGAGCTCGGAGTTGTAGCACAGCGACAGAAAATCACCCGCCTGCGCGCGTGTTGCGCGATATTCGGGCAGGTAGCGCCCGGCCTGCCGCATCATCCAAATCGGTGGCGTGGCCAGGGTTTCCCCTGCAAGGCTGCGCAGGAGCTTTTTTGTCGGTGCCATGGTCGCTATCTTCCCGTGTCGTCATGTCTCGTCTGATTGCGGTGTTGTTTCATGTCAGGGTCAATCAGGCAATCAGATATTGTCAGGCTAAGTTGACACATATAGAGATGAAATCATGACGATCGACCTCCCAAACCCCGCTCAACCGCTGCGCATCGGCACCCGTGGATCCCCACTTGCGCTGGCCCAAGCTTACGAGACACGCGGCCGCTTGATGGGTGCTTTTGATCTGCCGGAGGCCGCGTTTGAAATCGTGGTGATCAAGGTCACAGGCGATCAGATTTTGGATAAAGCGCTGAAGGATATCGGCGGCAAAGGCCTGTTCACACGCGAGATCGAAGACGACTTGATTGCGGGTAAGATCGACATTGCTGTGCATTCGATGAAGGATATGCCGGTTGATCAGCCCGGCGGGTTGCTGTTGAACACCTATCTGCCGCGTGAAGATGTGCGTGATGCGTTCGTGACTTTGAACGGCGGGCAACTGGTCGATTTACCGCAGGGTGCGGTTGTTGGATCGTCGTCGCTGCGCCGGCGTGCTCAAGTGGCGCATCGCCGCCCGGACCTGCAATTGGTCGAGTTTCGCGGCAATGTGCAGACCCGAATGAAGAAGCTCGCAGACGGTGTTGCTCATGCGACGTTCCTTGCGACGGCTGGTTTGAACCGCCTGAACATGGCGGATGTGCCGCGCCGATCGATTGAGCCTGAAGAGATGCTGCCCGCTGTTGCCCAAGGCGCGATTGGGATTGAGCGGCGCGGGGGCGATTCGCGAATGGCCATGATGCTTGAGGCAATTCACGACGGCCCAACAGGGCAGCGCCTCGCGTGCGAGCGGGCGTATCTGAGCGCGCTGGATGGGTCTTGCGAGACACCAATTGCCGGGCTTGCGCTGCTTGAGGGTGGTACGATCTGGATGCGCGGCGAGATTTTGCGCCCCGATGGATCCGAGGTGATTGCCGATGAGGGTCGTGCGCCGATTGAGGATGGCGAGCAGCTCGGTATTGAGTTGGCCGAGCGCTTGCGGGCACGTGCGCCTGCAGGGTTCTTTAGCTGGATTTCTGCCTAGGGGTCTGTGTGCCGATGGGATCAAAAGGCTAGACAGTGCTAGGTTTTGGCTTTGAGAAATCTTATTCTGACGAAATACTCGGTTAAGGTTAACGCGCCGTCCTTTGAGCTTTGAGGGTATGCCGAGTGACTTGCGTCGATAATGCTCTGCCTAAATCCTAAATCCTAAATCCTAAATCCCAAATCCTAATGCCGACGCAAGCAGCGCATCTCAATCCAAAGGCGGCAAAACCTTTCCCGGATTAAGCAGACCTTTTGGATCGAAAGCAGCCTTAACTGCGTGCATCATCTGCAACGCCACCGGATCCTTGCGCCGCGCCATGCTGCCCAGCTTTGACAGACCAATCCCGTGCTCGGCGGAAAAACTCCCTCCCAGCGCGAGCGTCACATCCTCGACCGCCTCGGTGATCGCGACGTGCTGCGCCTTGTCTTCGCTTGTCGGCCAAACCGCGTAATGCACGTTGCCGTCGCCCAGATGGCTGACCGAACAGTCGCGCGCGCCCGGATCGATCTCGGCCAGCCTTTGTCCCATCCGCGCCAAGAAAGTCGAGACCTTGTCGACCGGCACCGACACATCGTGGTTCACCAGCGGTTTCGTGGTTAACAAGACCTCGCCCGCGCGCTCGCGCCTGTCCCACATCTCGCGGCGCTGTGCGTCGTTTTGAGCAACGACAGCATCAAGCGCGAGGCCCTCTTCAAGCAAATCACTCAACGTCTCTTCCAGCGCAGTGGTCAGCGGCACCGACCCGTCCTCGCCTGGATCGGCCATAGCAGGCTGGGTTGTGGCGACCTCAACCAGAATATTGACCTCGTGGGTATCCTCGAACGGCTCGCGGGTCTCGGTGAACTTGGCCTTCAGCGTCTCAATATAAAGGCGCGGCATGTATTCGAACGCCTCGACCATGCCGCCCGTCGCGCCTTGAAGGCGGTTCAGTAACACCAGAGCGGCATCCAGATTGGGGGCTGCCACCATCGCAGTCGCATAGGCGCGCGGCTTTGGCATCAGCTTCATAACCGCCCCAGTGATGATCCCTAGGGTGCCCTCGGCCCCGATCATCAGATCCTTCAGATCAAAGCCGGAATTGTCTTTGTGCAGCTCGCTCATCAAATTCATCACGCGCCCGTCGGCCAGCACAACCTCCAAGCCCAAGCATAAATGCCGGGTGGAGCCGTAGCGCAGCACGTTCGATCCGCCAGCATTAGTCGACAGGACCCCACCGATCATCGCGGACCCGCGTGCGCCGAAATAGAGCGGGAATATCAGATCATGCTCACCTGCTGCGTCGTGCAATTGGCTGAGGATCACGCCTGCCTCGACCACTGCCACGCGTGCACCGGGACGGATTTCGCGGATGGTGTTCATGCGCTCAAGCGACAGCATCAACGCGCCCTCGGCTGAGGTGCCGCCATTCAGGCCGGTATTGCCTGATACAGGAACAACGGCTGTATTGGTCTCATGAGCCAGTTTAAGGATCGCGCTGACCTCGTCGGTCGAGCGGGGACGGACCACTGCGAGGGGGGTCCAGTGGTAGTTTTCGGTCCAGTCGGCGGAATACTTGCCCAGATCGTCCCCGGTAAGCACATGGGCCGCGCCGGTGATGGCGGTGAGTTTGTCGAGCATTTGCATCTGTAATCCCTCCCGAGGCTCAGAATGGCGCAGGATGGCGCAGCGATGCGGTAAGGTCTAGCGGAACCACTCCGCCCAGCCGTCCAGATAGTAGCGCATCAGGGCGTGGGTCTGCATGGTGTTTGCCTCGACCTCGAGCTTGCCCATATCCGGCGGGAATACTTGGGCGGCGGCAAAGGTGCCTTGGGTCAGGTAGCGCATACCGTCTGGGAAGTTCAGCGCGCGGGGGGCGGGCTCCATCTTGCCAGCGATAATAAAGCCCCAGATGCCGAAGCTTGGGATGGTTACATGCAGCGGCTGGGTCCAAAGGCCTTGTCCGGGCGCGATCGGATTGCGCGTGCCAGATAGGGTTTCCTCTAGCGACCAGAATGCGGCGCGCGCGAACAGGGGCGAGCCCGCCTGGGTGACGAAAAGGCCCGTTGCCGACAACCGCTCTAGCATCCGTGCGTAGAATTCGCGGGTATAAAGACGCGATAGCGATAGGGTCGATGGGTCCGGCAGATCAGCGATAATCAGATCGTAAGCATCACCCGCCTCGGATAGGAATTGCCATGCATCGGTGTTGTGGACGCTCACGCGCGGATCGTGCAGCGCAAAGTTGTTCAGCACGGCGAGGTCGTCACGATTTTTGAATAATTCCGTCACGGCCGGGTCCAGATCGACAAGATCTACGACTTGCACGCGGGGATCTTTCAACACCTCACGCACAGCCATTCCGTCGCCACCACCCAGCACCAAAACGCGCGCCGGAGCGGCGACACGGGCAAGCGCCGGATGCACCAGCATTTCGTGGTAGCGGTGCTCGTCAAGGCTGTCGAACTGGATTGATTGGTTCAGGAACAGGCGCGTGCGGTCGCGGAACCGCGTGACGGTTATCTGCTGGTAGGGCGTTGTTTGCGAGACGATGACCTCGTCCTCATACAGCGTCGCATCCAGAACCGAGACGATGGATTCCGCGCGCACAAGTGCGACCGTGCAGGCAATCACCGCGACCGCCCAGACGATCCGAAAGCCCCAGCCTAGGATTTCGCGGAACAGCCATAATGTCAGGCCTGCGACCAGTAAATTCAGCAGTCCAAACGCCAAGGATGCAGACATCAGGCCCAATTGTGGAACCACCAACAACGGAAATGCGAGGGCGGCGGCCAGCGCGCCCAGATAGTCCGCCGTCAGCACGTTTGCCAGCGTGTGCTTGCCGGCACCCATCGCCGTCAGGATGCGGGTGATCAGCGGTATCTCCAGCCCCGACAACGCGCCGCACAGGAACACGATGACGAACAACACGCCGGTGATCCCGTCCAAATACGCATAGGTTGCAAACAAGATTGGCGCAGAGAACCCGCCGACGACACCAAGTGCGATCTGGCTGGTGGCAAAGCCGGCTTCGGCATTCTCGACAAAGCGCGAGGCGAACGCACCCACGCCCATCGAGGTCAGAAACAGCCCGATCACCAGCGAAAATTGCGTGACCGAATCGCCCAGCAGGTACGACGCAGCTGCGCCGGCGACCAACTCATAGACAAGCCCAGAAACTGCTACGACGAAGGTAGATGCCAGCAGCAGCGCGATCTTTTGGTCGTCGCGCAGGTCAGGGCGGGACGTGTCGGTCAGGACAAGATCACCGCCGAAATCAGGATCGACAGGGCAATGAAAATCGAGCCCATGAGGACGGCAATGGCCATATTATGCTCTTCCTCGATCTCCTTGCGCAGCGAGAAGGGGGTGAGCCATTCGATGATGACCCAGAAGAAAAGCATCAGGCCAAGGCCGACAAAGGCGTAAAAGACCGTGCCGAGAAACTCGGCGATTTGGATAGCAGCAAACATGGCTATTTCCCTGTTCTTTGTGTCATTATTTTACGCTGCGCACCCCGTAATAGGGCACTCCGGCTGAGCCTGTGCGCACGCTTTGTAGATCCCGGCTTTCGCCCCATACCCCCGCCGAGGCCAGATACCAGCCGGTGCCGAGGATGGAGGCGAATAAAACTGTGATTACGATCCGGGCCATTAGTCTTCATCGCTCCAGTCGCTGCCAGACCACCGACGCGCGCTGTGAAACATGCGCCGACCCAGCACTCCGATCCCAGCAATCGCCGATAGGGCTGCGGCAACCAGCAACCAGAAGGTCGCCTTCACGCCTTCCTCAACCGTCACGCTGACCGCACTGGGGCGCGTGCCATTGGACCATGTGCCTGCCTCGGACTGCTCGATGTTCAACGTATAGACCCCTTCGCCGGGCAAACGCAGCGTCGCCGTCGCCGTGCGCGCGCCTTCGGACCAATTCTCGCCATCTTGGCGGCCGAAGTAAAATTCCGACTGGCGGCCAAACTCGACCACCGTCTCGCCGCTCGGGTCCACCAGCTCTAGATCATACCACGCCCAGCCATTGCTGGCATTGCTGGTCATGCGGATCGTCACCAGATCGCTGGCATTGCTGATCTCGAACGCCAGCGCGATTGGGCGCGTCGTCGGAATGTTCGGCTCGTTCAGGATCGTCGCACTGCCACCGGCGAGCGTCGCCCAAAGAAAAATGGCAACCGCAGCGCTGAGAAAGCCCATGTTGCGCAAGAAGGCGCCGTGTTTCCACGCTGCGAATGGTTGCAGCGGATGCACGCCTTTGAGGTCCGGCACGGTCTCAAGCCCGAACGCGGTTTGGACCTGTTCAGGTGCCAAATAGCTGGTCAACTCGATCTCGCGCTCAGGCCCGTTGCTGGCTTGGGTCAGCTGATGGGTGTCGCTCATGAAGGTCACGTAAGGCGTGCGGTTGCCGCGACGAGGTGCGAAGTTGAAACTACCTTCGGCATACGCGATCTGCGAGGTGCCGCTTTCGTAGTACTTATACCGGCCGCCATCCCAATAGGTCCCGGGCTGGTTTTCGGACCGGTTCACGCGCGCCTCTGTCCACCAACCGGAATTTCCCATGCCGCGCACTTTGCGGGTGAATGAAAAATGCCCATCCTCGACAGCAATCCAGCAATAGCCGTGGGTCGGCGAGAACAATTGGTGTTCCACCCATTCCCAGCGCTGGCCTGCATAGCTCTCGATCACTTGCAGGGTGCCGATGACGGTCCAGTCCACGCCTTCCAACGCGCCGGTCATGCCCAGACTGATCGGGCTGTCGGGGCGCGGGGCTTTGTCGTATTTCTCAAGGATCTTGTAGTTGTCTTGGGCGTCCAGCAATGCGCCGCAATATTCGCACCCGCGCGCCGCGACGCGCCCGCCACCCAGCACCGACAAGCCTGCCCCACACGAGGTGCAGTTGATGCTGCGCAATGTGTCAGGCGCGCTCATGTCACGGCCTTAATCTTCCAGGGGTCGATCCATTCGCCCCTGTGCCACGCGTTTCCGCCATCCCAAACCTCAAGCGACAGAAGACCGCCCTTGGGGGAGGTGAAGTTTGCATAATAATGCTGCTCGCCGAGCGCAATCACCTCAGGCAGTGAACCGCGAAAAGCCACACAGGTCGCCTGATCTGTCTCGCTGAGCATGTAGGTCTCGCCGTCAAAGGACACTTCGGCCCCCAATGTCAGCTTTTTGGGCACCGCAGGTGCCGCGCGCGTAGAAACTTTGCGCTCGACTGAATAATCGCCCTCGTCGACGCTGATCCAGACGCCGTCCGGCCCCGCGACACTGGCTGGGCACCAGAACTCGTCCCACCAACCCGCGCCATAATCGAAGCGAATATGACCGGTGGGGGTGTATTGTTTGGTGTCGATCATCACGGCTTGACCAACCGCCATCAGGCTGGGGGCGTCCAGCATCACACCGTGATCGCCTGCGGCTTGCAGCGCTTCGCCATCGCGCAGGATCGTGGTCCCGCAGCTGTCACAATCCAGCATACGGGCAAAGGCCAGCTTTGCGCCCAGCGACGCGCCACAGTTGGGACAATTGGATATCTCGGTCATGTTAGACAGGTGGCTAGCATATCCGGGGGCCAAGACAAGCCCGAGGCGTTCGCTGCTTGCGCATTTGCGGGTTGACCCGATCCGGTGGCTGGCATACGACGCGCCAACTTCGGCGTGGTAGCTCAGCTGGTTAGAGCGCGCGACTCATAATCGCGAGGTCGGGAGTTCAAGTCTCCCTCACGCCACCATTTATCTATAAAGACATTTCAGTATCAGCCAGCGCTGAACGCCCACCGCGTGTGCTGGTGGTACGGTGCGTTTGGCGTGACCTCGATACTTGGCCAACCGTCGTGGTTTGCTGCATCGGGCCAACCCTGCGCCTCAAGCGCGATACCGGAATACCGGGGGTAGGGCGCGCCGTGATGGCCGATGAAATTGCCAGTGTCGAAGCTTCCGAAATCAAACAGTTGCAGGCCGGGCTCTGTCGTAGACATCTCCATGGTGATGCCGGTTTCGCCAGTGATCCGTGCGGCGCGCGTCAGTGGGCGTTTCGCGTCCGCAAGCACGTAGTTCAAGTCAAACATCCGATCAGGGCTCGCCGCAAACCGCGTCGGCGTGCGGAAATCGTATTGCGTGCCTTCCACTGGCATCACCCGCCCTGTGACCATCAGGTCCGTGTCATTCTCGGTAAAGTTATCCGCAAAAATCTGCACCAGATGCCCGCCTGTATCCAAGCTTCCGTCGAGGTTCCAATACGAGTGGTTCGCCAGATTGATCAGCGTCGCCGTGTCGGTCTGCGCCACCAGCACCAGATCGAGTGCGGCGTCGATCACGCGGTACTCCGCCCTGATCACGCGATTGCCGGGAAAGCCAGAAAGCCCATCGGGCAAGGCCAGTTCCAGCACCGCGTGGGTGGGCGAGGTTTCGATAATGCGCCAGACGCTGACATGCGGCCCATGTGTTCCGCCATGTTTGGTATGCGCGCCGTCCATATTGGTCTCGAACTGGTGCGTAACCCCGGCAATCGGTGCGCTGGCACCCCGTATGCGGTTCACCACGGGGCCAATTACCGAGCCAAAGCTCTTCATCGGTCCTGCATAAGCCGCCAAATCCGGCCCGCCGAGTGTTAGCGAATGATCGACGCCGCAAAGCCGCACGTCTTGCAGCACAGCCCCCCAAGTCAGGATCGAGGCGCTCAGCGCGTCGCTGCCAATGGTGATCTTCTCGACGATCTCGCCCGCAGGCGTCGTTCCAAACTGCGTGATCTCGGCGCTCATGCTGTATCCTCAGTCGTTATCGATTTGGCCCGCGCCTGCGCCCGCCGCAGTCTCGGGCGTTGCGGGCACCAAAGCCCCAAGGCCTAGGGTCTTCAACCCGTCCCACACGGTATCTTCCACCGGAAACGGCGAGGGCGTGTGGGTCCGGTCCGGTTGCCCGCCGCCGCCCTTGCGCAACCCGTAGCGGGGGTGCGCGCCTGTGATCTGCCACGTTCCCTCGCGCGTGCGGGCGTAGCCTTCCAGCAGCGTAATATCGGCTTGAGTGGTAACGTTAAGGGGACCACTTTCGGCCAAGTCAAAAGCGCTGGACGCCAACAGCGGCAGGCAGTCGCCCACCAGCGTTTGATCCGACAGGCGCGGCGAGACTGGGTTTGGCCCGAGCGCTGCCAGCACCAGTGCCGCACCGTCCAGCACGTGTTCGCAGAGCGACAGCCCAGCCGCCGTCAATTCATCGACAATCCCCGGCGGCAGGCCTCGGCCAATTCCGGCGCGCGTCATCAAGGCAGACAATTCAGAGCGCGCGGCGTAGATCATCCCAGAACCGGGAATGACCAGTCGTCGGTCGCAGTACCAGCGGCAACTTCCTCGGCCAAAGGTGCACCTTGGAACAGCGTCACGCGGGTCCAGCGGTCAGATTTTGGATCAAACTTCGATGCACCGAACACCGCCAGCTTCGCGCGCAGCAGATCAATCGGACGGGTCGCGACGTCCAGCACGTTATCGCGAACTTCCGCATAAGGCAGGTCCGCGACGGCCTGCACGCGGCGCGCGATACGACGATGTTCGGGCGCAGTCATTAGCAGGCTGGCCAGCGGTGCGCCCGGATCAGCCTTACGCAGATCCAGATCGAACGCCTGCACTTGGCGCGCAATATCCAGCGGACTTTCGCGATCGGCACCGGGGATCTCATGGCGCTCGCCCAAACGCGGCTCTAGCTTATCCTCGGACACGTACCAAAACAGATCCTGTGCACCGGGCGCTTTGAGGTCGATTGCCAGCGCCCAACCATAGGCGCGCTCAAGCTTGTCGCGCATCCGAGCGGTGCTGAGCGCGATGTTGAAGCTGGGGGCATTATCGTCGCACATCTGCTCGCATAGGTCGTCGACCAGCGCTGGATGCGCCTCCAACAAAACTGCGACCGCCAGTTCCTGACATTCCGCGCTCTTGTCTTGGACATCCGCCCAAAGGCTTATGGGATTCAGGGTTTCCAACTCCGCGCGCAGCACCTCGATCCGGGGCATTTGCACAGGGTCGTCAACGCTCCATTCCGCGACATGCGCCTTCGCGCGCGCTAGTAAAGCCGTTAACGCAGCTACATCCGCAGGCGCATCTAGCACCCGCGCCAAAGCCGTCTCGCGGGCCTGAACCCAAGCATGAAGCAACCCCGGATGGTTCACCAAGAACGGCGCCATACCAAGACCAGTGGAGTTCCCAATTCCCAGATGCCGTTTCAACCGCGCATCCAGCGGCACGGCTTTATCGCCGCCCTTGGCGCGTGCGACATGCTCGACCAGATCGAGGGTAAATTGTCGGATCAGCCAAACTGTCAGCATCTCAGCAGCGAACGGTCCGTCCAAAACAGCCCGGTGCTTGAACCGGTCCCGATCCGCAATCCCGAACTTGCCGTTGCCGTAGACAGCCGTCGTGCGCATCAAATAGCCAATCGCACCGATCTGTGCGGCGTCGGGTTGTTGGCCCGTCGCCAAGGCGTCCGCAACATGGGCAAACAGGCGCATGGATTTGTTCGCCCGGCTTAAAGTCAACTCGGTCGGCTGCATTCGGCCGGCTTCTTGGCGCGGCACTTCACTTGCCAATCGATCCAGATCAGCGGTTCTCGGCACGCCGTCAAACAGCGCAAATGTTGTATCCCAGACTTCCGCAATCACCCGGTCAGTGCGCGCGTCATCGGGAATGGCATTGGAATAGGCGATCAGCGAATAGATATGCCCGCCGAGCGGCACCGACAGCACCGCGCGGCCGTGGCCTTGGGCGTCGATGTCCCAAACCGGGCGGGTCACTTCTGCCTTTTGGGCAATCAACGCACGTAAAAGGCGGCGCATGAAACTCAGTCGGGTGGGAAAGGACGCGCCCAGACGGTCCAGCCGCATAACGAGATTTGGATCACGCAATGCGCGGGTGTGCGAGGTTTCAGGATTCAGGCTCAAACGCGGTCTCCCAGAAGCGCAACCAATTCTCGCCCATGATGCCCGCAATCTCGGCTGCGTCAAACCCAACGTCGCGCAAGCCCTGCGCTATAGTGTCAAAGCTTGTGTTGTTCTCGAACCACGGTGGCTGCGGCGGAAAGCCCGCCTGCGCGGCACTGCCCTCGCCGTAATCGAGGTCTCGCGTCCAGCGTCCGTTGCGCATCCATGTGACGATGCTGTCGGGCTGATCTTGGCACAGGTCCGAGCCGATCCCGATATGGTGTGCGCCGTAGCGCGAGGCTGCGTCCGCCGTCATTTGGCAAAAGCTCTGCAATGTGCAGGCAGATCCGTCCTTCAGATGGTGCGGATAAAGCGAGAACCCGATCATCCCGCCCGCGTCCGTCAACGCGCGGATAACCTCGTCGGATTTGTTGCGAAGTGCAGCGTGCCACACATGCGGATTGGCGTGGGTGATGGCGATGGGGCGGCTCGACTGCGCGATGGTCTCAAGTGTTGAGCGCTCGCCAGAATGGCTCATATCGATCAGGATGCCGAGGCGGTTCATCTCGGCAACGACTTTTTTGCCCATACGTGTCAGGCCAGTGTCGTCGTCTTCATAGCAGCCCGTCGCCAGTAGCGATTGATTGTTATAGGTCAGCTGCATCACGCGCAGACCCAGATCATGCCAGATTGCCAGTAGCCCCAGATCATCTTCAATCGGTTGCGCGGTCTGGAAGCCAAAAATGATCGCTGTGCGGCCCTCGTCACGCGCGGCGCGAATATCAGCCGCCGAGCGCGCAGGTCTGATCAGATCGGCGTGGCGCAAGAACATCTCGTTCCACGCTTCGACGTTTAGGACCGCCTCGCGGAAGCTCTCGTGGTAGGCAATCGTGACATGAACTGCATCAACTCCGCCTGCGCGCATCTGCTCAAATATCTTACGTGACCAGTTGGCGTATTGGAGTGCGTCGATGCGAATGGATGTCATCCATGTTTCCCGTAATAGAGCCCGACAACATGCTCAGCTTCGGCAAAAAACAGCCAACGCAGGGCCAGAACACCACCAAGGTGTAGCACAATCACTGGGATCGCAATCAGATGGCCGACAGGCAGCGCGATCAACAGCAACCAAGGCACAAGCAGACCCAAACCCATACCGATAAGGCGCAGGCGCGTGGCGTGTTTGCGCCCAATCTGGTGGACCATTTCCTTCATCAGATAATTGGTGCCGGTATGGGGGGCTTCAAACATCCGCATCTCGCCACCATGCAGGCCTGTGGCCGTGTTCAGGGTATGGCCGCGCTCGGAAAACCGCTTATCGCCGCTTTGGAACGCGTAGGCTTGGATGCCGAAGGCCACGATTAACAATGGCGCTGCAACAGCCAGCTTCGACGCCAGCAGTGCGCCGCCTGCAAGGCTCAGGCACAAAAACAGCGCCGGCGTGGTCCAGTGGTTCCAGCGCGGTACAGTTTTCATCTGGGTGTAGATCATCGAGGTGGTAAACACCGTCGCAAGGCTAAGGGCCGCGCCGATCCATCCAAGAAACGCCACTTTGGTGTCAAAGAAGATCGCCAGCAGCGCGTATAGGCCCAGCACGGTCAAAGCGGCCACTGCGCAAACACCTTCGCGACTAAGCCAGCTTGTTTTCCACTGGCTAAAGGCCCGCCAAGCGCGCTCAGGGTGCCCAAGGTGAAAGGTCGAAGACAGCAAGCCGCCTACAGAGAGTGCGTAGCCGATAAAGAAGAAAGTGAACAAAACCCAACCGTCCACATCGGGCATGTTGAGGCCGAGGAAGGTCAGCAGTCCAAAGCCAAGGCCGGACAGCGTGGTAAACATGATAATACTTGGGGCTGGATGCATCTAGTTTACGCCTCCGGGAAGTTTGTCGAGCGTCTTGTCCAGCCAACCCAGGAAGCCGTGGGATTCTGTGGCAACAGGCATAAGCAGCGGCGCGAGGATGTCGATCTGAGGTTCGGGCTGCGCGTCGGTCTTGGGCCGCGGGGGGAGGTATTTGTTAACAGGTTTGGTGCCCTGTTCGGGCATCAGATCAATGCCGCCGCGCTCGGCCACAAGCACCGACACGTTGCTTTCGGGGTCTGCGAAATCGCCAAAATGGCGCGCATTTGAGGGACAGGTGCGCACGCAAGCAGGCTCGCGGTCTTCTTCCGGCAAGTTCTCGTTATAGATGCGGTCTACGCAGAGCGTGCATTTCTTCATGACGCCGGCTTCAGCATCCATTTCGCGCGCGCCGTAAGGGCAGGCCCATGCACATAGACCGCAGCCAATGCAGGCATCCTCGTTGACCAGCACGATCCCATCTTCTTGCCGCTTATAGCTGGCCCCGGTTGGGCAGACGGTGACGCATGGCGCGTCCTCGCAATGCAGGCAAGATTTCGGAAAATGCACGATCTGTGCGGGCGCATCTTTTGGGGTGATCTCGTAGCTGTGCACGCGGTTCAGGAATGTGCCAGAGGGGGCCGCGCCATACGCATCCTGATCGCTTAGTGGCGCGCCATAATTCTCGGTGTTCCAGCCTTTGCAGGAGATCACGCAGGCATGGCAGCCCACGCAAGTATCTAGATCA
Source organism: Dinoroseobacter sp. (assembly GCA_034111085.1). GTDB lineage: Bacteria > Pseudomonadota > Alphaproteobacteria > Rhodobacterales > Rhodobacteraceae > Dinoroseobacter. The sequence goes on from JAWUXZ010000034.1 coordinate 218,159, forward strand.
ATAACGAGGCCAAGTTTCTTGTTGGTGCTTTCAGGCAGCTGGGTCATGCCACGCCTCCTATAAGCGACAGGGGCGCGAAGGCCGCCTGCGCGTTCACTTCGCGGATAATATACAGCACGAAGCTGCCAAAGGTGACGGTGACGAACAGCGCGATCAGCAGAAGCGTTTTGCGCGGGGTCATTCGCCCACCCCCTGACCTTGGACTTCAGGGAAGACCGGTTGCGCCTCGGCGGGTGCCTCGACTTTCTCAACCCGTACGCGCAGGTCAAACCAAGCGGCTTGGCCCGTAACCGGATCCGAGTTCGAATACCGCATCCCGTCGCCCTTTGGCGGCAGCAGGTCTGAGATCAGGTGGTTGAGCAAGAAACCTTCGGTCGCCTCAGGTGCGTCCTTGTCCAGCGCCCAAGCCCCTTTGCGTTTGCCAATCGCGTTCCACGTCCAGACGGTTTTGGAGTTCAACGCGCCCATATGCGCAACAGGCACAGTGATCTCGCCATGGGGCGACGAAACCTTTGCCCAGTCGCCTTCCTCAAACCCATTCGATTGCCACACGTCCGTGGGCACATAGAGCGGGTTGCGACCATGGATCTGGCGCAGCCACGCGTTTTGCGAGCCCCACGAGTGATACATCGCCATCGGACGTTGGGTCAGCGCGTGCAGCGGATAGGCGTCTTGATCGACATCCTCGCCAAACGGCGCATACCAGAACGGCAATGGGTCCATCGCCTTCTTGAGGCGTTCGCGCAGATGATCTGGTGGTTGAATATCGCCAATACCTTCGGCAGCGGCCTGCATTCGGCGCAACGGCTCGACATATAACTGGAACAGATAGGGCTGTTCTTTGTCGTAAAAGCCCTTCTCGACCGCCCACTCCTGATAGCGCTTGTTCCACGGCTTGTAGAACGCGGCTTCTGCGGGGATGTGCTCGGACCAGAAGCCGCCATTGTCGATATACTTTTGCAACTGGTCGGGGTTCGCGTCTCCGCGCCCCTTGCCAGACCCGTCTGCATTGCGCCAACCGGCCAACGGCCCAACGCCGGGGCGTCGAATGTGATTGGTGATGTAGTCGCCATAATCGGCGTATTTCTGACTGCCATCTTCGTTCACAAAGCCCGGCAGGTTCAGCAAAGCGCCGAGCTCGCACAGCATCGATTGGAAGGCTTTGACATCGCGGTCAGGCTCGATCACAGGCCAACGAATGGCGTCGGCAACCGCGTCAGCCTCGCAGATCGGACGGTCGAGCAGCGAGATGCAATCGTGGCGCTCCAGATACGTTGTGTCCGGCAAGATCAGGTCAGCATAGGCCACCATTTCCGAGCTGTAGGCGTCCGAGTATATGATTCGAGGGATCACATAATTGCCGTCCTCGTCTTCATCCGTCAGCATCTTCATCGTGCCAGCGGTGTTCATCGACGAGTTCCACGCCATGTTCGCCATATACAGGAAAAGCGTGTCGACTTTATACGGATCGCCCGCATGAGCGTTGGCAATCACAGTGTGCATCAAGCCGTGCGCCGATAGCGGGTTTTCCCACGAGAACGCCTTGTCGATGCGGATTGGCTTGCCGTCTTTGTCCAGCGCCAGATCAGCGGGCCCATGCGGATAACCCAAATGCGGTCCATCTAAGGGCGCGCCGGGCGTGACTTTGAAGTGCGGCTTGGGGTGCGCGGTCGCAGGCTTTGGGTAGGGCGGCTTGAAGCGGAAACCGCCGGGCGTCTCAACCGCACCAAGGATGATCTGCAACACATGCAGCGCGCGCGCAGTCTGGAACCCGTTGGAGTGGGCCGAGATACCGCGCATGGCATGGAATGCCACCGGACGTCCGGTCATTTTGGTGTGCTTGCGACCTCGGAAATCGGTCCATTCCTGGTCGATCTCAATGGCCTCGTCAAAGGCCACACGCGCAATCTCGGCGGCAATGGCGCGGATGCGGGCGGCAGAAATGCCAACCTGCTCGGCCACATTCTCAGGCGCGTATTTTTTGTCCAGATACCGCTCTAGCATCAGGTGGAAGACTGGCTTGTGGGTGATACCCGCATTGCGCCAACCATTGACCAGATCAGGCTCGATATCGGCTTTATCAAAGCAGCGCGGACGCTTCTGTTTGCGGTCCATCACCAGTTCGCGGCCCTGCTCGTCGCGCAGGATAAGGCCAAACTCAGGGCTGTCCGGATCGCTATTCACAAGACACGCCGCATTGGTGAACTGGGCGAGGTATTCGAAATCGACCTTGCCCGCGCTCATCAACAGATGGATCAGCGACAAGATCAGCAGGCCATCGGTGCCCGGCGTGATACCCACCCATTCATCGGCAATGGCGTTATAGCCTGTGCGGATTGGATTAACGCCGATCACCTTCGCGCCACGCGCTTTCAGCTTGCCCAGACCCATCTTGATCGGGTTGCTGTCATGATCCTCGGCCACGCCAAACAGCATGAACAATTTGGTGCGGTCCCAATCAGGCTGGCCAAACTCCCAAAACGCGCCGCCCATCGTGTAGATGCCGGCCGCAGCCATATTGACCGAACAAAAGCCGCCATGGGCCGCGTAATTTGGGGTGCCATAAGCCTGCGCCCAGAACGAGGTAAACGATTGCGACTGGTCGCGCCCGGTAAAGAAGGCCAGCTTCTCAGGGGTTTGGCGGATCGGCTCTAGCCAGTCCTTGGCGATGCCGAGGGCTTCTTCCCAAGAGATCTCTTCAAACTTGCCTTCGCCGCGCTTTCCAACGCGCTTGAGCGGCGCTTTCAGCCGCGACGGGGCGGTCACTTGCATGATCCCAGCCGAGCCCTTGGCACATAGCACACCCTTGTTAACGGGGTGATCCTTGTTGCCCTCGATATACGAGACTTTGCCGTCTTTAAGGTGGACATTGATCCCGCAGCGACACGCGCACATGTAGCAGGTCGTCTTGCGGATCTCGTCTGAGACACGCGGGCTGAGGTTGAGTTTAGGTTCTCCCACGCGTGCGACCCTCCAATGTCATAGGCTTCTACTTTTGTGGCGAGGAAGCCCGGCTGACGCAACCCTTCCGCGTATCTGGAATCAAGAGATCGACCATTCTGGCCTGATTTCGTGCCAGATTGTTGTGCGCAGTACGACCGGAAGGCGTGCCGGGTCGCAAATCCTCGCGCAATGTCGGGTTTGGCTTCTCGAACGCGAACGCCATGTGAGACAGCAGCGCTGAAGCGGCAGAGGGCCATATTATGTTTCTAAGCATTTTCGACATCTTCAAGATTGGGATCGGTCCGTCCTCGTCCCACACAATGGGTCCAATGACCGCCGCTTCGCGTTTTCTCGACGATCTACGCGGTGCGCGCGACAAGGAACCCGGTGCGGGCGAACTGGCTTCGCTTGGTGCGTCCCTGCACGGATCGCTTGCGTTCACCGGTAAGGGCCACGCCACCGACCGCGCTGTTGTGCTGGGCTTTATGGGTTATCTGCCACACACGCTCGATCCTGACCGGGCTGAGGCTGAGGAGGCCGAGGTTTTTGCACGCGGAACAGTGTGTCCCGAAGGGTTGGGCGAGTTGATTTTCCGGCCCGGCGAGGATCTGATCTTCGACTACGACAAGACACTGCCCGGCCACCCAAACGGCATGATTCTGAGCGCGTTCGATACCGCCGGGAACCTCTATATGCAGGAGACGTACTATTCCATCGGCGGTGGTTTCGTGATGACCGAAGCCGAGATGGAGGCGCGCGATACCGGCGGCGCGGATGCGTTCCATGCCGAAAAGGCCGAGGCCGGGTTTCCCTATCCCTTTGGCAGTGCTGTTGAGATGCTGGAAATGGGCCGCACTTCCGGCAAGACTATTGCCCAGATGAAATGGGAGAACGAGCGCGCTTTGATGACCGAGCACGAGTTGGCCGACGGCATCGATCGCATCCGCACCGCTATGTTCAATTGCATCGATCGGGGGCTGCGCATCGACGGTGAATTGCCGGGCGGCTTGCGCGTCAAACGCCGTGCCAAGAAAATCCACGAAAGCCTACGTGCCGAAGAAGGCCGCAACCTCGCCCAGCCCCACGTCGCCAATGACTGGATGATCGTCTATGCCATGGCCGTGAACGAAGAAAACGCCGCAGGTGGCCGCGTCGTGACCTCGCCCACAAACGGGGCCGCAGGCGTGGTGCCAAGTGTGCTGCGTTACTACCGCGACCACTGCATTGGCGCCCACGCACAAGGCGGGCGCGATTTCCTGCTGACCGCCTCCGCCATCGGGGGGTTGATCAAGCACAACGCCAGCATTTCCGGGGCAGAAGTTGGGTGCCAGGGCGAGGTCGGGTCCGCCGCCTCCATGGCCGCTGCCGGGCTCTGTGCTGCGCTGGGCGGGAGCAACGAGCAGATCGAGAACGCGGCCGAGATCGCGCTAGAGCACCATCTGGGAATGACCTGCGATCCGGTCGGCGGGTTGGTGCAAGTCCCCTGCATCGAGCGTAACGGCCTCGGCGCAATCAAAGCTGTGTCGGCCGCGTCGCTGTCTTTGCGCGGGGACGGAACCCACTTCATGCCGCTGGACAATTGCATCGAGGCCATGCGCCAAACCGGGGCGGATATGCAGTCGAAGTACAAAGAGACCTCGCTTGGCGGGTTGGCGGTGAACCTGCCGGGGTGTTAAGCCTCGCCTCTATTCCCGCCCCCTAAGCACTTGCGCAGGCCTTGCCGCCAAGGGTCGCCACGCGAAGGCCAGCCCTGCCAGCAGCGTGGCCATCGCCCCGCCGATCACGATTGCCAGCGCGCTGATCCACTCGAACTCAAATTCCGTGTCCATCACGAAGGTCATGACGCTCCAGCCAGCCAAGCCGCCTGCGACAATCGCCACGATTCCAGCCGCAGCGCCCAGTATTGCTGACCTTAGAGCAAAGCTCGCCAATATCTGAACGCGCGCGGCACCGACGGTTTTTAGCACGGCTGCCTCGAACACCCGGCTACGCTCGCCCGCTGCTGCAGCGCCTATCAGCACCACGAACCCGGTGATCAAGGTTGCCGCGGCACCGTAGCTCGTCGCTGCCGCTAGCCCTGACAATGCCTCGGTCACGCGTTCAATGGCATCGCGCACGCGGATCGCAGTGATGTTGGGCGCATCTGCCGCAACATCGCGCAGGATCGACGCCTCGGCGGCTTCCTCGGCATAGACGGTGGCGATATGTGTGTGCGGTGCACCAGCCAAAGCGCTCGGGTTCATGGTTAAGATGAAGCCGATACCTGCGGTCGAAAAATCAACCTCGCGAAAGCTCGTGATCTCACCCGTTATGTCGCGGCCAAGGATGTTGATGGTCAGCGCATCGCCGAGTTCCAACCCCATCTCGACCGCCTCTTCAGCCGCGAAACTGATCTGCGGCGGACCCGCGTAATCCTCAGGCCACCACTCGCCTGCCGTGATCGTCGTGTTCTCGGACGGGGCCACGGAATATGTCACGCCTCGGTCGCCTTGCAGCACCCAATGCTCGCCCGCGACATCCCGTGCTGGCGCACCGTTGATCCGTGTGATGATCCCACGCAGCATTGGGGCGCTGTCTACACGACTGACATCAGGGTCATTTTCCACACGCTCCAAGAATGCAGGCAGTTGATCGTTCTGAATATCGACGAAGAAATAGCTGGGCGCGATGCTGGGTAAATCACGCTCAATCGCGCCACGTAGATTGCTGTCGATTTGCCCGACGCTGGCCAGAACAGCGAGGCCCAGACCCAGTGACAGCACCACACTTGTCGTCTCACCACCCGGACCACCGACTGCACCAAGCGCCAAGCGCAGCGAGGTTCGTCCGCGCACGAGTTTGGAGCGCGCCAATCGCTGCGCCGCACGCCGAACAAGCCACGCAGACAAGGTTAACAGGAGCAGCGATCCAAGGATGCCGCCCGTTGCCCCCAGCGTAAGTCGCCAGGTGCCCGAGAACCACGTTGCCAACCCGATCAGCGCCACCAAAGCCAAGCCAATTGCGGCGATATACCGTGCTCGCGGCCAAGCGCGCACAGGCCCTGACGCATCTCGAAACAGGGCCGCTGCGCGCACTTGTTCGGTTCGTGCCAAGGGCCACAGCGTGAAGACAAGCGCCGTCAACGCGCCGTATATTGCGGCCTCAAACAGCGGCCCGGGATGCACGCCGAACGCCGCTGGGATCGGCAGACGCGCCTCGATGATCGGCGCAAAGATCAGGGGCAGCACTGCGCCAAGCAACAAGCCCAAGGCGATACCGACCAACGACAGAATACCAATTTGAATCAAATAGGCGGCAAAGATGGTTCGCCCTTCCGCCCCGAGCGTCTTCAGGGTCGCGATCACCCCGGTTTTGCTATCCAGATATGACCGCACCGCCGCCGACACGCCGACACCGCCCACCGCCAAGCCCGCCAAACCGACCAGCACCAGAAACGCACCGATCCGGTCCACGAATTCCGAGATCCCCGGCGCACCGTTGCGGCTGTCGCGCCACCGCAGCCCGCTCTCGGCAAATTGCGCCTCGGCCTCGGCTTCCAGCGCGTCTAACTCTGCACCCGCAGGCAGTGCCAATCGGTAGGCGCTGTCAAATAAGGTGCCCGGCTCTAGCAGGGACGAGTTCGCCAAGTCGGAGGTCAGCACGATGCTGCGCGGCCCCAAACCAAAGCCGCTGCCTGCGCCGTCCGGCTCGCGCGTTAATGCGGCCATCACCACAAATTCTTGCGTGCCCAAGCGCACAACATCGCCCAAATTTAGGCCCAGCCGATCAATCAAAACCCGCTGCGCCACGATCCCCGGCAATCCGTTCGATCCAGCTAAAGCATTCGCCAAACTCATTTCCGGCTCTAGACCCACCGAGCCTTTCAACGGATAGGCCGCATCCACGCCCTTAACTTGCGTCAAGCCGCGCTCTGGCCCGCCGTCGCGGTCGACCACAACCATGGACCGGAAATCCACGATCTCGGAAACGGCCTCAGACTGCGCCGTCATCCACGCCAACTCGTCTTCTTCGGCAAATCGGTAGGTGAACGCAATTGACGCGTCGCCGCCAAGGATCACCGCGCCTTCGCGTGCGAGCCCTTCTTGGATCGAAACCCGCACGGACCCGACCGCTGCAATTGCCGCCACGCCCAAGGCTAAACACGCCAGAAACACGTAAAATCCTTGCAAACCGCCGCGTAATTCACGTCGTGCGATCTTCCACGCGATCATTGCGCCGCCTCGCGCGTCTGCACAGTGTCGGCTTCAATCCGGCCATCACGCAAGGTCACAACCCTGTCGCAGCGCGCGGCCAATTCGGGCGCATGGGTCACCAGAACCAGCGTTGATCCATGCAGGTCGCGTAGGCCAAACAGCATGTCCATGATCGCCTGGCCGTTGGCCCCATCGAGGTTCCCTGTTGGCTCGTCAGCTAGCAAAATATCAGGCCGAGGCGCTGCGGCGCGTGCCAAAGCAACCCTCTGCTGCTCGCCACCCGACATTTGGCTGGGGTAGTGGTGGACGCGGTCGCCTAGCCCAACGCTCGTCAATTCCGCCTCAGCCCGCTCAAATGCGTCCGCTGCTCCGGCCAATTCCAGCGGCGTTGCGACGTTCTCCAGCGCGGTCATCGTTGGAATTAGGTGGAAGGATTGGAAAACCACCCCCATATGCCCTCTGCGGAAGCGCGCTAAAGCGTCCTCGCCCATCGCCGTCAGGTCTTGGCCGAGCGCTTGGACGCTGCCGCCCGTGGCGCGTTCCAACCCGCCCATCAGCATCAGGAGAGACGACTTGCCCGAACCCGAAGGCCCCACCAACCCGACCGTTTCGCCCCGCGTGACCTCAAGCGAGATGTCGCGCAAGATATCGACCTTTCCTGCGTTGCCCATCAGGCTCAGCTCGACATGGGACAGGGACAAAACGGCATCGGTCATGGGAAGGCTCCGGGCAAAGTATACTGCTTCGATATATGGGGCGCGACGCTGTGCACTCAACCTAGCCACCGCCAGTTTTGCTGCAATTGCACTGTGCGTCCCTGCACAGGCTGAGACGGTGATTGCGGCTTTGGGCGATAGCCTGACGCAAGGCTACGGGTTGGTGCACGAAGATGGGTTCGTCCCGCAGCTTGAGGCATGGCTGCAAATGCAGGGCGCAGACGTGCGCATCATAAATGCTGGCGTGTCCGGCGATACGACCGCAGGCGGGCTATCACGGGTGGACTGGACGCTAACCGATGATGTCGATGTGATGATTGTCGCACTTGGTGGCAACGATCTGCTGCGCGCGATCCCACCTGAGGCCAGTCGCGCCAACCTCGACGGTATCCTCAAGGCAGCGGGCGCGCGGGGTGTGCCTGTGTTGCTGATCGGTCTGCAAGCGCCGGGCAATTACGGCCCCGAATATAAGGCAGCATTCGACGCGATGTATCCCGAACTGGCCGAAGCCTATGGTGCGCTGCATGTGGAAAACTTCCTTGGCGCGCTTCAGACTGAGGCTGATCAGGGTGCTGCTTTGCGTGATTTCATGCAAAGCGACGGCATCCATCCCAACACGGCAGGGGTCGCCAAGATCGTCGAGGCACTTGGCCCCGAGGTGGAAGCACTGATCGCACGGCTGAATTAACGCCGAGGCTACTGCGAGGCGACAATCTGCGCAGGGGTGCGTCCGGCAAGTGTAATCTCTGAGCGCTTACTTTCGATCTGAGCGATCAGGATCGTGCGAAGGGCCGCGCGTTCTGCACCGATCATCGCGCGGATCTCGGCCTCAAATTCCTCGCGGTTGAACAGCTCGTCGAGCTTAATCACCGCGTAATCCGTCGCCAGCCAACCGACGATAAAGCCGCCCGCGCCGCCAACCGCCGCCCCAATTGGACCCAAAGGCGCGCCAATCGCAGCGCCAACGCCCGCAGCACCACCGGCGCCGGTTCCGCGCGTGGCGGTTTTCGCAGCCGTTTTGCGTCCAATCGACAGCACCAGTTTGCGCGCCACTGCACGGCTGACAATCTTTACCGCCTGCATTCCAATGCGCGCGCCCGCAACGCCCAAGACCAGCGAGATCGGTTTACCTGTCGAGGCGCGCGCGCTCGCATCCTCCAGCGCAATTCGCGTGCCTTCGGTCAAGAACCGCAGCTCCGCACCTTCCAGCGCCGTAGACAATTTCGCGTTCAAAGCCTGCTCGTAGGTTGCGTTAAACTGTGCCTCCAATGAGGACACTGACCCATCGAGGCGTTCCTGAAACCCGCCAAACAACCGCTCCTCCAGCGCGTCGCCGACCTGTCCGGTAGCGAGCTGGGCAAGTTGAGTATATTCGCCCAGCACCGAGTAGTGGAAATCCGCATAGGCCGGTATCGCCGCGTCCACGGGGCCGAACAAAAGATCGAGGTGGTTGTCCACTTGCGAAACTGTCGCCGTCTGCGCACGTGACGCTGCATCATCCACAATCGCTGCGATCTCGGCCAGCGGGATCACGCGCCTTTGTGCGTCAAAATCTCCGCGCTGAATGCCGTAACCCGTCAGGCCAATGGTCAGCATCGTGAGGGACGCAATCAAGGCCCAAAACGGCCCACCCAAACGTCGTCCACGCGCGCCCTCTGGGGCGTTCGGAACACGGACTGGGTTTTGCAAGACAAGGGGGCTCGTCATATCGCGCCCTCCTTTCAAATGGGGCTAGGGGTCTTTGGGCTCATAGGCGGCGGTGACAATATCGACCACCAGCCGGGTCAGCGAGAAACTAACCAAGGCATTGTAGAACAGCAGTAAGATAAGGCCGAAAGGGGAAAACGCAAAGGATTGTGTCTGTTTTGCAAGCACCCAACCGGCTGTCTCGAGGCTGCGCGGCAGTCCAATGGCCCACGCCACGATATGATCGCGCGGCGGTAGAACGCTTTGGCCTTGGGAAATCGCAGCGCTGAGGTTCGGGGCGTCAGCGGCGGCAGGCGCAGGCTCAAGATACCAGCCGACCCAGAAGAACGCGGCCGTGCCGATCAGGCCCATGACAGTGGCGGCAATCGGGCCCGCAACCACCAATACCAGATCGCGGCGGGTGTGCATGGCGGCCCATCTTGCGGCAAATGCAAGCACCAGACCGGTCGTCAAGCACAAGCCAATCGCAAGCCCGCCTTCGCGCACTGAGGCGGTCAGCGCGAAATCCGCAAGCGTCACAACCGTCGCGAGTGCTGCCACGAACCCCACAAGATGCGCCATGACCCGGCCTTGAAAAATCTCGTAAAGCCAACTGTCGGTACGCAGGATCGCGCGCCGCCACGTCATGCGCCGGATCACCGATCTGCGGTAGGTGCCGCGCCACACAAGCAGTCCTAAGACCACCAAAAGCAAGATTGCCGGGTCGCCCACCGGATATAGCAGGCGCCATAAATGCAGGATGCCTACCGCCAGCAATCCGGCAGCAAGGCCTGCAAAATATGACATTGGGATATGTTTTGGCATGCCTACAGGTGCTGAAATACGGGGTTTTGGCGGCTCAATCGGTTTATAGAGGCGCGGACGCAGATTGTCGCCTGCTACAGCGTTGACCTCGCCCAAACCCTGAGGTTGAGTAAGCGCTGCCTGAAACCGCGAGAACTTTGCCATGACCACTTACCTTTTTCCGCCCGCTCCACAGCCAAGTTTGGCCATCGAGGGGGAAGACACCTCTTATCCCGTCCACCGTATTTTCTGTGTGGGGCGAAATTATGTTGCGCATGCGACCGAGATGGGGGGCGAAGTCGACCGCGAGGCGCCGTGGTACTTCATGAAGTCCGCCCATGCCTTGGTGCTGTCTGGCGTGACGCTGCCATACCCGCCCGGCACCTCGAATTTTCACCACGAGATGGAGCTAGTGATCGCCCTTGGTGCGCCCGCATTTCAGGTCTCGGTAGACGAGGCGATGGACGCCGTTTTCGGCTATGCTGCGGGCCTCGATATGACCCGGCGCGATCTTCAGCAGCTCGGTAAGGACAACCGCCGCCCGTGGGATTTGGGAAAAGACATCGAGGGTGGCGCTGTGATTGGCGCTGTTTCGCGTGCTGAAGCAATGGGTGCGATTGGCCCGCAACGTATCCAACTCAGCGTCAATGGCGCGAGCAGGCAAGATGCGACTTTGGCCGATATGGTCTGGAGCGTGCCTGAGATCATCGCACATCTGTCCCAATTCTATCACCTGCAAGCGGGCGATCTGATCATGACCGGCACCCCCGCCGGGGTCGGTCCAGTGGTCGCGGGCGATGTGATTGAAGGCCAGATTGAGGGGCTTGCGCCTGTCACCCATACACTCGGCGCTGCGGAATGAGGTTTCGCGATAACGTTATGCGCAAAACACTCCTCGCGCTCGCAACTCTTCCGTTTCTGACGCTTCCCGTTTTTGCCGATGCCGAGACGGATTCAAACTTCATCGCCGAGCGCACTGTTACCGCCGAAGCTTTGCGCGCCACGATGGAGGTTTTGGGGCCCATACTGGCCCAGGCCATCGAATTTCAACTCAGCCAAAACCAGATTGAGCTAAGCGATCCCGAAGGTTTCATAAGCCTGATCGGGCAAGAGTTTGAAGGCGTATACCTCGAAGAACTCAAAGCCCAAACCGCCGCCCTACAGCAGGAGGTTTTTACCGCAGACGAACTCGCGGGCATCGCCGCATTCTACGCAACTCCGGCAGGCGAGGCGCTGATCCTTAAGACGCCATCGCTTATGCAGCGCAGCCAACAAATCGGTGAACAACTCGGGGCATTGGCGTTGCGAGAAGCGGGGTTCCGGCTGGCGCAGCGGATCGAAGACGAGGGCATCAGTTTCACCGAAGATCCCGCCATGATGGACCGCTTGCGCGACCTGCTCGGGCGGTAACTACCAAGCCCCGCGCGCGCGGATTGCACTGCTGCTTTCCCCGCGCATCGGCACATTGACGAAACTCCATGCCGGGGCCTGCGCGTAAGCCAGCCCGAATGCATCGCGCTTGCGCACTCGGAAGGATCGGTACAGCGTTGCGGCCTTCGAGGTTCGCGCCGGAATCCGTCCACCGGGTCGGGCCAACACGCCCAAAGGCACCGCCTCGATAATCTGCTGCCAATTCTCCCAACGGTGGAACTGCGCCAGATTATCCGCACCCATCAGCCAGACAAACCGTGTGCGCGGATAGAGCTGCTGCATCGCCTTGATCGTTTGCGCGGTATAACGCGTGCCAATCCGTGCCTCGATATCCGTGATCGTAACGCGCGGATCGTGCATCATCGCGTGCGCAGCCGCCATCCGCCGCACAAGCGGGGCAGGGCCGTGCGCCTTGAGCGGATTGCCGGGACTGACCAGCCACCACACGCCGTCCAGCCCGAAGCGTTTTAGCGCCTCGCGGGTGATATGCGCATGGCCTTCATGGGGCGGATCAAACGACCCGCCCAGCAGTCCAATCGCCTGACCCGGACGGGCGGCGGGCAGATCAAATCGTGGGATCACACGCCTTCCGACGACTTGGCCCAGAGATTAATATCGGCGTCCATGGCGTGGGTATCAATCTCGGCCAGCTCTGCTGCGGTGAAGTCCAGATTGCCGACGGCACCGGCGCAATCTTCGATCTGGCTGGGCTTGGAGGCGCCAATCAGCGCGGTCGTGATCCCGCCACCGCGCAAAACCCAAGCAATCGCCATCTGCGCAAGGCTCTGCCCGCGCCGCTCGGCAATCTCGTTCAGGGCGCGCACTGATCCCAAAGCCCGCTCGGTAATCGTGCTCGGATTAAGCGATTTGCCTTGGGCGGCCCGACTGCCTTCCGGCACGCCGTTCAAATACTTGTTCGACAAAACCCCTTGGGCAAGCGGTGTGAAAGCAATCGATCCAACGCCAAGTTCGTGCAAGGTCTCTTTCAGCCCGTCACGTTCGACCCAGCGATTAAGCATGTTGTAGGACGGCTGATGGATTACGCAGGGCGTGCCCAGATCCTTCAAGATCGCTACGGCTTCGCGGGTCCGCTCGGTATTGTAGGACGAAATGCCTACGTAAATTGCACGCCCAGACCGCACGATATGATCCAGCGCGCCCATCGTCTCTTCCAAGGGCGTGTCGGGATCAAACCTGTGCGAATAAAAAATATCGACGTAATCCATACCCATGCGCTTGAGCGATGCATCGCAAGACGCGATCAAACTCTTCCGGCTGCCCCACTCGCCATACGGGCCCGGCCACATGTCATATCCCGCTTTAGTGCTGACAATCAGCTCATCGCGATACCCGGCAAAGTCAGTGCGCAGGATCTCGCCAAACGCTTCCTCGGCACTGCCCGCAGGCGGCCCGTAATTATTGGCCAGATCGAAATGCGTGATGCCCAGATCAAATGCCCGCTGACACAGCGCGCGCTTGACCTCATGAGGGGTGTCGCCGCCGAAATTATGCCATAGCCCAAGGCTTACCGCAGGCAGCTTCAGCCCCGAGCGGCCACAGCGGCGGTAGACCATTTGGCCGTAGCGATCCTCGGCGGGGGTATATGTCATTGCAGGTTCCTTTCGGTTGCGGGCACACTGCACCTGAGCGGGGCGTTGTCAAATCCCGCAGCACCAACCGGAGCTTGCCCATGCGTCTTCTCACCGAACTTGGCCTTGGAACCTCGTTGCGTCGGGGCGACTATACCGAAGCCGCGTGCCGTGCGGTACGCGACGCGCTCTGGCATAACTCCATCAATCTGGCCGAGCTGTTCGGGTTCGAAAAGACCGATATGCGCATCAAGGTCGAAATTGGTGCGCAGGCCCCCGAGAAGGTTAATATTGCAGAGGTCGCATTGGTTTTCCCCTACGGCCAGACTGAGATCGTCGTCACCAAAGGTGGCCTCGACGTGCCGCGCCCCGATGATGACGGTAATCCCACGATCATGGTAAACGCCGCCCTGTCGGTCAGCTTTGATATGGAGGCCGCGACATGAGCGAGCTCCGCAAAGACCAGCGCTTCATCATCGAGATGGGCATGGGCAACGACCAGTACGGCCAAGACTACACTAAGGTCGCTGCACGCGCGATCGAGGACGCAATTCGCCATTCAGCGATCCCGATGTTTGCTGCCACCGGGCTTCCGTCTGACGAGATGCGGGTGCAAGTCACCGTCGCCGTCCAAAAGCCCGAGGATGTTGATACCGAAGCCCTTCGCGCGAAACTGCCGCGCGGGCAGGCCAGCGTCACTGCCACTCATGGTGGGCTGAACGTGGTGAATGACGAAACTGGCACAACGCTGGTGATCGCCACCGCTGCGGTCGAGGCTTTCATGCCACGCCAGACCAAGTGGCGCCTCAAGGGCGGTTGATCCCTGGGCAAGGCGGCTCTAGGCGTTGAACATAGTTCACGAGTTTGGATGCTGCCCATGTCCACCGCCGATCGCCGCGCTGCGCTGCGAGATACCCTCATCGACCTCGCCAGCGATCGCATCGCCGAAGACGGGTTGCGTGCGCTGAAGGTCCGCGATCTGGCAACGTCCGCAAAATGCTCGGTCGGCGCGATCTACAACGTGTTCGGCGACCTGAACGAGCTGTCGATGGCCGTCAACGGCGAGACGTTCAAGGCGCTAGGCGCACATGTGCTGGCAGGCCTCGCGCCCCATGCAGGCGCGCCCGCCGTGGACCGTCTTATCGCGATGTCAGAATCGTATCTCGATTTCGCATCCGAAAACCCCCGGCTCTGGCGCGCGCTTTTCGACATCTCATTGACCCGGACCCAAGCGCCCGATTGGTACCTCGGCGCGCTCGACGGGCTGTTTGCGATCATCGACGTCCCGATTGCCGAGGTCTTCCCGGATCTTCCCGAGGATCAGGTACGCCTGCGCACGCGCGCGCTGTTTAGTTCTATCCACGGGATCGTGCTGCTGGGGATTGAAAACCGCATCTCGAGTGTCGACAAAGATGACATGCCCGAGATGATCCGGTTTGTTCTGCGTAGCATCGCCGTCGAAAAGAAAATTTGAACGCCGTTCACATTTGGTATTGAACATCGTTCACGAAGAGCGCATATACGCCTCATGAACGATGTTCACGAGGAGACGTGAAAATGCTCAAGACCCTGAACACTCTGCTAATGGGTAAGACCGCCCGCGCCGAGGAAGCAATGCAAGACCGCTTTTCGCGCGATCTGATCGACCAAAAAGTGCGCGAGGCTGACGCCAATATGCGCGCTGCCAAGTCCCAACTCGCCCTGCTGATCCAGCGCGAACGAACCGAGACAAGGCTGCTGGCACAGTTGGACGGGCGCATCACCGACCTCAGCAAACGCGCAAGTGCGGCACTGGCATCCGTGCGCGACGACCTCGCCGCCGACGCCTGCACTGCAATTGCCGAGATGGAAAATGAACGTGCTGTGCGCCGTGACGCGCTTGCCCATAATCAAGGCCAAGTGATCCGCCTGCGTCGCGCATTGGAGGGCGGTCATCGCCGCATGATTAATCTGCGCCAAGGTGCTTTGCGGGCGAGGGCGCTTCGCCGCGAGCAGGACATGCAGTCCCGCCTTGGTGCCACATCCCGCGCTCAAAGCGCCGCGCGTGAGGCCGAAGACCTGATCGCCCGCGTGTTGGACCGCGATAGCCCCGGCGAACAGGCCCAGATTCTGGCCGAGCTGGAAGCCAGCTTCACCAAAGGAAAGCCGACCGAGCGCCCTTCCGCAGGGTTCGGCCCCAAACTGAAATCGAGCGCTTCCGACGTCATGGCGCGCCTGAAATCCAACCCTCAACTCGCTTAGCCAAGCACCACAAGGCCAAACCAACGCCTGCTTGGCGAAGACATCTGAGCTTCCAAAACCCGACATCTCGTTCCCCGTGTGTGGCGTCCCACCCTTTGTCCACACACCAAACTGGCCCGGACCTCGCGTTCGGGCCTTTTTTTAAAGCGGCGTGACAGCATCCCCCAGCGCAATCTCGCCCTCCAAGATCACTGACGCACACCACCCGCCATGCCCGCGCATTGCCGCATATCCGCCCGCACCCAAGGCCGTTTCCATCCGCGAACATGGCGCGCAGACGGTCGTAATCTCCAGAACCGCGGTCCCAATCCGCACCTGCCGTCCCTTGAGCGCACTCAGGTTCAGGCCTTCCACAACAAGGTTGCGCCGCAAAACCTCTGGTGCCACCGCGCTGCGCCCCAAATATCCGCCAATCGCCACCAAATGCTCTGCCTGCACCAGCGTCACTGCGCGCTTACCCACGCGTCCATGATCGCCCACAAGCCCCGAATTCGTGACGGCCGCCTTCTCAACCGCGTCCATCCCCACAAGCCGCGCGCCCCTCAGGCCAATCCAAGCGACCTGCCCCTGTTGCGCAAACCGCGCCATCATCTGCGCCAACTGTCGCTGCATCACGTCCCCTTCACATTTCCCAAACCACAACCGCCGATTGCCCCGCGCCCGCGCCTCCGGTAGACCCCCGCGAAACCCACCTGACCGGAGCATTCCAAATGGCAGCCCATCAATACGTCTACCACATGGACGGCGTCTCGAAGACCTATCCCGGTGGCAAAAAATGCTTCGAAAATGTTCGCCTCAGCTTTCTGCCCGGCGTCAAGATCGGTGTCGTGGGTGTCAACGGGTCGGGTAAATCCACCTTGATGAAGATCATGGCGGGTCTCGACAAGGATTTCACCGGCGAGGCGTGGGCAGCTGAGGGCGCGAAGGGCGGCTACCTGCCACAGGAGCCGACGCTGGAAGAAGAGATGACCGTGCGCGACAACGTCATGCTTGGGGTCAAGGTCAAGAAAGACATCCTCGACCGCTATAACGAGCTGGCGATGAACTATTCCGACGAGACCGCCGACGAGATGGCTGACCTGCAAGACGAGATTGACGCGCAAAACCTCTGGGATCTCGACAGCCAGGTGGACGTCGCGATGGAGGCGCTGCGCTGTCCGCCCGACGAGGCGATGCCCGAAAACCTTTCCGGGGGCGAGCGTCGCCGCGTCGCCCTTTGCAAACTGCTGCTCGAAGCGCCAGATATGCTGCTTCTCGACGAGCCGACCAACCACCTTGATGCTGAGACCATCGCGTGGCTGCAAAAGCACCTGATCGAGTACAAAGGCACGATCCTGATTGTCACCCACGACCGCTATTTCCTCGACGACATCACCGGCTGGATTCTCGAGCTCGATCGCGGGCGCGGTATTCCGTACGAGGGTAACTATTCCGCATGGCTGGAACAAAAGGCCCAACGGCTTGCGCGCGAATCAAAAGACGACAAATCCAAGCAAAAGACCCTCGAGCGGGAATTGGAATGGATCCGCGCCGGGGCGAAAGCCCGTCAAGCCAAGCAAAAAGCCCGTATCAACGCCTATGAGGAACTGGCTGGCCAGTCCGAACGCGAAAAACTCAGCCGCGCCCAGATCATCATCCCCAACGGCCAGCGTTTGGGCCAAAAGGTAATCGAGGTCGAAAACCTCACCAAAGCCTACGGCGACAAACTGCTGGTCGAAGGCCTGTCGTTCGCGTTGCCTCCGGGCGGTATCGTCGGCGTAATCGGTCCCAACGGCGCTGGTAAATCCACGCTTTTCCGCATGCTAACCGGCCAAGAACAGCCCGACAGCGGCACGATTGAGTACGGCGATACTGTGTCGCTTAGCTATGTCGACCAATCTCGCGATGCGCTCAGTGCCAAGTCAACCGTCTGGGAAGAGATCAGCGATGGCGGCGAGATCATCCAGCTGGGCGATGCACAGATGAACTCCCGCGCTTATTGCTCGGCGTTCAACTTCAAAGGCGGCGATCAGCAGAAACCCGTCGGCTTGCTGTCTGGGGGCGAAAGGAATCGCGTCCACTTGGCCAAGTTGTTGAAATCTGGTGGCAATGTCCTCCTGCTTGATGAACCTACCAATGACCTTGACGTGGAAACGTTAAGAGCGCTTGAAGAGGCCATCGAAAACTTCGCCGGATGCGCGGTTGTCATCAGCCACGACCGCTTTTTCCTCGACCGCCTGTGCACCCACATCCTCGCGTTCGAGGGCGAGGCCCATGTCGAATGGTTCGAGGGCAACTTCGAGGCCTACGAGGAAGACAAAGTCCGCCGCCTCGGACCCGATGCGTTGGAGCCTAAGCGCGTGAAGTATAAGAAGTTTACGCGGTAACGGGGTGGTGTAGGGCGGGCTTAAGCTCGCCGACACGCCGCATCTGTATGCACACACAAGTGTATGTACATTGACCTATGACGTTGTTGCCTTTTGCTGGCGAGGTACCCCAACAGTGCCGCTACATGCACGCACGCGAGGTTGCCCGCTATGCAGACACGTTGTTTGCCCGAAATGACGTCCGACGCCGAAGCGGACGCCTTCCTCGATCAAGACCTCTCGGAGCTTGATTCCACCGAGTTCAAACCCGTGGACACACTTCACATCCACGGCACCCCCACTAACACTGACCCTCCGACCCGTTTACCTCAGCCCCATGAAACACGCCCTTACCCTAGCCCTCCCCCTCGTCGCCGCTGCGCTTGCGGTACTCCTTAGCCTGCCGCAATCCCTCGGCGCGCACCCGCAATGGGCAATTACGGTGATTCTGATCGGCGCGCCCATTGGCATCATACTGGCCTACGCGCTTAACGCCGCCAAACTGCCCCAACCGCTCTGCATTGCCATCGGAGCAGTTCTAACGGCCGTCGCCTCCGTCACTGCCCGCTATGGCCGCGCTGAATTTGGAGCCTCCTTCGCAGAGGACCAATTCGCAGGTCAGCTATGGTATTATGGCTGGATCACGACCAGTGCAGGGGTGGCCCTGACGCTCGCCAGCCTCGCTTTGCGTCGAAATTCCAAGGCCTAGGCGAGGCTCTGCCGTCGCTTGTTAACGCCCCTTCGGGTAAGGAACGCTGCTAGAACACAGCACTTGATCTATTCCCAATACCTGCTATATGCCCCTCAGCTAACTCTATCGACCCTGTCTCCTATCATACGGCTTCAGTCACTCGATCCAAGACGACGCCGGGCTGCCGCAACTCCGCGGGCAGCGCAAATAGGAGACTACGGATATGGCCACTGGCACCGTAAAATGGTTCAACACCACTAAAGGCTTCGGCTTTATTGCACCCGACACTGGCGGCAAAGACGTGTTTGTACACATCTCTGCAGTTGAGCGCGCAGGTCTTACCTCGCTCGCCGACAACCAGAAGGTTACTTTTGACCTCGAAGCTGGCCGTGATGGCCGCGAGAGCGCATCGAACATCCAGCTGGCGTAAGCCGCAGGAATTCGGTCGGACCTCCTTCGGGGGAATGACCTAACGGAATTGGGCGCGGCCACATGGTCAGCGCCCTTTTTCATGCCCGCAGCCTTGACCCCTGCGACCCACCATGCGCCCCTTAGAGCCACGCGAGGGAGGCCAACATGTATCAACCCGTCATCACCGGAACCGGGGTGTTTACCCCCAGCCAGATCATCACCAATGACGAGCTGGTCATCGCCTTTAACGCCTATGCCGACCGCTTCAATGCCGAGCACGCGAGCGCGATAGAGGCCGGCGAGGTGGACGCCAAACCGCATTCGTCATCCGAGTTCATCTTCAACGCCAGTGGGATTGAGCAGCGCTATGTGATGGACAAGTCAGGGGTTCTTGACCCCGCTGTCATGTTTCCCCGCCTGCGCAAGCGCGACGATGACGAGCCGGGAATAATGGCCGAGATGGCGCTGGATGCCGCCCAGAAAGCGCTCGCTGAGGCAGGTGTCGACGGGGCTGAGATCGATCTGATCATTGTCGCCGCCTCCAACCATGAACGCGCCTACCCAGCCATTGCCATCGAGGTGCAGCAACTGCTTGGGGCAGGTGGATTCGCATTTGATATGAACGTAGCGTGCTCGTCCGCGACCTTCGGCATCCAAGCCGCGTCTGACATGGTGCGCGCTGGGTCTGCGCGCAAAGCCCTCGTTCTGAACCCTGAGATTTGCAGCGGTCATCTGGAATGGCGCGACCGCGATTGCCACTTCATTTTCGGGGATGTGGCGACCGCAACGCTGATCGAGCGCAAGCAAGACGCCAAGGCCGGGCACTGGGATATCATCTCCAGCCGCTGTGCGACGCAGTTCTCTAATAATATCCGCAATAACAACGGCTTCCTGCGCCGCAGCTTGCCAGACGGGCTGACCGATCAGCGCGATATGCAGTTCATGCAAAACGGGCGCAAGGTGTTCAAAGAGGTGCTGCCGATGGTCGCCGCACATATCTCGGGTCATATGGCCGACGAAGATGTGGCGCCGGGTGATCTCAAGCGTCTCTGGCTGCATCAGGCCAACAAAACCATGAACGATTTTATCGGCAAGAAGGTCTTGGGTCGGACCCCTGAGCCCGGCGAGCAACCCAACATTTTGCAAAACTACGCCAACACCTCGTCAGCAGGATCGATCATCGCATTCTCGCAGCACTCAAACGACATACAGCCGGGCGAAACCGGGCTGATCTGTTCGTTCGGGGCTGGGTATTCTGTGGGGTCTGTGATCGTGACCCGGCGCGCCTAGAATCCACAGACGTGGTAATACATCCGCAGGTTCGGCGTAATAAATGCAAAGGTGAGGCAGAAAAACTGAGCGCTATTCACCACAGGTTTCATCGCGCCTCGGCCAAATACGCTATAATCGCGGAGTGGCTGATCCATGGTTTGCCAACTCTCTTTGCGTCCCAACCCCATGGAAAATACTGCGCTCTTGCGCGGTGTCTCGATGACGCTGCGGATTTCTGCCGAAGGTGAGACCGAGACATGCAGCATCCCTATTTCTTTGGCTACGGCTCGCTCGTGAACCTCAAGACCCACGCGTTCCCGCACGCAGCACCCGCCTGCATCAAGGGGTGGCGTAGGGTCTGGCGCGAAACCGATTTGCGTCCAGCTGCGTTCCTGAGTGTCGAGCCTGATCCGCAAAGCAGCCTCGACGGTGTTATCGCGGCCGTGCCTGAGGGTGATTGGGCCGCACTCGACGCGCGCGAATATGCCTACGGGCGCCACGGTGTCGAATTGGCCACGCTCAGGACTGACGCGGCAGATGTCTCAGACGTCCAGCTCTATGCCACCTTGCCCGAAATCAGTCGCCCGGCTGGCGCGAACCATCCGATCCTGCTCAGCTATCTTGATGTTGTGGTGCAGGGCTATCTCGCACAGTTTGGCGAGGATGGTGTGGCGCAGTTTTTTGCCACAACCCATGGCTGGGACGCGCATATTCTCGATGATCGCGGCACTCCGATTTATCCGCGTGCCCAGAGCCTTACGAGCTCAGAGACCGCGCTTGTGGACGCTTGGGTGCAACGTCTAGTGACGGTGGTGCATCATCGATAGCAGGCGCTCGTGAAAGCGCGGGGTGTCTGGCTTGCGCAGGCTGCCCGTAGCAACCAACCGCTCGGCTAAGCCCCAGGCGAGCAGCCCGAAAACCAATCCTCCGATCGCTTGTCCGATCAACACGCCGGGCGCGCCGTAATAGTAGGAGCCGAGCATCACCAACGGTATCGTACCAAGCGTGTGCCGCCCCCAGTTCAGCCAGGTCGAATAGAACGGATGGCCCATATTGTTGAACGCCGAATTGGCCACAAACAACGTGCCATTAAAGAAGAACGCCAGCGCTAGCGGGCCGCAGAACAAATAGATCAGCACCGTCGCATCGTCACTGGCTTGGAACAGCGACACGATCGGGGCGCGTAGGAAAAACAAGATCAGCGAGGCTCCGACAACATAGAGTGCGGTAAACAGCAAAGCCGCTCGGAAAGCGCCGCGCACCCGGTCATTCAGACCCGCGCCGACATTCTGCCCGATGATCGGACCGACCGCGCCCGACAGCGCGAAAATCACTCCGAAAGCCACAGGCGTTAGCCGCGCGATGATCGCCATGCCGGCCACAGCATCCTCGCCATACTGCGCCATAGCGCGCGTGACATAGGCCTGCCCGATGGGCGTGGCGAGTTGCGTTAAGATTGCAGGGGCAGCGATGGTCGCAATTGGTGGGAAATCTTCCAGAAGGCTTGCGCGCGTTGGGCGGTCAAAGCCGCCGTGGTAGCGAATGATCGGGATCAATGCGACGGCACCGATGGTGACGCGTGCGGCGACTGAGGCCAGCGCAGCGCCCGTTAGCTCTAAATCCAGACCGAAGATCAGGATCGGGTCGAGCACCGCATTGACCACACCGCCCCAAATCGTCGCCATCATCGCCCGGCGCGCGTCACCATGGGCGCGCAAGATCGCGCCGCCAATCATGCCGACCATCAAGAAGGGCAGGGATGGCACGATGATCTGCAGATAACCGACGGCAAGGTCCGCGGTCTCGCCCGTTGCCCCTAGTAGCGACACGAAGAACGGCAGGTTCATCCATACCATTGCGGCAAAGATTGTACCAAACACCACCCCGTAGATCACGGCATTGCCCGCACGCCGACGCGCCAAATCCTCGTCGCCTTTTCCCAACGCGCGCGCGACAAGTGCACCTGCCGCGATCGCCATTCCGATCCCGAAGGAGGTGGTGAAAAACAAGATTGCGCCCGCATATCCCACCGCTGCGGCAAGTGCTGCTTGGCCCAGCATGGAGATGAAGATCATGTCGACCAGATCAACGGCAAACACCGCAACCAGCCCCACAGAGGCGGTCAGCGACATCACGGTGACGTGGTTAAAAAGGTTCCCGGTCAGGAACTTGGCTTGCTCGGCCATAGCGCTCTCTCTCGTCGTTTCATCCCATGATAAACCGGGTTGGCCTCCGGCGGGGATATTTCTGGAACGGTGAGAGTGCGTGTGCGCTCAGAGTTTTGGTTTGGTCTGCATCAGGGGGACGAAATCAGCCATTTCAGGGCCTTTCGCGCGTCCGGTAAGGGCCTTGCGCAGCGGCATGAACAGACCCTTGCCTTTGCGCCCGGTCGCCTCTTTGACATCAGCAGTCCAAGCGCCCCATGTCTCAGACGAGAACGGCGGTTCCGGCAAGCGCGTCAACGCCTCGGTCACAAACTCGCGGTCCTCGTCTTCCACAAGCGGGCTCGCGCCATCGCGCAGCACGTCCCACCAAGGCGCAAGTTCGGCGCGGGTGTTGATGTTCTCGCGCATCACGTCCCAAAATTTGGGCGCAATATCTGCGGGCACACCAAGTGCGTCGATCTCGCCCGCCATTGCCTCAAACGGGAGCGCGCCAAGATAGCGGTGCGTCAGTGGTTTCAGATCCTCCACGTCGAATTTCGTCGGGGCGGACCCGAACTGGCCGATCTCAAAGCCTTCAATCAGCTCGTCCAAGGACGTACGTAACTCCACCGGCTGCGACGATCCCAGCCGCGCCATCAGGCTCAGCAACGCCAGCGGTTCCACACCGCTCGCGCGCAGATCGCGGATCGACAGGGTTCCGAGGCGTTTCGACAGGCTCTCGCCTTGCGGCCCGGTCAGCAGCGAGTGATGCGCAAACTCAGGGGCTGAGCCGCCAAGCGCTTCGATAATCTGGATCTGCGTGGCGGTGTTTGTCACATGGTCTGAGCCACGCACAACATGCGTCACGCCCATTTCGGTGTCATCAACGACCGAGGCAATCGTATACAGCACCTGACCATCGCCGCGAATAAGCACCGGGTCCGAGACTGAGGCTGCATCGATCGAGATATCGCCCAGAACGCCATCGGTCCACGCGATCCGAGATTGATCGAGCCTGAAACGCCAGACGCCACTGCCACGCTCGGCGCGCATCGCGTCTTTTTCGGCGTCACTCAAAGCCAGTGCAGCGCGGTCATAAACCGGCGGCTTGCCCATATTCAGCTGTTTCTTGCGCTTCAGGTCCAGCTCGGTCGGCGTCTCGAACGCCTCATAAAACCGACCCGCACTGCGCAATTTATCGGCTGCGTCGGCATAGCGGTCCATACGGCTGGATTGCGTTTCAACCCGGTCCCAGGTCAGGCCCAACCATTCGAGGTCTTCCTTAATCGCGTCGACGTATTCTTGCTTGGACCGCTCAGGGTCCGTGTCGTCGATGCGCAGGATGAATGTACCACCCGCTTTGCGCGCAATCATCCAGTTCATCAGCGCGGTGCGCAGGTTGCCAACGTGGATATAGCCGGTGGGCGAGGGGGCGAAACGGGTGACGGTCATGGGGATACGGTGCCTCTGATTGCGGCTTGTCCTCTTTCATAAGCGGGCCTCATTGTCCATATCAGCCAGGTGGACTGGTCTGATAGCATTGCCCCCGATCTCGAAGCGTTTGCCGCGATGGCTGAGGCTGCGCGCGCGTCTTTGCCTGCCGAGATCGTTGCCGCGTCCGCCGCGCTGGTTCTACGGATCGAGGATTGGCCAAGCGTCGAGATGCTTGAGGGGCTGGATATTGAGACCGCCTACGCGCTGACGGGTCTTTATGAAGGCATCCCGCTGACCGAGAAATCGGTTATGGATCAGCCGCATGGCCCCGATGTGATCTGGCTGTTCCGGCGTCCGATCCTCGATGAATGGGTGGACCGGGGCAATATCACACTTGGGCACTTGATCACCCATGTCCTTGTGCACGAGTTCGCACATCATTTCGGCTGGAGCGACGCAGACATAGCTGCAATCGATCCTTGGTGGGAATAAGCGCATCACCTCTGCGCCAGTGCACAGGGTTAGACGCAGTTTGGGGGCTATATCTGGCTGGACCAACAAGGAGAGTCCCGTGATCAAAATGTCCCGTCGCCACGCGCTTACGACAGCCGCCGCTGCCCCGCTCGCATTCTCAGTGTCCACATAAACAAGCTTCGCTGTGGGTCACGCCATGGGCCCGTCGCGCGGATCCATCCACCAGCGCCGAGACCTTCATCCCCAACAACATGGCGCGGTTCTTCTTTACCCCGACAGTGGTCAAAGTGGGCAAGAACACGATCCTGTTCGACACTGGGCTGAACGCAGACGGCATCACTCGTGTCGTGGGGCCCCACATGCGCGGGGTCCAGCCAGTTAGTGTGCGAAATAGAGCATCTAGCGCCAGTCCATCAGCGCACCGGGTCGGGTGCTCCACCGCCTCAAGGAAGGCTTTAACGTCGCCGTCATGTGCTTGCGTTTTGTTCTCAGCCATTAGACTGCCCCGGTGTATTCTCCGCGCGCAGGATAGCTTTTTTCGATCGAAAAATCGACCGCAGACAGAAGCTCGCTGAAATGCGGGCGCACGAAAGGCATCGACTGGACGCTCATGTAATAGAGCGTTTGGTCAGGGTTGATCAGGAATAATCCCGGTTCGGCGAAAAGCGCAGGCTCTTCAATCCCGATGGAGGTCTTGCCGCGCGAGGTCGAAATGTAGAGCCCCCAATCGCGCGCCATTTGCAGCGGCAGGTCGTAGCCAAAGCGCAGTTTCTCAGCTGGGATTTTGTCGACCATGCCTTGCGCGCGGTCTGCGCCATCGGTTGAAATCGCAATCGTTGCAATGCCGCGTTCGGCAAACGCATCGACGCGGGTTTCAAGCTCGTTGAGGTATTTTGCGCAGATCGGGCAATGCAGCCCTCGGTAAAAACACACAACCGTGCCACGCTCGGCGGTCTCAGTGGTCAGATCAAAGGTGCCACCGTCTAGCAGTGGGACGGTCAGGTCAGGGGTTTTCTGGCGAGGCATCAGCATTGGGGCGTCTCCGTTGACAGGTTGTCGCAGGCCTAATGGAATCGCGATCCTTCCGAAACCCGCCTGCCGAATTTGTGACCAAATGGGCTGTCTAACCCTCGTCCCGCCACCTGTTCACAATCGGATAGCGCCGATCCAGCCAGAACGCGTGTTTGCTCAGCCGGGGTCCGGGGGCCGATTGGAAGCGTTTGTATTCCGAGATATAAAGCAGATGCTCGATCTTCTTGACCGTTGCACGCTCGAACCCTTCGGCCACCAGATCGGCCACGCTGGCATCGCGGTCTACCAGCCCGTGCAAGATCGCGTCCAGCACCTCGTAAGGCGGCAGCGAATCCGCGTCCTTTTGATCTGGGCGCAATTCAGCGCTGGGCGGCTTGTCGATGATCCGCACCGGGATCACTTCGCCCTCTGGCCCGCTCATCCACGCGCGGTGGTTGGCATTGCGCCAGCGGCAGGTCTCGAAAACCCGCGTCTTATACATGTCCTTGATCGGGTTATAGCCACCCGCCATGTCGCCGTAGATCGTCGCATAGCCCACCGCGACCTCGGACTTGTTTCCGGTGGTCAGCAGCATCTCGCCAAACTTGTTCGACATCGCCATCAGCAGAACCCCGCGCAGGCGCGATTGGATGTTCTCTTCGGTAAGTCCTTCGTCGGTCCCTGCAAACAGCGGCGCGAGCGCTTCGGTCACCGCCGCGCGTGGCGCCGAGATCGACACCGTGTCATGGCGCACGCCCAAAGCTGCCGCACATTCCGCCGCGTCTTCCAGTGAATGCGCGGAGGTGTATTCCGATGGCAGCATGACGCAGCGCACGTTCTGCGCGCCCAAAGCATCCACCGCAATCGTGGCCACCAGCGCCGAATCGATCCCGCCGGACATCCCAAGCAGCACTTGTTTGAACCCGGTCTTGCCCATGTAGTCGCGCAAGCCCTCGACCATGACGCGGTAGTCTTGCTCCCACGCGTCAGGGTGCGAGGTGATCTGGCCGGACAATGCATGCCATCCTGCATCCCGGCGTTCAAAATCCAGATGCGAGATCACCTCGTCGAGCACTGGCAGTTTCATCGTCAGCGCCCCACCGGGGTTCAGCGCGAAGGAGCCGCCATCAAACACCTGATCATCTTGGCCGCCGACCATGTTCAGGTACACCAGCGGCAACCCCGTCTCGATCACCCGCCGCACCATCAGGTTCAGCCGGACATCGAATTTATCGCGGTAATAGGGCGAGCCGTTGGGCACGAGCAATATTTCTGCCCCCGTCTCGGCCAAGGTCTCGGCAACACTAGGCCACCATGCATCCTCGCAAATAGGCGAGCCGATGCGCACAGGGCCAACCCGGTAGGGCCCATCAATATCACGGGTTTTATACAGGCGCACCTCGTCAAACACGCCCTCATTGGGCAATTCATGCTTGCGAATGACGGTGCTGACTTTGCCACCTTCAAGGATTGCGTAGCCGTTATAGAGCCCCGTTTCATCGCGCCAAGGCGTCCCGATCCCCATCACCGGACCGTCAGCGCAAGCGACAGCGAGCGCCTCAATCTCAGTCATGGCAGCCGCAGCAAAAGCGGGCTTAATCACCAGATCTTGGGTCTGGTAGCCCGTCACGAACATCTCGGGCAGAGCTACCATATCCGCGCCGGCCGCCTTGGCCTCGCGCCATGCGTCGCGCGCCTTGGCGGCATTGTCAGCCAGTGCGCCCACGGTGGGGTTCAGTTGCGCAAGTGTTAGGCGGAATTTGTCGGTCATAAGCGTCCCTCGTTGCGCCGCTATCTAGCAGATGGCGCGCCAAGGGAAAGTGGGGGCAGGCATCACAGCAGACGTGATCTGGAAAACCGTTGTTTCTGAGGGGGGTGTCAAGTAGCGTAAGGCAGCGAGACAAGCGGCCCCGAGCGCCGCGTCAGGTGAGGTGGTCGATGAGCTTTCCAGCGATGCGAAACGGTGTGGCAACTTTCCTGATGGGGGCGGGGCTTGCCCTCGGCAGTGGCCAAACCGCCCATGCCCAAGACAGCGTCACAGTCAAACAATTCGACGATGGTGGCATCTATGAGGGCACCTTCCGCAATGGCCGCCAGCACGGCACAGGCACCTACAGGCTGCCCAATGGCTACGAATATACTGGCGATTGGATAGATGGCGAAATCCAAGGCGAGGGTACGGCGCGCTTTCCCAATGGCTCGATTTATTCGGGTCAGTTTCTGCGCGGCCAACCCGAAGGCGAGGGCCGGATCATCTTCGCCGATGGCAGCCAGTATGAAGGCGACTGGGTCGATGGCAAGATCACCGGCCAAGGCGTTGCGACCTATGTAGACGGGTCTATGTATCAAGGCGGGTTCATCAATGCCCAAAAGCACGGCAAGGGTGTGCTGCAACGGGCCAACGGATTTGTCTATGACGGCGATTGGCTCGGCGGGCTAGAAGACGGCGTGGCCGCGATCACCTATCCTGATGGCAGCATCTATGAAGGCACTATGTCGCGAGGCGTGCGCGCGGGCGAAGGGCGTTTGACCATGCTCGATGGGCTCACCTACGTGGGCGAATGGGCCGAAGGGCAGATGGCCGGAACCGGACGCTTAATCCAGCCCAATGGCGATATCTATGAAGGTGCGTTGTTGGGTGGGCTGCGTGAAGGCCAAGGCGTGATGATCTACGCCAACGGCTTCCGCTACGAGGGCAATTTCCTAAACGATATGCGCCAGGGAGAAGGGCGTTTTGAGGGGCCGGATGGGTATCTCTATACAGGCGGATGGTCCGAGGGCCTGATTAGCGGCGAGGGGGAAGTGACCTATCCTGATGGCTCGGTCTACGCAGGCAGCTTTGGTGCAGGGCTAGCGGACGGCCAAGGGCGCATCGTCTACCCCGATGGCAGCAGCTATGAGGGCGGCTGGAAAGCGGGCGTGATTGAGGGTTCGGGCACGGCGCGCTACGCCAATGGCATTGTCTACGAAGGCGGCTTCCAAAATGCCAAGACCCACGGGCAAGGCACGATGACCTACGCGGATGGCTATAGTTATACCGGCGGCTGGACACTGGGTCTGCGCGATGGCGAGGGCGAGGCAAGTTATCCAGATGGCACGATCTACCGAGGGCAATTCGTTGAGGGATTGCGCCAAGGGGTCGGCACGATCATCCACGCGGATGGGTTCAGCTATACTGGCGAGTGGCGCGAGGGCGAGATGACCGGCTCAGGCACTGCGACCTATACCAACGGCGATAGCTATGCTGGCATGTTTCGTCAGGGCAAGCGCTGGGGGATTGGAACGATGACTTATGTCAGCGGTGAAATCGAAGAAGGACGCTGGCAAAACAGCGCGTTCATGGGATCCACTACCGATCCCGAAGGCGACGATACTTAGGGCGTCAGTTGCGCGAAGAAGATATTTATCAGAGCGTTTTGCGCACGCCGCATCCCGTTTGGGCGAGGGGTGGGGCCGAGGCGCGTTGTTGTTAGCGAAGTGGGCAGGTCACAGTCACACGGGCTTGGCCAAGGCCTATGGGTTGCAGTACGCCTAGACCACATCCCCGGCATCGAGCCGTTTTAACCAGCGACCCGCATCGCGCAGCACGGCTTCGCGTCTCGTCTCGTCCATGCGCTCCCATGTTCGGTACATCTGGGCCATGCGCGGGTTGCCTTGGAATTTCTCGCGGTGGCGCATCAGAAAATCCCAATAGAGCAAGTTGAACGGGCACGCCTTATCGCCCGTCTTGGTCGCTACGGAATACGAGCAGCCTTTGCAATAATCGCTCATCCTATTGATGTAGGCACCGCTCGATACATAAGGCTTGGACGCGACCACCCCGCCGTCGGCGAACTGGCTCATCCCGATAGTATTAGGGGCCTCCACCCATTCGAAGGCATCGGCATAGACGGCCAGATACCATTCGTGCACCTCGCTCGGATCGACCCCTGCGAGCAGCGCGAAATTGCCCGTCACCATCAGGCGTTGAATGTGGTGGGCGTAAGCTTCGTCGCGGGTCTGGGCAACGGCCTTCGAGATGCAATTCATCCGCGTTGGCGCGCCCCAGAAAAACGCAGGCAAGGCGCGGGTGTGGCCTAGTCCGTTGCGCGCGGTATAGTCTGGACCCTCATGGAAATAGATGCCGCGGATATATTCGCGCCACCCGAGGATTTGGCGAATGAACCCTTCGACGGCATTCAGAGGTGCGTGTCCGGATTTGTAGGCGGCCTCGGCCTGACGGCAGACATCAAGCGGATCGAGCAGCCCGATGTTGAGGTAGAACGAGATCAGCCCGTGATAGAGAAACTTCTGATCGGCCAGCATCGCGTCTTGGTAGTCGCCGAATATGGGCAGGCAGTGATCAAGAAAATCGCTCAGGCAGGCATGTGCACCGTCTGCATCGGTGGCGAACCAGAACGGCTCTAGCGAACCGAAATTGTCGGGGAACTCGCGGGCAACAAGGTCGATCACTGCGCGCGTCACGTCGTCGGGCTGGGTTCGCAGGCGTTCGGGGAATTCCATACCCTTGGCGGGTGGTTTGCGGTTGTCATGGTCGAAATTCCAACGCCCGCCTTCGGGCTTGTCACCATCCATCAGCAGGCCGGTTTTGCGGCGCATCTGGCGATAAAAATACTCCATCCGCAGTTGCTTACGATCAGAGGCCCATTCCTCGAACTCGGAATGGGACGCGATGAAGCGATCATCCTCAAGCAGCCGCACGCCGATTTCTTCCAACTCGGCAATCAGGCGAAACTCGCCCGGTCGGGTGGCGATCATCTGGCCCGCGCCGTGGCTTTGCGATGCGCGCAACAACGCCTCTCGGATCGACGCGGCGGGCTCGGTCGCATCATATGCCGTGTAGTCGACCGTCCAACCCAGCGTCCGCAACCGGTCTGCGAACTTGCGCATTGCCGCAAAAATCAGCGCGATCTTCTTGGGATGGTGGGGCACATATGTCGCCTCATTGCGCACCTCTGCCATCACCACCACGTCGCTGGATTTGTCAGTCGCCTTTAGCGCGCTCAGCCCCTCGCTCAGTTGGTCGCCAAGAACCAGAACGAGGCTCACCATGGCACGCGCTTGCCTGCCCAATCGAAAAAGCCGCCGGTATCCGCCGGGCTCAGCCCATCCATCACGCGCAACAGGTTCTCGGCGGCCACATCGGCCTCGACTTTCTTGTGCGCCGGATACCCAGACGTGAACGGCGTCGCCACAGTCCCCGGATGCAGCGCCACCACCACAGCCTCACGTCGTTTACGCCCAATCTCAATTGCGGCCGTATGCACGATCTGGTTCGCCGCCGCTTTGGCCGCGCGGTACGAATACCACCCGCCCATCGCGTTATCGCCGATGGAGCCGACGCGCGCGGTCAGAACGGCAATCCGGCATGCTCTGTCGCGCGGGATCAGGCGCTGGGCGTGTTTCAGTACCAAGGCCGGTCCAATCGCGTTGGCGGCAAACACCTTCGCCATCGCATCCGCACTGACCGAAGACAGCGCCTTTTCTGGCGCGCCGCCCTTGGGTGCGAGGATGCCGCTGGCCACGATGATCCGATCAAACGGGCCGTCCAACGCGCCTAGATGCGCCGCAACGCTCGCCTCGTCGGTGATGTCTAGACCGTCTGCGCTGCGTGACAGCCGCGTGACATCTGCGCCGCGAGCTGCAAGCGCGTCAGCGAGTGCTGCGCCGATGCCACCTGACGCGCCAATAATAAGTGCATGTTCCATGACCAAGCCAGCTAGCCGCATTTGGGCGCTCTGCAAGCGTGCAATTTCATTCTTCCCTTTTTAACCAAGCCTTGCCATAACGTGCACATGACCAAGCAGCCCCCAATGCGCCTACGCGCCCTGCTTCTTCTTAGCCGCCTCTGAGCGTGCCTTTTGGCGCGACCGCTCAGAGGAGTTCATCGCGCCAAAGACACCCTGAACATCCCGGCTAACTGAAAGACCAAACCCATGACAAAGACTGACGACGCAAAATCTGGCCAAGATCGCGTGATGATCTTCGACACCACCTTGCGGGACGGCGAACAATCCCCCGGTGCCACCATGACCCATGCCGAGAAGCTGGAGATTGCCAGCCTGCTTGACGAGATGGGCGTGGATATCATCGAGGCTGGGTTTCCCATCGCCTCAGACGGTGATTTCAACGCCGTGTCCGACATTGCCAAGGCCGCGCAAACCAGCGTTGTCTGTGGCCTGGCCCGCGCCCAAATAGGTGACATTGATCGCTGCTGGGAGGCCGTCAAGCACGCCAGAAGACCGCGTATTCACACCTTCATCGGCACCTCGCCGCTGCACCGCGCCATTCCGAACCTGACAAAAGACGAGATGGCCGACCGCATCCACGAGACCGTTAGCCATGCGCGCAACCTTTGCGATAACGTGCAGTGGTCGCCAATGGATGCGACCCGGACCGAGCATGACTACCTCTGCCGCGTGATTGAGATCGCGATCAAGGCTGGGGCGACCACGATCAACATCCCCGACACTGTCGGCTATACCGCCCCGCGCGAATCCGCTGATCTGATCCGTATGCTGCTGGAGCGGGTGCCCGGCGCTGACGAGGTTATCTTCGCGACCCATTGCCACAATGATCTGGGCATGGCGACGGCGAATGCGCTTGCAGCTGTCGAGGCTGGCGCGCGCCAAATCGAGTGTACGATCAACGGTCTGGGCGAGCGTGCTGGCAATACCGCTCTCGAAGAGGTCGTCATGGCGATCAAAACCCGCAACGATATTCTGCCCTACCAGACCGGAATTGATGCCACCAAAATCATCAACATCTCGCGTCGCGTGGCCGCAGTGGCGGGCTTTCCAGTGCAGTTCAACAAAGCCATCGTTGGCAAGAATGCGTTCGCTCACGAGAGCGGTATTCACCAAGACGGTATGCTGAAGAACCCTGAGAACTTCGAGATCATGCGCCCCAGCGACATCGGCCTCAAAGAAACCAATCTGGTGATGGGCAAGCATTCGGGCCGGGCTGCGTTGCGCTCTAAGCTGGCAGCTCTGGGGTATGAGCTGGGCGATAACCAACTCAAGGACGTGTTCGTGCGCTTCAAGGCGCTGGCCGATCGCAAGAAGGATATCTTCGACGATGACCTGATTGCACTGATGCGCGACAGCGCCGGGGACGAGGAAGCAGACCGCATCAAGGTTAAGTTCTTGCGCGTGATCTGCGGGACCGAAGCCCCCCAAAGCGCTGATCTGACATTGACCGTCGACGGGACCGATCATCAGGTGACCGCGAAAGGCGACGGACCTGTGGACGCGGTATTCAATGCGGTGAAAATGATTGTGCCCCATGATGCGCTCTTGCAGCTCTACCAAGTCCACGCTGTGACCGAGGGCACCGATGCTCAAGCCACCGTATCTGTGCGGATGGAAGAGGACGGGCGTATCGTGACCGGCCAATCCGCCGATACTGATACCGTTGTGGCCAGTGCGAAGGCCTATGTGCATGCTCTGAACCGTCTTCTGGTACGGCGTGAGAAAGCGGGTAGCGATGGCAAAGAAGTCAGCTACAAAGACGCTGTCTAGGCCGATCGCTCAAGAAGACGGCAAAATAGCGCTCATTTGATTGCAGGCGCGGCTTTACCCCGCGCCTGTGCATCTCCATATAGGCGGTTGGAACACTTGGGGGCGGCACGAACCTGCCCCCCTATATACAGGACGACCCGGCCTATGTTTGGTGGCTTCAGCCTTTTCTCCGCGGACATGGCCATCGATCTTGGGACGGCCAACACCCTTGTCTATGTCAAAGGCAAGGGGATCATCCTGAACGAGCCGTCCGTGGTTGCCTATAACGTCAAGGACGGGCGCAAGCTGGTCTTGGCTGTGGGCGAGGATGCCAAGATGATGCTGGGCAGAACGCCGGGCTCTATCCAGGCGATCCGGCCGATGCGCGAAGGCGTGATTGCCGATTTCGATGTGGCCGAAGAGATGATTAAGCACTTCATCCGCAAGGTGCACCGCCGGACAACCTTCACGAAGCCAAAAATTATCGTCTGCGTGCCTCATGGTGCGACGCCTGTAGAAAAACGCGCGATCCGCCAGTCGGTGCTTGGGGCAGGGGCGCGTAAGGCGGGCCTCATCGCCGAACCGATTGCGGCTGCGATTGGCGCAGGCATGCCGATCACCGACCCGACGGGCAACATGGTTGTCGATATCGGTGGTGGGACGACGGAAGTTGCGGTCCTCAGCCTTGGCGATATCGTCTATGCGCGGTCTGTCCGCGTCGGTGGTGACCGCATGGACGAGGCGATCATTTCCTACCTGCGCCGCCAGCAAAACCTTCTGGTCGGCGAGGCCACGGCAGAGCGGATCAAGACCTCTATTGGTACCGCCCGGATGCCTGATGACGGGCGCGGCGCGTCGATGATGATCCGTGGGCGCGATCTTCTGAACGGTATTCCCAAGGAAACCGAGCTGACCCAAGCCCAAGTCGCCGAAGCCCTGTCCGAGCCAGTGCAGCAAATTTGCGAAGCGGTGATGACGGCGCTGGAAGCCACGCCGCCCGATCTGGCCGCAGACATTGTGGACCGGGGCGTGATGCTGACCGGAGGCGGCGCACTTTTGGGCGATCTCGATCTGGCGCTGCGCGAACAGACCGGCCTGCCGATTTCTATCGCCGATGAGCCGCTGCATTGCGTGGCCTTAGGCACCGGCAAAGCTCTGGAATATGAAAAAGCGCTGCGTCACGCTATAGATTACGAAAGCTAACCCTTTCCGATCCTGTGCAGGAGCACACGTGGCCCAGAATCAAAATGATGATGGCAATTACGGCATTTTTGTCCGTCGCCTCCTGATCGCGGTGACGGTCACGCTTTTGTTTGCGCTGATTCTGATCTGGCGCATCGACAACCCACGTGTAGAGCGGATGCGCGCCGCAGTGGTCGAGGCGATTGTGCCCAACTTTGAATGGGCGCTGGTGCCGGTGACGGGCTTGGCGCGCATGGGCGAAGATTTCGCGTCCTACGCTCGGCTTTACGAGCAGAACCAACAGTTGCGCCGCGAATTGCAGCAGATGGAAGCGTGGCGCGAGGCGGCGTTGCAATTGGAACAAGAAAACGCTCGGCTGCTTGATCTCAACAACGTGCGGCTGGACCCTGAGCTGACCTTTGTGACCGGCGTTGTAACCGCAGATAGCGGCACGAGTTTTCGACGCTCGGTCATTCTGAACATCGGGGCGCGCGACAGCATCCGCGAGGGGCTGGCCGCGATGGACGGTCTTGGCCTTGTGGGCCGCATCGCCGGAATCTCACCGACCACAGCGCGGGTGCTTTTGCTGACCGACAGCGCGAGCAACGTGCCTGTCACGGTCCAACCCTCGGGCCAACGCGCACTGCTGCAGGGCGACAACTCCAGCGCGCCCGTGCTTGAGTTTGTTGAAAATCCCGAACAGGTGCGCCCCGGCGACCGCGTTGTGTCCTCAGGCGATGGCGGCGTGTTCCCCGACGGTCTGCTCGTCGGGCGAGTTGCGCTCGGGCGCGACGGGCGGTTGCGCGTGCGACTATCGGCAGATTACGAGCGCCTTGAGTTCCTGCGCGTTCTGCGTACGACACCGGGCCCGCAGATTGGTGAGGCCGCTCCGCTGTTTCCGCCGCAAACCGTCCAAGCCCCGGTTGTGCCGCCGCAGCCCGATCCGGAGCAAAGCGGCGATGGTTGACAGTTTCGCGCTTCAGGTCTGGCTTTACCGCGCGCTGGCCTGCGTGCTGGTGGGCCTGTGGTCGTTCCTGACGCTACTGCCCCTTGGTGGCCCGGTCTCACCGTTGCCATGGCCTGACATCATCTTCTGCGTGATGATCGCGTGGGTCGTGCGCCGCCCCGATCTGATGCCATTTCCACTGGTTGTGGTGCTGGGCCTGGTTATGGATTTCTTATTCTTCAAGACACCGGGGGCATGGACGCTGGTGCTGCTAATCTCGACCGAAGCGCTACGCAAATCAACCGATCAGGAAGGCGATTCCGGGTTGGCGTTTGAGGCCGTCGCGGTGCTTTTGACCATGCTGGGCGCATTCCTCGGCCACCGGGCGATCCTGGCGCTGTTCAGCGTGCCGCAACCGCCGCTTGGCGGGACACTTCTCGAGCTTGTGTTCACGATCGTCGCTTACCCGCTTGTGGCGCTCGTCACGGTCTATATCTTTCGCATACGCCGCCCCGACCCATTAGAAACCCTGTCATTTAAGGTACGCGCATGAGACGCACGGACCGCGAGACCGAAGCTAGCGTCCGAAAAATCTCCCGCCGCACGGCTGTGCTGGGGGTGGCACAGCTTGGGTTTCTAGGTGTGCTCGGTTGGCGGATGCGGCAGTTGCAGGTTGAGCGCGCCGACGAGTTTCGCCTGCTCGCAGAAGAGAACCGCATCAATTTTCGCCTACTGCCGCCCGCGCGCGGTCTGATCTATGATCGTAACGGCGTGGTGCTGGCCGAGAACGAGCCGAACTACCGCGTTGTCATCGTGCGCGAGGATGCCGGCGATGTGGACATGGTCCTCGAGCGCCTCGCCATGCTGATCCCGCTGGACGCCGACGAACTTGAGCGCACCCGCCGCGAGATATCGCGCCGCTCGCCTTTTGTGCCGATCACCATTGCGGACCGTCTGACGTGGGAAGATTTCGCCGAGGTTGCCGTTAACGCGCCTGCATTGCCCGGCATCACGCCCGAGGTTGGTTTGTCTCGCTATTATCCGTTGGGGGCAGATTTCGCCCATGTCGTTGGGTATGTCGGCCCGGTTTCGGACTTTGATTTGCAGCGTATCGACGATGACGATCCGCTGCTGCAAATCCCGCGCTTCCAGATCGGCAAGACCGGGGTGGAAAACCGATTGGAGCGCACATTGCGCGGCAGTGCCGGCACCAAACGCATCGAGGTGAACGCCGCAGGGCGCGTTATGCGCGAACTGGACCGCGAAGAAGGCCGCCCCGGTGCCAATATCCAACTGACCGTGGATTACGCGCTTCAAAACTATGTTGAGGCGCGTCTGGGCGAAAGCAGCTCGTCGGGCATCGTTCTGGATATCGAGAATGGTGATATCCTCGCGCTGGGATCTGCCCCCACTTACGACCCGAACCTGTTTGTGCGCGGCATTACCACGACCGACTACAACGCGCTTCTGAACAACCCGTACCGGCCGCTCGCCACGAAAAGCGTGCAAGGCACCTATCCACCCGGATCGACCTTCAAGATGGTCACGGCGCTGGCAGCACTTGAAGACGGCGTGATGGATCTGGACGAGCGGATTACGTGCGGCGGTTTTACCGAGCTTGGCGATCGTCGCTTTCACTGCTGGAAGCGCGGCGGGCACGGGCGCATGGATCTCAAGGCGTCCTTGCGGCAAAGCTGCGACGTCTATTACTACGAAATCGCTCAACGCGTCGGGATCAACAAGATCAGCGCGATGGCGCGACGTCTGGGCCTCGGGCAGCGCTATGATTTGCCGTTGAATGCAATTGTCGAAGGCCTGATGCCAACGCGCGAATGGAAAAAGCAAGTGCGCGGCGAAGACTGGCTGATCGGCGATACGTTGAATGCGTGCATCGGGCAGGGGTTTATGCTCGCCTCGCCCATGCAGCTTGCGGTGATGACGGCGCGTCTGGCCACCAACCGCGCGATAGAGCCGAACCTGATCCGTACCATCGATGGGCGCACACCTGAGCGCACGCCTGCGCCGGGCCTCGGGATCAATGAAGAGCATCTGGCAGCAGTACGTGATGCTATGGACCAGGTGATGAACACGCGCTCGGGCACCGCCTATAGCGCGCGCCTTGTGGCGGATGAATATCGTATCGCGGGAAAAACCGGCACCAGCCAAGTGCGCAACATTACTGTCGCCGAACGTGCGACCGGTGTGATCCGCAACGCTGACCTGCCGTGGGAGCGCCGCGACCATGCGCTGTTTGTCGGCTACGGCCCGCAGCCCGCGCCGCGCTATGCTGTGTCGGTGATTGTCGAGCACGGCGGTGGCGGGTCCGCAGTTGCTGCCCCGATTGCGCGCGATATCTTACTGCGCGCGATGCACGGCGATTTGCCCCCGTTGGCTGCCTACCCATCGCACCTGCGCAACGCGATTGGCCGCGAGCGCGACGCGCTAGAATTATTGCCACCGATCCAACCCACGCAAGGACGCAGCCGGGCATGAGTTATCTTGAGTATAACGTCCGCACCGTGCCCTCAGGGCCGAGCAAGCTGCTTTATGTCAACTGGGGGCTAATTTTGCTGCTAGTGGCGGTCGCGAGCATGGGGTTCGTGATGCTTTATTCCGTTGCGGGCGGCGATATCTCGCGCTGGGCTGAACCGCAGATGAAGCGCTTTGCCCTCGCGCTGGCTATCTTGTTTTTCGTTGCGATGGTGCCCATTCACATTTGGCGAAATCTGGCCTTCGTAGCCTATGGTGGCACGCTGATCTTGCTGCTGATGGTAGAGTTTTTTGGCGTAATTGGCATGGGCGCACAGCGCTGGATTGATCTGGGCTTCATGCGTCTGCAGCCGTCCGAGTTGATGAAGATCACCATGGTGATGATGCTGGCGGCTTACTACGATTGGCTCGATGTCGATAAGGTCTCGCGTCCGCAATATCTGGTGCTGCCGGTTGCGATCATCCTTCTGCCTGTGGCGCTGGTACTTGGCCAACCCGACCTTGGAACTGCACTGCTACTGCTGCTGGGCGGCGCGGTCGTGTTGTTCATCGCAGGCGTCCACTGGGCCTATTTCGGCGCGATCCTAGCGGGCGGGGTCGGCACGATCTACGCGGTGTTCACCTCGCGCGGGACCGACTGGCAGCTGCTAAAGGACTACCAATACCGCCGTATCGACACCTTCCTAGATCCCAGCCAAGACCCGCTCGGGGCGGGTTACCACATCACCCAATCCAAGATCGCGTTGGGATCGGGCGGCTGGACAGGCCGGGGCTTCATGGAGGGCACGCAAAGTCGGCTGAACTTCCTGCCCGAAAAGCACACCGACTTTATATTCACGACCTTGGCCGAGGAGTTTGGCTTCTTGGGCGGCGCATCGCTTTTGCTGCTCTATGCGCTGATCATTGCGTTCTGCATTGCGTCGGCGTTGAAGACACGAGACCGCTTTGCCTCGATCCTGATCCTCGGGATTGCTGCGGCGTTCTTTTTCTACTTCGCAGTGAACATGGCGATGGTGATGGGCCTCGCGCCTGTCGTGGGCGTTCCGTTGCCACTGGTCAGTTATGGCGGATCGGCCATGTTGGTAATTATGGCGGGGTTCGGCTTGGTGCAAAGTGCGCATATCCACCGACCGCGCGCACGATAAGGAACAAGATCTCCATGAGTGTGAATGTGCTGTTTGCGGCCCTGCGGGTGCGCTGGACCCAATACGAGGCGCCCCTGCGCGCGGCGTTTGATAAGGTCGGCGTGTCAGTCAACCTGATCGCGGGTGATGCGCCCTATGAGCCTTCTCAGATCGACTACATCGTCTACGCGCCCAACAGCGACGTGCACGACTTTGCGCCGTTTACGCGCTGTAAGGCGGTGCTGAATCTGTGGGCCGGGGTCGAAGACGTGGTGGGCAATGACAGCCTGACACAACCGCTCGCCCGGATGGTGGATTTTGGTCTGACCGAGGGCATGGTCGAATGGTGCGTCGGGCATGTGATGCGCCACCATCTTGGTATGGACGCCCATATCCACGGACAGGATGGGGAGTGGCGCGCCGGGATAATCCCGCACCTCGCGCGTGACCGCGTGATTACGGTGCTGGGGATGGGCGAGTTGGGCCGTGAGGTTGCGCTAGCACTGGCAGGATTGCGGTTTCAGGTCAGGGGTTGGAGCCGCTCAATGAGAGCGATTGACGGCGTCACGACATTTGCCGGCGCAGGCGGTTTGGCGGGTGCACTGGACGGCGCCGACGGTGTTGTGCTGCTGCTGCCGAACACGCCTGCAACCGAGAACACGCTGAATGCCGAGGCAATGGCCGCTTTGAAGCCCGGCGCGTTTGTCGTGAACCCCGGACGCGGGTCGCTTCTGGACGATGCGGCGTTGATTGCAGCGCTTGATGCCGGGCAGATCGGGCACGCGACGCTGGATGTGTTCCGGGTCGAGCCGTTGCCGAAAGATCATCCGTTCTGGGCGCATCCGAAGGTGACGGTGACGCCGCATATTGCGTCCGAGACGCGCGCCTCAAGTGCGGCTGAGGTTATTGCTGAGAACGTGCGGCGCGGCGAGGCGGGCGAGGCGTTCTTGCATCTCGTGGACCGCTCGGCCGGATACTAGAGCGCTCAGGCAGATAGGTCCGAATCGGACCCATTGTTTCGCATGCGAAACAATGGGTCAACCCTGTTGACCTTAACTTTATGATTTTATTAACTTAAGTTACGAACCCGTTAACGCAGCTTCGGCGGCATTTCGGGGTTCATACCGGGCGCGCCGGGGGTGTGTGGCCGTTTCAGCTCTGGCAAATCAAACCGCAATCCGTGTCGTGCAAGGGCGCCAGCCAGCGGACTCGATGCCTCAAAGAAGGCCACATCAATCATGCCCGCCTCGATCCCGGCGAATGTCAGCGCTTCCTGCGCGGCCTCAGCCAGCGAGACTTGCGCGTCGGGCAGCGCGTCGATGAATGCCAGCAGTGGCGCTTTGCTGCCGCCCTCATAGGTGGCCTGCACCAGATAGGCTGAGGCCGCCAAGCCCCCGGCGCGGGCCAGTTTCGCATCAAGTGCGGTCAACACGGCTTCGGGCAAGGCCATGGGCGGGTGGATTTCTGTTGGTTGCGCTTCCATTTCTGACGGGCGCGCAGCCAGGGTCTCGGCCAACCACACCAGCACTTCATGGGGCAACACGATGGACGAGGGGGCGACCTCGAGGTTCAGCCCAAGGCTCGCGCCCTGATCGGCCATCATCTGCACCAAACGCCGTCCGGGCATGGCGGCATAGGGTGCTGCCCCGCCAAGAAATTCGGTCAGACGCTCTTCGCGATCAAACGCGAGGACCATTTTGCCGTCATCAACGGGAAAGACGAGGGGGAAGAGTTCGCCGTCCTCAACTTCGGACGCCAGCGCGAGGACCAACTCACTATCGGCTACACGCTCGTAGAATTTCAGGCGCAGCGTAGTGTCGTCTGGAGCTGCCTCCATCGCGGCGTGGGCGGCATCAATGGCAGTGATCTCGGTCATGTAGCGAGAACCTCGGATACTCGGGTGCGCAGGGCGGGTAACAACTCGGCCGCGAACCACGGATTGCGTTTGAGCCATCCGGTATTGCGCCAAGACGGGTGCGGCAAGGGAAAGACGCGCGGCGCATGGTCCCGCCACGCAGCAACGGTGTCGGTCACGGAAGTGCGGGTCCCAAGGTGCCAGCGCTGGGCAGCACCCCCAACCAGCAAGATCAGGTCGATCTGCGGTAACGATTTCATAACTTTGGGGTGCCATGTTCGCGCACAAATCGGTGGCGGTGGAAGATCGCTGCCCTTGGCGTTGTAGCCCGGAAAGCAGAAGGCCATGGGCACGATAGCAATGCAGGCTTGGTCATAGAATGTAGCCGAATCAATACCCATCCAATCGCGCAGGCGGTCGCCTGACGGGTCGGTGAACGGCTGGCCACTGGCATGAACACGCGCGCCAGGGGCTTGGCCTGCAATCAAAAGGCGTGCGTCTTGATGGAACCAAACGACCGGGCGCGGCGTATGGGCTGTTGTGGTGGCCGCAAAGCGGTCCGCGCATAGGCGACAGGCTTTGATGTCTGCGCGCAGGGCTGTGCTGTGCATGGGTGATGGTGACGTCATGAAGGTTAAGACTAACGGTTGAATGCCGCAAAGTAGAGGGCGCGCGAGGAGCGAATGCGCGGTTCGAGGCTATCGCGCTATATTCGACCTAGGCGTTCGGACTTCCAGACCAGCTAGGTCGCGACGATTGGCTTTACGGAATCGCGGCTCAAAGCCATGGTCGCGTCTTTAGCGGGCTCGTGCAGGACGCGGCAAAACTTCTCAGCGTAACTGCCTTAATTCTGGCGCTGGTTCTGGGCAGTTTGAGGCATGTTCAGAGGCTTGTGGACTGGATCATGCCCCCGTCATAAGCACCTGCCCTAAATGCACCCGGTGTTCGCGCTCGGGTGACAATTCCGTAAAATGGGGCGGAAAATGCACGTTAGCCGACATAATGCTGCCCCATAGCCCCTCTATCCCTGACCTCTGAGACACACCGTTCCTATGTGAGGGACGGAAAAGGGATTGGTGATGATCGAGTTTGACCGCGTAAGCAAAAGCTTCTGGACCGGAAAGCAGCGCAAGGTGATCTTGAACGAAGCGTCGTTCCGGGTGGAACTTGGGCGTTCGGTCGGAATCCTTGCGCCTAACGGCACTGGCAAGACGACGATTATCAATATGATGGCTGGTCTCGAGAAGCCCGACGAAGGGTCGATCGCACGCACCAGCCGTATTTCGTTCCCGCTTGGGTTTATGGGTGGCGTTGTCAATCGCCACACCGGGCGCGAGAATGCGCGCTATATTGCACGGCTTTACGACCTCGACCCGGACTATGTTGAAGCGTTTTGCCGGTATTTGTGCGAGATTAAAGAATATTTCGACATGCCTGTTGGCACTTATAGTCAAGGCATGCGGGCGCGGTTCAGTTTTGCGCTGATGCTCGGCCTCGATTTTGACATCTATTTGATTGATGAAGGTATGCCGTCCACGACGGATGTCGGATTTAACAAGCGCGCAGGGGCAGTTTTGCGCGAACGTCTGCAAACGGCGACCGTTGTCGTCGTCTCTCATCAGGCAAGTACT
This sequence comes from Dinoroseobacter sp., assembly GCA_034111085.1. Classification (GTDB taxonomy): domain Bacteria; phylum Pseudomonadota; class Alphaproteobacteria; order Rhodobacterales; family Rhodobacteraceae; genus Dinoroseobacter. The sequence goes on from JAWUXZ010000034.1 coordinate 260,271, forward strand.
CTAGAAAAGTTCTGTCGTTCGGCTGCGGTGTTGTCGAACGGGAAGTTGCATATGTTTGAAACACTCGAAGAAGCGAAGCGTTTGTATGACTACGAAACCGAAAGCTAGAAAGTTCCACTTGCGGACCGGTCGGTCGGCGGCTGCACCTCAACGTGAGGTTGCGGCCGACGTCATACCTGCGCAACCGCGTGAGAAAACCTATGCGCCGCGCCCTGCCGCTGCCGCAGATGATCTGCCCTTTTCCGAGGCCCATGATGACGGCTTTGGCGGCATGGATTTTCGCGGTGACGGTGGCGTGCAACCCGCCGCTGCCGCGCCGCAGCGTGCAGTGGCCCCACGCCGCCCGCAGCGCGGTGTGTCCCAAGCCAACCCTGCGCAATCGGGGGGCGAACGCCCGCGCGCTCAAGTGGTCAAGAGGGCGCGTGCGCCTGATCCCCAACAGATGTCCGACCTCAGCAGCCAACAAGAGATCGAGGCCATTCGCAAGGAAGGTCTGACGGGTCGCCAGATGCGGATTGCGCGCCGTGTGGCGCAGCGCAATGGCCTGAACCCGGTGTCTGATCTGGATGCCGTGCGCCAGCTGCGCGAGCGCGGCATTGATCCGTTTGCCCGCGAGAACATGCTACAATTGGTGGCAGGCGAGACCGCAAAGACGCCCGGGGCCGAACAAAACCAACTTCCCCAAACCGTCCCGCAAGGCAAGCCGCCCGCACCCGCTGGCGCGCCCAAAGGCGGCAATCCTACGACCGGCGCGGATGTGGCCAAGGAAGTCCAACGCATCCAGCGCGATATTCTGCGCCGCCGCCGCAAGCGGATGGTGCTGCTGTTCGCGCGGCTGATGTTTTTCGTGATGATCCCGACGTTTCTGGCGGGCGCATATTACTACCGCTATGCGACGCCGATGTATGCCACGAACTCAGAGTTCGTGATCCAGCAGGCCGATGGCGGTTCAGGCGGTGGCTTAGGCGGGATGTTCTCAGGTTCGCCCTTGGCGACCAGTCAGGACGCCGTGACGGTGCAAAGTTATTTGCAATCGCGTGATGCGATGCTGCGACTAGATGCTGATCTTGGCTTCAAAGTTCATTTCGAAGATGAATCCATCGACCCATTGCAACGTCTTGAGCCCAATTCCACCAACGAGGCCGCCTTTAGGGCCTACCGCCGTCACGTGAAGATCGGCTTTGATCCGACCGAAGGTATCGTCAAGATGGAAGTCATCGCGGCGGATCCTGAAACGAGTGCGGCCTTTGCTGCTGCCCTGATCAGCTATGCCGAGCAACAGGTCGACAGCCTGACCGAGCGCTTGCGGGCCGACCAGATGGCGGGGGCGCGTGAAAGTTATGAGGACTCGGAAATACGGATGCTTGCAGCCCAGCAAAGCGTCGTGACCTTGCAAGAACAACGCGGCGTGATGAGCGCGCAGGCTGAGGCCTCGTCACTCATGAGCCAGATTTCCACCTTCGAGGTTCAGCTTGCGAACGAGCGCCTGGCTCTGACCGAATTGCTGGTCAATGAGAACCCGAACCGCACCCGTGTCTCGATTGCTGAAGGCAAAATTCAGCGGCTGGAAAACCTTGTTGGGGATCTGCGCGGTCGGATGACTGCAGGCGGAACCGGGGGGGCAGCGTCCTTGGCGCGGGTCTCGGGCGAATTGATGATTGCCGAGCAGGATTTGCAAACCCGTACGCTGCTGTTGCAACAATCTTTGCAATTGCTTGAGACCGCGCGGATTGAGGCCAACCGTCAGGTGCGCTATCTGTCTGTTGGCGTGAAGCCGATTGCCCCAGACGAGGCCGCCTATCCACGCGCGCTGGAAAACACGTTCCTCGCGTTCATGATCTTTGGCGGGATCTATCTGATGCTATCGCTGACCGCTTCGATATTACGCGAACAGGTCTCGGGGTAAGTATGAAAAAAGTTGAAGTGCGGGGCGTGACGTTTTCCAACGACGCGCCCCTTGTTGTGATCGCAGGCCCTTGCCAGCTGGAGACGTATGATCATGCGCTGGAGATCGGGCTGGCGATGAAAGCCGCCTGTGCCGCCTCTGGAGCGGGCTATGTGTTCAAGGCCAGCTACGACAAGGCCAACCGCACCTCGGTCTCTGGCAAGCGTGGTCTGGGGCTTGAGGCAGGGCTTGAGGTGCTTGCTAGCTTGCGCGACGCGCTCGATGTGCCGGTGCTGACGGATGTGCATACGGCCGAGCAATGTGCCCTGGCTGCCAAGCACGTCGATATCTTGCAAATCCCAGCGTTTCTATGCCGCCAGACCGACTTGCTGCTGGCTGCGGGCGAAACGGGTGCTGCGATCAACATCAAGAAGGGCCAGTTCCTTGCCCCATGGGACATGGATAACGTCGTGGCGAAGCTGGAAAGCACTGGCAACCAACGCCTGCTTTTGACAGAGCGCGGCACCTCGTTTGGCTACAACACGCTGGTGACAGATATGCGCGGCCTGCCTCGGATGATGCAGACGGGCTATCCGGTGGTGATGGACGCGACCCATTCGGTTCAACAACCGGGCGGGCAGGGCGGCAGCTCAGGCGGACAACGCGAGTTTGCGCCGGTGATGGCGCGCGTCGCGGTCAGCCTCGGTATATCTGCGGTGTTTATCGAAACGCATCAGACGCCAGATACCGCTCCGTCCGATGGCCCCAATATGATCCCTTTGCACCAGATGCCTACCCTTGTGGATAGCTTGATGCAGTTCGATAAATTGGCCAAAGCAGACCCAATTCGTCTTTAGCCTTTCTGGAGGTCTTCCAATGATCAAGCCCCTCGCCGACGTGGCCATGAATACGTGGGAATTCCTGCGCGACCCAATGATCAAGCCCACGGGCTTTCGGGAATATGACGCGCGCTGGCGCTTTCCCGACGAGATTAACTTGCCGGGGATCACGGCGCTGGGCCTAGGCCTTGGTACCCAAATGTATGCGCGCGGGATCGAGCCGGTGATCGCGGTTGGCAATGACTATCGAGACTACTCGCTCAGCGTAAAAAACGCGCTTATCCTGGGGCTGATGCAGGCGGGTATTCACGTCAAAGACATCGGGCCCTGCCTGTCGCCAATGGCCTATTTCAGCCAGTTTCATCTGGACGCGCCCGCTGTGGCAATGGTCACCGCCTCGCATAATCCAAACGGCTGGACCGGTGTGAAGATGGGCTTCGAGCGCCCAGTCACCCACGGTCCCGACGAGATGAGCGAGCTGCGCGATATCGTCCTGAACGGCCAAGGTGTGGCGCGTGACGGCGGCAAGTGCGAGCGCGTCGATGGCGTGATGGAAGCCTATATCGCGGACCTTGTGGGCGACTACAAAATGACCCGGCCCCTGAAGGTGGTTTGTGCGGCGGGTAACGGTACGGCGGCGGCTTTTGGCCCGGCTGTGCTTGAGGCAATAGGCGTGGAGGTGGTCCGCAGCCACTGCGATCTCGACTACACCTTCCCCCACTACAACCCGAACCCCGAAGCGATGGAAATGCTGCACGACATGGCCGACACTGTGCGCGCGTCCGGGGCCGATCTGGCGCTGGGCTTTGACGGCGACGGCGATCGTTGCGGTGTGGTCGACAACACTGGTGACGAGATTTTCGCCGATAAGGTCGGCGTGATTCTTGCGCGCGATTGGGCCAAGACCCATCCTGGTGCGACCTTTGTGGCGGATGTGAAATCAACGGGGCTGTTTGCAAGCGATCCCGAGTTGCTCAAGCACGGCATCAAGGCCGATTACTGGAAGACCGGGCACAGCCATATGAAACGCAGGGTGCGTGATACGGGGGCGCTTGCAGGGTTCGAGAAGTCTGGCCACTACTTTCTGGCGGGCGATATCGGGCGCGGCTACGATTGCGGGATGCGCGTGGCAGTCGAGATCTGCAAGCTAATGGATCGAAATCCTGACGTGAGCATGAGTGATCTGAAAGACGCGCTGCCGAAGACCTACGCGACGCCCACCATGTCGCCCTATGCGTCCGATACCGAAAAATACGGGATTCTGGAGCGGATTGTCGAGAAGCTTGTCGCTCGGACCGAGATTGCCGGACGCCCCGTCAAGGAGGTCGTGACCGTCAATGGCGCGCGCGTTATCCTCGACAACGGCGCGTGGGGGCTGGTGCGTGCATCGTCCAATACGCCCAATTTGGTGGTGGTGTGCGAGAGCCCCGAGAGCGAGTCCGAGATGCGCGCGATCTTCGAGGATATCGATGCAGTGATCCGCACAGAGCCGGGCGTGGGGGACTACGACCAGAAAATTTAAGCGGTCGTGTGGGAAAGTGCGCGAAGGGTCTTGCGGCCCTACGCGCGAGGCACTATTCCACCGCCACAGTTGGGGTGTAGCCAAGTGGTAAGGCAACGCTTTTTGGTAGCGTGTACCGTAGGTTCGAATCCTACCACCCCAGCCATACTCTTTTCATCGAAGCTGCCATCGTCGGCCCTCTGCGGAGGGGCGCGGAATTGCCTCGGTAAGTGCCTCAGGTGGGTTACAGGATTGGGTGGGTCACTGGATTAGATACCAGTAATGGGAGAACACTTCCCCCAAAGAGAAGAAGAACAAGGAAGGAGGGACTCAATACACCTCCCAAGCATCCTTGTTCTTGAACTGCCTTTGACGGTCCAGATACCCTTCAGTCCTCTGCCGCTCCTCGGGTTCCGGAGGCCCGTCGTACTTGGGGTCGTTGAAGCGTTCCCCCACCGTCGTTTCGCTGCAACACACACTGCAAGCTCGCCTGCATGGGCGCTCTCAAACCCGGGGTCCTGAAGTCGTTGTTTTGTGCACCAAAGCGCTGTAGCGTGAACGCATCACCCTTGGTCCATTCAGGCTATGGACCGGGTGTATGTATTTGGCACCTTTGGTCAACCGCATCGACTGATCGCAAAGCGCGCATCGGTGCCGGTATCCGTTGGATCGGCGCACCCTGTAGGCTCATCGCAACAAGACATATGACTTGAACTGGAGCCCTCTATGAAACCCCTTACATTTTTAGCAGCCACCGCGCTGTCGCTGACCGTTGCCCTACCGGCGATGGCGGCCTGCAGCAATCCCGCCGGTCAGGGTGTAAATTGGAATCGTTGTGATAAGTCCGGCGTGACCCTGTACAACGCGGACCTGAGGCGAGCGAACCTGTCCGGCACTAACCTGACCGGCGCGAACCTGGAATACGCGAACCTGAACCTCGCGAACCTGGAATACGCGAACCTGGAGTACGCGAACCTCACCGATGCGCACCTG
>JAWUXZ010000035.1:0-50379 GCA_034111085.1 Dinoroseobacter sp.
GCCACGGCAACAGGGCGCGAGTTTATCCGTATCTCGCGTGGTGGCGTGCGCGACGAAGCTGAGATGCGCGGTCACCGTCGGACCTACATTGGCTCGAGGCCCGGGAAGATCATTCAGGCGCTGAAAAAGGCCAAGACCACGAACCCGCTGATCCTGCTCGATGAAATTGATAAAATGGGGCAAGATTTTAGGGGGGATCCGGCGAGCGCTATGCTCGAAGTGCTCGACCCTGAGCAGAACAGCACCTTTGTCGATCACTATCTTGAGGTCGAATATGACCTGTCGAACGTGTTATTTCTGACCACTGCGAACTCCTACAATATGCCCAGCCCGCTGCTGGACAGAATGGAGATCATCCCGCTGGCAGGCTACACAGAAGACGAGAAGGCCGAGATCGCGCGCCAGCATTTGATCGCCAAGCAGGTCAAGAACCACGGGCTAAACGCGTCCGAGTTCGTGCTGACCGATGAAGCGCTGCAAGAAATGATCCGCACTTATACCCGCGAAGCCGGGGTGCGGAACCTTGAGCGTGAGATCGCCAAGCTGGCCCGGAAAGCCGTGACCAAGATCGTGCGCAAGCAAGCCGAAAAGGTCGAAGTGACGCCGGAAGTCCTTGAGGACATGCTGGGCGTCAAGCGCTTCAAGTATGGTCTGGCCGAGGATGTCGATCAGGTTGGCGTTGTTACCGGGTTGGCCTGGACCAGCGTTGGCGGTGATTTGCTGCATATCGAGGCGTTGAAACTGCCCGGTAAAGGGCGGATGAAAACCACCGGTAAGCTGGGCGATGTGATGAAAGAGAGCATCGATGCGGCTGCATCTTACGTGCGCTCAATCAGCCCACAGATCGGCGTGGCGCCTCCGCAGTTCGACCGCATGGACATCCACGTCCACGTGCCGGATGGTGCGACGCCCAAAGACGGGCCAAGCGCTGGTTTGGCAATGGTGACCTCGATCGTGTCGGTTCTGACGGGCATTCCGGTGCGTAAAGACATTGCCATGACGGGCGAGGTATCGCTGCGCGGCAACGCAATGCAGATCGGCGGCTTGAAGGAAAAGCTGCTGGCGGCTTTGCGCGGTGGCATCAAAACGGTGCTGATCCCGGCGGATAACGAAAAAGACCTGCCGGAGATTCCCGATAACGTGAAGGCAGGTATGGAGATCATCCCCGTCAGCCACGTGTCCGAAGTGTTGAAGCTTGCGCTTGTCCGCGATCCAGTCCCGATCGAGTGGGACGCGGCGGCTGAAGAAGCGGCTGCCGCTGCGGCTGCTTTGCGGGCGCGCGATGGTGCTGGTGGCGCAGTCGCGCACTAACGCATTGACCTAGAATGAAAAAGGCCCGCCTTGCGATATGCAGGGCGGGCCTTTTTTGTGGGTTATGGCTTGCCGAGCTGCCAGTGTCTGCACCGATGACCAGTGCCTCGATCGCGGGCACTTCGAGGCCACTTGCTTAAAACGGTGCGGGCATGAACGAGAAACTCAAGGCGAGAACGGGAAGTGTTTTGCGGATGGATGATCCTAAAGATTTGGCTGTGGGTAAGCCGGGTAAATCTTGTGGGTAACTCCGGGATGCGGATTGCTGGCTCAAGCATATTTTGGATCAGCTTAGTGTCTAAGCTACGAAGCGTTGGGTTAATGCTATTTTGGCAGCAAGAATAGCGGCGTGCCAGTCACCATTCCCGCCGCCGACACGAAGCTGGAGGCTTGGATTAAAAGCAACGCCATCTGACTGTTAGCGCGTTCCGAAGCTACGGGGCTAACTGCCGCCGCACTGATTTTGTGGATTTGCGGGCGCGGCATAGGTCGGATGGTTTCACTCAAGACGGGTACAGGCATCGCCAGGGTGCAGGTGAGGCAAATAGCACATATAGCACATCGCACAGACACTTCCTCCATCCCTAGGTGTGGATAACTATGGAGCGGGGATGCCCCCTGTGTCAAATCCTCAATGTTGTGCCCAAATCTTGCGTCAGCACCGATTTTTGCTTGCAGCGAGTCAGATTGAGGCGTCTTGTTGTGGATAACTACAAAAAACCACCTGGCGGAGCAGCACAATGACCAATGTAACGCGGCGAGCTATGCTTGCCGGGCTCGCAGGCACATCCGCCGCAGCCCTTCTTCCCGGCGCAGCCTTCGCTCAGAACAGCACGGGTGCGATCCGTCTGCCCGCAGATATCACGGGCGGCGAACAAGCTACGATTACACGCGTTGCAACGCGGCGCCCGCTGGTTGCGATGACCTTCGATGACGGTCCGCATCCACGCCTGACCCCGTTGCTGCTGGACGTGCTGAAGGCGCGTAATATCCGTGCGACTTTCTATGTGATCGGCCAAAATGTCGTGCGTCACCCGCAGCTTATGGCCCGGATGGTCGCTGAGGGCCATGAGATTGGCAACCATACCTACCGCCATCCGACGCTGTCGCAACTGGGTACCGAGAGCATCCAACGCGAGATGGACCGCACCACATTGGCGGTGTTTCAGGCCACCGGAAAAGCCCCGGTCACAATGCGGCCCCCATATGGGGCAATTACGCTGAACCAGCGCAAGATGGTCTACCAAACGCGCGGTCTGCCGACGGTGCTGTGGTCTGTTGATCCGCGCGATTGGCAGCGCCCGGGAAGTCAGGTTGTGGCCAATCGGATCGTCGGAAATGCCCATCGCGGCGCGGTTATTCTGGCCCATGATATCCACAGCCCCACTGTGCGGGCGATGCCAGCGGCGCTCGACGGATTGCTTGCGCGCGGGTTCGAGTTCACGACAGTGTCTGAGCTACTGGGCTGGCCGCGTTGGGACACACGACAGTTTCGTTTGAACACCGGCTAAATCGGGCGGCTGCCCTCTTGCGCTGCGCCCGCCGCTTCGCTAGATGGTCCGCCACGGCGGGTGATTAGCTCAGTTGGTAGAGCGCTTCGTTTACACCGAAGATGTCGGGAGTTCGAGCCTCTCATCACCCACCAAATCGCCCAGTCTGACTTCGATTACACGGTATCCGGGCCTTTTCGCCAACATCCGCGTGCCCCTGGGCCTTACCCCAACAACCCGTTCATCCCCAAGAAGATCAGCGCCGATAGCAGGGCTGCGGCGGGCACAGTCACGACCCAAGCCGCAACAATCGTCAGCACATGCGACCGGCGCACCAGCTTGCGGCGACGACGTTCCTCGGGGGCCTGGCTGGGCTGCTCGGGCATAGCCAGTCGTGCGTGTTTGATCCGCCGCTCAGCGTCCCATTCGCGGAAGAAACCGACCCCGAACACTCCGCCGACTGCAATATGCGTAGAGCTTACGGGAAGGCCCAGCCAGCTGGCGACAATGACCGTGATCGCCGCCGAGAGCGCTACGCAATAGGCGCGCATTGGGTTCAGCTTGGTGATCTGCCCACCCACCATGCGGATCAGTTTGGGGCCGAACAGGAACAGCCCGAAAGAAATCCCGAACGCCCCGATAATCATCACCCAGATCGGGATCGAGATGGCATCGGTGAAACTACCGGTCTCGGACGCATGAACGATTGCCGCCAATGGCCCCACTGCATTGGCCACGTCATTAGCACCATGCGCGAAGCTGAGCAGGGCAGCAGAGACCACAAGCGGGATGCCGAACAGCACCTTTAAGGATTTATTCCGGTTCTCCAGCCCTTGGGACTGTTTGCGAATAACGGGGATCATGACCAACCAGATCACCAGTCCGATCGCCGCACCGATCAGTAGGGCCGTTGGCATGTCGATCTTGATGACCCGCTTGAGGCCCTTCAGCGCCAAATAGGCCGCAAACACGCCCCCCATGAGGCCCACAAGCATAGGCACCCATTTGCGCGCAGCCGCGATCTTGTCGGGCTGGTAGATAATGCGCGCCTTGATCACCCACAAAAAGCCCGCCGCGATGACGCCGCCGAGGACGGGTGAGATCACCCAACTGGCAGCAATCGCGCTCATCGTGCTCCAGTTAACGGCCGAAAGCCCTGCTGCCGCGATCCCAGCTCCCATGACGCCGCCCACAACCGAATGAGTGGTCGATACGGGTGCCCCGACCCAAGTGGCCAGATTGACCCAAAGGGCAGCCGACAAAAGTGCGGCCATCATCGCCCAAATGAAGGTTTGTGCGGTGCCCATCGATTCTGGTGCAATTATCCCCTTGGCGATGGTGCTGACCACGTCGCCACCTGCAAGCAGGGCCCCCGCGGATTCGAAAATCACCGCAATCGCAATCGCGCCACCCATGGTCAGAGCGTTTGCGCCGACCGCAGGGCCCATGTTGTTGGCAACGTCATTGGCCCCGATATTGATCGCCATATAGGCGCCAAAACAGGCCGCAAGCGCCACGATCAGCGTGTTGTTGGCTTGGCCTAGGAACACTGCGGCCGCTAAGCCCGCAAGCGCGATGAACACGAACGCGATGCCCGGGGCCACCAGTGGGCGAGCCGCATAGGCCGTTGCTACCTCAAGTGTGGAATAGCGCCCGAGGTCGCGGTCGAGCGTGTCGAGGTGGCGTGGGTCGCCGGAAGGATCGGGCATATGGGGCATTCCTGTGTTGCGCAGCGACTTTGGCGGGCGGGCTGCGCGAGCGCAAGCTCGGCTGATCTCAAAACCCCTAGAAATTATGCAGGCGCGCTGGTCTGGCCTCGGTTTGGGGAATGGCTTAGGTCGGAGCGATCACAAATAAGGATGGTGCCCTGATGCGACTGCCCCCGCTTTATATCCTTCGCCACGGCCAGACCCTCTGGAATGTCGAGGGGCGCTTGCAAGGTCACCTAGACTCGGCGCTGACCGAACAGGGGCTTGCCCAAGCCTGCGCCCAAGCCCGGATTATGGCAGCTCTGACGCTGCCCGAGGACACAGGTTTCTTCGTCAGCCCCCTTGGGCGCACCCGCCGCACCGCTGAGATTGCGCTGGCAGGTCTTGGTCCCATCCAATTTGATGACCGGCTTCGCGAGATCAATGCCGGCGGCTGGGAGGGGCGGCTGCGCTCAGAAATTCAGCCCGGCATGACCGCAACCGAGAAACTGCCGTTTGAGATGTTCGCCGATGCGCCGGGTGGCGAGGGGCTTGACGGGCTAGAGGTGCGGGTCGCGTCATTCCTAGCCGATCTGCGCGCGCCTGCCGTGATCGTCAGCCACGGCGTTGCGATCAGCGTGCTGCGCGGGCTGATACTGGGGCTGGACCGAGGCGCGATGGCGGCCTTGGGAAATCCGCAAGGTGTGGTGATCGAGATTAAGAATGGAGAAGAAATCACCCATGAGGCTTGAAGCCCTCAGCGCGCTTCGCTAAGAGGCACTCGAAGGGTGATTAGCTCAGTTGGTAGAGCGCTTCGTTTACACCGAAGATGTCGGGAGTTCGAGCCTCTCATCACCCACCATTTCCTTCAGAGCAGATCAAAGATCGCGCCCTCGCGGGTCACGAACGCATTTGGGTCGGTTGTGCATACCTGCTTTGCCAACCCGTCCAATTCCGCATCGCTGCGCGTATGGGCGTGGTGGAACAGCCCTCAGCGTTTGACCCCCGCGACCCCGGCCAGAGCGCTGCATTTTTGCCAATGCGAATGACCGAAGCCTTTGAATTTTGTGTAGTCCTCAGGTGTGTAGGTGCAGTCGAGGAACGCCAGATCGGCCCCAGCCATAAACCTGCAAAGTGCTGCGTCCATCGCCCCATCATCATGCTCAAAATCGGCCACGTAGACGAGGCTGGCCCCCGCGTGATCGACCCTTAGCCCGGTATTGCCGCCGGGATGGTTCACGGGCGCTGTGGTAATCTGTGCACCAGCGATCTGCGTTACGCCGGATCTTGGAAGCAGCTTGCACTCTATGGTTGCGGCCAGATCGGCGGTCACAAAGGGCAAGAAGGGCGGGCGGATCAGGTCGGCTATCACGTGCGCGCCGTCTGGGGCACCTTCGGTTCCCGCAAACCACAGCCGCACCGTGACGTCAGGGTGCATGAGTGGTGCAAAAAATGGCAAGCCCAGCACATGGTCATAATGCGCATGGCTAATCACCAGATCGATCTCGCGCACGCCCTCTTTTACCAGTGCACGCCCAAGCGGCACGATCCCGCTGCCCGCATCGAAGATCAGCACCCGCCCGTCGAGGCGCAACGCCACGCAAGACGTGTTGCCGCCAAAGCGCGCCATCTCAGGTTCGACCACGGGCAACGTGCCGCGTGCGCCGTAAATTTGAGCGGTGAACTCAGCCACGGCGACGCTCCGATTGGGCCTTGGCGATCCGCGCAGCCTGTGCCGCGGCAATCGCGCGCAAACGATCATCGGGACCGCTGGAGGGCGTTTCGCTGGCGGGATGCGCCTCAAGCGCCTCGGTCATCTTGCGGTAGCTTTCTTTATACAAAGCGCGCCCCTTGCCCCATTGCAGAAAGCCCATGCGCGGCAGCGGCGGCATTTCCAGCACCACATCATCACGGCGATCCAGATCGGCCATGACCCTTTCGGCATTCACCACCATGGTGCGCGACAGGATCGAGAAGATACCCGGAAAGCGGAACTTCTTGCCACCGGGCAGCAGCAATTTGCGCAATGCTCCCGCGCGCCCCGGCAACTCGTTATAATCTGACATGACCCGCCAATCGGTGCCGCGGCTGATATTGAGAAGTACGTTCGGCCCTGCCTTCAGATCACGCATCGGCCCGAGTGGTGCGTTGTCCATTAATCCGCCATCAATCAGCACCTCGCCGTCAGGCATCACGATCGGCGGGAACATCGCCGGGATCGCGCTTGAGGCCCGCATTGCGCGCCAAAGCGGCCCATCACGCAGCAGTTTCAGCGAGTTCGTGGTCAGGCTGGTGGCGGCGGCAAAATAGGGCAGGGGCAGGTCTTCGATATTACGCCCTTCGGTCAAGCGCGCCATCTGGGCATCCATAAAGCGGTGGTCGATCACGGAATAAACCGGGGCGGTATAGCGCTTCATGGCGCGGCTGGTCAGGAACAGCTCGTCGATCATATCCATGACGTCGTCGGGGGCCAGACCCATCGCGTAGCCCCCGGCCATGGCAGCCCCCATGCTCGCGCCGCCAACCATATCGAAGGCATAACCATGCTCGCCCAGCGCCTTCAGCATCCCCAGATGGGCGGTGCCAAACGCAGCGCCACCGCAGAAAACGACGCCCGTAGCGGTGCCGGTCAGGAAGCGACCAAGGCGGTCGAAATCTTGCGAGGCGTTCAGTGCAATTTGGTGGTGCAGCCCGACGGAGCGGTCTTTCAGCCAAGCGGCAGAGCCAAGAATTGTCTCGGCCGAGCCGTGGCGCAGGATCGCCAGATGCGTGTTCTGCGCGAGGGTGCCGTCAAGCACTTTGCGTTCCAAGCCCGCAGGCGTCGTCGCTTTCGTATCTGGCGGGGCGACAAACAAAAGCGTGTCGGCGATGTCGCAGACCGCTTGTGCCCAATCTGGGGTGCCTGCGGGATCTGAGGCGATTAACAGCAGATGGTCCGATCCAGCTTCGGCTTCGGCCAAAAAGGACGCAAGATTACCGCTGGGCGCATCACCGGCCTGAAGGATACGGCTGTTGGCGTCCCAAACCGCAGCGCCGAGCAGTCCCGCGATGAAGCCTTCTGGCAAAGTTGTGCCCGTCACCGGCAGTACCGCAATCGTTTTGCCAGCGCGTGGCTCTAGTTTCGCCCGCGCGGTGTTGCCTGCCACAACCCGGGCAGCCAGCGCGCGGATCACGGCTTGGTTCAGTTCTGGCATATCTCGCGCCAGCGGCTCGTAAGCTGCGCGGGACAACTCGAGGACTTCGCTCGCGCGTTCGGCCTGTACGGTGGCGCTGCGCGGCGCGTTCTCGAAAAAGCCAATTTCGCCGATTGGCTCGCCCGCAATAATCTCAGCAATCGCCACATCGCCCGCGCGGACCAGAAAGCGGCCATGGGTGACGAAGTAGAGCGTGTCAGACGGATCGCCTTGCTGCACCAGAACTTCGCCGCGGCCCAGACTGCGGCGTGTGGTGGCTTGCGTGAAACGGGCGAGCGCGTCCTCAGACAGGCCCGAAAGGAACGGCACGTTGCGAAGATTGGCGAGGGCGTAGGACTGCGAAACCGGCAAAAATAATCTCCAAATCCGGCAGAGCGCTCAAGCCGCGATCTATCCCACTATACTGCGAGTCACCCTAAGCGCCCCTAGGGCCATTGGCAAAGCCCGGTGAGGTAAACGCAGACCGGTTTCGCGCCGATTTCGCAACAATTCTGTAATTATGCGCGGATCACATCAAATTATGAAACACCGGCGCAGACTTTTCGGCAATTGCTGCTAAGAATGCGCTGTTTTTGTTGAAAATTATTCAGTTCTCCCACAGCCTGCCGAAAGTTAGGAATGCGCGCCGATGTTGAAGTCCCAGTTTTTGTCTGCCGTTGTGGTAACCGCTTTGCTCGCGTTTTGGGGCGGGGTGGCGATGTCGCAATCGCTCAACGCGCCGTTCAAGCAGGTCGAGGTGGAACCGGGCGATACCTTGCGCGGCATTGCCCAGACCCATCTGAATGACCCGGACCTGTGGCCGCAAATCCTCGAGGTCAACGGAATTACATCGGTGGCCGAACTGCGCCCCGGCTTGATCCTGCAATTGCCCGTCGAACAGGTGGCGGCAGCCGATGGCGCGCTCGGCACCGCCCTTGTGGCCATTCAAGACGCAACGGCCCAAGGCGCTCAGTTGTTCGCCCCAACCGAAATCGGCACCGCAATCGAGAACCGCGATGAGGCTGTCGAGCGGCGCTTGGACGGCGCATGGTCAGATGTTGTGCAATTTTCCAGCACCGCGACGTCCCTTGCAACCCAAGCCCTGACGATCTCGCTAACCCAGCGTGACCGCGCTGCCGAGGCCTTGCTGACGGACGTTCATGGCGCGGTCGAGGGGCGCACGCCTGCTCAAACCGCATGGACGGGCCGCGATGCCAGCGACGTGTTGGTCGAATTTGAGCGTGTACGCACATTGTCCGCTTCAACCGCGCAGATCACCTTTCGGGATTTGTCGCGCTTGCGCCTGAACCCCAATTCGAACGCCACGATTCAAATCATGCGCAGCGATCCGTTGACGGGCGGCGAGGTCACCAAAGTCAATCTTGTGGAGGGCGACTTTTACGCGCTGCTGAACCAAATTAGCGATCGCACGGATTTCGAGATTGAGGTCGGCGGCTTGGCCACCACCACCAGCAGCACGGACTTCTGGGTGCAAAGCGACCAAACGGGCGCGCGGTTTGCCAATTATGACGAGGCCTCATTGCAGGTGGGCGAGGGGGAGAATGCCCTGACGCTCGGTCGAAACGAAGGCGCAGTAATCAACCGCGATGGATCCACCCAAGTCACAGTTGTGCTGGAGCGCGCCGCGTTGCTGTTGCCCGGGCAAGGTGAATCCGTCTTTGGCCGTACTGCCGGGCTGGAATGGCAAGGCACGACGGACGCTGCTGGTTACTGGCTAGAGGTCGCAAGCGACCCGGCTTTTAACGAGATGCAGATATCCGAATGGGGTATCCGCGAAACCACATTTGAGGCCGTGGGCCTCGACCAAGGCCGCTTCCACTGGCGTATTGCAGCCCTCGACGGCTTCGGCCTTCCCGGCGGATGGAGCCAAGCACGCGACTTTGAGCTGATCTCCGACAGCACACCACCTTTCCTTGCAGTGCTCAGCCCAGCCGAAGGCGCGCTTCTTGCATCAGCGGCATTCCAAGTGACCGGCGAGACCGAGCCTGAGGTGCAACTGGCCGTTAATGGCGTGGCGGTGATGCAAGATGCGATGGGCCGTTTCACCGTCGATCTGCAAGCCGTTGAAGGCGCCAATGAGGTGCTGTTGGAAGCCGTTGACGCGGCGGGCAACCGGACCGAGCGGCGCTTGCCCGTGGTCTACCGTCCTTCGGCCACGTCTTCGATTATGCTTTCCGAGACCCATGCGCGCAACACAAGTGGCGCGATCCTGACCCGCACTACGAGCCTTGCTTTGCGCGCTACAACTGATGCATCCGAAGGTCTGAGCCTGCGCGTCACCGATGCAGTGGGCACGCTTGTGGTGCAATCTGTGGTCGAAGCAGGCGGTGCGATTGCCGTGACGCTTCCCGCCTCGGAGGCAGCACAAACATACCTTCTGGATATCTTGTCGCCCTTGGGCGTGGTCGAAGGCCAAGTCCAATTTGCGGTCCTGCAAGATGCAACTCCGCCCATGATCGGGTTCGAGACACCACCGCCGCAAGCCAGCGCGCTCGATGCCGTGACTGTCTCCGGGATTGTGCCCGATGCGATCAGCCTGACGCTAGATGGTGCACCTGTTGATCTAGACGCCGAGGGGCGCTTTATCACCGAGCTGGTCTTGGCCGCTGGCACCAACCAGTTCAGCCTCGTGGCCGAAGACATCGTTGGCAACGTCGCGCTACGCCAAGTCAACATCGTGCTCGACCGTGAGGCACCGCAAGTCTTGGCCGCGACCGCGTCGCGCGCTGCGGGCGAAACCGGACAGATCGTGATCACTGCTGAGGCGTCGGACAATGTCGGATTGCGCCCTGTCGCCCGGTTTGAGTTGTCGATTGGCGCACGCATCGAGATCGGCTTCTTGCGCTGTGATCAGGCTGCCAACGCCTGTCGTGCCGCCTTGCCGGAACAGGCGGGCGATCTGCGCTTAACAGTCGTCGAAATCTCAGATTACGCGGGCAATACGACCCGTTTCCTCCCGCCCGCCTCGGCGCAGGAGTGACCATAATGACCGACCCAGAAGGATCGCGCACATGATGATGGCCCGCACACAGACTGCTCTTGGTGCCTTGCTGCTTGGTTTGGGCGCTGCCGCCTTTCCCGTCGCACAGCCCGTCTTTGCACAAGCCTCGGCACCCGAAGCGCTTAACGTTGTCTACGGCCCGTTTGCGCCCTCGCGCGAAGGCGATGTGGACAAGTTAGAACGCCTCTACATCTCGCTGCCCGCCGGTGCATCTGGGACCCATTACTTGCGCGTGTTTGATCCTGAGTTTGGCGGCGACAACGACACGATCCAAGGGCGCTCTAACTCGGCCACGCAATACCGCTTCTGGGGCGGCGAGGGCGCGTTTACCGCCACACCGCGTCCTTTGCAGGTCACCAATCGCGCAGGCCCGCTGCTTTACGACCGAAATGCCGCGATCTCCGAGCCGGGCGAGATGCTGTTTGAGCGCGTCTATAGCGACGATCCGTCTGAGGATGGCCAGTGGATTACCTTCACAGAATTTGACCCGGCCCAGGGCGAAGTTGTCGGCGATCGCATCTATTTCCGCCTCGATGTGCGCGGAATAAACGGCGACGATGGCAACGTTTTCATCGCCGATATCAGTCGCAGCCCGAATGCAGCCGATCAGCCTGCGGGCCTTAAGATTGTCGCTTTCGATCCGACGATACGCTGGCCCGGATTTGGCGGCCCGGTGCAGACCCTGCTGGACGCACCAGAAGACGGTCAAGTCACCGTGCAAACTTTCGATGGCGCGCTGGGCACGATTGCGATTCAGACTGATTACGAAGACCTGCCTTTGCGTGCCTCGGGCCAAGACGATTGGGCGGTCCAGACCGTCACGCTTGCAGACCCGCAGGTGGCAATTACGCTCTCTGAGGGGTCCGAGAAACCCAATGACATGACGCTCAGCGCCTTTGACAGTGCGGGCAATGCCTTGCCGCTGCATATGCCGATTACGCGCGCGGACCTCATCAATCGCCCGACACCTGTAGCCACCGCTCAGCCATTGTCGAACTGTGTTTCCGTTGCCTTTGATGGCAGTGCCTCAAACGGTGCCGACGAGTTGACTTACAGCTGGGATCTCGGCGACGGCATAAGCAGCACTCAGCCCGTGATCGCTCATAGCTACGCCGAACCCGGTCGCTATGAAGCGATGCTGTCGATCCTTGATGCACGCTCGGAGACCCCGCGCGGCAACCGTGTGCGTTTGCCAGTCCATGTGCGCCCTGCGCCCGTGTCCGTGCCCGGCGCCGATGTCGTTGTTGCCCCCGGAGAGGCGGTTATTTTCTCTGGTGCGGCCTCGCAAGCCAGTGACGCGCCCATTGCGCGCTACGTCTGGAACTTCGGCGATGGCAACACCGCCAGCGGGATGGATGTTTCCAAGACCTACGACACCCCCGGCATCTACCGGGCCGTGCTGCGCGTCGAAGATGACAGCGCACATCCATGCGATTTCGGTCTCGCCACTCGGCAAGTGACTGTGAATGCGGCCCCTGTTGCCGAGGCGGGTACTGACCAGACTTCAATCGTGGGCGCTACGGTCTCGTTTGACGGCGTCTCTAGCTATGATGTGGACGGCACAGTTGCTTCTTACAGCTGGGACATGGGCGATGGAACGGTCCTGCGCGGTGCTGCGATTGATCACGCGTTCGCGGGATCGGGCACTTTCACCGTAACCCTGACGACAATGGACGACAGCGGTGTGGCCAACAACACCGCGACCGATACGCTGGTGGTGGTTGTCAACGCGCCGCCCGAGCCTGCGATTTCACCTCTGCCGCGTCCTGTTGCAGTAGGCGAAGTGACAAACTTGACCGCAGCCACCTCTGTCGATCCCGACGGCGAGATCGTCACCTATATGTGGGAGTTTGGCGATGGCGCGATGGCCGAGGGGCCGGACGTTCAATACGCGTGGACCTCTGCGGGCGTGAAAACCGTGGCGCTGACTGTCACCGATAATTCCGGCACGCCGAGTGCGACCCAAAGCATCCAGATGGCCGTTGTTGTCAGTGCAGCACCGACCGCAGATGCAGGGGCAGACCAAGCGCTCACGGCTTCCGTCGTGCGCTTTGATGGTGGTGGTTCAGCCGATCCCGACGGGAAGATTGCCAGCTATCAGTGGGAGTTTGGCGATGGCACGACGGCCACTGGCCCGCTGGTCAGCCATGCCTACCGTGCGCCGGGCGAGTATGAAGTCACCCTCGTAGTACGTGACGATTCTGGCGCGCCCCTGAACCAAGCGCGCGACACAATGTTCGTGACCATCAATGCTGTGCCGCTGGCCGATGCGGGTCCTGATATCATTGTAATGCCGAACCAACCTGTTGGCTTGGATGCAGGCTTCTCTGTTGATCCTGATGGCATGATTTCCGAGATGCTCTGGACGCTTCCCAATGGGGATATGCTTGCGGGCCAAGCCGTTGAGGCGATGTTTGCCGAGGCCGGCCTTTACCGGATCGCGTTGGAAGTGCGCGACGATTTCAAAGGCGGCTCGGCTTCGGCTTACGACGAGGTTGTGGTACGCGTGAACGCGCCGCCTGTTGCGGTAATCGGACCTGATTTGCTGGTCGAGCCGGGCGTGCCTGTGATCTTCTCGGGCGCGAATGCCTATGATCTGGACGGCACGATCGAAAGCTACCGCTGGGACTTTGACGATCTGGCCGAGCCTGTGTTTGGCATAGTAGTGCAGCGCGTCTTCGAGGCCTCCGGCATCGTGACCGCCCAACTTACCATCGCCGACAGCTCTGGCGCACTGAACGCAACCGATGTGACCGACATCACCGTGCGCGTGAACCACGCACCTGTGGCTGAGGCGGGCGCAGAAGTGTTTACCGACCAGCTCTACGTGGATTTCGACGGCACCGCGTCCAGCGATGGCGACGGCGATGCGCTGATCTATATGTGGGACTTTGGCGATGGCAGCGATGTCGTTCAAGGCCGAACCCCGCGCCATGTCTTCCCGCGCTCGGGAAAGTTTCCGGTGACGCTGCGCATCAATGATGGCACCGGACTTGGCAATGCGGCGGCCTCCGACGCGCTGGTTGTGACCATTGATGCGCCGCCTATTGCGATGGCTGGGGGCAACCGCGATGTGTGCTCCGGTGATCCGATCTTGTTTGACGCAAGTGCATCGCTTGACCCCGATGGCGGTCTGCTGCGCTACATGTGGGACTTTGGCGATGGTACCTCCTCGACCATCGTTAATCCCAACAAGACCTATGAGCAGCCCGGAACCTATCCGGTGACGCTGACGGTGCGTGATGAAAGTGGCTCGCCTCTCGGTATCGATATTGACCGGATTGCAACGCTCGTGCGCGAAGGCCCTATTTCCAATGCCGGTGCAGATATGACCGTGCGCACCAATCAGAATGTGCGCTTTGATGGCAGTGGCTCGACCGATGCAGACGGTGCAGTCAACGCGTTTAACTGGAGCTTCGGGGATGGCGAAAACGGGTCGGGCGAAACGCCTGTTCACGTATTTGAGGAGCCCGGAACCTTCGTCGTGACCCTTGCAATCACAGGCGATGCGCAAGGCCAGTGTAGCCCGATTGATAGAGATCAGGCGACGGTCATAGTAGAAGCGGCGCCGGTGCTTGCGGTGATTGCCGACGAGATCATGGCGGCAGGGATGCAGAACAGCTTTGAGGCGACGCTTGAGGGTCCAGATTCCGAAGGGGCAACCCTTGTATGGACGTTCTCGGATGGAACCAGCTTTGAAGGCACGTCGCTTACCCACAGCTTTACTGAGCCGGGCGCATATACTGTGTCGGTCACGGCAACGCTGACAGGGGCGGCTGCCTCTGGCGGGACTTTGACGACCGAACGCCGGATCACCGTGAACGCCCAGCCAACTGCGTCGTTTGAGGCCCCTGCAATGGTGGCCGCAGGCGATGTGGTCAGCTTCAATGCGTCGGCCTCGACGGACCCTGATGGTGCGCTGACTGCGTATTTGTGGGACTTCGGCGATGGCAACTCTGGCACAGGGCTGACGGCGACGCATATCTTTATCGAAGATGGCACTTACGCTGTGTCCCTGACCGTTATGGATGAGGCGGGCGTGGAAAACTCCAGCGCCACCTTTACCTCGGCGGTCATGGTCAACCCGGCGCCTGTAGCGGGTCTTGTTAACACCGACGCTCTTTGCATTGGTGCCACAACCAGCTGGACCTCGGGCTTTGGCGACACGGTCGCGGCAAGCTGGGACTTTGGTGATGGCACCAAAGCCACCGGGGCTGAGGTCAGCCATGCGTTTGCGGCCGCAGGTTTGTTCCCGGTTTCGCTTAGCCTTGATGATGGCAAGGGTCTGCCAAACAGCCAGCGTATCGAAGAGATCTATGCCCGCGTTAACAGCGCACCTGTTGCGGCCGCTGGCCCGGATCTGATCGTTGATCCAAGGGTCGAGGTTGTGTTTAATGCAGGCGGCTCAGGGGATATCGACGGCACGATCACTGACTACACATGGACATTCAGCGACGGCGTTGTAGCACAAGGCGCGCGCATAACCCGAGCGTTCGACGCATCTGGTCCGGTCGATGTTACCCTTGTGGTGACCGACAATAGCGGGGCCGCAGCCTGCGCTATTGGCCAAGATACCGCTGCGATCTTGGTCAACGGAGCACCTTCCGTCGATGCAGGCCCAGACCGGTCCGTACCTGTCGGTGCAGCACATGACATCATCATGTTCGATGCCTCCAGTGCGGCTGATCCTGATGGCCAAGGCGTTACGATTTGGTGGGACTTTGGCGACGGCGCGAGCGCGTCAGGTGCGCAAGTCAGCCACGGTTACGGCGCGCCGGGGACATACACTGTCACCGTGACCGCGCGCGATGCGACGGGCTTGGCGTCCGGTGTCACAAGCGATACGGCGACGATTACAGCTGAGGGGCGCGGAAACTAACCGCTCCTTTGTAATTTGACAGATTGATCGGAATGAGGCGGGCCACTAGGGTCCGCCTCATGCGTTTTCCACTTCGTGCCAAATTCTTTGTTTTTGCTACTCTCTTGGCGCTGGTGCCATTGGGGCTGGTCGGCTTTAACCTGATCCAGATCGCGCGTGACGAGCTGAAAAGTGCCGCCAACGAGGAACTGACCACGGTTGCGGACCACTTCGCCCGCGATATCGACGACACCATCCTTGGCTACTACCTCGCGCCGCTTTTGGTTATCCGCAACGGCGTTGATAGCCCTGATCTGGGCGTGCCGCAGAAGATCTCGTTGCTGACGCTCGGGATTTCAGAAATGCCCGATGTGAAGGCGTTGCAACTTACCATTGCAGGCTCGGACCTGCCGGTTCTGATCACCGACCAAGACTACGTCGCACGGTTGGCCGCTGCCGGGGTTGCTGACCCGACCGCGGCCTTGCGCACGGGTGTGGCCGAGCTGCAAAACATCGCGCGCGAGGGCAGGTTTTCCGAGCCGGTGATCTCGCAGATGCCTGGCACCAATGACTGGTTTGGCACCATCGCCTTGCCGCTGAATACTCCGCTGTCTGGCCGTCCAGTGATCTTGTCTGCACGGGTGGATATGACCACGATCATGCGCCTGCGCGCGCGCAATCCGTTCCAAGCGCGCGGCGAAATCAATCTGGTAAATGTCGCAGGCGACGCGCAGTTGGTTGAGGGCAATCCGAACCTGTCTGACCGCGAAAGTGTCGCCCAAGCGATACCGCTGATCGAGGGCAGTGCGCGCGCGCTGGCTTTGCGCCCCTATACCCGCGCCGATGGTACCGCGATGCTAAGTGCCTATGCGTTTCCGTCCAGCATCCCGTGGGCCGTGGTGACAGAGCTAAGCGAGGAAAGCGCGTATGCCGTTGTCGATCAGATGACGCGCACCATCGCAATCGTGGCTGGGCTTGGCTTTGTGGTTGCCGCCATTGGCGCATTGATTTTCGCCCAAGGCCTGACCCAACCAATCTTGCGGATTGGGGCGGCGGCGAAGGCTGTTGGGCAGGGCGACTTTTCGGCTCGGGTCAAGGTGGGCAAGCGTTCGCGCGACGAGATCGGAGATCTGGCGACACGGTTTAACGCGATGATCGGCGAGTTGAACGAGCGGATGGAGCTGATGAAGTTCGTCAGCCAAGGCACCGTTGATGCGATCAAACGCGCTGATGCCCAGGGTATTTCACGCAGCGGTGTACGGCGCGAGTTGGCGGTGCTGTTCACAGATATCAGGGGCTATACTGAGTTCTCCGAAAGCGTGCCGCCCGAGGTGGTGGTCGAAATGCTGAACCTCTATCTCGACACCCAGACTGAGATTGTGAAGGCCCATGGCGGTGACATCGACAAGTTCATTGGTGACGCGCTCGTGGCCGTTTTCGATGGCGACGGGATGGAACGACGCGCGGTCCAGTCTGGTCTGGAGATCCAAGTTGCGATGTTGCGCTTGCTGTCTGAGCGCCCCGATTGGAACCTGCAAATCGGCATCGGGATTGCATCGGGCGAGGTCGTGCTGGGCGCGATGGGGGCGCGAGATCGGATGGACTTTACCGTTCTGGGATCGACCGTGAACCTGTCGGCGCGGCTGTGCTCCAAAGCGCCTGCGGGCGATGTGCTGGTCAACACCTCAGTGCGCGATAAGGCCGTCGCGGATGGGACGCTGGCAGTCTTTGAAGTGCTCGATCCGATCCCGCTGAAGGGCTACGCCGAGCCTGTCGCGGCGTTCTCGGTTAAGTCTGCGCAAGACGCGTCCAGCGCCGCTCTATGATCGGTAGGGCGTTGTGTCACCGCGGCCGGTTTGCTCTGGATGCTACCTGTTGCGCCGTTCTGGCTAAAGACGCGCCCCCTGCATAAACGCACACTATCTGTCTGTATGCGTCAGTATTGTGCATCGGCGCTTTGCGCTATCCCGGCACTTCAACACAACACTAGGAGGCCGCTATGAGCTGGAATCCCGCCCTCGACCCCGACACGCCCATTGGCGATGCGGTGGATGCCATCGACACCGTGATCGTGCCGCGCGCGCGCGATCTAGGCGATTTCGAGGTGCGCCGCGCCTTGCCCGCCCCCAAGCGCCAAATGGTTGGGCCGTTTATCTTTTTCGACCAGATGGGACCGGCGGAGTTCCTGACCGGGCAGGGCGTCGATATCCGCCCGCACCCGCATATTGGCCTCGCAACTGTCACCTATCTTTACAAAGGTAAGTTCCATCACCGCGACAGCCTCGGCACCGATCAATGGATTGAGCCGGGTGCGGTCAACCTTATGACCGCAGGCCATGGCATCACCCATTCCGAGCGTATCGATGGCGATGCGCTGAAATCACCCTACACGCTGTCGGGTATCCAGACGTGGTTGGCGCTGCCGAAAGATGCTGAAGACACGCCTGCCGCGTTTGAGCACGCGGCCAAAGACACGCTGCCAATTCTAGAGGGCGAGGGCAAACAGCTGCGCCTGATCCTTGGGACTGCTTACGGGGAACGCGCACCGGTCGAGACCGCGTCCGAGATGTTCTATGCCGATGCGATCCTGCAGCCCGGTGCAAGCCTGCCAATGCCCGACGATCATGAGGATCGGGGCGGCTATGTGGTTGATGGGTCGGTGTTTTCTGGGGGGCGGGAGTTCGCTGCGGGTCAGATGTTCGTCTACCGCCCCGGCGACCGTGTCTCGATGACCGCAGGCGAACAGGGCGCGCGGGTGATGATCCTTGGGGGCGCGACCCTGGAAGGATCGCGATATATTTGGTGGAATTTCGTCGCCTCCTCGCAAGAGAGGATCGATGCCGCCAAGGAGGCTTGGCGCGCGGGTGATTGGGCGCATGGGCGCTTCCAACTGCCGCCCGGAGACGATGCGGAGTTTATCCCGTTGCCTGCAAAATGATCGTGCGCGCCGCAACGCAGGCGGACTGCGAGGCGATCAAGGCGCTCCATATCGACAGCTGGCAGCGGACCTATGGGGGAGTGTTGCCCGAGGCCTATCTGGCTGGGCCCGCGATTGACGATCTGGGCGGGCTTTGGGGGGCGGGGGCGCTTGACGGGCGGTTGTGTGTTGTGGCCGAAGCCGGTGGCTTGCTGGGGTTTGCGCTGATGGCACCTGTGGGGGCCGAGACACCCTATCTAGACAGCCTACACGTGGCCAAGGCGGCCCAAGGCAAGGGCGTCGGGCGCGCGCTTTTCGCTTGGGTCGCCAAGGCGTTACGGGCGAGGGGGCACAATGGGCTAAGTCTGACTGTGCTCAGCGGGAACGCCGGTGCGTTAGCGGCGTATAAGGCGCTGGGCGGTAGGCTCGGTGCGCCAGTGGACGCGGACTGCTTTGGCAATAAGGTAACAGATATCCCGGTGTATTGGGACACGCTGGAGGCGCTTCTAGAAAAATGACAATTAGGTGCGGAAACGCGCTTGACGCCCCAAGGCACTATCCCTAAACCACGGCTCATGCGCGGTTGTAGCTCAGCTGGTTAGAGTACCGGCCTGTCACGCCGGGGGTCGCGGGTTCGAGCCCCGTCAACCGCGCCACTTACCTTTTCTACGGCTCTGAGAGCCGATGTTGATAGAATGTGAACCAAGTTTCCATCCCTGTT
This sequence comes from Dinoroseobacter sp., assembly GCA_034111085.1. Lineage (GTDB taxonomy): Bacteria > Pseudomonadota > Alphaproteobacteria > Rhodobacterales > Rhodobacteraceae > Dinoroseobacter. The sequence continues at coordinate 19,181 of JAWUXZ010000035.1, forward strand.
GATAGATTGTGAACTGAGTTCACACATCGTCCTGTTGTGCGTTGGCGATCACTAAGCCTAGCGCGCTTGGTATTGTTCGCTGTTTCGTATCGTCCTGTTGAAGGCCTCTTTGCAACGCAAGGGCACCTTCGAGCATCAGGATGGATCAGCCCAAGACCTAAGCACTTAGTTCGCGCTGCGACCGTAAGCGATCAGGCCGAATTCAATGCGACGGTTGAGACTTTGACCTTCCTCCGTTCTGTTTGAGCCGACTGGCTGGAACTCTCCGAAGGCCGTTGCGGCCAGCCAAGACGGAGCGATCTCGCCCGTGTCGACCAGGAAATCAGCCACTGCCTGAGCGCGCCCATGGCTTAGGTCCCAGTTGTCTCGGTAGCGACGATGACCTCTGATCGGGTCATCATCAGTATGGCCGTCGACGGTGAACACCCAGCCGATATTGCTGGGAATATTCTGCGAAATTGATCGCATTGCGTCCGCCACATCCAACAATCGGGCCTTGCCGTCCTGCGATAGGTGGGCCGAGCCGGGCTGGAACAGGATTTGGGTCGTGAAGCGTGCGCGTTCGTTTTCAACCTCGATGCCCGGCGTGTTTTGAGCAATGTCATTGATGAGTGCGTTGAATTCGGACCGATACTCAAACAACGCGTCGACTTTCCCATCAAGGCCATGGATAGCGCCCGTGAGTTCTCCAATTTCAGAAACGAGGCCCGTATTGGTTTCCGTCAGGCTCGCAAGTTCGACCTGCACTCCGCTAAGTTTATCCTCGTTAGCTTTTATGTTCGCTTTCACCCATGCATCGAGCATAAGGCATGTCGAATCCAATCCCGCCTTTTCGTCTTCAACCAGACTTGATCCAACACTGCCAACCTCAAGTCCGGTTAGGTTTGTGGCGCATGATATCAGATTGTCGATCTGCCCTGATAAGCCGACGTTTACGGTTGTTAGATCCGTATTATCCGTAAAAAGAGTTTCGATCTGCGCCTGGGCTTGCGTGAGTTGCCCATTTAATCCTGAAATATTTCTCTCTTGGTAGTCGATAATGTTTGTTAGCACGCCATTTCTGGCAGAAAGAGTTCCGTTCCGCGCCAGACCTTCCGTTATGTCCGCTCGAGCTTGCGTGAGTTCCTCGTTTAATCCTGAAATATCGCTATCTAGGCCGTCAATCTTTGCGTTTTTTGTTACGACGACGCCTTCGAGGCGCTCATTTTCTGTCGTTGCGGTCGTGAGTTCGGTGTCCAGAGACGCAATTTCTTCGATCTGCTGATCAATAACACCGTCTTGGCGGGCGTTTTCCAACGTTAACTCCTCGACACGCGCACTCGCAACGTCAAGCTTGCCAGTTGCATCGTCACGCTCCTGCGTCGTTTGTTCCAATTCCGCCTCAAGTTGCGTGACGTGCACCTCGCTTGCATCGGCCCTGCGACGAATAAGAACTTCTTGGCGATCAGCCTCAGCGAGGTTAATTTCTAGCACTGAGATTTGCGCAATGCGCCGGTTAAGATTGGTTTCCAGATCTTCGACACGTCCATCCAATTCGGAAATGTGCGTGATCTTTAAAGCGATGTCTCCGTTGAGCGTATCAATCGTCTCATCAAGGGCATCGATTTCTGCAAGCTTATCATTCAGTTCCGTGCGAGTTTGGTTCTCCAGCGCTGCCGAGCTTTCCGCTTCGGTTTCGAGCGCGGTGATCTTGACATGCAGGCCGCTTTCAAGCGCAGCCGAGGCGTTCAAGCTAGTGTTCAGACTCGAGTTCTCCGTCGTCTGTGCTTCGAGCGCAGATTGAAGCGTTAAGATGTCGTCATGCGCTTGTATAATCGTATTGAACTGTGCCTCATTCCGCGCGCTCAGGGTCTGCGCCTCTCGTTCCGCCTCATCACGCCGCATTTCCGCCATACCGGCGGCGGTTTTACTGGTGCGGAGCTCAAGCTCGATTGAAGCGTGTCGGGCCTGAAGTGTACCCAAGTCGTCAAGAATTAAACGTGTCTGATTGCGCAGCGTCGCGAGCCCCAGATAGCGAAACACGCTGCACTCGGAATAAGCGACCACAAAATCTGCGGTTTTCGTTGGGTCTTCCGTTTGTTCAACGGTTTCCCAAGCTTCCTTGGCCGTGTCGCAGACGGCTGATTGGGCTTGCCCGTGAAGTGTGAAAACAAGAAAAGCCGCCGCAAATACGGCGCGCAGCAATACAGTCATGATATCCCCCAGTGTCGAAGCTTTAGGCCTCGACACTGAAGAAGTATTGCGAACAAATCGATTCGCGCCAAGGCACTGAATCTCTAAATTTCTAGTGCTCTGATATTTAAGGGAAAAGTAGGTATGTTTTGTGCAGCCTGCCCGAAACCTACATCTTCCCCAATAACCGCACCCAGCTGCGCGCGCCTTTCTCGAAGCTTTCGAGCGCGTAGCTCTCATTGGGCGAATGGATTGCATCGTCCTCGCGTCCGAACCCGGCGAGGATGGAATCGATGCCGAGGATGCTCTTGAAATAGCCCGCAATTGGGATCGACCCACCGGCCCCGATATAGGCCGCCGCATTGGGCCATTCGTCGGTTAACGCTTCCTTCATCGCCGCGAAGATAGGGTGGCTGGTGTCCATCACGCTGGCCGGTGCGCCGCCGTGGCCGCCAAATTCGGCCGTGCAATCAGGGGGGAGGTTTTCAGTGACATAAGCCCGGAACGCCTTGCGGATCGCGAGCGGATCTTGCGTGCCCACCAGCCGGAAAGAGACTTTTGCGTGCGCCTCCGCAGGCAGCACCGTCTTGAAGCCGTCGCCTTGGTAGCCGCCCCAGATACCGTTGATCTCGCAAGTCGGGCGCGACCAGATCATCTCGAGCGCGCTGCGCCCCTGCTCGCCAGCGGGGGTGTTCAGGCCGACTGCCGCAAGGAACGCTTCGGGATCGAACCCAAGGCGCTGCCACGCATCGCGCTGCTCGGTCGTGATTTCAGGCACGCCGTCATAGAAGGCGGGCACGGTGATGACGCCTTGGTCGTCGTGAAGGCCTGCGAGAATACGGGTCAGCACGCGGATCGGGTTGATCGCCGCCCCGCCATAATGGCCCGAATGCAGGTCGCGGTTGGGGCCTTTGATGGTCAGCTCCTCGCCCAGCAGCCCGCGCAGCATGGTGGTGATGGCTGGGGTGTTGTCGTCAAAAAGCCCGGTGTCGCAGATCAGGGCGACGTCGGCTTTTAGCTCGGCGGCGTGGGTCTCAAGAAACGGGATCAGGGAGGGCGATCCGGACTCTTCTTCACCCTCGAAGAAGAAGGTGATGGTGCAAGGCAGCGCGCCGTGGACCTCTTTCCAGGCGCGGCAGGCCTCGACAAAAGTCATCAGCTGGCCCTTGTCGTCGGCAGAGCCGCGCGCACGGATAACCTTGCCTTTGGGGCCGTCTTGCAGTTCAGGATCGAAGGGGTCACGGTCCCAAAGGTTCAGCGGATCAACGGGTTGCACGTCATAGTGGCCGTAGAACAGGACATGCGGGCTGCCCTCGGGACCGTCGACTTTGCCGACAACCATCGAATGACCGGTTGTGGGACGGCTAGCAGCCTCGATGCCGATGCTCGCGAGATCGGCGACGAGCCAATCGGCAGCGGTCTGGCAATCAGCGGCATAAGCCGGATCGGTGGAAATCGAAGGGATGCGAAGCAAATCGAACAGACGGTCGCGGGCGGCGGGTTGATTGGCAGCAAGCTGGGCGAGGACGGGGGTGATTTGGTCAGACATGGGTGCGGCCTTTGGCTGGGGTTTGGCGGCAGGCTAGGAGGGCCAGGTGGGGGTGTCTAGGGGCAGAGCGACGGTTCGGTGCGGCCGCTGAAAGGTTGGGAAGCTAATGAGCTGCAAATGGGCAGGGCCCTTGGGTCCGCGGGCGAGATGGATGGCCGGAAGGGTTGATCTAGGCGAACTGCATTGCAAACTGCTGCTGATTTAAGGCGGGCGCTGATTTAACTTCCTAAATGAAGTGGGGGGATCGCCATGTTGGGACCGCGCAAGAGCTGCGGGGCGCGTTTCTTTGCAACCTTTCGGTTCGACGGTCACATGCCGAATGGTCACTTCTTCGATCTGTCCGGAATTTGCCGACGCCTGGCCGCGTTTTTCAAAGCACCGCCGCGGTCGATGCCCGCGACAGCGATCTGCTGCGCCATCCGTATGAGACGACTGTGCGCTGTATTTCTGAGGATCTAGCGAGCGTTATGTGTTTCGCGGCGAACGTCAGTTTCGCCAATAGCCCGGCCGCGAAGTGCATAGCAAAGTCCCGAAAGGGGGAGGGGTGCGTGGTCAAACATAACTCAATGAACACCCTTATGATCAACGATGATGCGCAGCATGGCTTAAGCCCCCAAGCATCAACAACCAACAGAACCGCGCAGATGGAGGGTGATTCATGCCTCTGCTGTGCGTTTACGGTTTTCGAACCTGTAAGTTACCCCACCGCGAAGGCCGCAAATGCTCATACAGCCATGCTGGCAGTGTCTTGTGAGGCTGTTTTGTAAATTTCTGATGCGAGCTAACCCATTGAATTATTAAGGCACACTCAGCTTCATAAATCTCATGGAACCTTTTCCGAGAAATGCAGCATAATTGTATTTACGTTTTCCGAAGATAGGGCCGCCATGTAAAGTCCAACAATATTAGCTTGTATTGTCTTTCCATGGCGGCATCCTACGCCTGTGGGCTTGTCGGTGTCGCACTTCAAACTTGAGCCTAAGAAGTACCGAAAGGTTAGTCGCAGGCACCTTCAGGCGAGGTTTCGGCACAAAAATGTCCATCGTTCCATGTCGCACCCCGGAGGTCGGTACCCGCCCAGTCCACATTTTTCAGGTTCGCGTGCATCAGGTTCGCATAGACCAAGATCGTGACCTGCATGTTCGCGCCGGTCAGGTTCGCCGCGGTCAGGTTCGCATTGGTCAGGTCTGACCATGCCATCGACGCGCCGGTCAGGTTCGCGCCGGTCAGGTTCGCGTTTGTCAGGTTCACATTGGTCATGTCCGCCGACTGCAAAGCCGCGCCGGTCAGGTTCGCGCCGGTCAGGTTCGCGCCAGGCAAGTTTGCGGCGGACAAGTTCATCCCAGCCAGATTGCACCCCGTCCAATCAACTCCCGGCCCGGCAGGATCGCTACAGGCGGCGAATGCCGGGAACGCGGCGCAAAGTGTCAGCCCGAGAGGAGCAAGAATATCAATTATTTTCATGGATTTATTCCTTTTTGACCGGCATTTCCCAAGTGGGATACCTTTTCGTGCATCTTGTCGCTGCGTTGCGCACGGATCAAGCCTCTTGGGCACGGTTTGCCATGATCCACCACCTTCAGCCCAATTAACATGCTGAAATGTAGCATATTACTGGAAATCAGAGGTGCGAAAACGTCAAACTAATTGGGGAATGCGGGCTGAACGCCGAAGGACGATTGCGGCATATCAGCGATCAAACTTGAGAACCCACCGACTTCGAAGGGGCGTTGAGAGCGACTGGAACTTCTGCATTGAAGGCGAACCGCTGTGGCAATTGTTGTGGCTGCCCCTCAGATCGGGGCTAGGAGAATGTGCAAACCGGCATCGGAAGAGCGCTCTCGCATACTTCAAACACTAAGTTTTGCAGCCCTAACGCTTTGTTTTTCAGCAGAATTGGCGAAGAATATGACATTGGCGGCGCTCTGCACCAATGCATGACCGTGGAGCTTCGCCGCCGTTATTGGACACTCTGCGTGTGGCATCGCGCCGGAAATGGATGCTCAACGGTCTTTCCTGATGAGCGCTCCTATTGAGATTAGCAGAGAACGCATCGAATTTGCTCCATACCAACCGGTGTTATCTGGGCGATGGGACCTGTTGAGTTTATATACGAACCGCGTCTCGTTGCCGATCTGGCCCCCGATGTGGAGTTCGAAACGTGCTCAGATCGACAACTATGTGTCGGGCATAGTCGTCACGCATCTGTTCTCAGGTAGCTTTATAACCCTGCGGGAGCTCTAAAAGCCTCATTCCGCAGGCCGGCGCATAACGTGGAAGTCGAAGGTGATCTCAATCTCGATCGAGGCGTTTTCATCGCGCTTGCCAAGACCGACATCCAGCCTGTTGAGAACGGATCGGCCTCTTGCGCGGGCTCCGTCATCAGTCTCGACAAACTCAAATTGGACTTCAATTGGATGCTCTTGGTCAAATAGCGACAGCGCCCCGTGCATCACGTAGGTTTCGTCAGCCAGCTTATTGGCCGTGCTTGCGGTCCATTGGACCTGCGCAAACGAGGCTGGGTTCAACCAGCTTTCACCCTCGACCCGCGCGTCTATGACCGGAAAACCGGACAAAAAGGATGTCGCGTCAATCGTAAGGTGAACCAAGGCTTCTTCTGGCGCGGTTGGATCAAAAGCAATTTCAGCATCAAACCGGGTGAACTGTGCGGTGATGTCGAAGCCTTCTGCCGTTGCATTTACGACAATGGTGCTGTCGTCAGCCGCGAGATCCCAGTTTCCGACACGCGCGGCCCCAAACTGGATGCCTGAGCCGACCTGTGTCCGGTCGCTAAATCCGATAAAAAGCGCCACCAGACCGACCCCAACCAGCACAGACCACCCCGACCGCGCATGCACAGTCGGTTGGTTAACAGGGCCAAGCATCGCGCTCAGCGTGACATCCCTGTCCCGGTAGTGGTGCTTGAGTGCAGCCATTCCGTGAAGCACCACAAGACCGCCGAGCCCGTAAGCCAGGCTTGTGTGAAGATGCGCCAAGCGGACCGCCAAAACTGGGTCGGCTGATGGTTTTAGGGCCTCGGTAGATAGCCCGAAAATGGGTGCGGTGGGGCTTAGGAAGGCATCTGCCGCCAAGCCCAGAATAGGGACCGCGAAGCTTCCCACCACCAAAGCGCCCTGCACCCCGCCGGACGCTAAAGAGATTGCACGACCATGTTCGGCAAGCCGCACCAAAGGCTGAGACAGCCACAAAGCTAGCCGCTCCAGGGTCAAAGCAAATGTTGTAACCCCCAAGGATTTATGGACCGAGAACAGCAACCAAAGCGTCTCTGGGCGCGCCCTGACCACCTCAAGTGTCGTCAGGGCACCGGTCGCGAAAGTTGCAGCCATGATGATGGCGATGCTCCAGTGGAGCCGCCGGCGCAAGTTGCTGTGGACGACCTGCATACTTTAGCTCTCCGCTCGGCTAACCGGCCGGTATCAACGCTTCGAGCTGGATCTCAATCGTGATCTCATCTCCCAACGGGCCAAGGAAAGCAGCCACACCGTATTCGGATCGCATTAACGTGCCTGTGGCTGAAAACCCGACCGTATCTACTTGGGACAACGGATTGGGACCACGCCGGTTAAACATAACGTCGAGGGTTAACGCGTTTGTCATGCCGTTCATGGTAAGATCACCGGTCAGCAATCCAGTATTTTCGCCCGTTACCTCAATACCTGTAGAGACAAAGCTAATCTCCGGATGCGCGGCACCGTTGAGCATATCTTCGCTTTTAATCCAAGCGTCCCTCCCGGCGAGGTTGGTGTCGAGAGATGCCACCGGAATTGTGACATTCACTTGTGCGGCTTGCGGCGCAGTCTCGTCAAAGCTGATCTCGCCACTGGTTTCGCGAAAAAAGCCAAGCGTCTGAGAATAGCCCAAACGCTCTACCGAAAATTGCACCATCGTATGTTCTGGATCGACAGTGAACGTGTCCGCATGTGCCTGCGATCCCAAGAGCGCGCACGACGCAGCAATAATAAGTGGAATAGTTTTCATAGAAAGTCCTCCCTAAGTATTAAAGTTAGCTTACTAAGTTTATTACGCAAGTGACAATTTGGAGAGCCGAGATCCAGTCTGGCGAGGATTGCGGCGGCCTTCCTTAGAGGCTCGGTGAGCGTGTCTGAATTTGCGATGACCCGCGCTTTGCGGTGGCGGAAATCGAAAGCGATGTTGCGCATGGCGATAGCAACGCGGCGCTGCCTGTCTGGTGACGCTTGAGGGAGCGGTCAACGCGGCCCGACTCGGCTTTGATCTCGGGCCGGGTGTTGGTGGCGCAGGCATGGGCTTGCGCGACGTTTTGGGGCGTGGAACCCGTCTTCCGCATACCAACTCGACCCGGTTGTCAGGACTGCGCTCTCGGTAAATCGCGCATCTGCCTAGCCCAATTTGGCTCGGTGATTGAACACCGAATTACCTGCAATGTGGCCCTCGAAAACGACCGCGCCGTGACGCAGCTTTATCTGGCTGAATCCCTGTTTTCCTTGCCCGTGGTGGCGCCCCGTCCGTGGCCGTCGGACGACGCTGGCAATCGCCATAACCTCTCGTGTTTGGTACGGTGAATGCTGAGACCTCCCACCATTTCCCGAAACAGGTTTCGGCAAAAATGTGCAAAAAACCCTTGCCGAAACCGGTTTCGGAAGTTCTTCCTGTGCTCAATGGGAGGATATACCGTGCAGACTGTTCAAGCAGCTACGGGTGCCAATCGGCCAACTGGAGGACGCCGCCGCGTCACGATTGCCGATGTGGCGCGTGATCTGGGGGTGACCAAAAGCACCGTCAGTCGCGCACTCAATGGCTACCCCGATATTGCCGAGACAACGCGCCTTCGCGTCAGCCGCGCAGCTGAACGTTTAGGGTATCGCCCGCTGGCCCATGCACAAGCCATTCGCACTGGGCGGGTGCGCTCGCTCGGCCTCGTTCTGCAAATCGATGACGAAGACAGTGCGCGCCCGTTTTTGGCCGATTTCATCGCAGGTATTACCCAAGCCGCCAGCGCCGAGACCTGGACCGTCACCATCGCCACCGCCCCTACGGAAACCGAAGTGCGCGAGACCCTGTCGCGGCTGGTAGAAGAGCGCAAAGCCGACGGATTTATCCTGCCGCGCACCTTGCTAAACGACACTCGGGTCGAGGTGCTGCGCGCCCAAAATGTGCCCTTCATAATGTTTGGCCGCACCGCTGATCCCACTGGCTGCGCTTGGTATGACATCAAGGGCGAGGACGCGATGCGGGCGGCCACAACCCGTTTGGCAGCGCTGGGACATAGCCGGATCGCGCATGTGCCGGGTGGCGCGGAATACACCTATTCCAAATTGCGCCTTGAAGGGTACCGCGACGGGCTTGCCGCTGCTGGCTTGGCGTTTGATCCAGACTTGATTGCGGCGCCGGCCATGACCCGCCGAGAAGGTGGCGCCCAATCACGCGCGCTGTTGGCGCTTCATGAGCCGCCGACTGCGATCACATTTGCTGTGGACCGGGCCGCACTTGGTGCCTACGAGGCCGCGCGAGATCTGAATTTGCGCATTGGCGCGGACCTTTCAATTATCGCCTATGACGGCATTCCCGAAGGGGCCTACGCCGATCCGGGTCTGACCACATTCGCGGTCAATTCGCGCCAAGCAGGCGAGCGGCTTGCGCGGTTGCTGATCGCACGCATCCGGGGTGCGGCCCCTGAGGACTTACGCGAGCTGGCCCCGGCCACGCTTGTTGAGCGGGGGTCAGACAGACCCCCACGGCTGACGTCACACCAGTTGGCGCGGCACCTTTCGACCGATCCAAATTCTGATGTCCCATGGGAGGAACCAAAATGACATTTCAGACCAAGACTAAGCTTTTTGCCAGTGCAGCGCTCGCGCTTGCCCTCACGGCGGGGGCGGTCAGCGCCGACACCATCCGTTTCTGGACCACCGAAGAGCAGCCCGAGCGGCTTGCCAAACAACAAGACATGGCCGCCCAGTTTGAGGCCGCAACTGGCACGGCTGTCGAAGTGATCCCGGTCACGGAATCCGACCTCGGCACCCGCGCTACCGCAGCCTTTGCCGCAGGTGATCTGCCAGACGTTATCTACCACCCGCTGCAATACGCGCTGCCATGGGCTGAGGCAGGTATCTTGGACACGGAAGCTGCGACTGAAGTTGTCGAAGGCCTCGGCATGGGCACATTCGCGCCCGGCCCCTTGGCAATGGCGGCTGTTGACGGCGGCGTTGCTTCGGTTCCGGTCGATGGCTGGACCCAAATGATTATCTACCGCGCTGATAAGTTCGCTGAAGCGGGTCTTGAGGCCCCGACCTCATACGCCAATGTGGTTGCCGCCCTTGAGGCGCTGCACAACCCGCCAGAGATGTACGGCTTTGTGGCCGCCACGAAGGTGGACGAGAATTTCATGTCTCAGGTGCTTGAGCATGTGTTTCTCGCCAACGGTGTCAGCCCTGTAGATGCAGACGGTGCCGCCGACCTCGATTTGGCCGCAACCACCGAAGTGCTTGAATTCTATAAGGCCATCGCGGAAGCCTCGCCTCCCGGTGAGTTGTTCTGGCAGCAGTCGCGCGAGCTATATTTCGCTGGCCGAGCGGCGATGATTATCTGGTCGCCGTTCATCCTTGACGAGTTGGCAGGTCTGCGCGACAGCGCCCCACCCACGATCAACGACGATCCAACCTCCTCGGCACTGGCGTCGATGACCGGGATCGTAACCAACTTCTCGGGCCCATCGAACCCAGATGGGGCGGCATGGGGTGACGTGCGCTATTTCGGGATCACCAATGATGCCGACACCGATGCGGCGATGGAGTTTGTGAAATTCTCCATGGACGAAGGCTACACCCAGACGCTGTCGATTGCGCCTGAGGGCAAGTTCCCGGTCCGTCGTGGCACCGAAGCCGAGCCTGCGAAGTTCTCGGAAGCTTGGGCGATGTTGCCTGTTGGTGTGGACCGGAAAGCGCCCCTGGGCGAGCTTTACGACCAATCGATGATCGACGAGATCGTTGGCGGTCTGGACGTCGCTCAGCGTTGGGGCGTGGCCGAGGGTCAGTTGGGCCTCGCGTCTAAGATGATCAACTCTCAGGTTATCAACCGCGTCGTGCGCCAGTTTATCGACGGCGAGATTGACGCGGCTGCTGCCGTGGCTGCGATGAACGAGCAGCTTGCCGCAATCGAGTAAGCCTAACCAACGTCCGTCCCGGCGCACATGCTGGGGCGGACATTTTTTACCAGAAAGACGCAACCCATGAGCACCGCCACACCCCCCAAGGGCACAGGTCCGCTGGAAAAGCGCGAAGCCCGGCTGGCGTGGTCGCTGCTGTTGCCGACAATCTCGATTGTCTCGTTGGTTGTGGTGCTGCCGCTTCTGGCGATCTTCTGGATCAGTTTCAAACCTATCGGTTTGGCCGATTTGCGCCCACCCGCACCGATCTTGCGCGAGTCCTTACGCGGCTCGGGCGAGGAGATGCGCGTCGAATACCGCCTGCGCAATTCCAGCCAAGAGGTCGAAGTCACCGGCGTAACCATCCGCGATACCTTCCCCGAAAGCCTTGTGATTATTGGCGATCTTCCCGAAGGCTGCGCGCTCGACGGGCGGGCGTTCACATGTGATCTGGGCACACTGGAGCCGGGCTATAACGAGCGATTGCGCGTCCCGGTGATGCTGGCAGATGGTGTGGATGAAGATACGGCAGAAGATGCCGCCGAGGGGTCCAAGCCGCGCGTGACGGGGCGGGGCACGTCAATCCTGACGAACTCGGAATTCACCTTGGGTAACTTTGTCCGCATCTTTGATGGCGACCAGTTCTGGAGCGTGATGTGGGCGACACTTTTCTACACGGTCTTTGGCACGATTGGCGCGATTGTCATGGGGCTGTTTGCGGCTCTGCTTTTGAACAAGAGCTTCCGGGGCCAAGGCATCCTGCGCGGCCTCTATCTGTTTCCCTACGTTGCCCCTGTCATTGCGGTGGCCTTCACATGGGTGAACCTGTTTGATCCATTCTCAGGCTCGGCCAACGCGCTTCTCTTGCAGATGGGCGTCACCAGCGAGGCGATCAATTTCTTCGGCCAACGCCCTCTGGCGCTGATCATGGTCACGGTGTTCGAGATCTGGCGCTACTTTCCGCTGAGTTTCCTGTTCATCCTCGCGCGCATGCAATCCATCGACAGCGATATGTACGAGGCCGCTGATATGGATGGGGCGAGCCCGTTCCAGAAGTTCTGGTATCTGAGCCTTCCGATGCTGCTGGGCATCCTGAGTGTGTTGTTCCTGCTGCGCTTCATTTGGACCTTCAACAAGTTCGACGACATCTTCCTTTTGACCGGCGGCAACGCGGGCACGCGAACCCTGACGGTCAATGTCTATGAGCAGGCGTTTGCGATCGCCAATATTGGGGCAGGGGCGGCGGTGGCTGTTATTATCTTCGGCTGCCTGATTTTGTTCAGCCTGTTCTTCTTCAAGTTTGTCAGCCGGGAGGAAGGGCTATGAAATCGCTGCGCTTTGGCTATGTCTCAGGTCCGATCATCGGCGCGCTTTGGATGTTTATCCTCGCCTTGACGGTTGCCATCACCATGTCGTTTGCCACCGGCGATCCGTTTCGGCCCGCGCTGTGGCTGTCCCTAATCCAAGGCGCGGTGTTTGGCTTGCTGGCCACTAGCACACAAAGCACCTTGATAAAGACGGGCATCATCACCTTTGCCGTGCTCATTCTGACCCTAGCCGGGATCGGGCCGATGTTGATGCAAACGAGTGGGGTGAGTGGCACTTTCGCTGCCGCCGCCCTGGCGCTGACAACGGGCTGGTCGCTGAGCAAAATCATGAACGGCACCCCGATGGGCGCGCTGACCCGTCACGAGATGGAGGAGGCTTGGATCCGTTTCCTGACCGGATTTGGCTACATTTTCTTCACCGCCATTGTGCTGATTCCCTTCTACGTCATGGTGATGACCAGCCTGAAATCCCAATCGGCACTGCTGCAAAACCCGCTCGATTTCTCGCTTGATCTCGGCAAAGGTTGGGGGCTGTTTCGCAGCTATCATGAGCTGTTTCGCGACTTTAATTTCGGCACCTATTTGTGGACCAGCTTCTACGTTTCGGTGCTGACCGTGTTTATCACACTCGCCTTTTCGATCCCCGGTGCTTACGCGGTTGCGCGGTTGCGTTTTTCGGGGCGCAAGGCGTTCTCGCGCTCGATCCTGCTGATCTATATGGTTCCGATGATCGTGCTGGCGCTGCCGATCTATATTGCGTTCTCGATTACCGGGCTGCGCAACACCGTGCTCGGCATCATCTTGATATATCCGGTCACGACGATCCCGGTCGCACTTTATATGCTGCAAGGATACTTCCGCGGAATACCTGCCGAGGTCGAGGAGGCCGGCCTGATGGACGGTCTCAACCGTCTGCAAGTTATCTGGAAAATCACGCTGCCGCTGGCGCTTCCGGCCCTCGCGTCGGTCAGTCTTTACGTCTTCATGATCGCCTGGAACGAGTTTCTGCTGGCCTTTATGTTGCTTGATGACCCGTCGAAATTCACGCTGACGCGGGGTGTTGCGATGCTCAACTCCTCCGAGATTCCCCGAGAACACCTGATGGCCGGCGCGGTGATCGCCACTCTGCCGGTGATGGTGCTGTTCTTAGGGCTAGAGAAATTCATGACCAAGGGCCTGACCGCCGGGAGTGTCAAAGGATGAACATAATGACGGCAACGCCAATGGACGATCAGGCCCGCGCTATTCTGCGCGCCAATGACCGGGGAGGCTATACCGTGCCGACCGCTGGCCTGTACCCTTACCAATGGAACTGGGATTCCGCGTTTGCGGCCTACGGCTTTGCCCAATTCGATATGACCCGCGCGTGGTCCGAGATCGAGACGCTGTTTACCGGCCAATGGGACAACGGGATGGTGCCGCATATCCTGTTTCACAGACCCGATCCCGGCTATTTTCCGGGACCGGATGTTTGGGGCGGCGTTGGGCCAATGGCGTCGTCGGGGATCAGCCAGCCGCCTGTGGCTGCCAGTTTTGCCAAGCGCATGTATGATATGGATCCCGCTGCCGGGCATGCGGCGATTGCGCGGCTTTATCCGAAAATGAAGGCGTGGCACCGCTGGTTTATGAATTGGCGGCTGGACCGGGGTGCGGTTTGCATTACCCACCCGTGGGAAGCCGGGCGCGATAACACCCCTGATTGGGACGGCGCGATGGCCGCAATTGTGCCCGAGGGCGTTGGCGAATACACTCGCCGCGATACGTCCCATGTCGATCCTGCAATGCGACCGACGAAATACGATTACGACCGCTATATCTGGCTGGTGCAACTGGGCAAGCGGCTTGGCTGGGACGAGGCGGCACTTTTACGCGAGAACCCGTTCCGCGTTGCTGATCCGACAATGACCTTCATCCTGCTGCGCGCTGAGCGCGATCTGGCCGAGCTGGGCCGCATTTTGGGCGAGGACGTGTCCGATATTGAAGCCAATATCGCCACGCTTGAGGCCGGGTCTGAGACCCTCTGGAACCCTGATCTGGCCAGCTATGACGCCCGCGATGTGCGTTCTGGAAAGTGGTCAAATTGCGTCTCGAACGCCTCGTTTCTGTGCTGGTACGCGGGCATCGATCATCCCGGCATGGCCGTGCAATACGACCGCATCGCGTCGGTCTGCGAATACCCCGTGCCCAGTCACGACCCCAGTTCCGAGCGCTTCGATGCCAAGCGTTATTGGCGCGGGCCGACATGGGGGATCATGAACGCGCTCATTGGGTTTGGGCTGGCTGAGCAGGGCCATACCGAGCGGGCTGAGGCGTTGCGTAAAGCCACAGGCGATCTGATCGCGCGTCACGGATTTGCCGAGTACTTCGATCCAATGACCGGCGAGGCCGCAGGCGGCGGCACTTTCACATGGACGGCAGCGGTCTGGCTTGGCTGGGCATCGCCGTCGCGAGGAGCGATCTAATGGGCGCGATCAAGCTAGAGGCCGTCGAGAAATGGTTTGGTGATACCCAAGTCATCAAGGGCGTTGATCTGGAAATTGAGGATGGCGAGTTCGTCATCTTTGTCGGCCCCTCGGGCTGCGGGAAATCCACGCTGCTGCGCATGATCGGCGGGCTGGAAGAGACCTCTCGCGGGGCCATCTTCATCGACGACCGCGACGTGACCGGCGAGCCGCCTGCCAAGCGCGGCCTGTCGATGGTGTTCCAAAGCTACGCGCTTTATCCACATATGTCGGTGCGCGAAAACATGGGGTTTTCACTGAAAACCGCAGGCGCACCTAAGGCTGAGATTGACGCGAAGGTGAACCATGCCGCGCGCGTTCTGAAGCTGGAAGACTACCTCGATCGCCGCCCAAAAGATCTGTCGGGCGGCCAGCGCCAACGGGTTGCAATCGGACGCTCGATCGTGCGCGATCCCACGGCGTTCTTGTTTGACGAACCGCTGTCCAATCTCGATGCCTCCCTGCGCGTCGAGATGCGCTACGAGATCGCCAAGCTGCACCAAAACCTCGCCTCCACGATGATCTATGTGACCCATGATCAGGTCGAGGCGATGACGTTGGCCGACAAAATCGTGGTGCTGGAATTCGGAACCATTGCTCAGGTTGGCCCACCGCGTGAATTGTACGAGCGGCCCGCCAATTTGTTCGTCGCTCAGTTTATCGGCTCGCCGAAGATGAATGTCGTGGTTTGTGCGACGGATGGGGGCCATTTCACCCTGCAAGGTGGGCGCGGCCAGTCTTATACGGGGCTGCGGCCTGCAACGCATCTGGGCATCCGTCCTGAGCATATCGAGATCGCCAAACCTGGTGAGGGTGCAATTGATGGGACGATTGATGTGGTCGAATATCTCGGGGCCGACTGCTTCGTGATCCTTGATTGTGGCGATCTTGGCCAGATGACGGCGCGGGTATCAGGCGAGACTGAGTTGAAACCCGGCAGCAAAGTTGGCCTGATATTCCCGCCTGAGCGGCTTCATTTCTTCGACGAGGCCGGCTTGGCGATCCGTTAGGCTGACCCTTAGGGGCCACTGATTTTCGGGTTGATCTTCGCGCTAGATGTATATTCGTTTTTCTTGATGAACGATGTAACATGGGCTGAGATGGCAAACCTTTCTGAGCATTTCCCTCTGCGACCCAACCGCGTGCATGAAGTGTGCGGGCCTAGTGCGTTGGGCTTTGCATTTGCGCTGGCCGGGCAGCGGCGCGGGTCTGTCTTGTGGGCGACACAAGCGTGGCAGGCCAGTCAGATCAATCCTATGGGGGTTGCCCAGTTTTTTGATCCGCATAGCCTTTTGATTGCGAAAGGTAAGGACCAGACAGAGGTTCTGGCGACAGCCGAGGAGGCCTTGCGATCTGGCGCTATTGGGTTGAGCGTTGTTGAGTTGACCAAGCCAATAGGTCTGACGGCTGGACGGCGTTTGCAGCTTGCAGCCGAAGCCGGTCAATCGATGGGGCTTTGTCTCGTGCCAGAGGGTATGGGAAGCAACGCGGCGGAAACGCGGTGGCGCTGTGAACCTCTCTTTGACCCGACAGACTCGACTCTGCAGCGTTGGGAAATTATCAAGAACAAATCAGGAACTCTTGCAGCTTGGAATGTACGCTGGAATGCCGAGGCGCGTCGCATCACTCTGGTTTCCGAGACTGGCAAGTGACCGGTTTCTCAGGGTGCGCCCGCTCGATGCCCCCTTTGCGCTGACACAACGGCAAAGCAACACCGAGCGGCTTTATTGTGTGAACCTGCTGGCATCGCAGCAGGGTTTGAATGTTGGCATGGGGTATTCAGATGCGCGGGCCTTTTGCCCTGATCTTCAAAGCCATCCCGCAGACCCAGTTGTGGATCAAAGGTTTCTGCATGCTCTGGCGAGGTGGGCAAAGCGATATTGCCCTTGGGTTGGGGTCGAGGGCTTGGATGGGTTGGTGCTCGATATCACCGGTGCGGCACATCTGTTCGGGGGCGAAAGGGAACTTCTGCACGACATACATTCACGACTGGCACGTGCAGGTCTGTCTGTAAGAAGCGGGCTGGCAGATACACGCGGGGCGGCTTGGGCACTTGCCCATTACGCTCAGGGGATTGCCAAGCAAGGACAGCCTCTGGACACCATTGGCCCCCTTCCCGTGGCCGCACTGCGCTTGGATGAGAAAACGAGCATCGGTCTGCAACGCCTTGGCGTGCGCTCGGTCGCGGATGTAGATGCTTTGCCCCGCGCCACTGTCACCCGCAGATTTGGCGCGCAGGTGCTTTTGCGACTAGATCAGGCGGTGGGGGCACAAGCCGAAGGCATCTCGCCGTTGCCAGATCCGCCCACATATCAGGTGCGGCTAAGCCTGCCTGATCCCATCGGTCTGGAGGCGGATGTGATGATTGGCACAGCCCGCTTGCTGGATCATCTGTGCGCTAAATTGAAAGAACGAGAGATGGGCGCGCGGGTGCTTGAGCTGCATATGCGCCGTGTTGATAAAGCAAGCCAAGAGATCCAGATACGATTGGCGCGTCCTATGCGGGATCCGCTGCGTATTTTGCCCCTGTTTGAGCGCGGTGTGAAAGAGATTGATGCAGGTTTTGGTATTGATCAGTTACGACTTGTCGCAACGCTGGTTGAGCCATTGGCCGTTCAACAACTGACCCATGCGCAAGCGCATAGCGATGATAAGCTGGACGACCTGATTTCGCGGATTGGCAACCGGATTGGGTTGGAAAACGTACAGCGGTTTTTGCCAGCAGACAGCCACATCCCAGAGCGTAGTTTTATCGTCGCGCCGGCTGCATACTCTGAGCCCGCGGGCACTTGGGTGAGTATACGTGAACGCCCGGTCGAGTTATTCCCGCCAGAGCCAATTCAGGGGGTGGGCGCGTCCCCGCCTGCATCTTTGCGGTGGCGGCGTATGACGTTTCAAGTGGGGCAGGCCACTGGCCCTGAGCGGATTGCCCCGGAATGGTGGTTGGCTGATGAAAACTGGCGCTCTGGTGTGCGCGACTACTGGAAGGTTGAAACCAAACAGGGGCGGCGGCTTTGGCTGTTCTACACGCCTCAAAACCCCGGCTGGTTCGTACAAGGCCAGTTCGCATGAGCACCGCGTCACAGACCTACACAAATGGCCCAAGTTATGCGGAGCTGTGTGTCACGACGAATTTTACCTTTCTGACAGGTGCCTCACATCCCGAGGAATTGGTGACGCGCGCCGCAGAGCTTGGATTGGCGGCCATTGCGATCACGGACCGCAATTCACTGGCGGGTGTTGTGCGGGCGTATTCCGCCCTCAAAGAGCTTCGGCGAGAGGCGGCTGAGGCTATACGCATTCGCTCCCAGCATCAGCTCGACAGTTGCTCGCGCCAGCAAATCGGTCAGCTAAGCCCAATTGCGCGACCAGAGGTGGTCGATCTGCCGAAATTGATTGTGGGGTGTCGTCTGGTGCTTACCGACAGCCCGGTGGAGTGGATTGCTCTGCCCAGTGACCGTGACGCTTACGGGCGACTGAGCAGGCTGCTGACTATGGGCAAAAGGCGGGCCGAAAAGGGCGAATGCCATCTGGAACAACGCGATCTGCTTGAGGGGTGCAAAGGCGTGATCCTGATTGCGCTGCCCCAAGGAGATTTGAGCGCAGGCACCAAGCATATTCAAGCCGCTCAACGGCGCTATCCGGGGCAAGTGTTTCTAGGGGCCGCCCCCCGTTATGATGGCAGCGACCAAGCCTATTTTGATGCATGTGCCTATCAAGCGCAAAAAACAGCGGCCCCTTTGGTCGCCGTTGGCGATGTCTTGATGCACCGTGGCAATCGCAGGCAACTGGCTGATGTGCTGACATGTATGCGTGAACATATCACCATCGATCAGATCGGCACGCGCGCGCTTGCGAATGCGGAACGGCGACTGAAAGGGCACGCCGATTTGGCGCGTGTGTTTCGCAACCATCCTGCCGCAATCCGCCGAACGATGGAGATCGCCGCGCGCTGCGCATTTTGCCTCAGTGAATTATCATACGAATACCCGGACGAAATTTCCAAAGAGGAAACACCGCAACAGCGTTTAACCAGATTGGCGGTGGAAGGTCTTAAACGGCGCTACCCAAATGGGGCGACCGAAAAAGCCCATGCTCAAGTCAAAAAGGAATTGGCTTTGATCGAGAAGTTGGAGTTTGCCGCATATTTTCTGACCGTGCATGACATCGTTCAATTCGCCCGTTCTCAAGGCATCTTATGCCAAGGGCGCGGATCAGCGGCCAATTCAATCCTGTGCTACCTTCTTGGGATCACCGATGTCAGCCCTGAAACCATCACTATGGTGGTTGAGCGTTTTGTCTCTGAATTTCGAGGCGAGCCGCCTGATATCGACGTGGATTTTGAGCATGAACGTCGCGAAGAAGTCATCCAGCATATCTACAAAAAATATGGCCGACACCGCGCTGGATTATGCGCGACTGTGATCCATTTTCGCTCGCGTGCCGCGATCCGCGAAGTGGGTAAGGTCATGGGGCTTAGTCAGGACGTGACCTCTGGTTCGTCGGGGCAGATTTGGGGAATGTCCGATGGTGGCGCTGATCTCGATCGTATTCGTGAACTGGGTCTTGATCCGAGCGACCGCCGCCTTTCTCAGACCATCCGTCTGATTGGCGAGATAATCGGGTTCCCACGCCATCTGTCCCAGCATGTCGGCGGCTTTGTCATAACCAAAGGGCGGCTGGACGAGCTGTGCCCGATTTCAAACGCCGCGATGGACGACAGAACGGTGATCGAGTGGGATAAAGATGACATCGACACATTGGGCATCCTGAAGGTCGATATTCTGGGGCTTGGTATGCTTAGCTGCATTCGTAAGTCGTTTGATTTGCTGCAACTGCATGAAAAGAAAACGCTCTCCATCGCCACCGTCCCGCAAGAAGATAAGGCGACCTATGATATGCTTTGCGTTGCCGATGCGATTGGCGTGTTTCAGGTTGAAAGCCGAGCGCAGATGAATTTCCTGCCCCGGATGAAGCCGCGCGAGTTCTATGACTTGGTGATTGAGGTGGCGATTGTGCGCCCCGGCCCGATCCAAGGGGGCATGGTCCATCCCTATATCAACCGGCGTCAGGGTTTGGAGAAGCCAGAACCCTTTGGGAGTGCCTTGCAGGAGGTGACGCGAAAAACGCTTGGTGTGCCGCTGTTTCAGGAACAAGCCATGCAGATTGCTGTGGTTGGTGCAGGGTTTTCGCCCGAGGAGGCCGATCACTTACGCCGGTCGCTCGCCTCGTTCCGCCGGATGGGGACAATCGGCTCGTTCAAGGATAAATTCACCAACGGGATGTTGAGCAACGGATATAGCCTTGAGGTCGCGGAACGATGTTTTGGCCAAATAGAAGGTTTTGCCGAGTATGGATTTCCTGAAAGCCACGCGGCGGCATTTGCCATGCTGGTCTATGTGTCCGCATGGCTAAAACGCCATCATCCGGCAGTCTTTGCCTGTGCGCTTTTGAACTCTCAACCTATGGGCTTTTACGCGCCTGCACAAATTGTGCGCGATGCACGCGAGCACCAAGTCGAGGTGCGCCCGATTAGTGTGAACCACAGCGAATGGGATAACACGCTTGAGCGCCGGATGGATGGGGCATTGGCGCTCCAGCTTGGGTTTCGCCAGATCAAAGGGTTCAGAGAAGAAGATGCCAGCTGGATCGTTGCGGCGCGGGGGAACGGGTATTCTGACCCTGAGGGGGTGTGGCTTAGGGCGGGCGTCGCACCTGCGTCTCTTGAGCGGTTGGCCGAAGCCGATGCGTTCTGCAACATGGGCCTGACCCGGCGAGATGCGCTGTGGCACGTCAAAGCGATCCGAGGCCCACGCCCTTTGCCCTTGTTTAATGATCCGATTGAGGGCGAAGGCATCATTGAGCCGTCTGTCAGCCTGCCAACCATGACCTTGGGCGAGGAGGTTGTCGAAGATTACGTCGCCATGCGGATGTCACTGCGTGCGCATCCAATGGAGCTGTTGCGCCCGTCAATAACAGGCTTAACGCCCCATGCCGAACTGACAAGCGCGCCGTTGCAACGCATATCGGTCTGTGGATTGGTCATCACCCGCCAACGCCCCGGAACAGCTTCGGGCGTAATTTTTCTAACACTAGAAGATGAGACCGGGGTGTCCAATATCGTCGTCTGGCCAAAAGTGTATGAGCAGTACCGCCGTGTCGTCATGGGGGGGCGCTTGCTGCGCGTTAACGGTTATTTGCAGCGCGAGGGGATCGTTACCCATCTGATCGCACAACATATCGAGGACCTGTCAAACCGTCTCACGGACCTTGGCCATCCGATGGATGAAATGATCGGCCAGACCCTGCCTCAAGCGGATGACACGCCGCGCCCGCGTAAAAATCCCGCCCGCGCAATGCACCCTCGAGAGCAAGCAAAACGCCTCTTTCCAAGCCGAGATTTTCACTGAGCAGCGCTGTCGTACACGAATTGTAGACGGCACCGAGCGGCGCAATTTGAGCGCGGTGCTGCCATTGGTTGTTCTAGATTCGAATGGCCAGTTTGGGGCTTTTATGGCCGGTCCCGTTAGGATCAGGCCGCCTACACAGAATATAACGGCGGCCGCGCGGTTGTTGCCGAATGGGCGATGGACCGGCGCAGCAGACCTGCTAAGGTCTTCCGATGTTTGGTCTCTTTAGCCTTTTCGGTCGTACGACGGCCCTCGATAGCGCGCTGCGCGAAGCTGGCATCCACCCGGTGCTCGTACCGGAAGCCGTGAAGCTCACGATCATTCGGATGCATAAACGCGAAGCCGGGGATCGCCGCACAGAGCCGTCATATGCCGAAGCCGTCGATCTGCTTGCCTATTGCATGCTGGGACGCGCGGAGTTCATCGAGAGCAACAACTTGCCAGCGGCCGACCGGGCTGAGGACTGCATCGAGGCCGCAATCGACGCGGGCGACTCTGCCGACGCGAAGCTTATCCTGCTGGCCCTGCATTCAGGAATGATAACTGACGAGATTGCCGACCAGTTCGATGTTGGGGACAACAGCTAGATAAGGCTGCCCGCCATTCAGGGACCTTTCGAAAGCCGAAGATGGGGCGTCAAATTCCCAGTTTAGGGTCATTTATGGGCACTACAAACCTTGAACAGGACGGAATCATCTGAAAAGCAGCACTTTGAGAGATTTTGAAGAATGGCCCTGCTGGCCGCTCTTTCGTTTTGCCCCCTTGGAGCGGTCCCATGTCCATTACCCATCTCGTCACTCATTCGGGTGGATTTCATGCCGACGAGTTGTTGTCGTCTGTTGTGCTAATGCGCCTGTATCCCGATGCTGACCTGATACGCAGTCGTGACCGAGAGTGGATTTCCCCGGCGGCCGGTAAGATCATATATGATGTCGGCGGCACCTACGATTGCGAGGCGCAAATCTTTGACCATCATCAGCGCCCCAGCCCCGTGCGAGATGACGAACAGCCGTTCAGCTCTTTTGGTCTTATCTGGAAGCATTATGGGCGCGCATACTTGGCCGCGCTGGCGGTGCCTGAAGACGAGCTGGACGCGATCCACACCAAATTTGACGCCAAGTTCGTGCTGCCGATTGACCTGCTGGACAACGGTGCAATTGAGCCGTCTGTGGCAGGTGCTCTGTCAAATATGACATTGCCAGCGCTCTTGGGAAGCTTGAAGCCAGTTTTTGATGACACCTCGCCAACAGCAGACAACGACGCATTTTTCGGAGCGCTGCCTATCGCGCGTACCTTCGTTGAAGCCCAAATCCGAAATCTAGCAGCGAAAGCCCGCGCGCAGAATATCGTCGTCGATGCAATCACCAAAGCCGGTACATCGCCCATTCTCGAGCTGCCAATGGGCATGCCGTACCTCTCGGTGCTAACTAAGTCAGAGGCCACTCACATTCTGTTTGTGGTCCACCCGCGGGGTGATGACTGGGCGCTCAACGGCATTAAGCTATCGAGCGATACGTTCGAGCAGCGTGCCGATCTACCAGCCGCATGGGCAGGCTTGAGCGATGTCGCTTTGGAAGACGTGAGCGGCGTTGAAGGTGCCAAGTTTTGCCACAACGCGCGCTTCATTGCAGTCGCCCGTACCCGCGAGGGGGTCCTGAAAATGGCTGAGATCGCTGTGAACGACGCCGCATGATGCGCGCTTGCCTCTAGGGCAGGGCGGCGGACCTTGGCTACCGCATGCACCAAATTCTACCGTGCGGATATGATCAACAAGGCCTTCTAAGCTTGCGACGAGGCCAACATCTCTCCTCCATAGGCATCCATCAGCTCTGCGCCGAACTCCTCTGCGCCTTGGATGCGAAGAGCTGAAACTTGGGCGACAGCGTCATCGCGAACCTCGCGATTTGGGTAAACCGTCACGATGGCAAAACGGTCCAATTCAGCATCCACGAGCATGGAATGCTGTGCGCCCAAAGCCAAGAGCCCCGGAAAGTATTTTCGGCGCATCAGGTCTGTCACATGCTGTAGCGTTTCGGTTTCGCCTACCATTCGCCAAGTTGTAATTGATACAAAGCTCATCTGGTCATCCTCCGCTACACACAAGCATAGCACATTTCGACACTCTGGTCCGTTCGGTAAGCTAGCCGCCGTTTTTTCAGCGGAGCTTCGCTGCATCACCGACGAACAGCGCCTCTGGGCGGTTCGCGGCAGTGGTAAAGAGGAGGCGCTGCCCACATGCCGCACCGTCCACATTTTGTAAGTAAGGGCGGGGAGCTGCCGTTCGCTGCGATCTGCACGAGTGACCGCAGTGCGGGACTTTTCTGCCGTTGCCATCAACTCAGTCAATGACCGCTTCAGGAACGCTGGCCCTGACAATCGATTTTGCCGTATTCAAAACGGATGAGTTTTGATCGATTTGAGCGGTGCGTCTTCGTCTACTTCGTATCAGAGGGAGCCACCTGAAATCGGCGAGGGTTTAGAAACCAGAGGAACCTCATACGCCGGAAGTTTCTATTTGTAGAAATCATCTTCGATCTCGTTCAGCACCTTCAGGGTAGCACCATCTAACTCTCCATCGGCAGCGTTATAAGTCGCCATAATCTCAAATTCCACTATCGCCTCTGCTTCGACGTTTACTACGTGGTCGTTCCAATCGGTTCCCGACATCGTGTCAGAATACTCTGAAAAATATTTCCATTTTTCCATGTATCCGTTAAACAGACATTCGGAATTTCCTCGAATGCGGACCATATATTGGTGTTCGATGAGAGCATAATGCACGACCAGTCCTTCTGGGTTCCCATACATCATAAGAGTAACTTCATTACTGAAAGGCAGCCCCTCTAACCCATACATTGTCTTGTAAGGCAGCTCCTTGCCTATAACACTTTCCGCAAAATTCTCGATGTCGAGATCGACCTTTGACTCACTCCAAGGCTTCCATCCATCAAGGCGAGGCAAAACATGCTTCTCAAGAAGCGATTGTCGTCCCGTGAAACCCAGAACCAATACCCCATCAGGTAAATCCGACAGAAGTTCAGCGTGGAGTTCGAACTCCTCCTTCGTCTTCGCTTGCGCGAAATCTGACGTGTTGCTGGTGACAAAGACGTGAGGTCCGTCGGCTGGGTCTATGCCTTCGACTATAGATTTCCATATCAGAAAATCCTTATGGCCTTCGCCGCTCTCCTTGAATGGCTTTTTGTTTGAATAACCACCGAGGACTAGTTCTTTCGTCGTTGTCGCCGGATAAGGCAGAATGACCACCCCTACATCTTGCAATAACTCTTCGAGGTTTCCATCAAACCTTTCGATCTCGTCATTAAGCGAAATCTCATCACTCTCGTGCGTCACGAACCGACCAACCTCTCGCTGTGCCTTGGTCAACGAGACCAATGACGAGGAAAGGCCCTTTTCGAATTTTCCTCGAACTTCATCAAGGACGACTTCGGGCACGGCGAGATCGAAACCGGCAAATTTACACGTTCGCAAGAACGCTTGGGCACCAGCCGCCCTGAAGTATCCAGCGTCTATGAAAACATTCGTGTCGAGAAATATCGTGGGCACGTCTTGCTCCTGAATGAGCGGAATCATGGATCATGCACTCAGGTTACATGACGAAGAAGAAGTCTGTCGATAATGGACAAACCCCCTTCAAAACTCCGTATAGGATTACCACGTTCTTGGCCACTTCTTGGAAACCGGCCATTGGTTCACTGCGCAGCATCCATCACATTGGGCTCACTGCAGCCGATCGCTGCGGCGTCCACGAAGGTCCGGTCTGGGCCGGAAGCGGCCACAGCGCATTTCGCTCATACAGCGCACACCACGACCTTCACCCTCCGCGCGGCCTAATCTCCAACAACCACAAGCACCGTTCATCCGAACACCCCCCAACCAAAAAGGGCGGTGCCTCTCGACACCGCCCCGCTCAAATCCTTTAGGCGCTGCTGCCTAGTTCACCCGCGTCCATGACCCGCCATCGCGGCAGATCCCGAACACGCAGCCTTGCACGTTCAGCGTGTCGCCCGACAATTGCATCCGCGAGCTGTAGGTCTTGTCGCGGTCTGGCGACCAAACCTTGCCGCCCGAATAGGCCCCGCCTCCATCGGACTCCATATCCCAGATGATTGCGCGCCCTTTGTTCTCGGACACGAAGGTCACACCGGCCTGGTCAAACGACTGCTCAAGCGTGCCGCAGATCCCGCGATCCCCGCAGTCGCGCACGTGAATGTTGCCGTAGTTGCCGTTGTCGTCGCCAATGGTCTGCCATGTGCCGTAGATCGGATCGGCGCTTGCGGCCCCGGTCAGTGCGATGCTGGCGATCGCGGCCAATATGAGTTTGTTCATTGTTGTCTTCTCCCAAGTTTATTTTTGGCGAGGTTCATCTAACTCGCGTTTTCAATCAAGCGTGACGTTACGCCACCAGTGTCCCTTGCATCCCCGCGCCAGCCCCTTAAACCGCGTCTCAAGCCTAGTCGGAGACGCTGCCATGATCCTTTATCCTGCAATCGACCTCAAAGACGGCCAAGCCGTGCGGCTGTTGCGCGGCGAGATGGAGGCGGCCACCGTCTTCAACGACGATCCTGCCGCCCAAGCCATGGCCTTTGTCGAGGCGGGCTGCGACTGGCTGCACCTCGTCGATCTGAACGGCGCGTTTGAGGGCAAGCCGGTGAACGCAGCGCCGGTCGAGGCGATCTTGAAGGCCACCAAGACCCCTGTGCAACTGGGCGGTGGCATCCGCGATATGGCAACGATTGAGATGTGGCTGAGCAAAGGCCTCGCGCGTGTGATCCTCGGGACCGTTGCGGTGGAGAACCCCGATCTGGTGCGCGCAGCGGCAAAGGCGTTTCCGGGGCAGGTCGCAGTCGGCCTTGATGCTCGGGGTGGTTTTGTCGCCACGCGCGGCTGGGCGCAGGAGACGGACGTGCAAGTCACGGATTTGGCCAAAAGCTTCGAGGACGCAGGCGTTGCGGCCATCATCTACACCGATATCAACCGCGACGGCGCAATGCAGGGCCCGAATGTTGGCGCGACCGCAGCGCTGGCAAAAGCCACCTCGATCCCGGTCATTGCTTCGGGCGGGGTGTCCTCGCTTGCGGATCTGATGGCGCTGCGCGACGCTGGCGGCATTGCTGGGGCAATCTCGGGGCGCGCGCTTTATGACGGGGCACTCGACCTCAAGGCCGCCCTTGCGGCGCTCGCCTAGATGTTGCTGCGTCTTTCGCTTCTGGCAATTCTCGCTGGTCTTGCCCCGCTGATGGCCGCTGGCTTTGGTGCGGGGCTTTATGCGGTGCTCGGATGCGTGAACCCGCCTTTTGCCGCCGATCCTGAAGGCCTGTGCGGGGTTGCCGAGACCATGCGCGGCTTCATCTGGTGGGCCCCAGCCGGTCTACCGATTGCTGCTCTGGGCATATTGGGCGTGCTGGCGTGGGTTTTCACGACCTTCCGAGCGCGCTAATTCCACCGAACTTGCCGCGCGAACATCGCGAACCCGCCGCATCCTTGCCGCGATCTGCGCGCAACATGTCTGGTGGGGGCCTCTGTTGTGAGGCTAGATTTGTCGCTGACTGCTGGCATTTTGATCGACACGCTGTTTGGGCCAAAGCTGGTAGAGGCTTTGCGTCCCGGTGATCCTGTGCTGATGGCTGGGGTCGCAGATATGGCAGGCATGCAAGCGCTCGGCAGTATCTCGACGGCCAAGATTAGTGCCGCAGCCCTGTCGCGGTCCACGCGCAAACCCATTCTGATCAGACGCGGTGCCTTTGGGCGCGGAAATCCTGCGCGCGATATGCTCGTCAGTCCCGGCCAAAAGCTGGTTGTGCAGGGGCGAAGTGCGACTGCGGCCAGCCTGATCGACGGGCGCCGCGTGGTGCTTATCCACCCACGCCGCACCCTTACTTTCGTCGAGTTGCAGTTTGAGATCCCCGGCATCTTGATGGCCAACGGCACACCCACCGGGGCCAAAGTCATGCGCAGTGCGCGCCCTCGGCTGGCACCTGCACCTTTGTTTTCTGCCTTGCCCTTCCCAGTGCCACAGACGCCGCCGCTTTCCATTCGCAGCGCCAGACGCTAGGACAACCTCGTCCAAGCAATAGGCCAAAGCGATGCTGAAAACCCGTGTGATCCCCTGCCTCGACGTCAAAGACGGGCGCGTCGTCAAGGGTGTGAATTTCGTTGATCTGATCGACGCCGGCGATCCGGTCGAGGCCGCGCGTGCCTATGATGCGGCGGGCGCGGACGAGCTGTGTTTCCTAGATATCAACGCCACCCACGAGAATCGCGGCACCATGTATGACGTGGTCACGCGCACGGCGGAGGCCTGTTTTATGCCCCTGACCGTCGGCGGCGGGGTGCGGACCCCCGACGATGTGCGGGCGCTGTTGCTGGCGGGCGCGGATAAAGTCTCGTTTAATTCTGCGGCTGTGGCGGACCCGAGTGTCGTGGCGAGGGCCGCCGAAAAGTTCGGCAGCCAGTGCATCGTTGTCGCGATTGACGCCAAAACCGTGGCCCCCGGCGTGTGGCAGATTTTCACCCATGGCGGGCGCAAACCGACGGGGATCGATGCTGTGGAGTTTGCGCTGGAGGTGGAACGCCAAGGTGCTGGCGAAATCCTGCTGACCTCGATGGACCGTGACGGCACAAAGCAGGGGTTCAATCTGCCGCTGACCCGCGCAATTTCGGACGCGGTGAACGTGCCGGTGATTGCATCGGGGGGCGTGGGCAATCTGGATCATCTGGTTGAGGGCGTGACGCAAGGTGGCGCGAGCGCTGTTTTGGCGGCTTCTATTTTCCATTTTGGCACCTACACGATAGGGCAGGCCAAAGCGCATATGGCGGCGGCTGGATTGCCGATGAGGCTGGTATGAGCGCGGCGCAAAGCTCCCTAGAGCGGCTTGCCGCAACGATCGAGGCGCGAAAAGGCGTGGATTCTGGCGAGAGTTGGACTGCCAAGTTACTTGCCAAGGGCCCCGAGAAATGTGCCGAGAAATTCGGCGAAGAAGCCATTGAGGCGATCATCGAGGCGGTCAAAGGTGACCGGGCCGCGCTGACGGGCGAGGCGGCGGATGTGCTCTACCACCTGCTGGTGATGCTGGCGGCGCGCGACGTGTCGCTGGGCGATGTGCTGATAGAGTTGGAGCGCCGCGAAGGTGTGTCAGGAATTGCCGAGAAGGCGTCGCGGGACAAGGGCTAGCGCGTAGCAGATATCGACAGGTTTTGGCGCTAGACCCTACAAATTGGGTCAGCATTACTGTCCTATTGTTTCGCATGCGAAACAATGGGTCAGTAGTGTTTACCTATTAATTTACAGTATGTTAACCAATTCGCTTCGGGATTTTGCGAAGCGTGTTGTAGCAATACCCGGCGCAAAGCAATTCCGGCGCGAACACGCACCTATAGCTTCGACGAAACATGCCCGGTCGCGAACCCGCCCATCCGTAACTCGCGGAACAGGCGTTGATACTCTATCTTCGGACAGCGGTTCTCGATCACAGTGATGCCGTGGGCTTCGGCCAAGATGCGCGCCTCGGCGCTTTGCACCCCGATCTGCATCCAGACCGTCTTTAGGGCAGGCAGCTTCGCAATCGCCTCCTGCACAATTGGCAACACATGCTCTGACCGCCGGAAGATATCGACCATATCGACCTCGGCCTCGGCGGGGATGTCAGACAGGCTGGCATATACGGTCTCGCCCAGCAGCGTTTGGCCGGAAAGCCCCGGATTGATCCCGATCGCGCGAAACCCTTTCAGGCCCATATAGCGCATCACGAAATAGCTGGCACGCACCGGATTGGCGGACGCACCAACGATAGCCACGACCTTGGTACGGGTCAGCACGTCGCGCAGGAAGGCATCGGAATAATCCATGTTGAGATCTTAACCGCAGAACCGCCCAGAAAAAAGCGTGCATAAAAAAGCGCCCGTTCCTAGGGGACAGGAACGAGCGCCAAAGTGTGGAACGAGGGACAGTTAGAATTGCGACACGAGTGTTCCTGCCCGTGCGCTATGAGTAACAACTGGGGATGCACCAGCTGAATAGTAAGAGGGATCGCAAGGTCGTGATCAGGCCAGAACGTCGGGCCAGTTGGCGTCGCCTTTGACGACATTGCCGGGGATGTCGCGCTCCCACCGGCGCTTGACGCGTCGCGAGAAGTTCAAAAACAGGCGGTCATCATGGATTGTCCAGGCCTCGGGCACGGTTGAGGCGGTGTAGCCTTGGCTGACCGCAAAGGCACAGTAGCCGCCATATGCAGGCGCGTAATAATCCGGGTCCGAGATGAACATCTCGCGCGTCTCGACGCTGGAGAAGTGCCATGTCGCGCCGTTCCAATCGAAGGCGAACTCGGCGCTGCCTGCCACGGGGCCACCTTGGGTGCGGTAGGCCACGGCGTCCGTCCCATCAATGGCGATGCCATCTTCGCCGTATACACCCGGCGTTGCCGCGCGGGCCGAGCGCAGCACAAGCGGGCTGGCAAGGACCACGGGAACGGCGGCGATCAGGCCAAGGAGGTGTCGGCGCGATAGGGTAGGGGAGTGGGTCATGGGGGCATCTCCGAAAGGGTTCGTCGTTGTCTGATCCCAAGATGCAGGTTCAAGGCGCGCCATGAAACCCCGCCTCGCGCCCAGTTTATCAGTGTTACAACACGAGCGTGTCAGTCACCGTAACAATTGGCGCGGGTTAGTCGAACAGGATGATGACGTCTTCGAGCACATCCTCGAACATATCAAACACGCCCTTTGGCTTGCTGCTGGACCGGGCAGGTGCTGCCTCGGTCATGATGCTCGTCAGTGGTGGATCGCGGCCCCACAGCCCAACTCATGGCCGCCGCGAGCGGTCACTCCAGCATGGTGCGCGCGCCGCAATAGCAGCACGTGCCCACGCCGGAGACATCGCGTCGGTTTATCCAGCGGTGCTGCGTGCCGCATAAAGCGAAACCGCCGCAGCGTTCGACACGTTCAGAGAGCCGAAATCGTTGGCGAACGGAATGCGCGCTAGCACATCGCAGGTCTCTTTGGTGCGGTCGCGCAGGCCGGGGCCCTCGGCACCGAGCACCAGTGCGATGGGTTGGTCGAGCTTGCCGTCCAGAACGCTTGGCAAATCGGCTTCCGCCTCGCCGTCCAGACCGACCAGGAAATATCCCATCTCGCGCAATTTCTCCATCGTATCGGCCAGGTTCTTGACCCTCAGATAGGGTTGGCGTTCCAATGAGCCAGACGCTGTCTTGGCCAAGGCGCCGGTTTCCGGGGCCGCTGCACGGGTGGGCGCAATAACTGCGCGTGCGCCGAAGACCTCAGCCGAGCGCAAGATCGCACCGACATTATGAGGGTCGGTCACGCGGTCCAGAACCACCACGCGGCTTGGGTGACCGCCGGGCTTGCACACGCCTGCTACATCGCCCCAGTCGAGCGCTTTGACCTCTAGTGCGGCCCCCTGATGGACCGAGCCGGGATCGAGCGGGGCCGAGAAGCGGCGCGGATCCTCGACCTCAGGCTCCATCCCGCTATTGGGAATCGCGTCGCCCAAGCGGTCAGCCGCGTTCTTGGTCACGATCAGGCGCAGGCGTTCGCGTGCCGGGTTCTCAAGCGCGTCACGCACGGCGTGAATGCCAAACAGCCACACAGTTTCCGACGCCGATGCGCGGCGCGCCTGTTCTTTTTCAACAACCCATTTAGGTTTCATCATGACTCAGTCCCTCGTCTTTGCGCCCCCTTCCTAGCGGGCGCGCAAGACGAGGGCCATGGGGCATGTTTTGAGGTTGACGGGCCAGTGGCCGCGGACTATCCCACGCGCCACGGATGATGCCTCGGCGTTGTCCAGTGGGCGACAGGCCGCAAGGTGTGGCAGGGGACTGTAACTCCCTCGCGGAGACGCACGCCTGGTTCGATTCCAGGGTCGCCCACCACTACTTTTCAATGACTTACGAGTGCTTCTAGATGTTTTGCGGCTTTGACCACAATATCTGGTACCACTCTTTGGACCCACATCTTGTTTCGTTCACGTTTTATTCTCGGCGCTTTTTGCCCTGTCACGATGTGAACCACTCCGAGATTTACAGCGACCTCGGCAAGCACACCAACATGGTTGGAAGACAACCG
>JAWUXZ010000036.1:0-10600 GCA_034111085.1 Dinoroseobacter sp.
CGAAGCCTCAAAGCCTGAGGTGGTGCGAGGGTGGGTGGGGTCGACCGTGAAGCCTTCAACCAATCCAGCCCGTCTGGCCTGCATTTGGTTTACCCCATACAACCTTAACGAGAGGTAAACGTGTCGTAGACTTTCCTCAAATCCCGATCAAAAATACTACGCCGCCGACCCGCCGACCGTCAGCCCGCCGATCAGAAGTGTCGGTTGGCCAACACCCACCGGCCCCCATTGTCCGTTCTTGCCGCAAGTGCCCATTCCGGGATCCAGCGCCATGTCGTTTCCCACGGCCCGGATCTTGCGCATCGCAGTCGGCCCGTCGCCAATCAACGTGGCCCCTTTCAAGGGCGCACCGATCTTGCCGTTCTGGACGCGGTAGGCTTCCGTGCAGGCAAACACGAACTTGCCATTGGTGATATCCACCTGACCGCCACCAAAGCCCACGGCCCAGATGCCATCTTTCACATCAGCCACAATCTCGTCGCGGGTCGCATCCCCGCCCAGCATATAGGTGTTGGTCATGCGCGGCATCGGCATATGTGCGTGGCTTTGGCGGCGTCCATTTCCGGTCGCGTCTACACCCATCAGTCGCGCGTTCTGGCGGTCCTGCATGTAGCCCACCAGCACGCCATCCTCGATCAGTGTGGTCTTGGCGCTGGCCGTGCCTTCATCATCGACGGAGATACTGCCGCGCCGGTCCGGGATCGTGCCATCATCAAGGATTGTCACGCCTTTTGCGGCGACCTGCTGACCCAAGAGCCCTGCAAACGCGCTGGCTTTCTTGCGGTTGAAATCCCCCTCAAGCCCGTGACCAACAGCCTCATGCAGTAAAATACCCGGCCAGCCTGACCCCAGTGCGACATCCATCGCGCCCGCAGGGGCCGGGACTGCATCAAGGTTTACGACAGCGATTCGCAACGCCTCTCGCGCCACGGCCTCCCAGTTTTCACGCGGCAGCAAAGTCGCCAACCCGTAGCGTCCACCGCCCCCCGAGCTGCCGGTTTCACGCCGTCCGCCCTGTTCCACAATAATAGAGATGTTCAACCGTGTCAGCGGGCGCACATCACGGGTCACACCACCTTCGGGGCGCAGAATCTCTACCTCCTGAATAGACGCAGCCATCGAGGCGCTGACCTGCACAACCCTCGGATCAAGGCCGCGCGCATAGGCGTCGATCTCTTTCAGGGTCTCGATTTTCACGCCAAAGGTGGCGTCGGCCATCGGATCGGCGTCGGTATATAGCCGCACATTGGTGCCTTGCGGGGCTTGGGCCAACACACCGCCGCCATCGCCGACCGCCAGCCGCGCGGTCTCGGCTGCACGCTTAATCGCGGCCTCGCTGATCTCCGTCGAGTGCGCATAACCTGATGTCTCGCCGCGCACAGCACGCAGGCCGAACCCTTCGGACGCGTCATAGCTGGCGTTCTTGATCCGCCCGTCATCCAGCACAATCGATTCCGAGCGCGAGCGTTCCAGAAACAACTCGCCATCATCGGCTCCGGCCAAAGCGCCGCGCAGCACCTGCAAGGCGGCATCGGCATCGAGGTGTGTGTCGAAGGGTCGGAAAGGGGCGTCTGTCATGGCGGCGGTCCTTGATCTGGGTCAAATAGCGACGGAAAAGCGCAGGGGGCTACGCTTGTCTCACCTCCCCTAATATGGAACATGAAGCTCAAGACACAACGGCTGGCTTGCGCATGGGTGCGCAAACGCTGCTGAACAGCGAACAGGATGACGAAATGGCTTTGACCAACCGGGTCGCCGGGGCGCTGGCCTCGATGAACGTAGCTTTCTTGGGCCTTGGGTCCGCAGTGTCGGCGCAGCCGATTGGCGATCTTGAGATCGTTGGTCGTCCGGTGCCGGGTGGGATCAACTTTCAGCCCGCCGCGACCGAGCTTGCGCGCGATATTCACTGGCTCGATAACTTCTTGCTGGTGATCATCACGATCATCACGCTGTTTGTGACCGGTCTGCTGATCTGGTGCGCGATCAAGTTCAACTCTAAGGTCAACAAAACCGCCTCCCGTTTCACGCATAACACTCCGATCGAGATCACTTGGACGGTCGTGCCTATCGTGATCCTCGTGTTTATCGGGGCGTTCTCGCTGCCGATCTTGTTCAAGCAACAAGAGATCCCGGCGGCTGATGTGACCATCAAAGCTACAGGTTATCAGTGGTATTGGGGCTATGAGTATCCCCAGCACGAGCTGTCCTTTGAGGCGTTTATGCTTCAGCGCGACGAGCTGGAAGAATTTGGCTACGCGCAGTCGGACTACTTGCTGGCCACAGACATGGCGATGGTTGTGCCCGTGAATAAAACCATCGTGGTGCAGGTAACTGGCGCTGATGTGATCCATTCTTGGACCATCCCGGCGTTTGGTGTGAAGCAGGACGGCATCCCAGGTCGCTTGGCCGAGTTGTGGTTCAAAGCTGACCGCCAGGGCGTTTATTTTGGCCAGTGTTCCGAGCTGTGCGGCAAAGACCACGCCTACATGCCGATCGTTGTCAAAGTCGTCAGCGAAGAGGCGTATGAGGCATGGCTTGCCGAGACCATCGAAGTGTTTGGCGGCATCGCGCCCGCGCAATCAAATGTCCAGCTGGCCGCCAACTAGGCTAGTTCTGACACCCGCCTGAAACCCGGCCCCACCGGAGACGAATACAAATGAGCGACGCAAGCTACACAAGCCAGCCCATCGCCCTTGAGGCGGAAGCCGAGTTTGGCGACTATTTCGCACTGCTCAAACCGCGCGTGATGTCGCTGGTGGTGTTTACGGCCTTTGTTGGCATGCTCGTGGCCCCAGTGTCCGTGCATCCAATGATCGGTTTTGCTGCGATTTTGTTCATCGCCGTCGGGGCAGGGGCCTCGGGTGCTTTGAACATGTGGTGGGACGAAGACATCGACCGCGTGATGAAGCGCACGGCCAAGCGTCCTATTCCGTCGGGTAAAGTGACGGGTGGCGAGGCGCTGGCGATTGGTCTGGGCCTGTCGGGTCTGTCGGTCGTGATGCTATGGCTGGCGACCAACACGCTGGCTGCGTTCCTGCTTGCCTTCACCATCTTCTTCTACGCCGTGATTTATACCATGTGGCTCAAGCGCTGGACGCCCCAAAACATCGTTATTGGTGGCGCTGCTGGTGCGTTCCCGCCGCTGATCGGTTGGGTCGCCGCAACTGGTAGCATTTCAGTCGAAGCGGTCTTGATGTTTGGCCTGATCTTCATGTGGACGCCGCCGCATTTCTGGGCGCTGGCGCTGTTCATGAAGTCTGATTACCACAAGGCCGATGTGCCGATGCTGACCGTGACCCACGGGCGCAAAGTGACACGCAATCATATCCTGATCTATACGATCTTGCTGGTGCCTGTGGCGCTGGGCCTTGCGCTGACACCGATTGCTGGTCCGCTTTACTTGGCCGCCGCCGTTGCTCTGAACGCGATCTTCCTGAAAGGCGCTTGGGACATCTGGCGTCGCGATGAGGTGCAAGCCGAAGCCGACGACTACGCGGTTGAGAAGAAAGTGTTCCGATTCTCGCTGCTCTATCTGTTTGTGCATTTCGGTGTGCTGATGATTGAAGGCTTGGCGATGCGTGCGGGCCTCTGGTCCCCATTGGTAGGGAGTTGATCCATGGCATTTGGCAAAACCCACGAAATTCACGAGCGCCGCTCGGGTCGTAACATTGGCGTTGCACTTACCCTGATAAGCTTCATCGCGGTTGTGTTCGGCTTGTCGATCGCCAAGATCTCGACCACCGGCCCGATTGAAGGCTTCGACCATGCGCCCCGTCCCGCATTGGCTGACCGCGTAGAGGGTAACTAGACCATGTTAGAGAAACTCGATCCAAAACTGAAAACCGCAAGCAAGCTTGTTGGCGTTGTTGCATTCATGGGCGCACTTGGTTTTGCCTCCGTGCCGCTTTATGATTTGTTCTGCCGCGTGACGGGATACGGCGGCACAACCGGTTATGCCGAAAGCGGATCCGATCTGATCCTTGAGCGCACGATCACCATCAAGTTCGATGCCAGCCTCGAGCGTGATATGCCATGGGAGTTCCGCCCCGAAGTGCGTGAGATGGAGGTCCGCATCGGCGAGACCGGTCTTGCGTTCTACGAGGCCTATAACCCGACCGACAGGCCCGTTGCCGGGTCCGCTGCTTATAACGTGGCTCCGTTCTCGGCAGGTGGCTTTTTTGTCAAGATCGACTGCTTCTGCTTTGAAGAGCAGGTGCTGCAACCCGGCGAGCGCGTATTAATGCCCGTGACCTTCTTCGTTGACCCCGAGATCGTCGATGATGCAGATGCCGCAGGTATTCCGCATATTACCCTGTCATACACTTTCTACGAAATCGATCTGCCGGAAGAGACCGCATCGCTTGCGATCCAGCCCCAGACCAGCCTTAACTGAGCCCCGAGGACGACGACATGGCCCATGCAAAGAACCACGACTACCACATCTTGCCGCCCTCGGCTTGGCCCTTCATAGGGGCTGCAAGCGGTTTCATCATGCTCTTCGGCGCAGTGCTGTGGATGCATGGAAACGGGCCGTACATGTTCCTCATCGGTTTAGCCGGTGTGTTGATGACCATGTTCGGCTGGTGGTCGGAGATTGTGCATGAAAGCCAAACAGGTGATCACACACCCGTTGTGCGCATCGGTCTGCGCTACGGGTTCATCTTCTTTATCATGTCCGAAGTTATGTTCTTCGCGGCATGGTTCTGGTCCTTCTTTAAGCACGCCATGTATCCCATGGGTCCACTGTCGCCCGCGATTGATGGCGTCTGGCCCCCCGTTGGGATCGAGACGTTTGACCCGTGGCACCTGCCTTTGATCAACACCCTGATCCTGCTGTGCTCAGGTGCGGCGGCCACATGGGCACACCACGCGCTGGTCCATGACGAGAACAGAGAAGACATGAAGTCCGGCCTGCTGCTGGCTGTTGGCCTCGGCGTCATCTTCACTGTCTTCCAAGCCTATGAATACGCCCATGCAGGCTTCGGCTTTTCAGGCAACATCTATGGTGCCAACTTCTTTATGGCGACGGGCTTTCACGGCGCGCATGTGATCATTGGCACGATCTTCTTGTTCATCTGCTATCTGCGGGTGCGCCGCGGTCATTTCACCGCCGAAAAGCATATCGGGTTCGAGGCCGCCGCTTGGTACTGGCACTTCGTGGATGTGGTGTGGTTATTCCTGTTTGCCTCCATCTACGTGTGGGGCGCCTGATCTGAGACGCTTGCCTTCGGCGAGGATATTTTGAGAACGACGAAAGGGCGCGGGCTTGGCTTGCGCCCTTTCATCTTGGAGCGGTCTTTATGCGAATTGTAATACCCCTGATCTTCGGGATCGTCGGGACGGCCGTTTTGGTCAGCCTCGGGATTTGGCAGTTGCAGCGCCTGAACTGGAAAGAGAGCGTGATCGCTCAGATCGACGCGCGGATTGGTGACGCTCCGGTGGCTCTGCCGGCGACTGCGACTGAGGCCGCCGATGAATACCTCCCCGTTCAAGTTGCAGGTAGCTTCACCGACAGCGAGATCGACGTTCTGACCAGCCTCAAAGGGATCGGTCCCGGCTACCGCGTGATTGCTGCGTTCCAAACCGAAGACGGGCGCAGGATTCTCGTCGACCGTGGTTTCATCCTACAAACCGACAAAGCCGCGGCCCGCCCATCGATCGAGGCGGTTATCACCGGCAATCTGCTCTGGCCCGACGAGACGGACGGCTTCACGCCTGATCCTGACCTGACCGCCAATATCTGGTTTGCACGAAACTTGCCTGCGATGGCCGCCAACCTGAAAACCGAAGAAATTCTCGTTGTTGCGCGAACCACGACGGAAACGGACAGTCCGGTGACGCCATTGCCTGTGGACAGCGCCGGAATTGCGAATAATCACCTTGAGTATGTCGTCACCTGGTTCGGCCTTGCCGTTGTCTGGGTTTTGATGACTGGATATTTTCTCTGGCGGCAGCGCCGTCCCGTGATCCAAAGGCCCTGAACGATGCGCTATGTCTCTACCCGTGGGTCCGCCCCTGAGCTTGCATTTCACGAGGCGATGTTGACCGGGCTTGCCCGCGATGGTGGTCTGTATGTGCCCGCCGAGGTGCCTCAGTTCAGCGCCGAGGACATCCGTGCCATGGCCGGGATGCCGTATGAGGAGATCGCCTTCCGCGTCATGCGTCCCTTTCTTGGCGACAGCTTTACCGATGCCGAGTTCCGCGAAGATATTGAGGCCGCCTATGCAGGCTTCACCCATCCAGCGCGCGCGCCCCTGAAGCAAATCGCGCCGAACCAGTTTTTGCTGGAGCTGTTTCATGGCCCCACGCTGGCCTTCAAAGACTTCGCCATGCAGATCATCGGGCGACTGTTCCAACGCGAACTGACCCGGCGCGGCACTCGGATCACCATTGTGGGTGCGACCTCAGGCGATACCGGATCCGCTGCGATTGAAGCGTTTCGCGGGCTCGACGCGGTCGATGTCTTCATTATGTACCCGCACGGGCGTGTGTCAGAAGTCCAGCGCCGCCAGATGACCACGCCGACCGAGGCCAATGTGCGAACCCTCGCGCTGCACGGCCATTTTGACGATTGCCAAGCGCGCCTCAAAGACATGTTCAACGATTTTGAGTTCCGCGACGAGGTTGGCCTCGCAGGCGTGAACTCGATCAACTGGGGCAGGGTGCTGGCCCAAGTCGTCTATTACTTCTCAGCTGCCACAACCCTTGGCGCGCCCGACCGCCCGGTTAGCTTCTGCGTCCCAACCGGGAATTTTGGCGACATTTTCGCGGGTCAAATCGCCAAGCGTATGGGCCTGCCCATCGACAAGCTGGTGGTTGCGACAAACCAGAACGACATTCTGCACCGCTGCCTCAGCACCGGCGAATACCGCACCAGCGAGGTGTATCCGTCGATCAGTCCCTCGATGGATATCCAAGTCAGCTCAAACTTCGAGCGCGCGCTGTTTGACGCATATGACCGCGACGGCGCTGCGGTGGCGCAATTGATGGACGAATTGAAAACCCAAGGTGGCTTCACCGTCTCCCAAGGCGCGCTGCAAGCGTTGCGTGAAACCTACACCTCGGGGCGCGCAAGTGAAGTTGAGACCAGCACCGAGATTACGCAATCGCTGCAAGAAAACGGCGAGCTGCTTTGCCCGCACACCGCCATTGGCGTCAAGGTTGCGCGCGACATGGCGGATCCCGCAACGCCGATGATCACGCTGGCCACCGCGCACCCTGCGAAATTCCCCGCAGCGGTCGAGGCCGCCTCTGGCGTGCATCCACCCCTTCCCCCCCATATGGAAACGCTTTATGAACGTCCCGAACGCGTGACCGAGATCGCCAATGATCTGGCCGCCATTGAAGCTTATATTCGAGAAAGCCGTACCGCTTGAGCCCTCGCATCGACACACTCCCTAACGGATTTCGCATCGTCACTGAGACCATGCCAAGCCTCGGTTCTGCCGCTATCGGCGTCTGGGTTCTGGCAGGCGGACGACACGAGACAGCGCCCCAAAACGGGATCGCGCATTTCCTTGAACACATGGCCTTCAAAGGCACCGACACGCGCTCAGCCGTGCAAATCGCTGAAGAAATCGAAGATGTGGGCGGCTATATCAACGCCTACACCTCGCGCGAGGTTACGGCCTATTACGCGCGTGTTCTGAAAGATGATGTGCCGCTGGCGATGGACGTGATTGCGGATATTCTGCTCAATCCGGTGTTTGACGAGGAAGAGATTGAGGTCGAGCGCGGCGTGATCTTGCAAGAGATCGGCCAAGCCCTTGATACGCCCGATGATGTGATCTTCGATTGGTTGCAGGAACGCTGCTACGAGGATCAACCGCTCGGGCGCACGATTCTTGGTGCCGAAGAGCGCGTACGGAGCTTCGATAAATCCGATCTGGCAGGGTTCGTGAAGCAACATTACGGGCCGGGCCAGATGATCCTATCTGCGGCGGGTGCTGTGGATCATGACGAGATTATGAAATTGGCTGAGACGCTGTTTGGCGGCTTGCAAGCGCGCCCCGATACGCCCGCCCCGCAAGCGAGCTTCACCGGCGGTGAGCACCGTGAGATTAAGCCGCTAGAGCAGGTGCATTTCGCCTTCGCCATGCCAAGCCCCGGCTACATGGATCCCGATGTCTATACCGGACAGATTTTCGCCACAGCACTTGGCGGCGGTATGTCCTCGCGTCTGTTCCAGGAATTGCGCGAAAAGCGCGGCCTGTGTTATTCGATTTTCGCCCAAGCAAGCGCTTATGCGGAGACGGGCCTGACCACGATCTATGCGGGCACGTCTGCTAGCCAGATTGCGGATCTGTCGGGTTTGATGGCAAGCGAGTTGGCCCGCGCCGCCGAGGATATGTCTGACGCAGAGGTTAATCGCGCCCGTGCGCAGCTGAAAGCGGGTCTTGTGATGGGCCTCGAGTCGCCCTCCAGCCGCGCCGAACGCCTCGCGCGCATGGTCGGTATCTGGAATCGGGTGCCTGATTTGGTCGAGACCGTTGCCCGGATTGAGAAGGCCACCACCGCCGACATCCGTGCATTCGGCAAACAGCTGTGCCAAGGCAACTCGGCGCTGGCACTTTACGGCCCTGCGGATGACGCGCCGTCGCTCGCCACCTTGCAGGAGCGTCTGGCAGCCTGATGTTCGGACCCAAACGGACCGTACGGATCGACACAGAGCGCTTGACGCTGCGTCCTCCTGTGCATGCCGATTACCGCCCATGGGTGGCACTACGCGAGGCATCAGCCAAATTCCTGACGCCGTGGGAACCGACCTGGGCAGTGGACCACCTAAGCCGAAAAAGCTTCACCAACCGGGTCTATTGGGCGGGTCGATCGATCAAATCCGAAACCGCCTATCCGTTTTTTATTGTACGGCGCGAAGACTCGACCCTCGTCGGTGCGATCACGCTGGACAATATGCGGCGCGGTCCCGCTCAATCGGGCACGCTGGGCTACTGGATAGGCGAGCCGTTCGCGCGCACCGGCTTTATGACCGAGGCAATTGCGGCCTTGACCCATCACGCGTTCACCAAGATGGAGATGTCACGGCTTGAGGCTGCGTGCCTTCCTGAGAACGCCGCCTCGCGCGGGGTGCTTGAAAAAGCCGGGTTCAAATACGAGGGCGTTGCGCAAAGTTATCTTCAAATCGATGGAAGATGGCGCAACCACGTTCTTTACGCAGCTTTGCGCCATGACAGACGCGGGCGTGCGCCGCTCGATCAGGTTTACGGGTGACTTAGGCCCCGCGCGATCTATCCTTACTGGCAACAGAAGGATCATGATGCGCATTTTACTCGCCTGCCTTGCGATCGCGCTTAGCGTCACTGCCGCGCCCGCTCAAGACCGCTGTGCGTCCCATTGCATCGGTACCGACTACACCGATTTTTTGGACAACCCAGACCACATTCCTTCGGTCGTGACGATGAACAACGCCCGCGGCTTTCATTTCACCAGCAGTCCCGATCCACGCATCCCGCATGTGCTGCGCGGTTGGGGAGGCGGAACCCGTCCCGCCGATCACGTGGTAATGGCCCCTGTGCGCTGGTTCAATCAATTTGGACTGGACCGGTTTCTTGCGGGCAAGTCCGACGCGTTCGCAATTGAGGTTGCTGGCAACAGCTACACGGAAGTGTCCTTGCGGACCTTGCCCGATCGCCCGATCGCCCGAGGGTCCGCGTTCTTGGGCCTGCGGGGGTGCGCTATGCAGTTTAACTTGCAGGAAGCCGCACAATCCGGCACCTCAGCGACATGACCAACTTGATCCCTGCCGATGATGCGTTTGCTGCATCCCTTGAGCTGCCGCCCGCCGCCTTTCCGGCGCTCACCGCCAGTTACCTCGAAGAACCGCGCGGGCGTTATGCCTCGGGCGGCGGTCTGCTGGTTGCCCCGTCGAGCACCACTGAGGTTGCCCAGATCATGGCCGCGGCCCACGCCGGACGCGTCG
This sequence comes from Dinoroseobacter sp., assembly GCA_034111085.1. Classification (GTDB taxonomy): domain Bacteria; phylum Pseudomonadota; class Alphaproteobacteria; order Rhodobacterales; family Rhodobacteraceae; genus Dinoroseobacter. Next base: position 9,938 of record JAWUXZ010000036.1, read on the forward strand.
CCGTTGTGCCCTATTCTGGCGGCACCGGGCTTGTTGGCGGCCAAATCGCGCAAGACTTACCGCGCCCTGTGATCCTATCGCTGCACCGTATGAACAAGATCCGCGCCGTGCATGCCGACGAGAACGTGTTGGTGGCCGAGGCAGGCGTGATCCTAGCGGACGTCCAAAGTGCCGCCGAGGGTGTAAGCCGTCTGTTCCCGCTGTCGCTGGCTTCCGAAGGCTCGGCCCGGATCGGTGGTGTGCTGTCGACGAATGCAGGCGGCGTTAACGTACTGCGCTACGGCAATGCGCGCGATCTGTGTCTCGGTGTCGAAGCGGTGATGCCAAACGGCGAGGTGATGAACACGCTCACCCGTCTGCGCAAAAACAACACCGGTTATGATATGCGCCACCTGCTGATCGGGGCCGAGGGCAGCCTTGGCATCATCACCGCTGCCGCTTTGCGCTTGTCGCCGCGCCCTGCCTCCACGGGCGTGGCACTGTTTGCCGTCAAGAGCCCGCGCGCCGCGTTGGAATTGCTGTCGCTTGCGGGCGATATCGCGGGCGGCACGGTCTCTGCGTTTGAGTTGATGCACCGCCAAGGCTTCGACTTCCTGCGCGAAACGGTGCCCGAGACGCGCCAGCCGTGGCCTACTCCGCCCGACTGGACCGTGCTTGTAGATC